>NZ_JADYVF010000009.1:0-299387 GCF_020193625.1 Bradyrhizobium sp. IC3123 | reverse complement strand
AGCTCAGCCCGTGATCTGACGGGGGCCTTTACGGCTCGGCATTTAGGAAACTTTTTCCATATTTGGCGCCGTACTTGAGCCACAATCCCGCGGCGTTCTGATAAGAGACAAGCTTGAATCGCGGGGACGCCTGTGGGGGCTGCCGGCGATTTTCATGGGGTCAGAGGAAGGCGATGTTGCAAATGACGCGACCTTCCTTCGGCATTCGAAAGACATCGAGAGAGCTTTACCCGTCCAGCTGTTCGTAATTTCGGCCGGCCCCATCAAGGGGCTTTCTGGGCGCGGACAGTTGTGCGGCTTGCCTGCTCCGGCGATCCCCGTTCAAGAGGGCAGCCTGGGACAGGTTCGAAACCGGGCATCTTGGGTCGTTGAGTTGGGGGACTTGGGTTGAACCACAGGACGTCACGCGGCACTTACGGGCGTGAGACCGGGATCATCGATCTCGGCCACGAGCCGCCGCTGTCCGTCGATGGTTCTGAAGCCGCGGTGATCGACCGCCGCCGCGTCTCGGTGCAATGGTTCAGCGGGACAATTTTGACCGGACTCTGCGGCGCAGCCCTGATCGGCGGCGCCGTTTTCGCTTCGCTCGACGGCGAGATGACCTTCGCCAAGGTGCCGGAGCGGGTCGAAGGCGCGCTGCGCGGAGCATTCGGCGCCGCCGATCGTGCCGCCACGCTGCACAAGAGCGATCGCCTGCCGCCGCCGAGCGAATCCACCGCCTCGCGCAACGTGATGCGCGTCTCGACGGTTGCCCGCGTCGGCAACCGTGACGTGATGCGGGTGCGTCCGTTCGTGCGGATCGCCGGCAATCTGTCGATGACGACGAGCGATCTGTCGGCGAAGATCCCGCCGTTCAACGCCCAGCGCCTGCTGACCGATGTCGGCTCCGACCCGAAGACGGCGTCCGACGATCCCAACAATCCCGAAGCCGTCGAGCCCGACGCGGAAGTGTCCTTCGTCACCAAGGACCTGTCGCCGGTGCTGCCGAAGGCCAAGATTTCCGCGGTGGTGGCACTCGACGACATCCTGATGCGGGTGCGCGATGCCGCCAATTGGCGCGGCAATGGCGGGGTGCGCTACGCCTCGCTCGCCAACACGGCTGCCGACATCTCCGGCGCGACCGGTCCTTCCGACATGAGAACCGCCTACGCCGCCGAGGCCTCGCCGTCCGATCCCTATGCCGGCTTCGAAACGCGCGTGGTGCCGGAGAACGTCACGCTGCTGCCCAAGACCAAGGAGCAGATCACCGGCGGCAATCCCAACGGCGAACGCGTCCACATGGTCAAGAAGGGCGACAGCGTCGCCGGCGTGCTGCGCGATCTCGGCGCCAATGCCGACGAGATCAAGGCGATCACCGCGACGCTCGGACCGCGCGGCCGCGACGGCGGCCTGAAGGAAGGCGAGAAGCTCCGCATCCTGATGGCGCCCGCAAGCCCCGGCGCCCGCCTGCAGCCCTATCGCGTCGTGGTTGCAAACGACACGATGGTGGAAGCGATCGCGGCGCTGTCCGATCTCGGCAAATACGTCGCCGTCGACGTCTCCAGCATGAATACCGTCGCCGATACTGCGGCCAACGCCAGCAGCGACGACGAGGATGACGATGACGGCTCCGGCGTGCGGCTCTACCAGAGCATCTACGAGACCGCGATCCGCAACAAGGTCCCGATGCCCGTCATCGAGGACATGATCAAGATCTACTCCTACGACGTCGATTTCCAGCGCAAGGTGCAGCCCGGAGATTCATTCGACGTGTTCTACGCGGGCGAGGACGAGGGCGTGACCGCGACCGAGAAGAACGAGGTGCTGTTCGCCTCGCTCACCGTCGGCGGCGAGACCAAGAAATACTACCGCTACCAGAGCCCCGACGACGGCCTCGTCGACTATTACGACGAGACCGGCAAGAGCGCGAAGAAGTTCCTGGTCAGAAAGCCCGTCAACAACGCCATCATGCGCTCCGGCTTCGGCGGCCGCCGCCACCCGATCCTCGGCTACGTGAAGATGCATACCGGCGTCGACTGGTCCACCTCCTACGGCACGCCGATCTTCGCCTCCGGCAACGGCATGATCGAGAAGGCCGGCCCCGAGGGCGGCTATGGCAAGTACATCCGCATCAAGCATTCCAACGGCTACGAGACCGCCTACGGCCACATGTCGGCCTTCGCCAAGGGCATGGAGCCCGGCAAGAAGGTGCGGCAGGGCCAGGTGATCGGTTTCGTCGGCTCCTCCGGCCTGTCGACCGGCCCGCACGTCCACTACGAGATCCTCGTCAACGGCCGCTTCGTCGATCCGATGCGCGTGAAGCTGCCGCGCGGCCGTTCGCTGGAGGGCCCGATGCTGGCAAGCTTCGAGAAGGAGCGCGACCGGCTCGACGGCATGATGAGCGGCCGCGGCGGCGCCATCGCCCGGATGTCGGACGCCACCGGCGGGCCGCTGCAGGTCACCAACCGGTAAGCCGGCAACGCGCCGATATCGGCCGGCGTTTTCAAACAGAATTTCAAACGAGCACGCTACGCAGCGAGGCCGCTTCGCGGCGACACAACGTCAAGTTTTGTTTGCCAAAGCCGCAGGACGGGCGAATACTTTCCAAAAAATGGGAGGTCACGCCATGAGAAACAGGCTCGCCTGCGCAGCCCTGATTGCTGCGCTGTTCGCCACAACGAGCGCATCGGCCGACAGCTGGGAGGTCACGAGACTCGTGCCGGGCTCGGCATTACATGGTGTGCACGGGCTCGGTGTCGACAAGGCCGGCCATTTGTTTGCCGGCAGCGTCGCGGGCGCTGCGCTCTACGAGGTCGACATTGCCGGCGGCAGCGCCAAGGTCGCGATCCCGGCACCGGTGGGGATGGCCGACGACATTGCGTTCGCACCCGACGGCACCATGGCCTGGACCGGCTTCCTCGCCGGCGATCTCTATGCGCGCAAGGGCGACGGTCCGATCAAGAAGCTCGCGAGCGGCCTGCCCGGCATCAACTCGCTCGCCTTCCGCAAGGACGGCAGGCTCTACGCCACCACCGTTTTCCTCGGCGATGCGCTCTACGAGATCGACGTCGAGGGCGTCAAACCGCCCCGCCAGATCATGGAGAAGATGGGCGGCCTCAACGGCTTCGAGTTCGGTCCCGACGACAAGCTCTATGGTCCGCTGTGGTTCAAGGGCCAGGTCGCAAGGGTCGACGTCGACAAGGCCGAGCTGAGTGTCGTCACCGACGGCTTCAAGATCCCGGCCGCCGTGAACTTCGATTCCAAGGGCAATCTCGTCGTGATCGACACCGCGCTCGGCCAGCTCGTCCGGGTCGATCCCAAATCGGGCGCCAAGACCATGGTCGCGCAGCTGAAGCCGTCGCTGGACAATCTCGTCATCGACGACAAGGACCGCATCTACGTCTCCAACATGGCCGACAACGGCATCCAGGAGGTCGATCCCGCGACCGGTCATGCCAAGCAGATCATCATCGGCAAGCTCGCTTTGCCCGGCGGCATCGGCGTCACCTCGGAGAACGGCAAGGACACGATCCACGTCGCCGACCTGTTCGCCTATCGCACGGTGGACGGCGTGACCGGCGAGGTCACCGAAAAGGCGCGCATGCACGCCGCTGGCACGACGCTCGAATATCCGATGAGCGCGACGGCGAAGGGCAACGACGTGGTCCTGTCGAGCTGGTTCACCGGCACCGTGCAGGTGATCGACGGCAAGACCGGCGCGACGCGCGACATGCTGCACGACTTCAAGGCGCCGCATGACGCGGTCGTGCTCGCGGACGGCAGCATCCTGGTAGCCGAGCTCGGCACCAAGTCGCTGGTCAAGGTGAGCGGCGAGCACGGCAAGGATCGCACCACGCTGATCGGCGCGCTCGAGGGTCCGATGGGTCTCGTCCGCGGGGCCGGCGACGAGGTTTACGTCACCGAGGCTTTTGCTGGCATCATCTCCAAAATCAACAGCACCGGCGAAAAGACCGTGATCGCCAAGGATCTGAAGATGCCAGAAGGCATCGCGCGCACCGGCGACGGCAAGCTGATCGTCGCCGAAGTCGGCGCCAAGCGGCTGATCGAGATCATGCCGGAATCCGGCAAGGTCACCGAGATCGCAGCCAATCTCCCGATCGGCCTGACCGGCGCCCCCGGCGGCTTGCCGACGCATATCCCCACCGGCGTCGCAGTCGGCGCGACGGGCGCGATCTACGTCAGCTCGGATGTCGAGAATGCGATCTACAAGGTGGTGAAGAAGTAGGAGCTACGTGCACGGGACTGGCGGGAACCGTCACGCCGGTTCCCCGGTTAGACGCTGACGGAAGCCAGCAGGAGGATCGCTCATGACGCGCCTCTCACGCGACGATGTCGTCAAGGCCGTGGACCGCGCCGATGACGTCACCATTGCCCAGATCATCGGGACCGGCGCGACCGCTGAGGAGCTTGCTGAGGCCCAGGCCTGGCTCGCCAACGATGAGCCGATGATCAACGATCTGCGCCCGCTGGCGCAGGGCCGGGTGCGCGAGCTGGTGGATATTTTGTCGGAGCTGGAGGAGGACGAGGAGGACGGCGTCGAGCCGCGCTCCGCCTCGGCCCCTGGCAACTAGCCAGACAGCAAAACAGGACGCCCCGGAGAGGTGACCCTCCGGGGCGGCTTTCATTTCAGATCCTCACCCTCCGGCTGGTTCACGAGATACTCGGACCGAGGTTCGAGGCCATGATGATCAGCATGTCGCGGAATCGACGGTACGGCCCTGGCCCTCGGCCAGCGGGCCGTCGCCGAGCGCCTGCAACAGCACGTTGAAGACGTTAACCCGCACGCACCCGTGCGAACAATTCCGACGGCATCATACCGAACATGTCGCGGAAGGCCGTGCTGAAATGCGCGGAGCTGGAAAAGCCCGCGTCATGCGCGGCCTCGGTCAGCGATTGGCCTTGTGCGACCGCCCGCGCGGCAGCGCCGATCCGGGACCAGATCCGGTAGCGGCGGAGCGGCACACCCGTGACGTCCTTGAAAAGATGCAGGAAGCGCGAGGACGAAAGTCCGGCCCTGCGGCCGAGTTCAGCAAGGGTGTGCGAACCGCTGGGCTGCTCGCGCATCCGCTCGATGGCGGCGGCAATTCTTGCATCTGGCTGCGGACTTGATCCGATCCCAAGCATATCGCGGGCTGCTTGCTGCGCGTCCTCAGATGCGAGGCGTCGCTCCGCGATGGCGCCGAACAGCGCGACGACCGACCTCTCGTCGATCATGTCGAACGCGGCCCTCGATCCGACCTCCTTCATTCGTGAGCGAAGCGCCTCGATATCGCGGCCGAGGGGATCGACATAGAGGAAGGCCATCCGTCCAGCATCGATGCGGAGATGGTGCAGACTGTTGGGCATGATCAGCACGCTGCGGGTCTCGCGATAAGACGGTGAGCGCGCCCTCGGATCGTTAGCTACGCCTATCGCCCCGTCGAGCGCGACGGCCAGCACGCCGGTGGCATTGCGGTGGGGCGTCAGACCGAAGGCTGGACCGAGATAGAGCACCCGCGCGTCCCAATCGAGCATCCGCGCCCTCTTTGGTCCGCCGCTGGGCGGCGTGCTGATAGCCAGTTCCTGAAAGCCGGAAGGCGAGGTCATGCCTCATCATAGCGCACCGGCACAGCGCTGCCGATGACCCGGGAGATCATATCGATGGACAGAGTTCTGGTAGATGACGCCGCACCAATCGCCGCGATCCGCGCCGCCGTCACGCGCTACGCGACCGCCTGGCAGGCCGGTGACCGCGCCGCGATCGCCGCCTGCTACCACGATGAATTCATGCTGCACTATGCCGGCCATAACCCGCTCGCCGGCACTCACCACGGCAAGGCGGCCGCGCTTGCCATTCTGGCCGAGGTCGCACGCCGCTCCAACCGAAAACTGCTCGCCATCGATGACGTCATGGCCGGGCCGCGGCGCGGCGCCATTCTCGCACGGGAATCATTCAGCCGGGACGGTCGCACGGCTGAACTGGAACGGTTGCTGGTCTATGCCGTGCGTGAAGGCCTGCTGAGCGAATGCTGGGTCTACGACCGCGATCAGGCAGTGGTGGACGCGTTTTTAGCGGATTGAAAACGCCCTCCGCGAGGTTGGCGCGGAGGGCGTGTATTTCATCAGTTCAGCTTCCGCTTCGCCACCGGCGCCTCGAACTGGGTGATCTCGGCGGTCTGCGGCGCCTTGCCGTTGAAGGTCAGCACATTGCCTTCGGACGAGATCGCGACATTGTCGCCGTCCCTGACGTCGCCGGCGAGGATCATCTCGGCGAGCGGGTCCTGGAGGTAGCGCTGGATCACCCGCTTCAAGGGCCTTGCGCCGTAGGCGGGATCCCAGCCCTTGGCAGCGAGCCAGTCGCGGCCCGCGGCATCGAGCGTCAGCACGATCTTGCGATCGGTCAGGAGCTTCTGCAGCCGCGCGAACTGGATCTCGACGATGCGGCCCATCTCGCTGCGCTGCAGCCGGTGGAACAGGATGATCTCGTCGACGCGGTTGAGGAATTCGGGGCGGAAGTGCGCCCGCACCATTCCCATCACCTGCTCGCGCACGGCCGAGGTGTCCTCGCCCTCCGGCTGGTTCACCAGATATTCCGAACCAAGGTTCGAGGTCATGATGATCAGCGTGTTGCGGAAGTCGACGGTGCGGCCCTGGCCATCGGTCAGGCGGCCGTCGTCGAGCACCTGCAGCAGCACGTTGAAGACATCAGGATGCGCCTTCTCGATCTCGTCGAACAGCACCACCTGGTAGGGTCGGCGCCGCACCGCCTCGGTGAGCGCGCCGCCCTCGTCATAGCCGACATAGCCCGGAGGCGCGCCGATCAGCCGCGAGACCGAGTGCTTCTCCATGTATTCGGACATGTCGAGGCGGACCATCGCGGTCTCGTCGTTGAACAGGTACTCCGCGAGAGCCTTGGTCAGCTCGGTCTTGCCGACGCCGGTCGGCCCTAAGAACATGAACGAGCCGGTGGGGCGGTTCGGGTCCTGCAAGCCGGCACGCGAGCGGCGCACGGCGGTTGCGACCGCACGCACGGCCTCGGCCTGGCCGACGACGCGCTTGCCGAGCTGCTCCTCCATCTTCAGGAGCTTCTCCTTCTCGCCTTCCAGCATCTTGTCGACGGGCACGCCGGTCCAGCGCGAGACCACCTGCGCGATGTGGTTGGCGGTGACCGCCTCCTCCATCATCTCGCCCGAGTTCTCCTTGGCTTCGATATCGGCAAGCTGCTTCTCGAGCTGCGGGATCCGTCCATAGGCCAGCTCGCCGGCCTTCTGGAATTCGCCGCGCCGCTGCGCATTGGCGAGCTCGACACGCAAGCCGTCGAGCTCGGCCTTCAGCTTCTGGGCGTCGGAGAGCTTGTTCTTCTCCGCGCTCCAGCGCGCCGTCAGCGCCGCCGACTTCTCCTCGAGCTCGGCCAGGTCCTTCTCCAGGGTCTGGAGCCGGGACTTGGAGCCGACATCGCTTTCCTTCTTCAGCGCCTCCTGCTCGATCTTGAGCCGGATGATCTCGCGGTCGAGCGAATCCAGCTCTTCCGGCTTGGAATCGACCTGCATCTTCAGCCGCGCCGCGGCCTCGTCCATGAGGTCGATCGCCTTGTCAGGCAGGAAGCGGTCGGTGATGTAGCGGTTGGACAGCGTCGTCGCCGCAACAAGCGCGGAATCGGTGATCCGCACGCCGTGATGCTGCTCATACTTGTCCTTCAAGCCGCGCAGGATCGAGATGGTGTCCTCGACCGAGGGCTCGCTGACGAAGATCGGCTGGAAACGCCGGGCCAGCGCGGCGTCCTTCTCGACGTGCTTCTGATATTCGTCGAGCGTGGTCGCGCCGATGCAGTGCAGCTCGCCGCGCGCGAGCGCCGGCTTGAGCAGGTTGGAGGCGTCCATCGCGCCGTCGCCCTTGCCGGCGCCGATCAGCGTGTGCATCTCGTCGATGAACAGGATGAAGGTGCCCTCGCTGCCGGTCACTTCCTGCAGCACGGCCTTCAGCCGCTCCTCGAACTCGCCGCGGTATTTCGCGCCGGCGATCAATGCACCGAGGTCGAGCGAGAGCAGCTTCTTGTCCTTGAGGCTCTCCGGCACGTCGCCGTTGACGATGCGCAGCGCGAGGCCTTCGGCGATGGCGGTCTTGCCGACGCCGGGCTCGCCGATCAGGACGGGATTGTTCTTGGTCCGACGCGAGAGCACTTGAATCGTGCGGCGGATCTCCTCGTCGCGGCCGATGACCGGATCGAGCTTGCCGTCGCGCGCGGCCTGGGTGAGGTCGCGGGCATACTTCTTCAGGGCATCATAAGCGTTCTCAGCGGTCGCACTGTCGGCCGTGCGGCCCTTGCGCAGCGCCTCGATCGCCGCGTTGAGGTTTTGCGGCGTGACGCCGCCTTTGCTCAGGATGGTGCCGGCCTCGCTGGTCTTCTCCAGCGTGAGCCCGAGCAAAAGCCGTTCGACCGTGACGAAGCTGTCGCCGGCCTTCTCGCCGGCCTTTTCGGCCGCATCGAAAGTGCGGGCCAGCTCGGGCGCGAGATAGATCTGCCCGGCACCGCCGCCGGAGACCTTCGGCACCTTGTTGAGGGCGTCCTCGGTCGCCTTCAGGATTGCGCGGGAATTGCCGCCAGCGCGGTCGATCAGACCGGCCGCGAGCCCCTCATTGTCGTCCAAGAGGACCTTCAGCACATGCAGGGTTGAGAACTGCTGGTGCCCCTCGCGCATGGCGAGCGACTGCGCGGACTGGATGAAGCCCCTGGAGCGTTCGGTATACTTCTCGATATTCATCTTTTCTGTCCCTCGGCCTGCCCTCGGGGTCCTCTAAGGCACCCCAAACGGCATCTTCATTGGGTTTCCGATTACCGCATTGACGTTTCTCAACCGGTAACGGTCGTCTTTTGCCGGCGTTGCCGCCGGCCTGGGCCAGATGTGGGAAGCAGGTTGCGGATGCGAAAGAGGCTACTTCACAATTTCGTGCGCGGACGGGCGGGCTTGGCGGTGGCGGGCCGAATCCCTTAAGTAGCGGCATGACAGTCAGCCATACCGCCGAGATCACCGGCCTCTACCGCTACCCGATCAAGGGCCTGACGCCGGAGCGCCTGTCGCACGTTCCTTTGCGGGTCGGCCAGACCCTGCCGGCCGACCGCCGCTACGCCATCGAGAACGGCCCGAGCGGGTTCGACCCCGAGGCGCCCGAATGGAAGCCGAAAATCCAGTTCCTGATGCTGGCGCGCAATGAGCGGCTGGCCGAGCTCGACAGCCGGTTCGACGACGAAACCAATGTGCTGACCATCCGCAAGGACGGCCAGATCGTCGCCAGCGGCGATCTCGAGACCGCCGCCGGGCGCGCCGCCATCGAGGCCTATTTCACGGAGAACTTTCAGCCCGAGTTGAAGGGCCCGCCCAAAATTCTCTCCGGCCGCGACCACAGCTTCTCCGACGTCGCCCGCAAGGTCGTCTCCATCATCAATCTCGACAGCGTCCGCGCCATCGAGACCATGCTCGGCGGCGTCGCCGTGCATCCGCTGCGCTTCCGCGCCAATCTCTACGTGAAAGGCTGGCCGGCCTGGTCGGAGCTCGACCTCGTCGGCCAGACGCTCGCGATCGGGCAGGCCAGACTGAAGGTGATCAAGCGCATCGTCCGCTGCCCGGCCACCAATGTCGACCCCGAGACCGCCAAGCGCGATCTCGAAATCCCGCCCACGCTCTCGCGCCATCTCGGCCATATGGACTGCGGCATCTATGCCGAGGTGATCGCCGACGGTGACGTCGGCGTCGGCGATGTGGTGGCGGTGGAAGAGCCGAAGCTGCTGTGAGCTAACTCCGTCTCAACATACTCCGTCATTGCGAGCGCAGCGAAGCAATCCAGGAATGCATCTGCGGAAACAGTCTGGATTGCTTCGTCGCAAGCGCTCCTCGCAATGACGAGGCTCAGTTCGGCATCACATACGCATAGATCTTGCCGCGCGAGACCGGGGCTTCGCGGACTCGGTTGCCGTTGTTGCCGGAGATCATGATCGGATTACCCTGCGCGTCGATGCCGGTGATGATGCCGACATGACCGCCGCGGCGGCCGCGCGACATCACGGCGATGGCACCGACCTGCGGTCCGGAGATGCGCGTGCCGTAGCGCGCGAACGAGCTCGCCATGTCGGAGCCGGTGCCCCGATGGCCGGTATGCTCCAGCACCATGTTCATGAAGCGCGCGCACCACAGGCGGCCGCGCCCGGTCGGATTGCCGCCGATATGGCGGCGCGCCTCGGAGACGAGACCCGATCCTCCGCTGAAGCCTCCGTTCATGCCGGCACCGCTGGCATTGGCATTCGGATCATAGCTCGCCTGGGTGTCGGCGAAGCCGCTTGCCTGCAATTGCGCCGCGCTGCGCTCGAAGCGCGAACTGCGGGCATGATGGCGATAGTGACGGTGGTGATGATGTCTGGCGTGATGCACGTAACCGTGCCGCTCTGCGCTATGACGATGATACGGCCGTGCCGAGGCCGGAGAAACGAACACGGCGAACGCCGCGAAGAACAGCGCCAGCGCGACAACACAACGCGACAGGCGAGACGCAAACAACTCGAACATTCTTCATCCTTCTTGACACCCCCACTTCCCGCCGGCCCGTGCAATGGCCGACATCCGTTTGGCCGTTAAGCCGCCCGATGTGGCGAGAAAAAGACGCAACGCCCGCGAATGGCTGCAATGATTTTGTGTTTGTGCTCGGCGCTGCTGCCGCATTGCCGACAACAGAATTAACTGCGATCCTCGAACACGGCTTGAAACAGAGGGAAACGGTTAATGCCCCACGCCACGACCAGGGACGGCGTCCGCATCTATTTCGAGGAGGCGGGCCAGGGAACGCCGATACTTTTTCTGCACGAGTTCGCGGCCGACTACACCAATTGGGAGCCGCAGATGCGCTACTTCTCGCGTGGCCATCGCTGCATCACCTATTCGGCGCGCGGCTACACGCCGTCGGACGTGCCTGACGGCGAGGTCTACACCTACACGCATTTCTACACCGATGGGCTTGCGGTGCTCGATCATCTCGGCATCGAGCGCGCGCATCTCGTCGGTCTTTCGATGGGCGCCTATTCCTCGTTGCAGATCGGGTTGAACGCGCCGCAGCGCGCACTGTCGATGACGCTGGCCGGCGTCGGCTCCGGCTCGGAGCTCGAGAACCTGGAGACCTGGCGCACGCAGTGCCGCGCCAATGCCGAGCAGTTCGAGACGCTGGGATCGGTGGAGGTCGCGAAAGTCACGCGCGAGGCGCCGAGCCGGATTCCGTTCCTGGTGAAGGATCCACGCGGGCATGCCGATTTCTACGCCGCACTGGCGCGGCACGATGCCAAGGGATCGGCGCGCACCATGCGCGGATTCCAGGGCGGCCGTCCCTCGATCTACACGATGACGGACGCGATCAGAGGCGCGGCAACACCCGCGCTGATCATCTGCGGCGACGAGGACGAGCCTTGCGTGGGCGCCAGCCTGTTCCTGAAGAAGCACCTGCCCGCGGCGGGGCTCGCGATGTTTCCGAAGTCCGGCCACGTGCTGAACCTGGAGGAGCCCGCGCTGTTCAACGAGAGTGTCGAGCGGTTCGTGACGCTGGTGGAAGCAGGACGTTGGCCGGTGCGGGACCCGCGGTCGCTGGTTTCCCACTAGCATTCCGGGATGCGCCGAAGGCGCAGGCCCGGAATCCATCGGGCCGCAAACGCTGTGGCGCGATGGATTCCGGGCTCGATGCTTCGCATCGCCCCGGAATGACGGAGAGAAACTACTTCCCCCCGCCGCGGCTCAGCAAGAACACCGCCTGCTCGCCGAACATGTTCCACACCCACCAGGGCAAGTTCAACGGCACCGGGCGGCCGTAGAGATCGAGCGCGACCGAGCGCTCCATCTTGACGTTGATCTCGTCGCAGAGCTGCACGAAATCCTTGATGGTGCAGAAATGGATGTTGGCGGTGTCGTACCAGGTCGCCGGCAGATTCTCGGTGCGCGGCATGTGGCCGCCGATCAGGAGCTGGAGCCGCATCTTCCAGAAGCCGAAATTCGGGAACGAGACGATGGCGCGGCGGCCGATGCGCAGCAGGTTCTCCAGCACGACCTTCGGCTGCCGCGTCGCCTGCAGCGTCTGCGACAGGATCACGTAGTCGAAGGCATCGTCGGGATAATTGACGAGATCGGTGTCGGCATCGCCCTGCACCACCGCGAGCCCCTTGGCGACGCAGCGGTTGACGCCCTCGCGCGACAATTCGATGCCGCGGCCGTCGATGCCGCGGGTCTCCAGCAGCTGAAGCAGATCGCCGTCGCCGCAGCCGACGTCGAGCACCTTCGAGCCCGGCTTGACCATCTCGGCGACCAGCCGATGATCGGCGCGATAATCACCGGACGGCCTGGCGGCAACGCCGTCCAGCGGCAGCACTTCCTGCACGGACATCGCTAACGGTCCTCGAGGTTGAGCCCGCGCGCCTTGCCAGCCGATTGCAGGAAGGCGCGGGAGATGTCGAAGAATTCGGGCACGTCGAGCAGGAAGGCGTCGTGGCCGCGATCGGTCTCGATCTCGGCGAATGACACGCGCGCGCTCGAAGCGTTCAGCGCGTGCACCAGCGCGCGCGATTCCGAGGTCGGAAACAGCCAGTCGCTGGTGAAGGAGACCACGCAGAAGCGCGTCTTGATGTCGGCGAAGGCCTTGGCCAGCACGCCGCCATGGTCGGCGGCGATGTCGAAATAGTCCATCGCCCGCGTCAGGTAGAGATAGGAATTGGCGTCGAAGCGCTCGACGAAGGACGAGCCCTGGTAACGCAGATAGGATTCGACCTGGAAATCGGCGTCGAACGAGAAGGTCGGCAGCTCGCGGTCCTGCATGCGCCGGCCGAACTTGCGGTGCAGCGCCGCGTCCGAGAGATAGGTGATGTGCGCCGCCATCCGCGCCACCGCGAGCCCGCGATGCGGATGGATGCCGCGATCGGCATAGCCGCCGCCATGCCAGTCGGGGTCGGCCATCACGGCCTGGCGGCCGAGCTCGTGGAAGGCGATGTTCTGCGCCGAGTGCCGCGTCGCGCAGGCGATCGCCAGCGCGGAGTACACGCGGCTAGGATAGGCGGCGGTCCATTGCAGCACCTGCATGCCGCCCATCGAGCCGCCGACGACGGCAAACAGCGTGTCGATGCCGAGCCGGTCGATCAGCATCGCCTGCGCGCGCACCATGTCCGGAATGGTGATGACGGGGAAGTCCAGGCCCCAGACCTTGCCGGTGGCCGGATTGATCGACGCCGGCCCGGTCGAGCCCATACAGCCGCCGATCACGTTGGAGCAGATGATGAAGTAGTGCTTGGGATCGATGGGTCGGCCGGGACCGACCAGCGTCTCCCACCAGCCCGGCTTGCCGGTGACGGGATGTACGTTGGCGACATGCTGGTCGCCGGTCAGCGCATGGCAGATCAGCACCGCATTGGAGCGATCGGCATTGAGCTCGCCATAGGTCTGGTAGGCGATCTGGAACGGGGTGAGATCGACGCCGCAATCGAGCCGCAGCGGCTGCTCGGTGCCGAAATGCGCAACCAGCGAGCTTGGATGATCCACCTCGTGCGATCGCTCATCGGCGCTGATCGCAGGACTCGGTATCGACTTGACGCTACCCATCTCGGACATCGACCTCGTTTGCGACTGGCTGCTCGACCGCGCCGCTGACATCAGGCCATGAAAAACCCGGCCTGAACGATAGGTTCGGCCGGGATCGGAAGCGTCCCCGGCCTGTTTAGCGAGTTTTTTAACGTGGCTGCAAGCCGGCCGGCTCAAATGACCACGGAACGGGCAAAAGCTACCGTCTTGGGCGGTTTTCGTCAAGTCGCGGCCCGGATCGGCCCAATTCGCCTCTGCCGCGACGCCCGCAAAGCACGTCATTTCTCTTTGCTTTCGCCGCCCCGACTGCCTAATCAGGATATCCCCCACCGGAACGATCGACGACCAGACATGTCCCAACGTCCGCCCGCGCCACCATCGCTTCAGGAACTGCGCAAGGAGATCGACGCGATTGACGAGGGCATGCATCGCCTCCTCATGCAGCGCGGCGAGATCATCGATCGCCTGATCCAGGTGAAGCAGACCCAGGAGGTCGGCTCGGCGTTCCGGCCCGCGCGCGAGGCTGCCATGATGCGCGAGATCGTGCAGCGTCATCGCGGCATCCTGCCGCTCGACACGGTCGAGAGCATCTGGCGCGTCATCATCTCGACCTTCACTTACGTACAGGCGCCGTTCTCGGTGCATGCCGACATCTCGGCCAGCGAGGCGGCGATGCGCGATTCCGTGCGCTTCAATTTCGGCTTCACCGTGCCTTACGTCGCGCATTTCAGCGCACAGGCCGCGGTCGAGGCGGTAGCGAAATCCAAGGGTGATCTGGCAATGGTCTCGGCGACCTCGAGCCGCACGCCATGGTGGCTGGAGCTGGAGGCCGACGGCGCGCCGAAGATCATCGCGCGGATGCCCTTCATCGAGCGCGCCGATCATCCGGCCGCCTTGCCGGTGTTCGCGATCTCGCGCGTCGCGGACAGCGCCCTGGTGACGGAGGTCGAGACGTTCAGCGTGCGCGTCTCCGGATGGAACGCCGAGGTCGCCCGCGCGCTGTCGCCGCTCGCCGAGATCGTGGCCGTGCCCGATACCGCCTTCGACGGCGCGGCGCTCTTGGTCTCGGTCACCGGCGCGACCAGCATCGACAAGATCAGGGCTGCCCTGATCGAGGCGGGGGCCTCGGTGCGCTCTGTGGCCCTCGTCGGCAGCCACGCAACGCGCTATACGGTGCCCCCGACCGGGCCGAAATCGTAAAATCGCGAGCAGCCCAGCCTATCCGGAGTCCAAGATGTCCCGCCCCGTGCCGAATCCCGGCATTCTCGATATTGCGCCCTACACGCCCGGCAAGAGCCCGGTGCCGGAGCCGGGCCGCAAGGTGTTCAAACTCTCCGCCAACGAGACGCCGTTCGGGCCCTCGCCCAAGGCGATCGAAGCCTTCAAGCGCGTGGCAGATCATCTGGAGGACTACCCGGAAGGCACCTCGCGCGTGCTGCGCGAGGCGATCGGCCGCTCGTTCGGCCTCGATCCCAACCGCATCATCTGCGGCGCCGGCTCGGACGAGATCCTCAATCTGCTCGCGCACACCTATCTCAGCCAGGGCGACGAGGCGATCTCGACCACGCACGGCTTCCTTGTCTACCCGATCGCGACGATGGCGGTCGGCGCCAGGAACGTCATCGCCCAGGAGACCAACCTCACCGCCGACGTCGACGCCATCCTGAAGGCCGTGACGCCGAAGACGAAGCTGGTCTGGCTCGCCAACCCCAACAACCCGACCGGCACCTATCTTCCGTTCGACGAGGTCAAGCGGCTGCGCGCCGGCCTGCCCTCGCACGTGCTGCTGGTGCTGGACGCCGCCTATTGCGACTACGTCTCGCGCAACGACTATGAGATGGGGATCGAGCTCGTCGCCACCACCGAGAACACGGTGGTGACGCACACCTTCTCCAAGATCCACGGTCTTGCAGCGCTGCGCATCGGCTGGATGTTCGGGCCCGAGCACGTCATCGACGCGGTCAATCGCATCCGCGGTCCCTTCAACGTGTCGACGCCGGCGATGTATGCCGCGGTCGCCGCGATCGAGGATACCGCGCATCAGGCGATGTCGAAGCAGTTCACCGAGACCTGGCGCAACTGGCTCACCGAGGAGATCGGCAAGCTCGGGCTGAAGGTGACGCCGAGCGTCGCCAATTTCGTGCTGATCCATTTCCCGACGGACAAGGGCACGACCGCCGATGACGCCGACGCGTTCCTGACCAAGCGGGGGCTCGTGCTGCGCGGCTTGAAGAACTACGGCCTGCCGCATGCGCTGCGCATGACCATCGGCACTGAGGAGGCCAACCGCCTCGTCGTCGAAGGCTTGCGCGACTTCATGGGCGGCAAATGAGCGCGCAGGCGCACTTCCAGCGCGTGGCGCTGATCGGCTTCGGCCTGATCGGCGGCTCGATCGCCCGCGCTGCGAAGCTCCAGGGGCTTGCCGGTGAAATCGTCACCACCGCACGCTCGGAGAAGACACGCGCGCGTGTCGCCGAGCTCGGCATCGTCGATCAGGTGGTGGCGACCAATGCGGAGGCCGTGAGGGATGCCGATCTCGTCATCCTCTGCATTCCCGTCGGCGCCTGCGGACCCGTAGCGCAGGAGATCGCGCCGCATCTCAAGCCGGGTGCGATCGTCTCCGACGTCGGCTCGGTCAAGGGCGCTGTGGTCCGCGACATGGCCCCGCATCTGCCGGGCGGCATTCATTTCGTGCCGGCGCATCCGGTGGCGGGCACCGAGCATTCCGGCCCGGATTCGGGCTTTGCCGAGCTCTTCATCAACCGCTGGTGCATCCTGACCCCGCCTGATGGCAGCGACGCAGCGGCGACGGAGCACCTGCGCGCGTTCTGGGCGGCGATGGGCGCCAAGGTCGAGGTGATGACGCCGGATCATCACGACCTCGTGCTCGCGATCACCAGCCACCTGCCGCATCTGATCGCCTACACCATCGTCGGCACCGCCGACGAATTGGCGCAGGTGACGGAATCCGAGGTGATCAAATTCTCCGCCGGCGGTTTTCGCGATTTCACCCGCATCGCGGCGTCCGATCCGACGATGTGGCGCGACGTCTTCCTCGCCAACAAGGAGGCCGTGCTGGAGATGCTCGGCACCTTCACCGAGGATCTGGCAAAACTCACCCGCGCGATCCGCCGCGGCGACGGGGAGGCGCTGTTCGACCACTTCACCCGCACCCGCGCCATCCGCCGCGGCATCGTCGAGATCGGCCAGGATTCCGCCGCGCCCGATTTCGGCCGGCCGCATGCGGCGCTGAAGAAGCCGTGAGCCTGTAGCCCGGACAATGCTGCGTAGCCCGGATGGAGCGCAAGCGTAATCCGGGACAGTGCCAGCTGTGATCAAGAACCCCGGATTGCGCTGCGCTCCATCCGGGCTACGGGAGCCACCTAATACAGCGGCGGGATCTGGCCGACCTTGACCGGGCCGAGCAGCACGGCACCGTCGACGAATTTCAGCGGGAAGCTCCGCGCTTTCTTACCTTCCAGCGTGCTCTCGGTACCGATCGAATTGATGCCGGCGGCAACGCCGGCATTGGCGTTCTGCTTGATGACCTTGCCGAGGCCCGGCACGGCGCGGTCGAGCGCGCCGAACAGATTATTCAGGTCCTGCGACTTCACGCCGGGCGCGAGGCGATCGAGCGTTGCCTGCGGTACGCCCTCCTCCAGCATCTTCTCGATGCCGAGCGCCGGGATCACGCGCTCGAGGCCGGTCACCGTCATCTGCAATTCGCCGTCGAGCCGGCCGTTGGGCGACAGGCCGAGCGTGCCGGCCGCGACCGCGATCATCTCGCCCTGTTGAATGCGCGACTGCACGATCTCGATGTGACCGCCGGCGGCCTGGATCTCGCGGAAGCGCTGCGGCCACGGTTTGGGCGTGAGGTCGGAGAGGCCGGTGATCTTGGCGCGGGTGTCCGCCTCGAACGGCTCGGCGAGCAGCGGATGCACGCCCTGGATGCTGCCCTGCGCGACATGGAGCACGGTCTCGATCACCGGATGATCGGCCGGCGAGCCATCGGCAAGGCGCCCGTGCAGCTCAACCTGCTTGGCGCGCGCAAGCGGCACCTGCACGCTGCCATCGAGACGGTTGAGGCTGGGGTCGTCGAACACGATGGAAGCGCGATCCGGCACAGCCGGCAGACCCGCCACACTGGCGCGGCCCTTGCTCCAATTCACGGTGAAGGTGTTTTGCGTAATGCCGTCGATCAGCGTGGCGGGCGCTGCGAATTCGGCGATGATGCGCTTGGGGTCGTAGACCTGGGCCACGACCAGGATGTTGTCGAGCTTGGCCGTGAACGGCGTCTTGCTCGCGTTCTGCGAGACCAGGGCGACGCTGGCGCCGGAGCACTGGACCTCGAAGCGGAACGGGAAGCCGGCGATCGAGCGCTTGGCACAATCATAGATGCGGCCGGCCTTGGCCTCCTGCGCCCGCCAGGCGTCGGCGACGATTTCGGCCTGCCACGCCGCATAGAACCAGAAGCAGGTCCAGCCGACGGCGAGGACCAGGACGAGAACGGGGGCGATGAAAAGGCCCCAGCGGGAGCGGCGGCCAGTGGCAACGGTCATATTGGACATGCGGCGACCCTTTGACGCCAGATTCAGGCAAATGTAAGCGGGGCGGGCCTGCGACGAAAGGCGCAGAAATCGCTTCGCTTGGGCGCAGGGTTCTGGTAGCCGTCCCCGAAATGTCCGAAATCACCCTCCCCTCCGTCACCACAGCCAAGGGCGACCTCTGGGTGTTCGGCTACGGCTCGCTGATGTGGCGGCCGGGCTTCGATTTCGAGGAGCGCGTCCCGGCGCGGCTGGTCGGCGAGCATCGCGCGCTCTGCGTCTATTCCTTCGTGCATCGCGGCACGCCGGAGAAGCCGGGCTTGGTGCTCGGACTCGACCGCGGCGGCGCCTGCCGCGGCATCGCCTTCCGCGTCGCCGAGAAGAACCGTGCCGAAGTGGTCGCATATTTGCGCGCACGCGAGCAGGTCACCTCGGTCTATCGCGAGGTGATGCGCTCGGTGTGGCTGGAGAACGATGCACGCCAGCGCGTCGCCGCTCTCGCTTACGTCGTCGACCGCGGTCATGTGCAATATGCCGGCCGCCTCTCGCTGGCCGAGCAGCACCGCCATGTCGTCCAGGGCCACGGCCAGTCCGGCGCCAACCGCGACTACGTCACCGCGACGGTGAAGGCGATCGAGGCCGAAGGCTTTCGCGACACGCAGCTGCATCAGCTTGCATTGATGCTGCACGGTGATGCGCATTCCCTGCACGCGGCGGCTCGGGACCAGGATCGGGAAAGCCGCTAAAGCATGACCCGGAAAAGTGCGAAGCGGTTTTCCGGAAAGATCATGCGTAAACAACAACCTAAAGCGCGATGAAGATTCATCCCAATCTCATCGCGCTTTAGCCGGTCGGCGCGTAGCTCGGCGCCGAGCCGATCAACTGCTCCTGCTCCTTCCGTCCTGCTTCGACGAGCCGGGCGGTCGCGTCCTCGATCGCCGCTTGCACGCGTGCGAGAAACTCGTCCTTCGGCAGGCCCGGCGGCAACGGTTCGAGAAACTCGACCACCAGCGTGCCCGGATAGCGCATGAAGGTGCGGCGCGGCCAGAACAGGCCGGAATTGAGCGCGATCGGCAGGCACGGCACGCCGCAGGAGGAATAGATCTGCGCAAAGCCGGTCTTGTAATCGGGCGGCGCGCCCGGCGCACGGCGCGTGCCTTCCGGAAAGATCACGAGCTGCTTTCCACTGCGCACCGCCTCGCGCGCGCGCCGCGTCATCTCGAGCAGCGCCTTCACGCCGGCATTGCGGTCGATCGCGATCATCCCGGTCTTGACCAGGAACTGGCCGAACACCGGGATCTGCATCAGCTGGCGCTTGAGGATGAAGATCGGCCGGTTGAAGAAACCCGGCAGCACGAAGGTCTCCCAGAACGACTGATGCTTGGCCACGATCAGCAGCGGTCCTGTCGGGATCTTCTCCACCCCGCGGAATTCCACCTTGATGTTGCAGACCAGGCGCATCAGGACCAGCGTGGCGTTGGCCCACCATTGCGCCACCGTCAGCATGGCGCGCGGCGGCAGTGCAAAGGTCGGCAGCGCAACGATCGCCAGACAGACCAGCACGGCGTAGAACAGCACGTTGAATACGAGCGATCGCAGGAAAATCAGGAACATCGATGGTCCGATCAATTGGCCTGCGCGGTGGCGGGCCGCTTCGGTTGCTGACCTGCAGGCTGCTCCGACATCTCAGGCCAAAGGTCAATCCCGAAATCCTCCAGCCGCACCCTGAGCTCGGCCGCAAGGTACTTGACGTATTCGGACAGGAGCAGCCGCAGCGTCGAGCCTGAGATCCACCACGGCTCCTCGCGCCATTTTTCGCCGACCACCGCGAACGGGATCAGCGTCGTCCGCGGCATCGCATGCGAGAATTCCACCAGCGCGCGCGGCATGTGATAGTTCGAGGTAACCACGATCAGAGACGTAAACCGGCGCCCCTCGGCCCAGCGCCGCGCCTCCGCGGCGTTGCCGCGGGTCGAGAGCGCGGTGCGGTCGAGGTCGACGCAGCAGGTCATGAAGGACTGATTCTCCGGCAAGGTGCGGGAGATGTCGTTCGCCGTCGAGGTCGGATGCACGCCGGAAATCAGGAGCCGCCTGCCGTAGCCGGCAGCCAGCAGCTCCATCGCGTCCGATACCCGCGAGGAGCCGCCGGTCAGGACCACGATGCCGTCCGCCTTGCGATCGGGTACTTTCTCGGCCCCGCGCAATTGCGCCAGGAACGCAATGAAGCCCGCCGCCGCGCCGACGAAGGCGAGCGCGATCGTCGACACGATTGCCGCGCGCAGCCAGCCGCGCGGCAGTTTCGGCGATCGATCGTCGGTCGGCGAGCTCATGCGATGTCGGTGATCCCTTCCCGATCTGATTTTATGACGTTTTGAGGCGAAGTGGAGTCCGGTTTCTTCACCCTCTCCCCTTGTGGGAGAGGGTCGCATAGGCGGCCGCCGGCCGCCGTTCTTAAGAATGCCGATGCTTTGCATCGGCTATGGCGAAAGCGGCGAGACGGGTGAGGGGTTCTCTCCGCGCATTCACCTCGACATCTGTACGCGTGGACAGAACCCCTCCTCCGGCGCTTCGCGCCACCTTCTCCCACAAGGGGAGAAGGGAAGAAAAGAAACTCAATCAACATCATTCAATGTCGCGAACAGCGTTTGGCGCGAGGCGACTGCGGTAATGGCGCCGATCAGGACGGCCTGAACCGCGAGCACGATGTAGCCGGAAGGGCGCAGCGAGAAGGTGCCGAGCAGCGCGGCGAACTGGTCGCCGACGGGAGTCCCGGAAAACCAGCCTGCGATGGACTCGGAGAAGCCGAACATCAGCATGGCGGCACCGCCGCCGATCACGCCGCCCTCCAGGCCCAGCCTGAGGAAATGACGCAGGAAGTGGTTGGCGATGTAGCGGTCGCCGGCGCCAACGAAATGCAGCACCTCGACGATCGGACGGTTCGCCGCCATTGCGCCGCGCGTCGCGAACGACACCGAGATGATGGTTGCGACGATGACGAGCGCGAGGATGCCGAGGCCGGCCAGCACGGTGGCGTTCGTCATCAGGCGCATGCGCTCGATCCAGGCGCGGTGATCGTCGACGCTGGCGCTAGGGGCGACCTGCGCCACGCGCGCGCGCAAGGCGCCGAGATCGAGCGGCGTGCCCGGCTGCACGCGCGCGATGATCATGCGCGGCACCGGCAGATCGTCCATCGACAGGCCGGTGCCGAGCCAGGGCTCGAGCAGCTTGCCGCTCTCGTCCCTGGTGAACGGCTTGACCTCGACGATGCCGGCTTGCGTGCGCATCGCTTCCGCCACGGCGGCGGTGTCGCGATCGAGATCGCGGCCGGCCTGCGGACGAATCTGGATGGTGATTTCGCTCGCGACATCCGACTGCCATTCGGCGGCGGAGGCACTCACCAGCAGCACCGTGCCCGTGGCCATCGAGGCGAGGAACGTCATGATGGCGACCACCGCGAGCAGCGCTCTGCCGTGGATCGAGGCGCGCGGCACGATCGGCGACATGTTGCGCGCCTTGGCCGGAAGCTGCGGACGCTCCTGCCCGAGATCGACCAGCACGCCGCGCTCGTCCAGCCTACTCATAGACGTGCAGCCGTCCCTGGTGCAGCACCAGGCGCCGCGCCTCGTACTGGTCCATCAGGCCGATGTCGTGGGTCGCGATGATGACGGCGGTGCCTGATTTGTTGAGCTCGATGAACAACCGCAGCAGCCGACGGCCGAGCGTCGGATCGACGCTGCCGGTCGGCTCGTCCGCGAGCAGCAGCTGCGGCCGCGAGATCACGGCGCGCGCGATCGCGGCGCGCTGCTTCTCGCCGCCCGACAGGATCGGCGGCAGCGCGTCCATGCGGTCGCCGAGGCCGACCCAGCGCAACAGATCGATCACCTCCTTGCGGTAGCTCGACTCGCTGCGGCCCATGACGCGGAATGGCAGCGCGACGTTCTCATAGGTCGTCATGTGATCGAGCAGGCGAAAATCCTGGAGTACGATGCCGATGCGCTTGCGCAGGTCTGCGATCTCGTCCTTGCCGAGCTGCGAGATGTCGTGGCCGAACAGATTGACGAGGCCCCGCGTCGGTCGATGCGACAGGAACAACAGGCGCAGCAGCGACGTCTTGCCGGCGCCGGACGGTCCGGTGAGAAACTGGAAGGAATGCGCGGGGATCTGGAAGGTGAGGTCGCGCAAAATCTCCGGCCCCAGACCGTAACGCAATCCGACATTTTCGAACCGAACCAAGCTCAGCTCCGTTCGAGAGGAGGCGCGGGCCGCCTTGCGGCGCTCCGCCATACGCGATCAACGGGTTTTGCCGCCGTTATGGTTTCCGGTTCGTTAACGGTCGCCCAGTAGCATAAGGGGCGCCCGGTCTCCGCGACCGTGGCATCGTCAAGACCTTCGTTCATGCATCAAGGCTCGTCCATGCATATCGTCTGCCCCCATTGTATGACATCCTACGCCATCAAGCTCGCGAGCCTTGGGGCGAACGGGCGGGCGGTCCGCTGCTCCCGCTGCAAGGAGACCTGGATCGCCCACGCCGAGGATGCTATCGAGGAGGCGTCCGTTCCGGCCATGGCCGCGGCCAGCCGAGCCGACGACCAGTCCGACCTCGCCGAACAATGGAACTCCTATGCCAAGGACGACGGCGCCACTGATACGCCGGTCGTCGATAGTCCCTCGATCGCCAGCGACTGGCCGGATGAGGAGACCCGCGAGACTGAGGACGAATGGTCGGCAGCGGCCCGGCAGGCCGAAGAGGAGGCCGTCGGCGCGCAACACCAGTCCTGGTTCCGCAGCCTGTTCCCCCGCCGCGGCGCGCGGGTGAGCCGCCCGGTCGCCACCACAGCTCCGCGCAAATCCTATCTTGGCCTGCCGACCGCCTGCGCCGCGATGGGCGCGCTGGTGCTGGCACTGGTGCTCTGGCGCGGCGACGTGGTGCGGCTGCTGCCGCAGACGGCAGCGTTCTACAAGATGGTCGGGCTCGAGGTGAACTTGCGGGGTCTCGCCTTCAAGGACGTCAAGCTCTCCAGCGAGACCGTGGACGGTAAACAGGTGTTGGTGATCGAGGGCGTCATCGTCGGCGAGGGCAAGAAGCCGCTCGACATTCCGCGGCTGCGTTTTGCCGTGCGCGACGCCCAGGGCGCGGAGATCTATGCCTGGAATGCGGTGCTGGAGCAGACCGTGCTGCGGCCAGGTGAGCGCGCCTTCTTCCGCTCGCGCCTGGCCTCACCGCCGCCGGAAGGCCGCAACATCGACGTTCGTTTCTTCAACCGGCGCGACATTGCCGGCGGCAGCGTATAATCGCCCCCCAGGGGAGGTTGATACCAAGGTTCGTCTCATGCCGAAGATCTTGATCGCCGACGACGAGGATTCGATGCGCGCGCTGGTGGCGCGCGCCATTGCCATGGACGGCCACGAGACCGTCACCGCCCAGGACGGCGCAGAGGCGCTGGAGATCCTGACCCGCGAGGATGGCGCCTTCGACCTGTTGCTCACCGACATCCAGATGCCGGTGATGGACGGCATCGCGCTGGCGCTCTCCGCGGCGCGCGATTTTCCCGACCTGACCATCCTGCTGATGACCGGCTTCGCCGACCAGCGCGAGCGCGCCTCGAACCTGAACGCGCTGGTGCATGACGTCGTGACCAAGCCGTTCTCGGTCGCCGATATCCGCACGGCGGTCGCCGACGCGCTGGCGGCGAAGAAGGGCTAGCGTCGGCATTCGCCACACATGCCGCTGTCATGCCCCGCCTAGTGCGCAATTGCGCACGGGGGGCGGGGCATCCAGTACGCCGCTGCTTCTCGATTCAATCACTGCGGTCTCGGCGTACTGGATCGCCCGGCCAAGCCGGGCGATGACACCGAGTGTGGAGTTAAAACTCCTTCAGCAGCCGCTCGAGATAGTCGAGCTCGATCTGCGGCCGCGAAGGATCGCCGAGACGGCGGCGGAGCTCTTCGAGAATGCGGCGGACACGCTGCGTGTCGATCTCGCCGGGAATCTTGACTGTATAATCGTCGCCATATTCGCGCCCATGCAGCGGCCGGCCGAGCGGATCGGTCTGGTTGCCGCCGCTCTGCTGCCGGCCGGCACGCTGGCCGGGGCCGTCGCCCTGGCCGTCGCCATCGCCCTGCTGCATCGCCTCGGCCATCTTCTGCGCACCCTTGCGCATGGCGTCGAGTGCCTTGCCCTGCGAGTCCACGGCGCCGTCGGCATTACCCTCGCCGAGCTTTGATCCGGCATCGCCCATGGCACCGTCGGCTGCATCCAGGCTGCCGTCATCGCCCTGGTCGCCATCCTGATCGCCGTTCTGGCCGGGCTGGCCCTGCTCGCCTTGCTGACCCTTCTGGCCCTTCTGGCCCTGCTGACCCTTCTGCCCCTTCTGAGTGAGGCCGCGCTTGGCAAGCTCGTCCTGCAGCTTCTTCAGGCGGTCGCGCAGTCCCTGCTGGTCCTGCTGCAGCTCCGACATGGACTGATCGCCCTGCTGCTGCTTGCCGCGCGAGCGGTCGCGCCGGGAATCCTGGCCCTGCTTGAACGTCTTGTCGCGCAATTGCTGCTGCTTGCGGATCATGTCGCCGAGCTCATTGAGCGCCTGCTCCATGTCACTCTCGCCGGACTGCCCCGGCTGCGCCATCTGCAGGCCTTCCAGCATCTGCTGGAGCTGGTCGAGCAACTGCTTGGCCGCATCCTTGTCGCCGGAGCGCGACAGGCGCTCCATCCGATCGATCATGTTCTGCAGATCCTGCTGACGCAGGATCTTGGTGTTCGGATCGAGCGGCCGCGCCAGCTGCTGCGGGTCATTGTTGTTGCGGAACTGCTCGGCGAGCTGACGCATGAAATCGTTCAGCGCCTGACGCAGATCCTGCGTGAGCTTCTTGATCTCCTCGTCGCTCGCGCCGCGCTCCAGCGCCTGCTTCAGCGCTTCCTGAGCCGCGCGCAACGCCTTCTCGACGTCGGAGATCTTGCCGTCCTCGATCGTCACCGCAAGCGCCCACAGGCTCGCCACGACCTCGCGCAAGGCATCGTCGGTACGCGCCGCTTCGAGCTGCCGGGCCACGCTGTGCAGTCCGAGATATTGTCCCGGCTCCGGCGTGAACATCTCGGGCGCGATCATCAGCCCGTCGAGCGCGGCATAGACGTCCGAATTCTTGTTGGCGTCGAGCGCGAGGATGCGGCGCTGCTCGATCAATGCACGGGCCAGCGGCTTGGTGAAGAGCCGCTCGGGCAGGCGCATGTTGAACGGCTCGCTGGCGGCCTCGTTGCCGGCCTCGTCCTTGGCCGTGAGCGTCAGCGTGACCTCGGCGCCGGCATAGGGATCCTCGCTGAGATCCTTCACGGATTGCCCGACGCCGTTGCGGGTGCGCGCATTCGGCAGCGCGAGCGGGAATTTCGGCGGCTGGAACAGCGGCCGCGGCGCCGTGCTGTCGCCATCACCGGCGGCGGCCTTCGGACCATCCTTGGGGCCATCCTTGGCACCATCTTTGGCGTCGGTCGGCCGCGGGGCGAATTTCGCCTCGGCGCCGGTGACGCCGTAATCGTCCTCGATCTTGTAGGAGAGCTGGAGCGCGCCGCGCGCCTGGCGCTCCGGGTCCTTCGCGAGCGCGATCGTCGGCGGACGATCCGGCGTGGCGGCGAAGGCCCATTGCGGCTGGCCGGAGGGCGCCCGGACATGCGCGGTGCCGTCGCCGGAAATCGCGAAATGCCTTTCGTTGGTCCCCTTGGGGCTGGCTTCGGCCGGGGCGACCTCCTTGAGGCCGCCGGAGACGGCGACATCCAAATTGCCGCCGGAGGAGCGCACGATCAGGGTCGAGCCGGCGGGAACGGCAAGCGGGCCGCTGGCGGGCAGCGCCGCGGCTTCCTTGTTGGCGGCCGACAGGATGACCGGCGGCCTACCCGTGTAGAGCGGCGGCGTGACCCAGGCATCGACGCGAACATTGGCCGGCGCCAGCACCCCGTTCCAGTCGAAGGCGGCGCCAAGGCGCATCGCACGCTCGTCACCCGCGGCAAAGAAGGTCGCGACCAGCATCACCATGACCAGAGCCCGGAGCGCCCAGGGGTCGTGAAGCGCGAGTCGCGGGTGCGGCACACCGGCGCGAATGCGCTTAATGGAGGCAAGCGTCCGCTCGCGCTGCGCCTGCCACAGCGCCTGCGCGACCGGGTCCTGTGAGGTCAGCGTGTCCGTGAGCGTGGTGGCCGGGCGGTGCCGGATGCCGGAGCCACGGTCGAGCCGGGCGAGCGCTTCTTCGCGGCTCGGCCAGCGGAAGCGAATCAGCGGGAACAGGGCGGCCGCCGCGATCGCGGCGAAGAGGGCGAGACCGACGGCCCTGGCCGTGAACGGCAGCGCCAGCCAGAGGCCGGCCCAGGACACCACCAGGAACAGGCCGACGACGGTCAGAAGGCGCGCCGCATTGGGCCAGGCACGCTCCCACGCGATGGCATAAGTTGCCCGATCAAGGGCCTGCGCCAGCTTCAGCCGCGACAGCGCATCGCCGTTGCGGATCGGGTCTGACGGCTCGGGGGGGACGCCGTTCAATCAACTCTCCAGGTTGCCCGGTAGAGCAGAGCCTATCACAACGGCAGCACTGAGGCATCCGTTCCCGTACGGGAGCGCCTCCTTTTCCCGCATAACACGAGGACGTGACTGGCCGGGTGCAACCCCGTAATTTCCGCGCGCCAATCTCGAGGGAAACGAAGGAAACGCCATGGACAAGAAGATGCACGACAAGGGCCTGGAAGTCCGCAAAGCTGTGCTGGGCGAGGCCTATGTCAAAAACGCCCTGAAGAACGTCGACGATTTCAACCGCCCGTTCCAGGAGATGCTCAACGAATATTGCTGGGGCACGGTGTGGGGCCGCGAGGAGCTGCCGCGCAAGACCCGCAGCATGCTCAACATCGCCATGATCGCGATCCTCAACCGTCAGCACGAGTTTCGCGCGCACCTGAAGGGCGCGCTGACCAACGGCGTCACCCGCGAGGAGATCCGCGAGATCCTGATGCAGGTCGCGATCTATGGCGGCATGCCCGCCGCGGTCGACAGCTTCCGCATCGCGCGCGAGGTGTTCGCAGAGATCGACGGGAAGGCGTGAGACCCAGCGCCAATCTCAACTGTCGTCCCGGGGCGCGCGAAGCGCGAGCCCGGGACCCATAGCCACAGGACGATGTTGCTACGACGACTCGGAGCGGCGCCTTTGCGGGACGATTCCTCCTTGTTGTTATGGGTCCCGGGCTCATCGCTTCGCGATGCCCCGGGACGACGAGCGGAGAACGATCGCCGCTTCACGTACAACGACGAAGAGATAAGGAAACACCATGGACATCGGATTCATCGGGCTCGGAAACATGGGTTTCCCGATGGCGCGGCGGCTGATCGAGGCGGGGCACAGGCTCGTCGTATTCGACACGCGCAAGGAGGTTATCGGCAAGCTGGTCGCGCGCGGTGCCCTTGCCGCGTCGTCGCCGAAGGACGTCGCTGACCAGGCCGAGACCGTCATGGCGAGTTTGCCTTCGCTGCAGGCTTCACTCGACGTCGCAACGGGAGCGAACGGCGTGATCGAGGGCAGGCGCGCCAAACGCTTCGTCGATCTCTCCACCGTCGGCTCGGCAATGGCTGTGAAGATTCACGGGCTGCTCGCCGAGCGCGGCATCGTGCAGATCGACTGTCCCGTCTCCGGCGGCGTCGGCGGCGCCGAGAAGGGCACGCTTGCCGTGATGGTGTCAGGCCCGAAAGCCGAGTTCGCGCTGCTCAAGCCCGCGCTCGAGGTGATCGGAAAGGTGTTCTTCATCGGCGAGAAGCCGGGCGCGGCGCAGACCATGAAGCTGGCCAACAATTTTCTGTCGGCGACCGCGATCGTAGCGACGTCGGAAGCCATGGTGATGGGCGTGAAGGCCGGGCTCGATCCCGCCGTGATGATCGACGTCATCAATGCCGGCTCGGGCATGAACACCGCGAGCCGCGACAAGTTTCCGCGCGCGGTGCTGCCGCGCACCTTCGACTTCGGCTTCGCCACGGGATTGATGGTGAAGGACGTGCGGCTGGCGCTGGAGGAGATGAAGCAGCTCGGCCTGTCGATGGAGGTCGCCGACGCGGTCGGACGGTTGTGGGAAACGGTGATCAGCGCCGAAGGCGCCGAGTCCGATTTCACCGCGGCGATCAAGCCGATCGAGAAGAAGGCGGGTGTGATCGTAGGCGGAAAAAACTGACGTTCAGCGAAATAGCGCGGTCGTGCTAAATTTACCCGACAGTTCAAGCGGTTTTGCCCGACGACCACGCATCATCGCGAAAGCCCCGGTCTACTGTGCATGGGGTTGTTTTGCAGGTTTTGGTAGCGGCCTCACAGCCACGGCGCCGGCGTGTCCATAGCAATGAGCTGCTCCACCTCGATGCGCGGGCGCACCACGGCGTATTGGTCGCCCTTCACCAGCACCTCGGGCACCAGCGGCCGGGTGTTGTAGGTGCCGGCCTGCACGGCGCCATAGGCACCGGCGGTCATGATGGCGAGGAGATCGCCGGGCGCGGGCGTTGGCAGCGTGCGGTCGAGGGCGAGATAATCGCCGGTCTCGCAGACCGGGCCGACGACATCGGCCTTGATGGTGGCGGCGCCCTTGGCCGGCTGCTTCACCGCCAGGATGTCGTGATGCGCCTCGTACAGTGTCGGGCGGATCAGGTCGTTCATGGCCGCGTCGATGATGACGAAATTCTTGCCGTCGCCGTGCTTCACATAGATCACCTTGGCGACCAGAATGCCGGCATTGCCGACGATCATGCGGCCCGGCTCGAACATCAGCGTGCAGCCGAGATTGTGGCTGACGCGCCTGACCATGGCGGCATAGGCGGCGGGCGCAGGCGGCGCCTCGCGATCCATGTAATAGGGGATGCCGAGACCGCCGCCGAAATCGACGTGGCTGATGTCGTGGCCGTCCGCCCGAAGGGTCTGCACGAATTCGGAGAGGATGCGGAACGCGGTCTCCATGCCGGACAGGTCGGTGATCTGGCTGCCGATATGCACGTCGGTGCCGGTCACCTTGATTCCGGGCAGCTTCGCCGCGCGCGCATAGACCTCGCGGGCATGCACGATCGGGATGCCGAACTTGTTCTCGGACTTGCCGGTGGAGATCTTTGCGTGCGTGCCGGCATCGACGTCGGGATTGACGCGGAGCGAGATGCGCGCGGTCTTGCCCATCTCGGTCGCGAGGCGCGACAGTAGTTCGAGTTCCGGCTCGGATTCGACGTTGAGGCAGAGGATGTCGGCGGCGAGCGCCGCGCGCAGCTCTGCCTCGGTCTTGCCGACGCCGGAGAAGACGATCTTGCTGGCGGGAATGCCGGCGGCCAAAGCGCGCTTCAGCTCGCCGCCCGAAACCACGTCGGCGCCGGCGCCGAGCTTGGCCAGCGTCCGCAGCACCGACTGGTTGGAGTTCGCCTTCATGGCGTAGCAGACCAGCACCTTCTCGCCGGCAAAGGCCTCGGTGAAGACGCGGTAATGCCGCTCCAGCGTTGCGGTCGAATAGCAGTAGAACGGCGTGCCGACGGTGGCGGCCAGCTCGGACAGGTTCACCGCCTCGGCGTGCAGCACGCCGTTGCGATAGTCGAAATGGTTCATGGCGCAGGCTCGGTTGTCCCGGCTTATTTCTTGCCGGGAGGTTCGTCCAGGAGCGGGTCGAGAATAAACGATTTCTTCCGGCCCTTGGCCGCCGCGGGCGCAGCATCCGCGCTGGCCGTGGGTTCGAACAGGCTCGGCGCCTTCTGGGCCGCGGTCTCGGGCTCGACGGGTGCGGCGCCGGTGGCTGCGGGGGCGTTGGAGGCGGTCGGCGGCAGATCCAGCGGGCCCTTGCGGCCGCAACCTGCAAGCGCGAGCGCCGTCAGGCTCAAGACAATGATGGCCCACCCCGAGCCGGCCGGGCGAAACTTTGACGTCACGACGAAAATCCCCACTACGCGCGGCGCACCATACAGAGATTGGCGCGTTCTGGCGAGAGCCGGATGACCATGAAACATAAGCGAAATTTTGCCCTCAGCCCAATTTTCGCTCTTTTTCCAGCCGCTTCGCCCAAGCCTTGGCCTGGGACGCCACGTTCTTCGGCGCGGTGCCGCCAAAGCTGGTGCGGCTCTTCACCGACGATTCGACCGACAGCACACCGAGCACGTCCTTGGTGATTTTGGGCTCGATCGCCTGCATTTCCTTGAGCGGCAGCTCGTGCAGCGCGACGCCCCCCTCGGCGGCCTTGGCGACGATGCGGCCCGTGACGTGGTGCGCCTCGCGGAACGGCATCTTCAGCGTCCGCACCAGCCAGTCGGCGAGGTCGGTCGCCGTGGCATAGCCCTCGCCCGCGGCCGCCTTCATCTTGGCTTCGTCCGGAACGAGATCACGGACCATGCCGGTCATGGCGCGGATTGCCAGCGACAGCGCGGCAAAACCCTCCATGGCGCCCTGTTTGTCCTCCTGCATGTCCTTTTGATAGGCGAGCGGCAGGCCCTTCATGACGATCAGGAGGCCGTTGAGCGCGCCGATGACGCGGCCGGTCTTGGCGCGCACCAGCTCGGCGGCATCCGGGTTGCGCTTCTGCGGCATGATCGAGGATCCCGTGGTGAACTTGTCGCTGAGCCGGATCATGCCGACCAGCGGCGAGGTCCAGATCACGATCTCCTCGGCAAAGCGCGACATGTGCACGGCGCAGATCGAGGCGGCCGACAGCGTCTCCAGCACGAAATCGCGGTCGGAGACGGCATCGAGCGAGTTCGCCATCGGGCGGTCGAACAGGAGCGCCTTCGCGGTGGCATGGCGGTCGATCGGGAACGAGGTGCCGGCGAGCGCAGCCGCGCCCAGCGGCGATTCGTTCAGCCGCTTGCGGGCGTCCTGGAAGCGGCCGCGGTCGCGCGCCGCCATCTCGACATAAGCCAGCAGGTGATGGCCGAACGTGACGGGCTGCGCCGTTTGCAGATGCGTGAAGCCGGGCATCACGGTTGCGGCGTGCTCCAGCGCGCGGTCCACCAGGGCCTGCTGGAACGCGGCGAGCGCGGCATCGGTCTCGTCAATGACGTCGCGGACGAACAGACGGAAGTCGGTGGCGACCTGGTCGTTGCGCGAACGCGCGGTGTGCAGCCTTCCGGCGGCCGGGCCGATCAGCTCCGACAGGCGGCTCTCGACATTCATATGGATGTCCTCGAGCGCGCGCTTGAATTCGAAGCCGCCCTTGCCGATCTCTGACAGGATTGTGTCTAGACCCTTGCCGATATTTTTCGCATCAGAAGCCGTGATGATGCCCTGATTGGCCAACATCGCGGCGTGGGCCTTGGACGCGGCAATGTCCTGGGCGAAGAGGTGACGATCGACGTCGATGGAGACGTTGATCTCTTCCATGATCTCGTCGGGGCGTTCCGAGAACCGGCCGCCCCACATCTTGTTGCTCATGATCCCCTGCTCACGCCTGATTTGCCGCACGTTTGCTGGCCGCGGCCAGCCGTATTAAGAGGCCCCTGATAGCCATATCTGCGACCGGATGACAAACGATATGCTCGACCAGAAGCCCTCCGCCACGCGCCGCATCCCCTTCGTCATCGCCGCCGTGGCGATCGTCGGGCTGGCCGGCTTCGCCGCGCTGTACGGGCTCGGCCCGAGCCGGGCGCCCTTGGGCGATCCGACCTGCAAGGCGGCGGTGGCGACGGCGCAGAAGATCGCCCCGCTCGCCCATGGCGAGGTGGCGGCGCTGACCATGGCGAGCGCCCCGCTGAAGCTGCCCGACCTCACCTTCGAGGATGCCGAGGGCAAGCCGAAGAAGCTGTCCGACTTCCGCGGCAAGACCCTGCTGGTGAATCTCTGGGCCACCTGGTGCGTGCCCTGCCGCAAGGAGATGCCGGCGCTGGACGAGCTCCAGGGCAAGCTATCGGGCCCGAATTTCGAGGTGGTGGCGATCAACATCGACACCCGCGACCTGGAGAAGCCGAAAACCTTCCTGAAAGAGGCCAACCTGACCCGGCTCGCCTATTTCAGCGACCAGAAAGCCAAGGTGTTCCAGGATCTTAAGGCCGTGGGACGGGCACTGGGCATGCCCACCTCCGTGCTGGTCGACCCGCAGGGGTGTGAAATCGCGACGATCGCGGGGCCGGCGGAATGGGCGAGTGAGGACGCGCTCAAGCTGATCCGCGCGGCAACCGGCAAGGCCGCCGCGGCGCTTTAAGGGTTTAGGCCGTCACATTGAGATTGCCGCCGACGCCGGGGGCGACATTGGCGAGCGAGGGCTGGCCGGTGCCGAGCAGCGTCAGGACGGTGGATTTCTCCATATCCGCGTTCTGCTTGGTCAGCGTCGCCGCGATATTCGACTGCAGCGCGCCTTGCTGCGCGGCCAGCATGCTGCTGACCATTGCCATCATGTCCATTACGCGAACCCTCTTACCGGCCGTAACCTAGGCGCGAGAGGTTAACGCGACATGAATTGTCATGGAGCAGTACGGGCAATCGTGTCCCGGACAAGGGGCGGCACGCAAGTGACGCACCGCAGAGCCGGGACCTAGCCTTCAGCGCGCGGCTCCTGGGCCTCGGCTCTGCAGCGCTCCGCGCTGCGTCCGGGGCACAAGACCACCTTACCGCGTCGGCACCGGCTTGGCGCCGCGGTAGTCGTAGAAGCCGCGCTGGGTCTTGCGGCCGAGCCAGCCGGCCTCGACGTATTTGACCAGCAGCGGGCACGGGCGGTACTTGGAGTCGGCTAGCCCCTCGTGCAGCACCTGCATGATGGAGAGGCAGGTGTCGAGCCCGATGAAATCGGCAAGCTCAAGCGGACCCATGGGATGGTGGGCGCCCAGTTTCATCGCCGCGTCGATCGCCTCGACGTTGCCGACGCCTTCATACAGCGTGTAGATCGCCTCGTTGATCATCGGCAGCAGGATGCGGTTGACGATGAAGGCCGGGAAATCCTCGGAGACCGCGACCTGCTTGCCGAGCTTGCCGACGAAGTCCTTGGCGGTCTCGAAGGTGGCGTCGTCGGTGGCGATGCCGCGGATCAGCTCGACCAGTTCCATCAACGGCACTGGATTCATGAAGTGAATGCCGATGAAGCGCTCCGGGCGGTCGGTGGCGGCGGCGAGGCGCGTGATCGAGATCGAGGACGTATCGGAGGCGACGATCGCCTCCGGCTTCAATACGGCGCAGAGCTCGTGGAAGATCTTGCGCTTGACCTCTTCCTTCTCGACCGCGGTCTCGATGACGAGGTCGCAATCGGCGAGATCGTCCAGCTTCTCGGCTAGCTTGATACGCGCAATCGCCTTGGCCCTGTCGTCCTCGGTGACGGCCTTCTTGGAGACCTGACGCGCCAGATTGCCGTTGATGGTGGCCATGCCCGACTTGAGGCGGTCGGCCGAAACGTCGTTGAGCACCACGTCGAAGCCAGCGAGCGCCGCGACATGCGCGATGCCATTGCCCATCTGACCCGCGCCGATCACGCCGACCTTCTTGATCACTGCCGCCATATTGTCATCCACCGGAACGGCGCGCGGGGGGCGCGCCCTGCCTTTCCCCTCGAGCCGGGAGGTCCGATTTAATCAGAACCTTGGCTCGAAACCTAGATTGGATCGTCTCCAAGGCGCGCCCACGCCAAAGAAAACGCCTCAGGAACGCAGCACCGGCCGGAGTTTATACCTCCGGCCGGTGTTTTCGATGCCTTTTACTTGCCGAGCTTGCCGAGTTCGGCCGTCAGCTCCGGAACCGCCTGGTAGAGATCGGCCACCAGGCCGTAATCGGCGACCTGGAAGATCGGCGCGTCCTCGTCCTTGTTGATCGCAACGATCACCTTGGAGTCCTTCATGCCGGCCAGATGCTGGATGGCGCCGGAAATGCCGACCGCGACATAGAGCTCGGGGGCCACCACCTTGCCGGTCTGGCCGACCTGCCAGTCGTTCGGCGCATAGCCGGCATCGACCGCGGCGCGCGAGGCACCGACACCGGCCCCAAGCTTGTCCGCGAGCGGCTCGATGTACTTGGCGAAGTTCTCGCGGCTCTGCATGGCGCGGCCACCGGATACGATGATCTTGGCCGAGGTCAGCTCGGGGCGATCGCTCTTGGCGACTTCCTCACCGACGAAAGTCGACAGGCCCGGATCGGCCGCCGCCGCCACGGTCTCGACCGGGGCGCTGCCGCCCTCGCCTGCTGCGGCGAAGGTCGAGGTGCGGACCGTGATGACCTTCTTGGCGTCCTTCGACTTCACCGTCTGGATGGCGTTGCCGGCGTAGATCGGGCGCTCATAGGTATCGGGCGCGACCACCCTGGTGATCTCCGAGACCTGCATGACGTCGAGCAGAGCGGCGATGCGGGGCATCACGTTCTTGAAGCGCGAGGTCGCCGGCGCGACAATGGCGTCATAGCCGGACGCCAGCGACACCACCAGCGCAGCCAGCGGCTCAGCGAGATCGTGCGCGTAGAGGTCGCCATCGGCGAGCAGCACCTTCTTCACGCCAGCGAGCTTGGCAGCGGCATCCGCCGCGGCCTTGGCGTTCTGGCCGGCGACCAGCACCTCGACATCCGCGCCAAGCGCGGCAGCTGCGGTCAGGGCCTTGTTGGTGGCGTCCTTGAGCGACGCATTGTCGTGTTCGGCAATCAGAAGCGTCGTCATCAGAGCACCCCGGCTTCGTTCTTGAGTTTCGACACCAGCTCGGCGACGTCCTTGACCTTGACGCCGGCCTTGCGGCCCGCGGGCTCAGCCGTCTTCAGAACTTCGAGGCGCGCGGCGATGTCGACGCCGTAATCGGCGACCGTCTTCTCCGCGATCGGCTTCTTCTTCGCCTTCATGATGTTGGGCAGCGAGGCGTAGCGCGGCTCGTTGAGGCGGAGATCGGTGGTGATGATCGCCGGTCCCTTCAGCTTCACGGTCTGCAGACCGCCATCGACTTCACGCGTCACCTTGAAGTCGGTACCTTCGACCTCGAGCTTGGAGGCGAAGGTCGCCTGCGACCAGCCGAGCAGCGCGGCCAGCATCTGGCCGGTCTGGTTCGAGTCATCGTCGATCGCCTGCTTGCCGAGAATGATCAGGCCCGGCTGCTCTTCGTCCGCAACCTTCTTCAGGATCTTGGCGACGGCGAGCGGCTCGACGGTGCCGTCCGCCTTCACCAGGATGCCGCGATCGGCGCCCATGGCAAGACCGGTGCGGATCGTTTCGGACGCCTGCGCAGGTCCAATCGAGACCACCACGACCTCGGTGGCCTTGCCGGCTTCCTTCAGGCGCAGCGCTTCCTCGACAGCGATTTCGTCGAAGGGGTTCATGGACATCTTGACGTTGGCGAGTTCAACGCCCGATCCATCGCCCTTGACGCGGACCTTGACGTTGTAATCGACCACCCGCTTTACCGGCACTAAGACCTTCATCGATCCTCTTTCACTCAATTTGGGAGGGGGGTTATCAACTGGCGCGGAACCTAAAGGCCCGATCTGCCCCGGTCAACGCGCGAACGGGTCTAATTTTGGCCTTCTGAAATGCGGGAGCGCGATGGGTCAGCGGTTCTGGCCGGGAACCCAGAGCACGTCGCCGGCGCCATTGCCGTTCACGACCCGGCTGGCCACGAAGAGAAAGTCGGACAGGCGATTCATATATTGGATGCCAGCCGCGCTGACCGGCTCGCCCGGCTGGGCCGCCAGTTCCACGATCACGCGTTCCGCCCTGCGGCATATCGTGCGCGCCACATGCAGATGGGCCGCGGCCGGCGTGCCGCCGGGAAGCACGAAGGAGGTCAGCGGCGCGAGCTTGTCGTTGAGCGCGTCGATGTCGTGCTCGAGTCGCTCGACCTGGCTCGCCACCACCCGCAGCCGCTCGGCCTTGCCCTTGTCCTTGCCTTCCCGCTCCGGCACGGCGAGATCGGCACCAAGATCGAACAGATCGTTCTGGATGCGGCCGAGCATCGCATCGAGCTCGGGCATCTCCGCGGTGTGGAGCCTGACCAGGCCGATCGCGGCATTGGTCTCGTCGACCGTGCCATAGGCCTCGATGCGCAGATCGTATTTCGGCCGCCGCTCGCCGGTTCCCAGCGCCGTCGTGCCGTCGTCACCGGTCTTCGTGTAGATGCGGTTCAGCACCACCATGATCAGCGTCCCATCGCCCAGACCGCGAGCATCGCGACGATGATCGCCACGAACTGAAGCAGCACGCGCCAACGCATCAGCTTCTGCGAGGTGTTGGGCGAGCCGCCGCGCATCATGTTGATGAGCCCGAGCAGCAGCACCAGCGCCACGGCGCCGGCTGCGGCCGGCAGGATGAAAGTACTCAGAAAAGATGCCATTTGAGGGTAGATAACACCGTGTGTGCCGGTCCGCCATCTCCCCAGCTCGTCATTCCGGGGCGACGCGGCGGGATCGAGCGAAGCGAGACCCGGCGCGTCGAGCCCGGAATCCATCGCGCCACTTGCGCCGCGGCTAGATGGATTCCGGCCTCGCGCTGCGCGCGCCCCGGAATGACAAAGGGGGCTTCGCGAACTGGCTTTTGGGCCAAGAATATCAGATGGTAGCGCGATGATTTTTCGATTTGCGCCCATTGCTTGTTCTCCTGGCCTCTCCCTACGTTCAGAAGGAGACAGCAGCGGCGTAGGTGCCAAGTGAAAGCCATCCGCTACATCTACTGCGTCGCTGAGGACGCGTTCTACACGTTCCTCGCCGATGACGGCTGGGCGATCGCGAGCCACATCGCGCTCTCGACGCTGATGGCGCTGTTCCCATTCCTGATCGTGCTGACCGCGCTCGCCGGCTTCTTCGGCTCCAAGGAACTCGCCGACCAGGCCGCCAGCCTGATGCTCCAGGTCTGGCCCAAGCAGGTCGCCGATTCGATCTCGGGCGAGGTGCATGACGTGCTGACCACCACCCGGACCGGCCTTTTGACCATCGGCGCGGCGCTGTCGGTCTATTTCGCCTCGAACGGCGTCGAGGCGCTCAGGGTGGCGCTCAACCGCGCCTATGCGGTGGTGGAGATGCGAAGCTGGTACTGGCTTCGGCTGGAGTCGATTGCCTATACGATCATTGCGGCCTTCACAGCGCTCGCTATGGCGTTCCTGATCGTGCTCGGTCCGCTCATTATCGAGGCGGCGCGGCGCCACATTCCGCTGTTCGTCGAATCCAACGAGAGCATCCTCACCTGGGTGCGCTACGGCATCTCCATCGGCGCGCTGGTGGTGGCGCTGATCATCCTGCACGCCTGGCTGCCGGCGGGACGGCGCAGCTTCCTGCAGATACTGCCCGGCATCGTCTTCACCATCGTGGCGTCGCTGATCTCCAGCATCGTGTTCGGCCAATACCTGGCCCGCTTTGCCAACAACTACGTGACCATGTATGCGGGGCTCGCCTCGGTGATCATCGCGCTGGTGTTTCTGTACTTCATCGCCGCGATCTTCGTTTACGGCGGCGAGCTCAATGCCGCGATCATCAAGTCGCGGCTTCCTCACGGCGTGTCGCTTCAAGCAGCGCAGTCGCTAAAGCCCTCGGAGACACAGGCTTGACCAGGAAGGCGTCGGCCCCGGCTTCGCGCGAGGCGGCCTCGTCCTCGCCGCGGCCGGACACGCCGATGATCGGGATCCGAGCCAGCGGCGTTGTCAGCCTGCGGATCCGCCGGATGGCCTCGATGCCGTCGATGCCCGGCAGCACCATGTCCATCAGCACCGCGTCGAATGCGCCCTGCTCCAGCCGGTTCACGGTGTCCTCGCCGCGCCCGATGAACTCGGCGTGATGGCCGAGCTCGGTCAGGATGGTGTTGAGCACGACGCGGCCGAACGGATTGTCCTCGACGCTGAGAACGCGAAGCGCAGCGGCCGGCTCGGGCTCGCTGCCGTCCTTTGCCTTGCGGGTCTTGCCCGGTCCCGCCGCGTCCAGCGACACCGTCAATGTGAAGGTGGCGCCGCCACCGCGGCGCGGAGCGACGGTGATGTCGCCGCCCATCGCCCGCGCCAATTGCTTGACCGAGGAGAGCCCCAAGCCGGCGCCGCCGAAGCGCGCGGCAATGGTGACATTGGCCTGGGTGAACGGGCGGAAAAGCCGCTTGATCTCGGCCATGGTCAGGCCGATGCCGCTGTCGGACACGGCGAAAGCGACGCCGACCCTGCCCTTTGCTTTGCCTTTGGCGGGACGCCACGGCTCGACGGCGAGGGCCACTCCGCCCTGGTCGGTAAATTTCACGGCGTTGTCGATCAGGTTCTCGAGCGCGGCGCGCAGGCGGACGGAATCACCGACCACGAGCCCTGGGATCTTGTCGGCTATCTCGACCTTGGCCTGGAGACCTTTGGCCGCGGCGCGGCCGGCCAGGGAATCGCCGGCGGTGCGGGCGAGCGCCTTGAGATCGAACAGATCCTGGCGCGGCGTGCTGCCGCCCTTCTCCGTTCTGGCAGCATCCACGAACAGCGTGGCGAGGCTCGCCAGATGCTCGGCGCCGGCCTTGATGGTGTCGGCCCAGCGCCGCTCCCGCTCGCCGAGATCGGAGGTCGCGAGCAGGTCGCTGATCGCGAGAATGCCGGTCAGGGGGGTGCGGACCTCATGGGCAAACGCGGCCAGCGCCGCCTGGACGACATCAGGCGCAGCCGCCTTGGTGCTGCGCTTGCGCAACTGGCCGGCCGCCTTGGGCCGCTTCCGAAGCGGCCGCCGCCTGGACGTCCGGGTGGTGCGCACTGGACGCGTCTTCGCCGCCATGAATCCCCTTCGAAGTACCCTCTTCGAACCCCGCGCTGGCCAAGCATGGCACGGAGGAACGCCCGGAGTCACGGCGACGTTTCGCTAACCCCCAGAGAAACTTAACCTAATCCCACCAGCCGGCGGATCGCGGCAGGCGTGAGGCCGGCCGCGCGCAATTCGCGCAGACCGGTCGAGCGGCCCGATTTCGACAGCTTCCGACCCGCCTCATCGCGAATCAGCCGGTGATGGCGATAGGCCGGCTCGGGCAGGCCGAGCAGAACCTGGAGCAGGCGGTGCACCGCGGTGGCGTAAAACAGGTCCTGCCCCCGCACGATCTCGCTGGCGCCCTGGAGCGCGTCGTCGACGACCACCGAGAGATGGTAGCTGGTCGGCGTCTCCTTGCGGGCCAGGATGACATCGCCCCAGGCCTCCGGCCGCGCCGGCACCACGCCGCGCTCGCCGTCCGGCCCCTCGCCGAGCTCGTTCCAGCTCACGCCGGGGGCGTGACGGCAGGCGGCCGCCATGTCGAGCCGCAGCGCATAGGGCGCGCCCGAGGCGATCAGCCGCGAGCGCTCGTCAACCGACAGCGATTTGGCCTCGCCCGGATAAAGCGGCGCGCCGTCGGGATCGCGCGGCCACGGCCCGTCGGCCTCGCGCGCCGTGACCAGCCTTGCGATCTCGGCCCGACTTTCGAAGGCGGGATAGACGAGACTGAGCGCAGACAGCTTGTCCAGCGCAGCGCGATAATCGGCGAAATGCTCCGACTGCCGCCGCACCGGCGTCTCCCAGGCAATCCCGAGCCAGGCGAGATCCTCGTAGATCGCCGTCTCGAACTCCGGCCGGCACCGCGTCACGTCGATGTCCTCGATCCGCAGCAACAACCGCCCGCCCGTCTTTCGCGCACGATCGAAGTTGAGCAGCGCGGAATAGGCGTGGCCGAGATGCAGGAAGCCGTTCGGGCTCGGGGCGAATCGGAAAACGGGTGGTGCCATCACATGAATCTCGTCATGGCCGGGCTTGTCCCGGCCATCCACGTTCTTCGGTACCACAGACCGATGGTGTCAACGTCACGAACAAACACCACGATCACCGCTCATGCTACACAGTGCCTCGCGGTGAGAAAGACGTGGATGGCCGGGACAAGCCCGCCATGACGCTGGAGAGAACCCGCCCGCCATGACCATCCACCTCGAAACCCAGTCCGATCTCGAAGAGGCCGTCCACGCGCTGATCAAGCGCGATCCGCGGCTCAAGCCCGTGCTCGAGATCGCGGGCATGCCGGCGTTGCGGCGGCGCGAGCCCGGGTTTACGGGGCTCGCGCACATCGTCTGCGGGCAGCAGCTCTCCACCGCGAGCGCCGCGGCGATCTGGGGGCGGCTGTCGGCCGCATTCGATCCGTTCGACCATGACGCCGTGCGCCGCGCCCGCGCCGACCGGCTGGGGCGGCTCGGCCTCTCCGCCGCCAAGATCAAGACGCTCAAGCATCTCGCCCGCGAGGTCGCCGCGCAGCGGCTGAATCTCGACGTGCTCGCCGAGGAGGATGCCGACGCCGCGCATCACACCCTGATCGCGCTGCCCGGCATCGGCCCCTGGACGGCCGACCTCTACTTGCTGTTCTGCCTCGGCCACGGCGATGCCTGGCCGGCCGGCGACCTCGCCGTGCAGGAAGGCATCCGTATCGGCCTCGGCCTCAAGGCGCGGCCGACGGAGAAGCAGATGGCGCCGATCGCCGAGCCCTGGCGTCCGCTGCGCGGTGCGGCGGCGCATCTGTGGTGGAGCTATTACCGCGCGGTGAAGAAGCGCGAGGGCGTGCTCGCGGAATCGGGCTAACCCCGCAGCCGCGCGCGGTCGGTCCGGGCGCATTCGGCGACGAATTCGATTACGGCGCGCACCGCCGGCAGCTCGACGAGGTCGGGATGGGCCAGCAGCCAGAGATCCGCAACGCTGGCGAGCTTCTGCGGGGCGACGCGCACGAGATCGGAATAAGCTTCGGCGACGAAGCACGACAGCGCGGAGATTCCGATGCCGGCGCGGACCGCCGCCAGCATGTCCCCCTGGGACGAGCAGCGCATCGCCACCCTTGCCTGCCGCGTGACGACGTCGCTCCAGCGCGCAAGCTGCGCATTGGACGTCTGGTCGGCGAAGCCGATGACGCTGTGCTCCTTCCAATCGCCGCGCCTTTCCGGCAGGGACCGCCCGGCGGCATAATCGCGCGAGGCATAGAAGCCGGTGCCGAGACGGCCGATCTTGCGGCCGACCAGGTTCTCCTCCCCGGTATCGAAGGGCCGCAGCACCACGTCCGCCTCACTCCGGCGCACGCTCGCCGGAAATGGATGGGTGATGATCTCGAGCTGGATATGATCGTGCGCGCGCAGGAAGGCTGGCAAGCGCGGCATCAGCCAGTGCGAGGCCAGCGTCGCGCCGATCGACAGCTTGACGATGCCGCGCGCCTTGTGTCCACCCGCCGCCACTGCGGTTTCGGCCCGCAGCGCTGCGGCCGCCATGGCCTCGGCGTGCTCGCGCAAGGTCCGTCCATCCGCGGTCAGCGCCAGGCCATCGGCAGCCCGCGCCACCAATCTGGTGCCGAGCTGGGCTTCCAGCGCCGCGATCTTGCGGCTGACGGTGGGATGGCTGGTGTGCAGGCGGCGGGCGGCGGCGGTGAAGCTGCCGGTATCGGCGACCGCGACGAAGGTCTTGCAAAGGTCCCAATCCATCGGCGGCCCTGTTCATACCTGAATGATCGTCCGTTCATTATTGAACGGCCCGGGCGGCGCCGTCCAACCTTATAATGGGATCAAATCCGCGGCCACGGGCGGCCCATCCGCCCGCGCGACAATCAATACGGAAACGCCTCGTCATCCGCCCGCCGGCGGGGCCGCGTTTCGGGAGGACATGATGGCACTGCCCAATCTCTTGAAGGATTCGCTCGAGCTGCCCGTGGTCGGCTCGCCGCTGTTCATCGTCTCCGGCCCGGAACTGGTGATCGCCCAGTGCAAGGCGGGCGTCGTCGGCTCCTTTCCCGCGCTCAATGCCCGTCCGGTCGAGAAGCTCGGCGAATGGCTGAGCCTGATCGAAGACGAGCTCGGCGAGTACAAATCGCGCAATCCCGGCAAGAAGGTCGCGCCCTACGCCGTCAACCAGATCTGCCATGCCTCCAACGACCGGCTGATGAAGGACATGGAGACCTGCGTCAAGCACAAGGCGCCGATCATCATCACCTCGCTGCGGCCGCCGGCGGAGATCGTCGAGGCCGCGCATTCCTATGGCGGACTGGTGTTCCACGACGTCATCAACGTCAAGCACGCGCGCAAAGCGGCCGAGCAGGGCGTCGACGGCCTGATCCTGGTCTGCGCCGGTGCGGGCGGACACGCCGGCACGCTGTCGCCCTTTGCGCTGGTGCGCGAGGTCAAGCAATGGTTTGACGGCGCCGTCCTGCTGTCGGGCGCGATCAGCGACGGCTATGGCATCGCCTCGGCGCTGACGCTGGGCGCCGACCTCGCCTATATGGGCACGCGCTTCATCGCGACGCAGGAAGCCAATGCCGACCAAGCCTACAAATCGGCGCTGACGCAGCACGCCGCGCACGACATCGTCTACACCAACCTGTTCACCGGCGTGCACGGCAATTATCTCGGTCCGTCGATCGCTGCCGCCGGCCTCGATCCGGACAACCTCCCCGCCGCCGACAAATCGAAGATGAATTTCGGCTCCGGCGGCAACATGAAATCCAAGGCGTGGCGCGACATCTGGGGATCGGGCCAGGGCATCGGCCAGATCACCGATGCCCCGCCCGTCGCGGAGCTCGTCGACCGCATGAAGCGTGAATTCGATCAGGCGAGGCAGGATTTCCTGATGCGCGTCAGCGCCTGACGTCTCCAACTGAAAGACAAACGGGAGGATATCATGAAGCTGGCAGCCGCACTGATCGGTCTGTCCCTGCTGGCACTCGCCACGGACAGCGCCCACGCCGAAGGCACGGAGATCCGGATCGGACAGACCCTGCCCTATAGCGGCCCGGCCTCCGGCTTCGGCGCGATCGGCCGCACGCAGGAGGCGTTCTTCGAGAAGATCAATGCCGAAGGCGGCGTCAACGGCCGCAAGGTCAAGTTCATCACGCTGGACGATGCCTACTCGCCGCCGAAGACGGTCGAGCAGACCCGCAAGCTGGTGGAGCAGGACGAAGTGCTGATGCTGTTCGGCTCGCTCGGCACCGCCACCAACAGCGCCGTGCATCGCTACCTCAACGGCAAGAAGGTGCCGCAGCTGTTCGTGCTTTCCGGCGCGACCAAATGGGCCGATCCGCAGAAATATCCATGGACCATGCCCGGCATGGCCGCCTATGGATCCGAAGGCGTGGTCTATGCCAAGCACGTGCTGCGCACCAAGCCGGGCGCCAAGATCGCCATCCTCTCCCAGAACGACGATTTCGGCCGCGACTACGTCGCCGGCTTCAAGCGCGCGCTCGGCGACAAGGCTGCCGGCATGATCGTTGCGGAAGCGACCTACGAGACCAGCGCGCCGACGATCAGCTCGCAGCTCTCAACCCTGAAGGCATCGGGCGCCGACGTGCTGTTCGGCGTCGTGCTCGGCAAGTTCACCTCGCAGATGATCAAGGGCGTCGCCGAGCTCGGCTGGAAGCCCGAGCTGTTCTTCGTGCCGACCTCGGCCTCGTCGATCTCGTTCCTGGAGCCGGCCGGGCTCGACAACGCCGTCGGCCTGATCTCGTCGAGCAACCAGAAGGACACGATGGACCCGCAATGGGCCAGCGATCCCGGCGTGAAGGAGTATTTCGCCTTCATGAAGCAGTACATGCCGAACGCGGATCTCTCCAACTCCAACTATGCGGCCGGCTACCATTACGCGACGCTGCTTATGACGGTGCTGAAGGCGTGCAAGGACGATTTCAGCCGCGACAACATCATGCGCCAGTCCGCCTCGCTGAAAGAGGTGAAGCTGCCGCTGCTGCTGCCCGGCATATCCGTCAGCACCGCCGCCGACGACTATCTGCCGTTCCAGCAGCTGCAGCTGCGGCGCTTCAACGGCAAGAGCTGGGTCGGCTTCGGCGACGTGCTGGACGATCGCTGACTCCAACGGAATGGGAATGACCATGATCATCAGCGGCGAACGCCGGATCGGCCATGACGAGATCCAGGCGCGCATCAGACGCGCGGCGAGCGGGCTGCGCGCCCTCGACCTTGCCGCAGGCGCACCGGTTGCCATGATGCTGCGCAACGACTTCGCCTTGTTCGAGGTGGTCGCGGCCTCGGCCGCACTGGGCAGCCCCGTGGTGCCAATCAATTGGCACCTGAAGGCCGAGGAGGTCCGCTACATCCTGACCGACAGTGGCGCGAAGATCCTGATCTGCCACGCCGACCTGCTGCCACAAATCCGCGGCGGCATTCCGGAGGATGTCCGCCTGCTCGTGGTCGCAACCCCGCCCGAGCTGGCGGCGACCTTCGCCATTCCCCGTGAGCTGACCGAGGTCTCTTCGGGCCTGACCGATTGGGACCGCTGGCGCGACGGCCACACGGAAACAGAGGAGCCGCCGCGCCGGGCCGCGGCGATGATCTACACGTCGGGGACCACAGGCATGCCGAAGGGCGTGCGGCGCATGCCGATGCCGCCGGAGCAGGCCGCCGCCTCGGAGCGCGTCGGCGCGATCGCCTACGGCATCAAGCCGCGCGAGGACCAGGTCGTGCTGATCAACGGTCCGATGTATCACTCGGCGCCGCATTCCTACGGCATGATGGCCTTCCGCAACGGCTGCACCATCGTGCTTCAGCCGCGGTTCGACGCCGAGGAGCTGCTGGCGCTGATCGAGCGCCACCGTGTGACGCATATCCACATGGTGCCGACCATGTTCGTGCGCCTGTTGCGCCTGCCCGAAGCGGTCAGGCAGCGCTACGACCTGTCGTCGCTGCGCTTCGTTGTGCACGGCGCGGCGCCCTGCCCGCCCGAGGTGAAGCGGGCCATGATCGAGTGGTGGGGACCGGTCATCAACGAATATTTCGGCTCGACCGAGACCGGCATCCCGGTCTGGCACTCGGCCGAAGAGGCGCTGAAGAAGCCCGGCACGGTCGGCCGCGCCATCGAAGGTGGCATCGTCAAGATCTTTCGCGACGACGGCAGCCTCTGCGATGCTGGTGAGGTCGGCGAGATCTATATGCGCCAGACCGCGGTGCCCGATTTCGACTATCACGGCAAGGCGCAGGCGCGCGCCGAGGCCGGGCGCGACGGTCTCGTCAGCGTCGGCGACGTCGGCTATCTCGACGAGGACGGCTATCTGTTCCTGTGCGACCGCAAGCGCGACATGGTGATCTCGGGCGGCGTCAACATCTATCCCGCCGAGATCGAGAACGTGTTGATCGCGATGCCCGGCGTGCGCGATTGCGCCGTGTTCGGCATCCCCGACGCGGAATATGGCGAGCGGCTGTGCGCCTGCATCGAGCCCGACAGGGCCGAGCAGCTCTCCGCCGCCGCGGTGCAGGCTTATCTGCGCGAGCGTCTGGCCAACTTCAAGGTGCCGAAGGAGGTCAAGTTCCTGGATGCGCTGCCCCGCGAGGCAACCGGAAAGATCTTCAAGCGCAAGCTGCGCGACCCCTATTGGGCGGACCACAGGCCGGCCGGCGCTTAAGTCGTTCTCCGGCCGCGTCCGCACGTGCGGAATTCCGGGCCATATTCCGTCCGGGCAGGGCCGCATGCCGGCCTCGCTCAGGTCCGCGGCTTTTGGCGGGCGGCGAAACCGTATAGCGTTCGATCTCTGAGGAAACGCCGCGAAGACGGCCATGAGGTCGCGCATGCTGGACCGGACGCAGGATATTTCCATCGCCGCACAGGCCTGGCTCGACGACTTCGAGCGCACCTTAAGCAGACCTGATCCCGCGACGCTGGGCCCGCTCTTCCTCGCCGACGGCTTCTGGCGCGACGTGCTGGCGCTGAGCTGGAACCTGCAAACGCTCGCCGGGCGCGAGACGATTGCGCAAGCGCTGGCCGCGCTCGCGTCCAAGGCAGAGCCGATCAGTTTCAAGCTCGCTCCGAACCGGGCCCCGCCGCGCTGGGTGACGCGGGCCGGCACCAACTGCATCGAGGCGATTTTCAACTTCGAGACCGCGCTCGGTCGCGGCAACGGCATCGTACGGCTCGTGCCTGATACTGCCGACGGCGACCGCCTGAAGGCCTGGACGCTGCTGACCGCGCTCGACGAACTCAAGGGCTTCGAGGAACAGCTCGGCACCTCGCGCCCGCGGGGGCAGGCCTATTCTCGCGACTTCCGCGGGCCGAATTGGCTCGACCAGCGCAACGCCTCGCGCGCCTATGCCGATCACGACCCGGCCGTGCTGGTGGTCGGCGGCGGCCAGGCCGGGCTCGCCATCGCCGCGCGGCTGAAGCAGCTCAAGGTCGACACGCTGATCGTCGATCGCGAGACGCGGATCGGCGACAATTGGCGCAAGCGCTATCACGCGCTGACCCTGCACAACCAGGTGCAGGTGAATCACCTGCCCTATATGCCGTTTCCACCGAACTGGCCGGTCTATATCCCCAAGGACAAGCTCGCCAACTGGTTCGAGGCCTATGTCGATGCGATGGAGCTGAACTTCTGGACCGGCACCGAGTTCGAGGGCGGCGCCTATGACGAGGCCAAGGGCCACTGGACCGTCACGCTGCGGCGCGCCGACGGCAGCAAGCGCACCATGCATCCGCGCCATGTGATCATGGCGACCGGCGTCAGCGGCATCGCCAACATTCCCGACATTCCGACCCTCGACAATTTCAAGGGGACGCTGGTGCATTCCAGCGGCTACGAGGACGGCGAGAACTGGACCGGCAAGCGCGCCATCGTCATCGGCACCGGCAACAGCGGTCATGACATCGCGCAGGATCTTCATTCCAGCGGCGCCGAGGTGACGCTGGTGCAGCGTTCGCCGACGCTGGTCACCAACATCGAGCCGTCGGCGCAGCTGGCCTACGCGACCTACAACGAGGGCACGCTCGAGGACAACGACCTGATCGCAGCGTCGATGCCGACGCCGCTCGCGAAGAAGACGCATGTGATGCTGACCGAGCAATCCAAGCAGCTCGACAAGGAGCTACTCGACGGCCTCGCGCGCGTCGGCTTCAAGCTCGATTTCGGCGAAGCCGGCACCGGCTGGCAGTTCAAATACCTCACCCGCGGCGGCGGCTATTACTTCAACGTCGGCTGCTCCAACCTGATCGTCGAGGGCAAGATCAGCCTCAGGCAGTTCTCCGACATCGAAAGCTTCAACGCTGAGGGCGCGCGGATGAAGGACGGCTCGATCATTACCGCCGACCTGGTCGTGCTCTCGACCGGCTACAAGCCGCAGGAATATCTGGTGCGCAAGCTGTTCGGCGACGGCATCGCCGACCGCGTCGGGCCGATCTGGGGTTTTGGCGACGGCTTCGAGCTGCGCAACATGTATGCGCGCACCAGGCAGCCCGGCCTCTGGTTCATCGCCGGGAGCCTGGCGCAATGCCGGATCAACTCGAAATATCTGGCGCTGCAGATCAAGGCGATCGAGGAAGGGATTTTGGCACGAATATAGCTACAGCCTTCATTCCGGGGCGCGCGAAGCGCGAACCCGGAATCCATCTAACCACAGAGTATGCTGCCCAATGGATTCTCAGATGCGCAATTGCGCATCATGGTCACGCTTCGCGCGCCCCGGAATGACAAGAGGAGAGATCAATGCCAGCCATTCTCGGCACCGGCGAGCACCGCTACCGCGTCGTCGACAACTTCGCGAAATTGCCGGACGGCTGGCAACTCACCGACGTCGCCTCGGTCGCGGTCGACAGCAAGGACCGCGTCTACGTCTTCAACCGCGGCGCCCACCCGATGGTGGTGCTGGACCGCGACGGCAATTTCCTGCGCAGTTGGGGCGAAGGACTGTTTTCCCGCGCGCACGGCCTGCACATCGACGCCGACGACAATCTCTATTGCACCGACGACGGCGACCATACCGTGCGCAAATGCACCACTGACGGCAAGGTGCTGCTGACGATCGGCATTCCTGCAAAGCCGGCGCCGTTCATGAGCGGCGAGCCGTTCCACCGCTGCACCCACACCGCGCTGTCGCCGAAGGGCGAGATCTACGTCTCCGACGGCTATGGCAATGCGCGCGTGCACAAATTCACGCCCGACGGCAAGCTGATCAAGAGCTGGGGCGAGCCGGGCACCGATCCCGGTCAGTTCAACATCGTGCACAATATCGCCACCGATGCCGACGGCTGGGTCTATGTCGCCGATCGCGAGAACCACCGCGTCCAGGTGTTCGACGGCGAGGGCAAATACGAGACGCAGTGGAACAATCTGCACCGACCCTGCGCGCTGTGCTGCTGCGGCGGGGCCAAGAGCCCGACCTTCGTGATCGGCGAGCTCGGCCCCGGCCTCGCCATCAACCGCAATGTACCCAATCTCGGCCCGCGGCTGTCGATCGTGGACACCAAGGGAAATCGCATCGCGCGGCTCGGCGGCGAGGAGGGGCCGGGCGTCGCCAGCGGCAAATTCCTGGCGCCGCACGGCATCGCGCTGGACTCGAAGGGCGATATCTATGTCGGCGAGGTCGGCGTCACCAATTGGGAGACCAGCTTTCCGGACGAGGAGATGCCGGCCGCGGTGCGCGCGACGCGCTGCCTGCAGAAGCTGGAGCGGGTACGGGAGTAGCTGCCATGGCAACGCCAGCCCACGCTGGGGCGGTTCCGCGCGCCCCCGGGATCGCGGCTTTTTGAGCACGTTTGCCACCCCGCCGCCGCATTGCTTGCGCTTGAATAAGTCGCTCAACGGGCTTCACAATCCCGTCACGCTGCATGTAGTATGTCACTACATGCTGCTTCGCAGCGTATATTGGAGGCCGGGAGCGTTACTTGAACGCACATGTCTCGCAAGGCAGTTGGCCGGTGTTGGTGCTGAATGCGGACTTCCGGCCGCTGAGTTACTACCCACTGTCGTTGTGGTCGTGGCAAGACGCGATCAAGGCGGTGTTCCTCGACCGCGTCAACATCGTCGCACATTACGATCAGGCGGTTCGAAGTCCCACGCTGGAAATGCAGCTGCCCAGCGTCGTCTCGCTCAAATCCTTCGTCAAGCCGACCACCCACCCCGCCTTCACCCGCTTCAACGTCTTCCTGCGCGATCGTTTCGCCTGCCAATATTGCGGCTCGCCCGAAGACCTCACCTTCGATCACATCATCCCGCGCAGCAAAGGCGGCCAGACCACCTGGGAGAACGTGGTCGCGGCGTGCTCGCCGTGTAATTTGCGCAAGGGCAATCTCACACCGGCGCAGTCCAAAATGTTTCCGCGCCAGACAGCGTTCGCGCCCACCGTGCACCAGCTCCACCGCAATGGCCGGCTGTTTCCGCCGAACTATCTGCACGACAGCTGGCTGGACTATCTGTACTGGGATACGGAGCTGGATCCGTAGGTGCGAGCCAGCGCGCTCTGCTACCCCCGCTGCAACGCCAGCGTCACGCCGCCGAGCGTGAGCGCCATCGCCGTCCATTCGCGATAGCCGAGCGGCTCGCCGAGAATGATCGCCGCTGAGACGACGCCGATCACGGGCACGATCAGCATGCCGGTCGACGCCGTGGTTGGGGGCAGACGGCGCAGCGTCTCGAACCAGGTGACGTAGCAGAGGCCCATCGGCACCAGCGTCATGTAGACGAAGCAGCCGAGCCCCAGCGGAGTGATGGCGGTGACGTCAGGGCGCTCGAACAGCACGCCGAGGACCAGCATCGTGGCGCAGCCCAGCCCGACCTGCCAGGCGACGACGACCAGCGGCGGCATCGGCAGCGGCTTGCGGTTGAGCACATTGCCGAGCGCGAACAGGATGGCGCAGAGCAGTGCGAGCGCAATGCCGACCAGCTTGTCGGTGCTGAACGCAAGACCGTTGCCGCTCAGGAGCAGCGTGACGCCGGCAATGCCGAGGACAAGCCCGAAAACATCCCGTCGCGCCGGCTGCGTGTGCATTACCGGCCAGGCGAGCAGCATCGCCCAGATCGGCATCGTATAGGCGAGCAGTGCGCCCTCGCTCACGCTCACATATTTCATCGCGACCGTGCCGAGACCCATCCAGGCTAAGACGTTGGTGAAGGTCGCAAACAAGAGCCGCGGCACCGCCTCGCGCGGAACGGCGAAGGATTCCTTCCGGATCAGCACCAGGGTGCCGAGAATGAGCGAGGCGCAAACACCCGCAAGGCCGCGCGCGAACAAAGGCGGCCATTGCTGCAGCAGCAGCTTCATCAGCGGCCAGTTCAAAGCCCAGCCGAACGCCGTTACGCACAGGCAGAGAGAGCCGATCGTCCTGTCGCGTCGCGCCGTGTCCATACCCAGCGCTTAGCAGGCCGGCGCCGGCCGCTCCACCTCGCCTGGTGCATGCGGGCCATCGCGGAGCAAGGAACCCGAAGCTCCCACGACCGTTCAGACCGTGGGCCAGGCACGCTCGCCTGCGCACGTTCCGCCATACGCATGTTTCGGATGGCAATATACCAAATGAGGGAAGGCCATGCCCACAGCCGAGCACGATCACGTCTACAAGATCCTGGACCTCGTCGGATCATCCGAGACCTCGATCGAGGATGCGATCAAGAACGCCATCAGCCGCGCCTCCAAGACCGTTCGCGAAATAAGATGGTTCGAGGTCGTGCAAACGCGCGGCCATGTCGAGAACGGCGCCGTGCGTCATTTTCAGGTGACGCTGCGCGTCGGCTTCACGTTGGAAGGATGAGACGTCAGGCCGCCCATCGCGCCGCGGCACCATGATGAACGCGGGCCGACGAGAGTGGAACTCGATGTCGGCCATGTTCCCGGTCGAGTACGGACCCCGCACAATCATCGCGGATATTGCAACAGGCCGTTAAGGTGAAAGTGAGAGGTTTGCTCCGATTTGGAGCAAGCCTGATGGTCACAAGCCGCGAACTCGGCAAGACGCGCCTTCCGCTCTGGGCGGCCGGATTCGTCGTGCTGACTTGCGTGGCTATCCTCGGCCTGAGTGCGTGGCGCGAATGGGAGGCGCGCAACGCCGATCTGAGGAACGCCGAAATCGACGTCACCAACCTCGCTCAGTCGCTGATCCAGCACGCGGACGACACGTTCGAGCTTGCCGATACGATTCTCGTCGGGCTGGTCCACCGGCTCGAGATCGACGGGATGGGCCCGGACACGATCATGAAGCTCCAGGCCTATCTGCCCACCCGCAAATCATCGGAACGCATCCGCGGCATCTTCATCTATGATGCGACCGGCCGCTGGCTCGCCACGACGGAGCACCTCGATTTCTCCAAGCTCAACAACAGCGACCGTGAATATTTCCAACGCCATCGCGATTCTACGGACACGGGCACGCTGATCGGGCGACCCGTCAAGAGCCGCTCCGGCGGTCAGTGGATCGTCACCGCATCCCGTCGGATCAACGATTCCGACGGCGGCTTCGCCGGCGTCGCCCTGCTCACGATCGACGTCAGCTATTTCGTCAAATTCTACGAGCGGTTCGACATCGGGCCGAACGGCTCGGCATCTCTGCTCAACGACAGCGGCATCATGCTGGCGCGCAGCCGTGACGAGAGCGGCGCCTTCGTCGGACGCGACCTGTCCGATGCGCCCTTGTTCAGAAGCTGGAAAAGCCGCCCCGCCGCGGCGGTCTATTACTTCAAATCGCCGCTCGATGGCGCGCAGCGGCTGAGCTACTACCAGCGCAGCAGCCGCTATCCCCTGATGGTGCTGGCGAGCAAGTCGCAGGCCGACGTGCTCGCCCCCTGGCGACGCGCGGCAGCAGCACGCATGAGCTTCGTCCTCGGACTCGTCCTCTTGATCGCGGTGATCGGCTACTATCTGGTCCGTCAGTTGCTGCAGCGGCAGCGCACGGCACAGGCCCTGGTCGCCAAGGAAGCCAATTTCCGCCTGCTGGCCGAGCAATCCAGCGACATGGTGACCCGCATCGGGCTGGATAACCGGTTGCTCTACGTCTCTCCCTCCTGCGCGCGCATCACCGGCTGGTCGGCCGAAGAACTGATGGGCACCTCGGCCCTGGCCGGCATTCACGCCGACGACATGGAACGAGTTGAGCAGGCCATCGCCGCGCTGAAGAATGGCGAGGCGGAGGAAGCGCGGTTCGTCTATCGGCAGCGTCATCGCGACAAAGGCGAGATCTGGGCCGAGGCGGCGCTACACGTCACCGTGGCGTCCGACAGCGGCGTGATCGACGGCGTCGTCGCGGTCGTGCGCGACATGACCGAGCAGAAGGATCTTCAGGACAGGCTCGCCTCGCTGGCAATCACTGACGGTCTCACCGGCCTCGCCAACCGTCGCGCCTTCGACGACCACCTTGCCGACGAATGGGCGCGGGCTCGGCGCGACGGAACCCAGCTCTCGCTGCTACTGATCGATGTCGATCATTTCAAGAAATTCAACGATCTCTATGGGCATCTGGCGGGCGACGCCTGCTTGCGCGCGCTGGCCCGGATTTTATCCGCCCAGGCCAGGCGTCCGGCCGACCTCGCGGCGCGCTATGGCGGCGAGGAATTCGCCGTGCTGCTGCCGAACACCGGTCCTGAAGGCTGCGCCGAGGTCGGCGAAGCGATTCGCCAGGCGCTGCTCGATCTCGCCATGCTGCACGCGCAAAATCCGCCTTCGCGGCTGGTGACTGCGAGCATCGGCGGCGCCGCGGCTCTTCCGTCCCAGACCGCGATGGACTCTAGTACGCTGGTCGCCGCCGCCGACCGTGCGCTCTACGTCGCCAAGGAGAGCGGCCGAGACCGGCTGGTGATGTCGGGCCAGGTGATAGCATGGCCCGCGAAAAGCGCGTGAGCTGATCGGCCGTCTACGGATACATAGCACTACGCCAGATGGCACGCCACGAAATGGCCGCCCGCGCCCTCCTTCAGCGGCGGCGCGCTTTCCGCGCAGCGTGGCTGGGCGATCGGGCAGCGGGTGTGGAAGTGACAGCCGGAGGGCGGCTTCATCGGGCTCGGCACGTCGCCCTTGAGGCGGATGCGCTCGCGCTTGAGTTTTGGATCTGGCACCGGCACCGCCGACAGTAGCGCCCTGGTGTAGGGATGCTGCGGGTTGCGGTAGAGGTCGCTGGCTTTCGCGAGCTCGACGATGCGGCCGAGATACATCACCGCGACACGGTCGGAGATGTGCTCGACCACCGAGAGATCGTGCGCGACGAACAGATAGGTCAGGTTCAGCTCGGCCTGAAGGTCCTCCAGCAGGTTGATGACCTGGGCCTGGATCGACACGTCGAGCGCGGAGACCGGCTCGTCGCAGACGATCAGCTTCGGCTCGACCGCGAGCGCGCGCGCGATCACGATGCGCTGGCGCTGGCCGCCGGAGAATTCATGCGGATAGCGCCGCATGTGCTCGGCCTTGAGCCCGACCTTGACCAGAAGTCCCGCAACGCGCTCCTCGCGCTCTTTCGAGGAGGAGGCGAGATTGTGGATGGTAAAGGCCTCGCCGAGAATGGCCCCGACCGTCATGCGCGGATTGAGCGAGGCGAACGGATCCTGGAACACCAGCTGCATGTTCCGCCGCATCGCGCGCAGATCGTTGCCGCCGAGCTTGCGTACGTCCTGGCCGTCGAAGGTGACCTCGCCGTCGGTCGGCTCGATCAGGCGCAGCACGCAGCGCCCGGTCGTCGACTTGCCGCAACCGGATTCGCCGACGAGGCCGAGCGTCTCGCCGCGGTTGACCGAGAACGACACGCCGTCGACCGCATAGACGGTGCCGACCTGGCGCGACAAGAGGCCGCCGAGCACCGGGAAATGTTTCTTCAGGCCGCTAACGCGGAGCAAGGGCTCGCTCATGACGCGGCTCCCACGCTGGTATCTCCGAGATGACAGGCCATGCGGTGACCGGGCGCGATCTCGCGCAGCAGCGGCTCCTTCTCGGTGCAGACATTCATGGCGAACTTGCAGCGCGGCGCGAAGCGGCAGCCGGCCGGCGGGTTGATCAGGATCGGCACAGAGCCGCCGATCGCCTCGAGCCGCGTCTTGTGCTCGCTGTCGAGATCGATGCGCGGGATCGAGCGGATCAGGCCTTGCGTATAGGGGTGACGGGGATCGCCGAAGAGATCGTCGACGGGCGCCTCCTCCACCACCTTGCCGGCATACATCACGACGACGCGCTGCGCGGTCTCGGCGACGACGCCCATGGCATGGGTGATCAGCATCACCGCCATGCCGAAGCGGTCCTTCATGTCCTGCAACAGGTCGAGGATCTGCGCCTGGATGGTGACGTCGAGCGCGGTGGTGGGCTCGTCGGCGATGATCAGCTTCGGCTTGCAGGCGAGCGCCATCGCGATCATCACGCGCTGGCGCATGCCGCCGGAAAACTGATGCGGATAATTGTGCACGCGGCCTTCGGCGTTCGGGATCTGCACCAGTTTCAGCATCTCGATGGTGCGCTCGAGCGCCTGCTTCCTGGTCACCGCTTCGTGCCGTCGCAGGCTCTCGGCGATCTGCTCGCCGATGGTGAGCACCGGATTGAGCGAGGTCATCGGCTCCTGGAAGATGAAGCCGATCTCCTTCGCCCTGATCTCGTCGAGCTGGTTGCTGGTCAGCGGCACCAGATCGCGCCCCTCGAAGATGATCTGGCCCGCCGCGATCCGGCCCGGCGGCATTGCGATCAGCTTCAGGATCGACATCGCGGTCACGGTCTTGCCGCAGCCGGATTCGCCGACGACGCAGAGCGTCTCGCCCTTGTTGATGGAGATGTCGACACCGTCGACGGCCTGGAGGATGCCGTCGTCCGTGGAGAAGTGGGTTTTCAGGCCCTTGATCTCGAGCAGCGGCGCCATCAGATCACCCGTCGCGCATCGAGCGCGTCGCGCAGACCGTCGCCGATGAAGTTGATGGCCACCACCGCGACGAAGATCGCGCCGCCCGGAAACAGCGCCCAGTGCGGACCGATGTCGAGAAAATCCTTGGCGTCAAACAGCAGCCGGCCCCAGGTCGGGGTATCCGGCGGGAAGCCGAGGCCGAGGAAGGACAGCGTCGATTCCGCGATGATCGCGGCGGCGACGTCGATGGTGCCGGCGATGATCACCGGGCCGACCGCATTGGGCAGGATGTGCCGTACCACCTGCCGCACCGGACTGGCACCGAGCGCACGGGCGGCTTCGACGAACTCCTTTTCGCGGAGCGACAAGAACTGGGCACGCACCAGCCGCGCCACCGGCATCCAGCGCAGACCTCCGATCACGAGCACGATCAAGATGAAGATGCCGCCTTCGGGTCCGAACACCTGCTTCAGCCCGTCGCGGAACAGATAGATCAGCAGCAGCAGCAGCGGCAGCTGCGGCAGCGACAGGAACAGGTCGGTGAGCCACATCAATCCGTGTCCGAGCGCGCCGCGCGACATACCGGCGAGCGCGCCGATCACTGTGCCGATGATGACAGCGACCAGCATCGCGGCGAGCCCGACCGCGAGCGAGATGCGGCCGCCATAGATCATGCGCGCCAGAATGTCCTGGCCGAGATCGTCGGTGCCGAAGGGATGGGCGAGCGACGGACCCTGCAGGCCCGCGACGATGTCGATCTCGTTGATCTTCACACGCCACACGAACGGCCCAAGCACGACGGCGAGCACCAGGATGAGGAGCAGGACAGCGCTGACCACCGCGAGCCGGTGGCGGCTGTAACGCCGCCATGCTTCGCGCCAGGGCGAATAGGCGCGCCGCTCAGCGGAGGGAGATGCGAGGGTCAAGCCAGCCATAAAGCACGTCCGCGATGAGATTGAACAGCACCACGAGGCACGCGAAGACGAAGGTGACGGCCATCACCACCGGCGTGTCGTTGGAAAGGATGGAGGAGATCAGCAGCGAGCCGATGCCGGGAATGCGGAAGATCTGCTCGGTGACGATGGCGCCGCCGAACACCGCGGGCATCTGCAACGCGATCAGCGTGACCACGGGAATCATAGCGTTGCGCATCACGTGCTTGATGATCACCGTGGTCTGGCCGAGGCCCTTGGCCCGCGCCGTGGTGACGTAGTCGAGCCGGATGACGTCGAGCATCGCCGAGCGCACGAAGCGCGTCATCGACGCCGCTTGGAACAGGCCGAGCACCGCCACCGGCATGATCGCCTGACGGATCATCTCCAGCACCCAGCGGATGCCGGTGGCCTTGATGTCGGTGGTGTAGACGAAAGGCAGCCAGTCCAGCGTGACCGAGAAGATCAGGATGAACAGGATGCCGGTGAAGAAGGTCGGCAGCGAGAAGCCGACGAAGGCGAGCGTATTCGCGATCTGGTCGAACAGCGAATACGGCCTGGTCGCGGCATAGACGCCGACCGGAATCGCGATCAGCAGCGCCAGGATCTGCGCCGAGCCGATCACGTAGAGCGTGGCGGGCAGGCGCTGGAGGATCAGCGTGTCGACGTTCATCCGGCTGACGAAGGAGAAGCCCCAGTCGCCGTGCAGCATGGCGTTGAGCCAGTGCAGGTAGCGGAGGTAGATCGGGTCGTCGAGACCGAACTTGGCCCGGAGTGCCGCCTGCACTTCGGGCGGCACGTTCGGATTGGTGGCCAGTTCGGAGAACGGATCGCCGGGCGCGAGCGCAAGCACGACGAACAGCACCAGCGAAATCGCCAGCAGGCTCGGAACGGCGATCAGGAGGCGACGCAGGACATACTGACTCATAGGGAAGAATCCCGTCTAGCCTGCGCTCATGCCTCCCGGTACCAGTCCTGAAGGTTATCGGTCCGATTGGCCCAGCCCGAGAGCGCCGGCCGCAACGTGTTGGAGCAGGCATCCACCAGCAGGCGATGCATCACCGGAATGAACACGGTGTCCTGCCACAACAGGTCGTTGCACTTGATGTAGAGCGCGGCGCGCTTGACTGGATCGGTCTCGGTCTCAGCCGCAGCAATGGCGTCATCATACTCCTTGTTGACGTAGCGCGGGAAGTTCTGCCCCTGCCATTTGTTCTCCTTGGTGGCCACATTGGCGGAGATGTAGCGCCGCATGTGCAGGGCCGGATCGGGCTGCGTCATCGGGATCTGGAACTCCTCGATGTCGGCATAGAACTTCGGATAGGTGTCCGGGTTGGCGACGTCAGACGAGAAGAAGACCGAGGCGACGACCGATTTCAGCTCCACGTCGATGCCGGCCTTCTGACAGGCCTGCTTGACGATGGCCTGGGTCTTCTGGCGCGGACCGTTGGTCGAGGTCTGGTACAGAAGCTTGAATTTCTTGCCGTCCTTCTCGCGGATGCCGTCGGCGCCGACCTTCCAGCCGGCGTCATCGAGCATCTTCGACGCCTTCTCGATGTTGAACTCCCACGAGGTGTTCTTGGAGACGAACTTCTCGGGGCCGTTGAGGTAGTTGGCCGTGGTGCGGCCGGCCCGACCATAGATCGCCTTCTTGACGGAGTCGCGGTCGACGAGCAGGGCGAGCGCCTTGCGCACGTTCGGATCGGAGAAGATCGGGTGCTTGGTCTTCATCGAGGACCGTTCGCCGTCGATCTCAGTGTTCGGATCGGTGAAATTGATCGCAATGAACTCGATGTCGCCGCCGGTGGCATAGACGGTCTTGCCCTTGCCGCCCTTCTCCAGACGCAGCAGCACGTCGTCTTCGACCTGCATGTTCCAGGCGAAATCGAATTCGCCGGTCTGGATCACCGCGCGCGCCGCCGAGACGGCATCGCCGCCGCCCTTCATCTCGATCGTGTCGAAATGCGGACGGTTGGGCATGTGATAGTCGGGATTGAGCTCGCCGCGGACCACATCGCCCGGCTTGAACTCGACGAACTTGTAGGGACCGGTGCCCACCGGGGCAAGATTGTTCGGCGCCTCGCGGGACTTCGAGCCTTTGTAGTCGGCAAACAGATGCTTGGGGAGAACGCATCCATAAGCGCCGACGAACGCGTTGGCCCAGAACGGCGTCGGGGTCTTGAACAGGATGCGAATCGAAAGATCGCTGACCTTCTCGACCGTGATGTCACCATAGGTGCTGATGCTGACGGCAGCCGTGGCGGGATCGCTGGCGTATTGCCAGGTGAACACGAAGTCGTCGGCAGTCAGCGGCTTGCCATCGTGCCATTTGACTCCCGGCTTGATTTTCCAGACCACCGATTTGGCATCGGCGGCGAGACCGCCGTTTGCAAGCGAGGGAATCTCTGCCGCGAGGATCGGGTTGAGATTGCCGTCGGCGTCCCAGCTGGCGAGCGGTTCGTAGAAAAGCCGCGATCCGTCCTGGTCCTTGGTGCCGGTGGCGAAATGAGGATTGAGCAGCGTCGGCCCCTGCCACCACAGCACCTTGAGAGGACCGCCACCCCCGCGCTTGGTCGGCTTGTAGACCGCGGGGCTCTGCGCCATGGCAACGCCGCCGAGCGCGAGGAGCTGGTTGGCGAGGGGAGCGGTGAGACCGACCGCGGCGAGGCGCTTGACGAAGGCGCGGCGGTCCATCCGCCCGTCCTTCACCTGACCGATCATCGAACGCAGCTCTTTGTCCAGCATGGTTGTCCCCCGTCTGGTTCCGACATGGATGCAGGCGGCCGCTCGCGACCGCCGGGTTTGGCTGGCGGTAGATGGCACACCGAATGGGGTGCACGTCAACTGGGACCGTGTGTATGCAAACGGTCTATTGGCTGTCCGTTGGGCAAAATTGCGCTCCGCAGCCCATCCGTTCGGCAATCCAGCATCAAAATCTGCCGGATTGCGCGCTGCACTGCGGAAAATTTATTCGCTGGATCAGACGAAGTATCGAGGCGAATTCCTACGCCACGGACATGTCGAGCGGCGGCGCGACGTGATCCGGCAACGGACAGACGTAAGGAGTGCGGGCCGTCCGCTTCTGGAGATCCGCCTTGGCAACCTTGATCAGCTCCGGTTCCGTCAACGCCTTGATGCCGAGACCTGCCATCGCCTTGGCGGCCTGCACCATGGCCTTGTGCGCGTGCGGGCTCTTGCCCTGCGCCACCACCTGCCAGGTGTGGAAGGGCGTGCCGATTGCAACCGTCGGTGCGTGCACCTGCACGGTCGGCACCACCCAGCTCACGTCGCCGACATCGGTGGAGCCGACCAGCGGATTGCGCTTGGCATCGAGCGGCACCAGGAAGTCGGCCAGCGGCCGATCGGTCGGCTCCATGCCGATCGCGTAATAGACCGAGGCGATATCCTTGTCGCTCAAGGTCGCACGGATCTGGCCGGCAAAGCTCTTGTCCGCATCGTCGAAATGCGGCGGTCCGAGCTCTTCCATGACCTGATGCAGCGCCTGCTCCAGCGGCGTGTTGGGCAGGATGTTGGAGACCGCGGAGATGATCTTCATCTCGACCTTGGTCTCGGTCATCAACGCCGCGCCTTGCGCGATCTTGGACACACGCTCGACCAACTCGTTCATGCCGGGAAGATCGCGCGCGCGGATCGAATAGCGCACGCGGGCATGGGCCTGCACCACGTTCGGCGCGATGCCGCCGGTGTCGAGCAGGGCATAGTGCACGCGCGCGTCGCTCGGCATGTGCTCGCGCATGTAGTTCACGCCGACATTCATCAATTCCACCGCATCGAGCGCCGAACGGCCGAGATGCGGCGAGGCCGCCGCATGCGAAGTGCGGCCGGTGAAGATGAAATCCGCGCGCGTATTCGCAAGCGAGGGCGTTACCGCCACCTCCCAGAAGCTGTGCGGGTGCCAGGTGATGGCGATGTCGGCGTCTTCGAACGCGCCGGAGCGCACCATGAAGGCCTTGGCCGCGCCGCCTTCCTCCGCCGGACAGCCGTAATAGCGCACGCGGCCGGGCACCTTGTTCTCGGCCAGCCAGTCCTTCACCGCGGTCGCGGCGAGCAGCGCTGCGGAACCGAGCAGGTTGTGACCGCAGCCATGGCCATGGCCGCCGTCCTCGATCGGGCGATGCTCGGCGACACCCGCCTCCTGGCTGAGGCCCGGCAGCGCATCGTACTCGCCCATGAAGGCAATGACCGGACCGCCCTCGCCCCACTCGCCGATCAGCGCAGTCGGGATGCCGGCGACGTTCTCAGTGATGCGGAAGCCCTGATGACGCAGCTCGGCGAGATGCTCGGCGGCGGACCGCGCCTCGGTGTAGCAGACCTCAGGCATGCCCCAGACCCTGTCGCTGAGGTCGATGAAGCGTGCCTTGATCGTGTCGATGCCACGCCAGATGTCGCTGCGGTTGTCCATGCTTGTCGTCCGTGATCCCTTGGTCAAACGAGGCGGCAATGGTTAGCAGCTTCACTGCACGGCGCCTAGCACTGCGCCGGACAGCAGCCATGCGCCGGATCAGATGACGATGTGTTTCCGGGCCTTTCCAAGATTTCACGCGGCGTTCTCCCGAATAGTTGGGAACGAGGCTTTCAAGACGGCCTGCTCCGGCCTAAATTAGGCGTGCTTCGCGCGTCGCTCCGCCAGCCTTGCCGGAGCGATGCTCTCAGCCAGGAGAACTCCATGAGCGCTCTGACCGAATGGAGAGTGCCGCCGGCGAACCAGCCGCGGGCGAGCGACTATGGTTTCGATCTCGACCGCGCGCTCGGCTCCGTCGTCGGCCTGCACGCCATCATCCCTCCGGACGCCTTCAGTGCCGAGACGCTGGGCACCGAACGCGCCGGCAACGGCGTCGTGATCGATGACGGCCTGGTGCTCACGATAGGTTATCTCATCACCGAGGCAGAGTCGGTCTGGCTGCACCGCGCCGACGGACGAGTGGTGGAGGGCCATGCGCTCGGCTTCGATTCCGAGACCGGGTTCGGGCTGGTGCAGGCGCTCGGCCAGCTCGACATTGCGCCGCTGCCGCTCGGCTCGTCGGCGGCGACACGGATCGGCGACCGCGTCGTGGTCGGCGGCGCCGGCGGACGCACGCGCTCGGTCGCGAGCCAGGTCGTGGCCAAGCAGGAATTCGCCGGTTACTGGGAATATCTGCTGGACGAGGCCATCTTCACCGCTCCCGCACATCCGAACTGGGGCGGTACGGCGCTGCTCAACGAACGCGGCGAGCTGATCGGCATCGGCTCGCTCCAGCTCGATCGCGAACGTGACGGCGAGGCCGAGCACGTCAACATGATCGTGCCGATCGACCTCCTGAAGCCGGTCCTGGAGGACTTGCGCAAGTTCGGCCGTGTCAACAAGCCGGCACGACCCTGGCTCGGACTCTATTCGACCGAGATCGACAACCGCGTGGTGGTGATCGGGATCTCCGCCAATGGCCCGGCCGCCCGCGCCGAGCTCAAGACCGGCGACGTCATTCTCGCCGTGAACGGTGACAGGGTGACGAGCCAGACCGCCTTCTACAAGAAAATGTGGGCGCTCGGCGCCGCCGGCGTCGACGTGCCGCTCACCGTTCATCACGAAGGCGTCACCTTCGACGTCACCGTGACGTCGACCGATCGCTTCAAGCTCCTGAAGGCGCCGAAGCTGCACTGATCCAAAAGGCTTTGAGGAAGCGGGCGATGACCGAGGCCGTGGTGGACGACATCGTGGCCGTGCTGCCGCCGCTGCTCAATGCGCTGGAAGCGCTCGGCTTCTTCCAGCGGCATCTGCATCCACCGGCCTTCGCCTCGGTGATGGATGCGATCGGCACGCCGGACGAGGCGCTGCAGACGGCGCACGCAGCAATCGGGGATTGGCCGGAGCAGTTCGGAGGCTTGCGCGAGCGGCTCGATCGCGCCTGCGGCGAGACGCTCGCTGCCTTTGCCGGCATTCGTGAGGTCGAACGTGGCCATGGCGATCTCGTCGCGGTGTTCCGCGCGCTGCGCCATGTCCCGCGCGCGCAGGAGGCGCTCTATCCGCTGGCAGCGCAATTTCCGCCCGTGAGCGGCTTCTTCCTCAACGCTGCCAATCGCGACAATGCGGATTTGTTGTCGCGGCTCCAAGCCAGCGCGAGCGAAGATACCGGCATCTTCCACGACCACAACGAGCCTGGCAGCCGCGGCGGCTTCTCGGTCTATGTCCCCGAATATTATGCGCCCGAGCGTGCCATGCCGCTGGTGATGGCGCTGCATGGCGGCAGCGGCAACGGACGCGGCTTTCTGTGGAGCTGGCTCCGCGACGCCCGCACTCTCGGGTCGATCCTGGTGGCGCCGACCGCGACCGGCCCGACTTGGGCGCTGATGGGCGACGACACCGACACACCGAACCTCATGCGCATCATCGATACTGTACGCGGCCGCTGGCGCATCGACCCCTCGCGCATGCTGCTGACCGGCATGAGCGACGGCGGCACCTTCTGCTACGTCACCGGCCTCGACGGCGCCTCGCCCTTCACGCATCTCGCCCCGGTTGCGGCGACCTTCCATCCGCTGATGGCGGAGATGGCCGACGCAACGCGCCTGCAAGGCTTGCCGGTCTTCATCACTCACGGCAAGCTCGACTGGATGTTTCCGGTGCAGACCGCACGGCAGACGCAGGCGGCGCTGTCCGCCGCCGGTGCCCAAGTCACCTATCGAGAGATCGACGACCTCAGCCACACCTATCCGCGCGAGATCAATGCGGAGCTGATGGAGTGGCTGAATGGAGAATGAACAACCTCACTTGGATGCGCCGCATAGTCGCGGAACCATCACTCCGGGCCGACGTTATCGCCCGTCACCGGAGGTTCGCCATGCAGACTTTTTTCGGAATGATCCTGGGCGCGTTGCTGCTTGCGGGCGGCGTCTACGTCTATGATTCCATGCAGACGTCGTCAGTCGCCAAAGGCGACATCGCGACCACCAACCGAACGATCGTGAACTGGGACGTCGCCAAGGCCGATTGGGATGCGCTGCGCGATCGCGCGCACAAGGACTGGGTCCGGATCTCGTCGAAGTAATTTCGTCCGATCGACATGAACGAGGCGCCGTCGCAGACCCGCGACGGCGCCTTTGTATTGCGTCCTGAAATATCGCCGGCTCAGTTCATCTTGGCCTTGCGAGCGTCGGCGATGACCTGCTCGAACTCGGTCATGCTGAGCACGCCGGGCACGCGATACTTGCCGACGATGAAGGACGGGGTGCCCTGGAAGCCGAAAGCTTCAGCCTGCTCGTTGTTGCGCTTGAGGATGGCGTCGATGTCCTTGGCGTGGCCGGTGAGATCGCGCTTCAAGCGGTCCATGTCGACCCCGGCAGCCGCGAGCAGCTCGTTGATGCGCGGCTCGGTCAGGCGCGAGCTGACGCCGATCAGGGCGTCATGGGCCTGGTGATACTTGCCCTGGAACTTGGCCGCCAGCGCGCTCCGCGCCGCGGTGACCGAAACCGGCCCGAGGATCGGCCAGTCCTTCATGACCAGCCGCACCTTGCCGTCGTCCTGGACCACCTGGCGCAGCTCGGGCTCGAGCTTGCGGCAATAGGGACAATTGTAGTCGGACCATTCGACGATGGTGATGTTGCCGTCGGGATTGCCTGCGACCGGCGTGTCGGGATCGCGCAGCACCTTGGCTTCGGTCAGCACCTCGTCATCGCCGGTGGCGGCGCGCGCCGAAACGATCCCACCCACGGCGAGAGCGCCCGCTCCGATCAGCGTCAAGGCTGCGCGCCGGCTCGGCCCAAGGCCATTATTCCCAAATCCTGTCATATCGTCCCGTTCCGGTCCCGTCTTGCGGATATACGCCCGCGCACCGGTCATTGTTACGGGTCATATAGAATGCCGCGGGCGCGATTGCCACGCGAATCGCGTCCGGCTCGACTAAGCCGCCGGCAGCATCGCCATCAAGGTCCCGCTCATCATGGCGATCAGCGTGGTCTTGCCGTCATGCTCGGCGTAGGCCTTTGCCTCGCAGAAGGTCAGCGTGCGGCCGGGCTTGACCACTTCGGCCTTAAAGACGAAACGCTCGCCGCGGGCGGGCGCGAGCAGCGTGGTCTTGAATTCGACCGTGAGGATACCGGCCTCCGCCGGCATCAAGCTGAAGGCCGCAACGCCGCAGGCGTTGTCGAGCCCGGCCGTGATGATGCCGGCATGGATGAAACCGTTCTGCTGCGTGAGGGCCGGCGCATGCAGCATCGCCAGCTCGACCTCGCCCGGCGCGAGCCGGACGATCACGATACCGAGCGTGCGCATGGCCGGTTGGGCATCGAACATCGCGATGGCCGCCGCGCGATAGCCCGGGTTTTTCGGCTCGAAGGCAGTCATGGCTCACACCTCGGCTGGTTCGGCAAGATGCTTCAAGGCAGCTTCGCGAATGCAATCGGCGAACGGGGCGGACTTGCGGAGCTGACGGTCCATGTGCACGCCGGTGATCTCGCACGTCGCCGCGAGCTCGCCGGTCTCCGCATTCGTCATGTCGTGCCGGAAGCGGATCGACTTGTCCCTGATCTCGAGCAGATGGCTGCGGATCTCGACGATGTCGCCGGCGAGCAGCTCGCGCTTGTAGGCGATGTTCTGCTGTACCGCGGCCATGCCGCGGCCGGAGATGCGCAAATAGCTCGGCGTCAGGCCGAGACGAGCGAACAGATTCCAATTGGCCTCGTCGAACTTGCCGACATACCACATGATGTTCATGTGCCCGACATGGTCGCATTGCCACGGATAGACCGTGCCGCGATAGGTCGCCTCCTGCTCCATCGCATTTCCTCCCGCAATTTCGTCCTTGCTCGTTGATACGGTAGCGTATCAAACCCGTGTCACGTTAGCAATACGGCACCGTATCAAGACCGGGTGAGGCTTTCTTCATGAGCGACGGCAAGGGCGACGTCTGGGTCGAGGCTGGGTTTGCCGAGCTCGCCCGCGCGGGGGTGGAGGGCGTGCGGGTCGAGGTGCTCGCCAAGAATCTCGGCGTCACCAAGGGCGGCTTCTACCGGCGCTTCGCCGACCGCGCCGCACTGCTCGAGGCCATGCTCGAAGCCTGGCGCAAGGGCCGCATCGCCGCGATCGCGCAGCAGACGAGCCTCGACGGACAAGCGCCCCGCGAGCGGCTGAAGGCGGTGATCCAGCTTTATTCCGAGCGGCTCAATCCAGAAGGGATGGCGATCGAGCTCGCGATCCGGCAATGGGCCCGATCGGAGGACAACGCCGCGGCGGCGGTGGCGAGCGTCGACGCGGCGCGGCTCAGGCACGTCGGCGACCTCTATCGCGCAACCGGCCTTGCGGCCGAGGAGGCCGACGCGCAGGCCTTTCTGTTCTACTGCTTCATCTTCGGCCAGAGCCTGTTGTTCGTCGAGAGCGGTCCGCGCAAGCGGTCGCAGCTCGTGGCGAAATCTGCCGAGAAGCTGCTCGACTGAGCATGATCCGGACCCCAAGGGCCGGGTGAGCGCAGGTGTTCTGACAAGATCATGCGCGACACTTCAGGCGAATCGGCCGGAGCGTCGCTCCGGCCTTCGCAGCAATGCGAAGCTCAGGCGGCGCCCTTCAGCTTCTTGGTGCATTCGCTGTAATAGCCGCCGCCTTTTTGAATCCATTTCAAGCCGCCGTTGCCGTTGGTGGTCTTGTTGGCATTGTACTGGTCGACGCAGGTGTGCAGGCGCGCCTTGCCGGGCGTCTCCTTGGCATATTTCGGATCGACCGCGTTTGGGTAGACCGCAGGACCGGCCGGCAGGGCCGGCGCGGCGGCGGGTGCCTCTTCCTTCTTGGCCTGCTTCGGCTCCGCGGGAGCTGTGGGCGCAGCCGCTGTCGGCGCAGCGGCGGGCGTCGCATCGGCACCGCATTGGGCCTTGCGGAAGTCATTCCACTTCATGGTGCCGAGCGAGCCGTCCTTCTTGGCGGCCTGGTACTTCGCGCTGCACTCCTGCGCTGTCAGTGCCTGTGCCGGCGCGCTCGTCAGCAATGCCGCGACACCGGACGCTGCGATCGCATACAACAATTTCGTCTGAATGGTCATCCCTGGGTCTCCTGCCTGATCTTCCCCGACGGAAGTGAATTGAGGATTGCTATCCTAGCGTGCCGGCCGCTTGCGACAAGGATGCGATGGGTTGCGCCGGCAAAATATAGTGATCCTGCCGCTCAACTCATTCATGTCGCGTTCAGCAACGCGAGCCAACGTTCCAGCCCTTCGCAATTCTCGCAAGCAGAGTGCACCACATGACCTTCACGTCCCGCCTCGCCGCCGTTGCTCTCGCCTCCCTGCTCGTCACCGGCACCGCTTTCGCGCAGACCGCCGCGCCGGCCGCCAAGACCGACACTGCCGCCACCGTCGACGACAAGAAGGCAACGAAGGAGCGATCGGCGGAATCGCTGGAATGCTCCAGGCAGGCGGACGCCAAGGGATTGAAGGGGAAGGAGCGCAAGAAATTCCGTCGCGAATGCAAAAAGGAGGCGAAGGCCGGCAGCGCAGTCGCCGCTCCCGCAGCCGACAAGAAATAAGCCCGTCACGATTCCTTCCGAGCCTCCGCGGAAGGCCTCGCGCATTGCGGCATGATGAGCCTGCAATTGTGCGCCTCGCGCTGATTTGCGATAAGGTGGCGTGAAGCACATCACCGCCTCCCTGTCGTTCGAATGGCCGAGCCGTGCCACGATCCTGAGCACGGTGGAGACGCTCGTCATCGGCACCGCCGGCGGCCTTGTGTTTCTGCTCGCCGGCCTTCCCGGCGGGCTGATCTCCGGCTCGATGATCGCGGTCGGGATCGCCGCGATCGCCGGCCGTCGGCTGACCTTGCCGCCGATTTTGACCCAGACCGTGCTGGTGCTGCTCGGCATCTCGCTGGGCTCGGTCGTCTCGCGCCATTTGCTTCAGCAGGTCAGCGCCTACCCCGTCACCATCGGCCTGCTTGCGCTCGCCACGTTCTGCTCCACGTTCGGGTCGAGCTATTACCTCCAGCGCATGCATGGCTGGGACCGCACCTCCGCTTTCCTAGCCGGCAGTCCCGGCGCGCTGTCGCAGATCACGATCCTGGCGGTCGAGCGCGGCGCCGACCTTCCGGGCATTGCGGTGGTGCAGACCATGCGCGTCATCATCCTGACCGCCGCGCTGCCGATGGTGCTGGCGATTGCAGGCGTCACGCCCTCCGCTGCACCGTCGCTGACAACGACCATCGCCTCGCCGCTCGACCTGCTCGAGCTAGCCGCCGCGTCGCTGGCCGCGGCGCTCGTGTTGCGGCTGATCAAGTTTCCCGCGAGCTGGATGTTCGGCGCGATGATCGCCTCCAGCGTGCTGCATGGTGCCGGATGGGTCGAGGGCGGCCTGCCGGACTGGGTGCGTGGCGTTGCGCTGATCGGGATCGGCGCACTGATCGGCAGCCGTTTCGCGCGGATGCGGATCAAGACGCTCGCCGGCCACCTCCGCGCTGCGCTGGGCTCGTTTGCCGTGGCCATCGCCGTCTCCGCCATCTTCGTCGGCATCGTGGCGCTGACCACCCAGGTGAAATTCTCCGACGTCGTCGTCGCCTTCGCGCCGGGCGCGATGGACGCGATGCTGGCGCTGGCCTTGACGCTGCACATCGACCCGATCTTCGTCGGCGCCCACCACCTGTCGCGTTTCGTCTTCGTGACGATCGCAACGCCGGGCATCGTGCACCTGTTCGGGCGCACGCAGGACGACGTGGATGATTGAGCTTTAGCGCTTCGCGGTCCGCACGAATCCCCACGCGGCGATCGCGGCCATCACGAGGGAGATCAGCACGTTGTAGCCGGCGAGCGACAGGCCGAGGAAGCGCCATTGCACCTCGTCGCAGCGCACCACCTTCACGGTGTCGAGCTTCGACAAGAGATCGGCGGCGCTGCCGAGGTTGACGACCGGACCGGAGCAATCGGTCGGCCCCTTCCAGAACCCCCATTCGACCCCGGAGTGGTAGGCGCCGAGGCCGGCATTAGCGAGCGTGGCCAGGGTGAGGATCGCCAGCCCCGCCAGCAGCAGCGGCCGCGGCGCGCCGCTTCGCGCCGCCAGCGCCGTCAGCACACCGAGCGGTATCGCAAGGTAATAGGCGTAGCGCTGCTCCAGGCACAATGGGCAGGGCAGGATCTCCAGGACGAGCTGGAAGAACCAGGCGCCCGCAATCGTGGCTGCGCCGATCAGCGTGACCAGGACCGCGGCGGTCAGCGCGGGGCTCGTGGCGCCCGGCTTGAACGCAGGTATGGCGGCACTCTGGGTGGTCACGGCAGCCTCTTTCGTATCTCTCGCGCGCCCTAAGCCTCTAGCCCCGGCCCATGCGGCTGTCGAGAACGGCCGGGATCACTTTGGCGCGGGTTGACCCCGTCCCGTCCATGGCTATAGTCCGCCGGCTTCGCGACGCCGCCTATGGGGCCGACCGAGGGCCCCTGTGGCGGAACTGGTAGACGCGCTCGACTCAAAATCGAGTTCCGCAAGGAGTGCTGGTTCGATTCCGGCCAGGGGCACCACGCTTCGCCCTTTGGGCTTCGCGTGGGGGCTAGAAGGGCGAAGCGTGTCCGGCGAAGCCTCTTGGCGAAGTCGGACTGGTTCAGCAAACTCGAACTACGACCCGAGCGTTGCTGCGAGCACATCGGCCAGGCCACGCCCGGCGCTGCCGTCTTCATCCAGGCCCGGATTGTAAATGGTGATCTCCAGGCCGACCGCCTTGCCACTCGCCAAGCCAACCCGGAGCACGGTCGATAACTCGTCCCACGACAACCCACCCGGCACGCGAAAATCGACAGCCGGCATGATGGCATCGTCGAGACAATCGGCGTCGAGATGGATGAAGAAGCCGTCCAGCTCGGCTCGCATCAGGTAATCGACGGCTTCGCGTGCAGCGGCCTCGATGCCCCGCGCCCGCACAGCCGGAAGATCAAGCACCTTGAGCTCTTCGGGAAGCGGCTGGCTTCCATATTCCGCCTGATCCTGGTGATCGCGATATCCAAACGCCACAATGTCTTCAGGGCGGACCAGAGGACCGTGACCTTCGATGTCGGCCAGGAGGGACGGGCCGTAGCCGGAAACGAAGGCAAGGTCCATCGAGGCGCCCTCACCATTGGGCTCCGCCTCGGGCTGGAAAAAATCGGCGTGGCCGTCGATGAACAACAGGCCGTAGCGGCCGCGCCGTCGAAGCGCGAGCATCGAGCCCAGCAAGATCGTGCAATCGCCGCCCAGCACCAGCGGAAACTCGCCCGCGACAAGCACCGCTTCCACCGCGTCGGCGAGCTGGGGCGACCACGCCGCTATTGCGCCGGCGTTCAAGATGCCGGTCTCGGGATCCGGCGCCGGATCTTTCGAAGGCACCACCAGCCGCCCGGCGCGGCGTGCGCCGATGCGCTCCGCAAGTCCAAGCTTCAGCAGCTGTTCGGGCAAGCGCTCCACGCCGTCGGTCGCAAGGCCGAGCGTCGAAGGAGCTTCGATAATTGCATAGGGCATGGTCGGCATGGCGCCTTCCCGCTCGCGACTATTGTGCCGAGTAGGTCACGGCCTCGATCTTGTGACCGTCTGGATCGCGGACAAACGCCCCATAATAGTTGAGGTCGTAACTCGGCCGCAGCCCGGGAGCGCCAGCGTCGCTGCCACCATGCTCTAATGCTGCTGCGTAGAAGCGATCGACCATCGCGCGGTTCTCGACGGCAAAGGCGATATGACTGCCGTTACCCACGGTCGCGGGTTTTCCATCGATCGGAACTTGAACGCTGAAGTGAAACGTCCCGCTTCCGTAGCCCAGTCCGCCCTCGTCCTCGGCCATCGGCGTGATCCCGACGACCGGCAAGACCGCATCGTAGAAGCGCTTCGCACGCTGAACATCATTCGTACCGACGGAGACATGATGGATCACAACGACCTCCCGTTCCGGTGTTGCTTCGTAACGGTGAGCTTCCGGTCGTTGTTCCGCAGAGCCGCCTGCGGTTCTACCCACCACGAAGCAGATGCCGGGAACCCCGCCCCCGAAGTTGCTTTATCTACAAAGGAAGCAAGACATGGACACACGCGTCAGACATTGCAGGGTCCGGATCGGATCCGTGGATACCTTCTACCGAGAAGCCGGTCCTGAACGCGCGCCCGTCGTTCTGCTGCCGCACGGCTATCCCTGTTCATCCTACGAATTCCGCAATCTGATGCCGCGACTGGCCGATAATTGGCGGCTGATTGCTCCCGACTATCCCGGGTTCGGCTATAGCGGGACACCTGATGACTTCGACTACAGCTTCGACGGCTATGCCGCGTGGCTCGACCAGTTCGTGAAGCAGCTGAAGATCGAACGCTTCGTGATCTACCTTCATGATTTTGGCTCACCGATCGGAGCGAGGCTGGCGATCATGCGGCCTGAGAGGGTGGTGGCCCAGATCATTCAAAACGGCGACATACCTTACGAAGATGCGCTTGGCCCGGCATACGCTGACATCGAGAAGTCCTGGTCACTGCCCGATCAGGAGATGCGTGCGGCGATGAGGGAAGCTATCACTGAAGAGAATTTCCGGGACGAGTTCCTGAATGATGTGCGTGCGGACATGGCTGGACTGATCGCGCCGGACCTTTGGCGATTGCACTGGTCGCTGATGACCGAGCGGCGGAAAGACGCCGCCGCAGACGTTCTGTTTGGCCTCAAGGCGAACCGCCAATGGTTTCCCGAGCACCGCCGATATCTTCAGCAGCACAAGCCGCCAACATTGATCCTGTGGGGGCCGCAGGACCATTACATGCCTGAGGAGTCAGGGCGGGCCTATCTCCGCGACCTGCCGGATGCCGAACTGCATCTCCTGGATGGCGGCCATTGGCTGCTCGAAACCAACCTCGATGAGGTTGTCGCGCTGACGCGATCATTTCTCGAACGGATCGAACCTTAACGGGCAAATGACAGCGCTTTTGTCGCCAACCGGCACCGGCGCGGGCGGCAAGCTTCCCCGATCGCCCCGGGCGTTCGACTTCCCCCAGATATTCCCTATATCGTGCGGCAACGATCTGATGCAGCGGACCGCTTCGATGGCCAGGAGACGCACGACGGACACGGACGGCCTTCCCCGCTATTTCGTCTGGGTCCGGGGGCTCGAAGGGCCCGAGCCGCAGAAATGGACGGCGATGGATTTCGGCGTCGGCGATTGGAAGCGGCCGCTCGTGCTGGCCTATCTGGAGCTGCCGGAAGACGAACGGCCGCTGTCGCTATCGGTCCTGGCGCGGCGATATCCGCCGCCGCGGGTTGATCTTTCGTAAGCTGGATTGGCGGCGGCACTCCGTCGCGCGGCAACGTTGGGTCGGCACATGGCAGTCCCGTGACTTTCCCGCCCCCATGATTATGGGTGTCACGGCCTTCGGGCTGCGGTTAGACTTGCCTCGCGCCGCGGGGGACACGCGGATCGCGGGACCATGATCATGACCGAACAAGGCGAGACGGGTGAAGCCATCACCATCCTCCTCGTCGAGGACGATGCGCCGACCTGCTGGCGGCTCCAGGATGCGCTGGTCAAGGCCGGTTACGAGGTGCGCAGCGCCGGTACGCTCGCAGAGGCGCGGCAAGCCCTCGCCGCCGGCGCGCCGCGCGTGCTGCTGACCGACCTGCGACTGCCCGACGGCCACGGCGTCGAGCTGATCCGCGAGATGCGGCAGCGCTTCCCCGACACCGAAATCATGGTGATTTCCGCGCTGGGCGACGAGGAAAGCGTGATCTCCGCGATCACGGTCGGCGCCACCGGCTACCTGCTCAAGGACGCCTTCCCCACCGACATCGCCACCACTGTACGCGATCTGGTCGCGGGACATTCGCCGATCTCGGCCTCGATCGCCCGCTTCATCGTGCGCAGGACGCAAGGTGCCGCGCAGAATTCGGCGGAGCCGCCGCCCGGCCCCGCGCTCAACACGGCAAGGCTCACCCCGCGCGAGATCGACATCCTGTGGGGCATCGCCAAAGGCTTCAGCTATGCCGAGATCGCGAGCCATCTCGGCCTGTCCAAGCAGACCGTGCCTGGGCATATCAAGAACATCTATCGCAAGCTCGAGGTGCATACGCGCAGCGAGGCGGTGTTCGAGGCGGTGCAGCAGGGCCTGATCAAGCTGTGAGCGAGATCGCGGCCAAAGCACCTACGAAGGCACCGACACGCCCGCGGCGCCGGCTAATCGCCTCGCGCCTCGTGCCCTATGTGCTGCTTCAGGCGCTGATCGTGATCGTCACGATCCTGGGGATTCGGTTGCTGCAGCCGAGCGATCCCGACGACTACGCGGTGGACGATTTCTCGGCGCGGGAGGACGGTCTGACGCGCCCGGTGACGCTGCCGCATTTCACCTCGTCGCGCTATTCGCTGGCCGACCCGCCGATCTACGCCGGCACCTTCACGTTCCGGAGCGGCGATGCGGCCTCGGGCTGGTCGGTGTTCCTGCCGCGCTTCAGCAACGCGGTGGAGGTCGCCGTCAACGGCGTCGTCGTGCTCGACTCCCGACGCGACACCAACGCCAACCGGCCCGACCGCAACACGCCGCAGATCGCCGCCATCCCCGCGTCGCTGCTGCGCGAGGGCGGAAACGAGATCACGGTGCGGCTGTTCGTATGGGGCCCGCTCAAGGGCTTCCTCGACACCGTCTATGTCGGGCCGGATGCCGCCTTGCGCCCGGCCTATGAGACACGCACGCTGCTGTTCGTCACGCTGCCTGTGGTGTTTTCCGCCTGGCAGGCGATCCTTGCCGTCATCCTCGCCATCATGTGGCTGATGCGGCGTCACGAGCCGGTCTATGGCGTACTGGCGACGGCGATGGTGCTCGGCGTGGTGCAGGCATTCGCGCCGCCGCCGGTGCCGCCGGCTACGGTATCGCACCTGGCCGCGGTGCTGCTGGCCTCCGCACCGATTGAGAGCGCGCTGATCGTCGTGTTCGGCGTGCTGTTCTTCGGCTGGCGCTGGCCGCGCTACGGCACGCTGCTGTTCGTGCCCGGCGTCCTCGTGTTCGTGGTCGGGCTGATCGGAGGCCCACCGCTGCCGCGCATCCTGTTCCTGGTGCTCGGCATTCCCACCGTCGGGCTCTGCCTGTTCCTGATGGCCTGCGTCACCGCAACCGCGGTGGTGCGACGGCAGGACGCGGCGAGCTTCACGATCGGCTGCGCGGTGACCATCGTGCTGGTTTGCTGGGTCCAGGACATGCTCACGGTGCTCGATATCGTGAGCAACGATCGCATCTTCGTCTCGCGGCTGTCCTATTCGGCGATGCTGGTCGCGATCGGCGCCGGGCTGACCTGGCGCTTTGCCCGCGCCTTGAACCAGGTCGACAGCTTTGCCGGCCAGTTGGTGACGCGGGTGCGGGAGGCCGAGGAGCGGCTAAAGGCGAGCTTTGCCCGCGAGGAGGAGCGCGCCCGCGCGGCGGCGCTCGCCAACGAGCGCACGCGCCTGATGCGAGACCTGCACGACGGCCTTGGCGGCCAGCTGGTGAGCATCGTCGCGCTGTCCGAACGCGGCAGCACGGGCGCGAGCATCACGGACGCCGCCCGCGCGGCGCTGAAGGATCTCCGTCTCGTGATCGATTCCATGGACGACATCGGCGGCGACCTGATGCTGGCGCTCGGCTCCTGGCGCGAGCGCGCCACGGCCCAATTGCGGCCGCACGACATCACGCTCGACTGGCGCGTGGCGACGCCGCAGGGCCTGCCGCTGCATCCCGAGCTCAGGCCATGGCACGTCGTCCAGATCGTGCGCATCCTCGACGAAGCCGTGACCAATGCGGTCAAGCACGCGCAGGCCCGCCGCATCGCGGTGACCATCGACACGTTCGACGCGGGCCAGGGGCCGTACGGCGTGATCAGCGTGACTGACGACGGAGGCGGCTTTGCGCTGGCCGGCAATGGCGAGGCCGCGGGGGCCGGCCAGACCGCGCGCGGCTTGCGCAACATGAAAAGCCGCGCCGCCCGCTGCGGCGCGGTGCTCGACCTGACGTCTGATTCCTCCGGCACGCGCGTGCGGCTGAAATTGCCGCAACGTTTTCCCGACAGCGACATGGCCGCGGGCTGAAAGGGCCCCCTCCCCGAACGTGTGGGGCGCACGGAGAGAGGGGACGGGCCGGGTAAAATTGCCTGCGGAGGACGGGGGGTTCGTCCGCAGGCCCCTTGGCCCGAAGCGATGCATCAATTCAATGAAGCGGAAATATCAGCGCACGCCGACGCGATTGACCGGGCCGCCGCGATTCATCGGCGTGCCGGCACGCACACCGACACCGGGCGCGCCGACACCGGGGGTCGCGACGGCAGCCCGCGCGACCGGCGCTCCCACCACCACGGCGCCAGTCGGCCGCACCACGCAGCCCTTCGGCACGCCGACGGTCTTGCAATAGACCACGGCCTGCGCCGGGCTCGTGCCCAGCGACACCATCGCCGCGCCCGCCAGCGCCATGACCGTCAGCCCTGCGCCCAGCGCTCCAGCTCTCTTCGACATCTTGCTCTCCTGGTTCCGTTCGGCGTCCCGACGCAATCACCGGGTCTCGCAGCCGAGGTGCAGCCTGAATGACAAAAGTCGGCGCGCGGATACATGCCATGAAGATGGGGGTACCGCGGGCGGGAGGACTGGCCGCTGCCATGAACATGGCATGGACCGGCGCCCGGCCTTTGCGGAATGGTCCGGCCCGATTGATCCCGGTCGGGACCAACGAGAATTCCAAAGAGGTGCTCTATGAAGATTTCGGTTCTTGCCGCGCTGCTGCTCGCAGCTGCCGCCCTGCCTGCTGCCGCACAGTCCGGTCCATCTGTGCAGGAGCAAATGGCCTGCCGCGGCGACGCCAGCAAATTCTGCGCCGAGCATATCGGCAAGCCGTCGCAGATGAATGCCTGCCTGCGCGAGAACAAGTCGAAGCTGTCCGATTCCTGCCGCAAGGTGGTCGAATCGCGCGGAGGCTAGTCGTTCATCCTTCTCTCTTGGAAGAAGCCAGAGAGGGCAGCGCTCTGCCGCCCTCTCGAAAAAATGCCAAAGGCGCGCCGCTATTCCTGCATCATTTCGCCGCTTCCGCCGAACTCGGCGGGAAAATCCTTCAGCTTGGGCAGGCCATCGCGCATCGGCAGCACGGTCTCGGCATAGTTGACGTGGACGCTGGGCGTGAACGCGAGGGTGGGGATGGTGGCGGCGAAAACGTCGACCAGACCGAGCGGCGGATGGTTGGTCATGAGATGGCCACCGCACTTCCTGCAATATTTGCGCTGGCTGAGCGGCGTCTTGACGAAGGTCTCGACATTCTGAGCGCCTTCGATGATGCGCACGGCTTCCGGCTTCCAAAGGCTGAAAGCGTTGACCGGACCGCCCGACCACGAGCGGCAGGAGCGGCAATGGCAATAGCCCATCGCCTCCGGCGCGCCCGTGACCTCGACCGTGACCGCGCCGCAGAAGCAGTTTCCGACATGTTTCATTTGGACGTCTCCCTTTTTCTGATGGATCGTTATCGCGCGTCGGCGCCCCGCGCGCCGTTTCGATTGGATGCGCGGGGCTTGACCTAGACTATACCGACCGGCGCCAGGGAATAAGCATGGAGACGCGTTGCTTGTACTGCCGGTACTCGTCGCCGAAGAGATCGACGAGATCGCTCTCCTCCAGCGCGATGCCGACGAAGATGTAGAGCGTGGTCACGGCCGCGAACAAGAGATGACCCGCGGTCATGACTGGCGCCGCCCAGAACGCGATGATGAAACCGAGATAGATCGGATGGCGGACGAATTTGTAGAGCAGCGGCGTCTTGAAACGCGGCGGCTGCATTTCCTTGCCGACGAGATGATTCGTCACCTGATGCAGGCCGAACAGTTCGAAATGGTTGATGATGAAGGTCGAGGTGAACACCAGCACCCAGCCAGCGAAGGACAATGTGACCAGTGTCACGGCAAGATCGGGGTTCTCGACCTCCCATATGACCGCGGGTAGCGGACGCCACTGCCAGAACAGCAGGAGCAATGACAGGCTCGCGAACAGCACATACGTGCTTCGCTCGACCGGCTTGGGGACGAACTGCGTCCACCATGCCTTGAATTGTTGGCGCGCCATCACGCTGTGTTGAACCGCGAACAGCGACATCAGCAGCAGATTGATGACGACCGCGCGAACGATGGGCGCTTCGGCACCGGTATCGATGGTCTTGGGCACCATCACCCCCATGACGAAGCCGATCGCGTAGAGAATGGTGACGAAAAACACGAGATATGCCGCAATTCCGTACAGAAAGGCGATGAACCTGAAAATACGAGAGCCCGTAACCTCCGGGCCGAGAGAATGAACCTGATGATCAATTTGGGTCATGAAACACTCCGTTGTGCCGAGGCATCGACACGGTTTGGTCTTCGCACCATGCCGGATCGGACGTCCCGCGGCTTTCGCGGACGATTGATTTTCGCCTGAGACGACTTTGATTTTTGCTTGAGACGACGAGAACGTGCGATTTCGCTTTGAAAACAACGTGCTGGACGGCGACCTCCGGGAGCTCACTTGCGACGGAAAACCCGTCCCGTTGCAGCCGCAGGTGTTCGATCTGCTGCTTTATCTGGTCACGCAACGGGCGCGTGTGGTCAGCAAGGATGACCTGATCAGCCAGGTCTGGAACGACCGCATCGTCTCGGATTCCGCCCTCAACAGCCGGATCAACGCCGCGCGCAAGGCGCTCGGCGACGACGGCGCGAGCCAGCGCCTGATCAAGACCATTCCGCGCAAGGGCTTTCGGTTCGTCGGCGAGGTCCGGGAAGAGGTGGCGGCATCGCCCGCGCGGACCGAAGCCAGGCTCGCTCCCCCGCGCATGGCGGACCGCCCGGCGGTCGCGGTGCTCGCCTTCGAGAACAAGAGCGGGGATCCCGAGCAGGACTATTTCGGCGACGGGATCAGCGAGGACATCCTCACCGCGCTGTCGAAGCAGCGCTGGTTCATGGTGATCGCCCGTAACTCCTCCTTCACCTACAAGGGACGCGCGGTCCATATCAGGCAGATCGCCGAGGAGCTCGGCGTCCGCTACATCGTCGAAGGCAGCGTGCGCAAGACGGACAACCGGGTGCGCATCACCGCGCAGCTCAACGACGCCGTGTCGGGCGGTCATCTCTGGGCCGAGCGCTATGACCGCGAGCTCGTCGACGTCTTCGCCGTGCAGGACGAGATCACCAACGCGATCGCCGCCGCGATCGAGCCGCAGATCCACGCCGCCGAGAATTTCCGCAACCGTCGGAAGCCGCCGGCGAGCCTCGACGCCTGGGACCTCTTGATGCGCGCGCTGTCGCATTATTGGCGCGTGACCCGGCAGGACCATGCGGCCGCGAAGGCGCTGCTCGCGCGCGCGATCGCGATCGATCCGGATTACGGCCAGGCGTTGTCGGTGCTGGCCGTGAACGACATGTTCGGCGTGCATCTCGGCTGGACCGAGCTGGCCGCGGTTGCGCCGTCCGCGGAAGCCGCCGCGCTCAAAGCGGTGCGCTGCGACCATGAGGACGCCTGGGCACATGCCGCGCTCGGCAGCGTCTGCTTCTCGACCCGCAGGCTCCCAGACGCGCTGTCCGAGTTCGAGCAGGCGCTCGCGCTCAATCCGAACTTCTCGCTGGCGCAGGGCTATTACGCGCTGGCACTGTCCTATGCCGGACGCTCGAACGACTCGTTCGAGGCCGCGCAAAAGGCGATCCGGTTGTCGCCGCGCGATCCGTCATTGGCGATCTATCACGGTATCGCCGCCTATGCGCGCTTCACCGAACGGCACTATGGCGAGGCCATCGCGCTGGCGCGCGAGGCGATCCGCCACCGCGGCGATCTTACCGGCGCATACCGCGTGCTCGCCGTCTCCGCCGGCATGACCGGCGATGGCACGCTTGCGGAAATGGCACTCGGAGAGCTCCGCCGCACCCAGCCGGGCATCTCGCTGCACTGGATCGCGACGCAGCTGCCGTGGGCCAGTGAGCGAGATCGCGAACACTATCTGGAGGGATTCCGCCGCGCAGGCTTGCAGTGAGGCGTCTTACCCTCCCTGCAGGGCAAGCGCTAGGTTCGCTTCCGGCGTAAATGGACGACGACATCGAGCCGCGCGATCTCGTGGCCGGGAAGCGCCTCGGGCATCTTGGTGAAGGCGAGGCCCTCGGCCACGTCGACCAGCACGTCCTCGCCTTCGAGATAGAAGTGCGGATGCAGGGACGTGTCGGTGTCGAAGAACGACTTGATGCCGTCGGCCGCGATCCGGCGCAAGAGGCCCGCTTCGGTGAACTGGTTCAGCGTGTTGTAGACGGTGGCGAGCGACAGGTATGCGTTCGCAGCCATCGCTTCTGCGTAGAGACTTTCTGCGGTGACGTGACGATGGCCGCCCAGGAACAGCAGTCGGCCCAGCGCCACGCGCTGGCGTGTCGGGCGCAAGCCGGCATTGCCGAGCAATTGCAGGCAGTGCTGCACGCCCGCATCCGGCGACGGCTCAAGACCGGCGATATCGGGTCCGCCGTCGTCATCCGCAGGGATAGTCGTGGCCTGAATGTCCATCCATCGTCTCACGGCTCAAGCAAACGGGATGCGCAGCCGCGTCCCGCTACTTGCCATTCGATCGCAAAAGCGGCGGGCCGGCTTTGATCCGGATCAAATTTGGCGTCGACCGCCTCTGACCTGGCGCAAGGCGGGCCGGCTCATTCCCGGCCAGAATGCGCGGGCATAGATGAGGTTCGCATGTCCAAGCCGGTTCCCGACAAGGCAGAGGTCGCACTCGAATATCCCGACAAATTCTATGTCGGCACCTTCGAGCATTCGTCCCGCTTCGAGGCGAAGCTCGACGGCAGCGGCATTGCGCTGGTGCTGCAACATCCTGGTGCGGCCGATGAACGCAAATCGGTGCATCTGCACGTCAACTTCGGCCTGCTGGCCGGCATCCTGCGGGAGCTCGCCGGCAGCGTCGCCGCGCTTCCCAAGGACGACATCGCGCACCGCGAGCAGCTTGCAGAGGCGCTCGACGAATTGCGGCGGGCGCTCGGCGCAAAATGACGGGCTGATGCTTTTGGTCGCAGGCGCGGACTTGTGCACTGCCCCGGCATGCTCTCATCACTTCTGAAGGCCGCCTGATCCCTCGGAGCTGGCCGATCTACCGTGCCGTCGCAGAGGCGGAGAAACAGGACGAGCTGTACATTTTTTGTGCGAGCACTGTCGCGACTTTCATCTTGCCGCGCTGAACGGGACTGTGTGAGCCTCGATGGCGGATGGGGACTGGGATGGACCGACCGTCGCTTTGCGCGCGAGGGCGCGTGCGAAGCGTTTCCGGCTGGTCTCGCTTGAGAAAGATTACGACATGCCAAAACGAGTGTTGCTTGGTCTCCTCCTGGCTTGCGGCCTTGCGGCCCCTGCGCTGGCGCAAGAGCCGAAGACGGGGGGTGTGATCAATGCCGTGATTCAGCCCGAGCCGCCCGGCCTGATGCTTGCACAGGTCCAGAACGGCCCCACCCAGATGGTCTCGGGCAACATCTTCGAAGGCCTCTTGCGCTACAGCCCCAAGCTCGATCCCCTGCCGGAGCTCGCCGAGAGCTGGAGCGTCAGCGAGGACGCCAAGACCTACATCTTCAAGCTGAAGAAGGGCGTGACCTGGCACGACGGCAAGCCCTTCACCGCCGCCGACGTGCTGTTCTCGATCGAGATGCTGAAGCAGACCCATGCGCGCGCCCGCACCAATTTGGCGCAGGTCGACAAGGTCGAGACGCCGGACGATCATACGGTGGTCTTCACGCTGAAGCAGCCGTTCGGCCCGTTCCTCGGCATCTTCGAGGTCGGCTCGATGCCGATGGTGCCGAAGCATCTCTATGCAGGCACCGACTGGAAGACCAACCCCTACAACAACGCACCCATCGGCACCGGCCCATTCATGTTCAAGGAATGGCAGAAGGGCTCGTTCATCCGCCTGGTCAAGAATCCGAACTACCACGAAAAGGGCAAGCCCCATCTCGACGAGATCTACTGGCAGATCATCCCGGACGCCGCCGCGCGCTCGGTGGCTTACGAGACCGGCAAGGTCGACGTGCTGCCCGGCGGCTCGGTCGAGAATTTCGACGTGCCGCGGCTGTCCAAGCTGAAGGACACCTGCGTCACCGGCGCCGGCTGGGAATTCTTCTCGCCGCTGGCCTGGCTGTGGCTGAACAACCGCCAGGGTCCGCTCGCCGACAAGCGGGTGCGGCAGGCGATCATGTATGCGGTCGACCGCGACTTCGCCAAGGACGTGATCTGGAACGGGCTCGGCAAGGTCGCCACCGGCCCGTCGGCCTCGACCATCAAGTTCTATACCGATGACGTGAAGAAATACCCCTACGATCCGGCCAAGGCCAAGGCACTGCTGAAGGAAGCCGGCTACAAGGGCGAAAAGATCCGCCTGCTGCCGCTCGCCTATGGCGAGACCTGGCAGCGCTGGGGCGAAGCCGTCAAGCAGAACCTCCAGGATGTCGGCATGACCATCGAGACGATCGCCACCGACGTCGCCGGCGGCAACCAGAAGATCGCCGAGTGGGATTACGACATCGCCTTTACCTATCTCTACCAGTACGGCGACCCCGCGCTCGGAGTGGGACGCAACTACATCTCCAGCAACATCGCCAAGGGCCAGATGTTCAACAACGTCGAGGGTTACTCCAACCCGGATATCGACAAGCTGTTCGCCGAGGGCGCGGTTGCAACGCCGGATTCCAAGCGCAAGGAGATCTACGAGAAGGCGCAGAAGATCCTGGTCGAGGACGTGCCGGTTGCCTGGATGCTCGAGCTGCAATTTCCGACCATCATGCGCTGCAAGGTCAAGAACCTGATCACCACGGGGATCGGGGTCAATGACGGATTCAAGGACGCATGGCTCGACAAGTGAAGCCTCTTACCTCTCTCCCCTGCGGGGAGAGGTCGAATGTGCGCATAGCGCACATTCGGGTGAGGGGGAGTCTCCACGAGACCAACTGCTGATACGCTCGCGGGGAGTCCCCCTCACCCCAACCCTCTCCCCGCATCCGCCTTCGCCGAGGCTTCGGCGGACAAGAGCGGGGCGAGGGAGTCACTCCGTCTCCGTGGCGCCAAGTCACATCACCAATATGACTCACTAGATGCTCTCCTTCGTTGCTCAGCGTGTCCTGAAGGGCGTGATCGTCCTGCTCGCGATCGTCGTTCTCAATTTCTTCCTGATCCGCCTGGCGCCCGGCGATCCCGCGATCGTGATGGCGGGCGAGGCCGGCGCCAGCGATCAGGTCTTCGTCAAGCAGCTTCGGGAGAAGTTCGGGCTCGACAAGCCGCTGCCCGAGCAGCTCTTCATCTACGTCAAGGGCGTCGTCAGCCTCGACCTCGGCTTTTCCTTCCGCCAGCAGGCTCCGGTCGCAAAACTGATCGGCGAGCGGCTGCCGGCGACGCTGTTGTTGACGCTGACCGCCTTCGCGATCTCGCTCACGCTCGGCATCCTGTTCGGCACCTTCGCCGCGCGCTTTGCCGGAACCTTCCTCGACACCGCCATCACCGTGTTCGCTCTGATCTTCTACGCCATGCCGATCTTCTGGGTGGCGCTGATGGGCATCCTCCTGTTCTCGGTCACGATGGATTGGCTGCCGAGCTTCGGTTACGAGACGGTCGGCGCCAACCTCACCGGCCTTGCCCACGCGTTCGACGTCGCAAAGCACCTGATCATGCCGGCGATGACGCTGGGACTGTTCTTCATGGCGACCTACACCCGCATGACGCGCGCCTCGATGCTGGAGGTGAAACGCCTCGACTTCGTCAAGACGGCGCGCGCCAAGGGGCTCTCCGACGCCGTGATCCAGCGCCGCCACGTGCTGCGCAACGCGCTGCTGCCGGTGGTGACGCTCGCCGGCGTGCATTCCGGCACGCTGATCGGCGGCGCCGTCATCACCGAGACCGTGTTCGCCTGGCCCGGCATCGGGCGGCTGATGTACGACGCGCTGCTGCAGCGGGATTACAATCTGCTGCTCGGCGTGTTCGTGATCTGCTCCGCCATGGTCCTCACCTTCAACCTCATCACCGACCTCGTCTATCGCCTGGTCGATCCGCGGATCGAATACGCCGCATGAAACAGTTCTGGAAATCGATGCTGAAGAGCCCGAGCGGCGTCATCGGGCTCGTCATCCTCCTGGTTGCAATCTCTGTCGCGGTGTTCGGACCGATGCTGTTCCCGAACTCGCCCTGGCGCATGGTGCAGCGGCCGTTCCTGCCGCCGTTCACGCTCGGGGCCGTGCCGCTCGGCACCGACGCGCTCGGCCGCGACATCTTCGCCGGCATGATCTTCGGCGCCCGCGTCTCGCTGCTGGTCGGTCTCGTCTCCACGCTGGCGGCGCTGATCGTGGGCGTGCCGATCGGCGCCATGGCCGGTTATTTCGGCGGCAAGGTCGACGACGCCCTGATGCGCTTCACCGAGTTCTTCCAGACCATTCCGAGCTTCGCGCTCGCGATCGTGCTGGTCGCCATCCTGCAGCCCTCGATCTATTCGATCGTCGCCTCGATCGCGGTGGTGAGCTGGCCGCCGGTCGCTCGCCTCGTGCGCGGCGAGGTGCTGTCGCTGCGCACCCGCGAATATGTCCAGGCCGCCGTCGTCACCGGCCAGAGCAACAGCTGGATCATCCTGCGCGAGATCCTGCCCAACGCGTTGTCGCCCGTGATCGTGCTGGCCTCGTTGATGGTGGCCACCGCGATCCTGCTTGAATCCTCGCTGTCCTTCCTCGGCCTCGGCGATCCCAATCTGATCTCCTGGGGCTACATGGTCGGCGCCGGCCGCACCGTGATCCGGCAGGCCTGGTGGATCACCGTGTTTCCCGGCATCGCCATCCTGATCTCGGTGCTCGGGCTGAACCTGATCGGCGAAGGCCTCAACGATGCGCTCAATCCGCGCCTGTCGCGGGAGGGCCGCTGACGATGACCGCCTCGCCCGCCGTCTCCATCAGGAACTTGCGGATCGCGCTGCCCAAGGGCGCCGAGCGCCCCTTCGCGGTCGACGGTGTCTCGCTCGATCTGCAGCCCGGCAAGATCGTCTGCGTCGTCGGCGAGTCCGGCTCCGGCAAGTCGATGTGCGCGCATGCGCTGATGGGCCTTTTGCCGGATACGGTCTCGGTCACCTCCGGTGAAATCCAGTTCGAGGGCCGGGACCTGCTCAAGCTCGCTGACGACGGCTGGCGCGATCTGCGCGGCCGTCGGCTGGCGATGATCTTCCAGGAGCCGATGACCGCGCTCAATCCGTTGATGCGGATCGGCGACCAGATGGCGGAGATGTTCGAGGCGCACGGCCTGCTCACGCCGAAGGAGCGGCGGGCCAAGGCGCTGGCGCTGGCAAGCGAAGTCGGCCTGCCCGACCCTGAGCGTATCGTGCGCGCCTATCCGCACCAGCTCTCCGGCGGCCAACGCCAGCGCGCCATGATCGCGATGGCGCTCGCGCTCGAGCCCGCGGTGCTGGTCGCGGACGAGCCGACCACCGCGCTCGACGTCACCACGCAGGCCCAGATCCTGAAGCTGATCCGCAACCTCCAGCGGAGCCGCAACATGGCGGTGATGTTCATCACCCATGATTTCGGCGTGGTCGCCGACATCGCCGACCAGGTCGTGGTGCTCCGCCACGGCAAGGTCGTGGAGGAAGGTCCGGCCGCGGCCATCTTCAACGAGCCGCAGCACGACTACACCAAGGCATTGCTTGCCGCCGTGCCCTCGATGGATCCGCCGCCGCGAGAGCCATTGGACGATCGGGCCAAGGCCGTCGAGGTGATCGGGCTGGACAAGACCTACGTCACGTCGGGCGGCTGGTTCCGCCAGGCCCGCCGCGTCGATGCGGCGCGCGCGGTCAACTTCAACATCCTCAAGGGCGAGACGCTCGGCCTCGTCGGTGAATCCGGCTCGGGCAAGTCGTCGGTAGCGCGCCTGGTGATGCGACTGATCGAAGCCGACCGCGGCACGGTGCGGATCGGCGAGACCGACCTGACCTCGCTTTCCGGCAAGGCGCTGCGCGGCGAGCGCCATCGCATCCAGATGATCTTCCAGGATCCGTTCGCCTCGCTCAATCCGCGCCGCAAAATCGGCCACATCATCGCCGACGGGCCGATCGCAGCCGGGACCGATCCGAAGGTGGCGTTCGACCGCGCCCGCGATCTCCTCAAGATGGTGGGCCTGGACGCCGGCGCGCTCGAGCGCTATCCGCATGAATTCTCGGGCGGCCAGCGCCAGCGCATCGGCATCGCCCGCGCGCTTGCGCTCGAGCCGGAGATCATCGTCGCGGACGAGGCCGTCTCCGCGCTCGACGTCTCGGTGCAGGCGCAGGTGTTGAAGCTGCTCGAAGATCTCAAGGCGCGCCTTGGCCTGTCGATGCTGTTCATCACCCACGATCTGCGCGTCGCGGCCCAGATCTGCGACCGTATCGCGGTGATGCAGCGCGGCGCCATCGTCGAGCTGAAGCCGACGGCGCAACTCTTCGCCGCGCCCGAGCACGCCTATACGCGCGAATTGCTCGCAGCCGTGCCCGGACGGAAGGAGCACGCGCCGGCGGCCTGAGGCGGCTCGTCCTCGTTCATTGATTTCCGTGATGGTTCCAAAAACTTGCACGCCGAGCGAGGCGAAACATATTCGATTCAGCGGCATTTGCTTTCGTGAGATCATCCTTGCTCATGTCGGCAAGGGGTGACTTGACGCCATAGTCGCTCGTCGCGGCTGGCGTCGTACAACGAACGTGATGTGATGGGCAGCTCAACAACCCAGCAAGCAAGACGCACCGGGATGCTGGGAACTGCGCAGCCTGGTCACGCGCTTTTTATCCGGTCGTGACTGGACCGGCCGCTTCAAAGCTTAACGGCATGACCATAGATGACGTTTGAATGATCGACGTCATCTCATGACGGACTCACACTGTTATTCGGAGCCAACATGGGCGAAGTTATTCGATTTGTCTCGAAGTCCGAGCGCGAGCGAACGCGCCTCATCCAGGAAGCGCGGGCGATCTACGACAGCATCTTCCCGCCGGTCGATCCGACGGACGAGGGCCAGGGAAAGCCGGCGATCCGTCGCCCGTTCATCGGCCGCGACGGAGGTAACGTATCGTGATCAAGATCATCGCCGTGCTTTGTAGCCTCGCCTCTCCCTCCAATTGTCACGAGCAGATCGTCACCACGTCGGACTTTGCGCAAATCTCGGTGCAGGCCTGCCTGATGGGCGCGCCGCAGCTTGCCGAATGGATGAACCAGCATCCGGCCGAGCGCCTGGCGGCCTGGCGCTGCGTGATCGGAGACCAGGGGCGCCGGGGAATCTAGCGAGGCGGATTCTCCTCCGACAAATCAAGGCGACCCACAAATCACGGAGTGACGCCAGTCCATTGCCGGTCTACCCTCCCTGTTCGAAAATGAGGGGGAAGCCGGATGGAGGTCGCCAGCCTCGTTCTTCCCGTATTCGCGATCATCGTCACCGGCTGGCTCGCCGGCGAGCTCGGCTATCTCTCGCGGGCGCTGGCCGATGCCCTGGTGCATTTCGCCTACAACGTGGCGATGCCGGCGCTGTTGATTGTCACGATCGCCCAGGAGCCGGCGCGCAATCTCCTGGAATGGCGTTTTCTGCTCGCCTTCGGCGGCGGCTCGCTGATCTGCTTCGCGCTCGTGTTCGTGCCGGTCCGCGCAGGCGGCAAACACGACCTCGCCAGCAGCACCATTCACGGGATGGCGGCGGCGATGACCAACACCGGGTTCGTTGCGCTGCCGATCCTGCATGCGATCTACGGCCAACCCGCCGTCCTGCCCGCGGCCGTCGCAACGGTGTTCGTGGCCGCGGTGATGTTTCCGATCACGGTGATCCTGCTGGAAAAGCGCGATGCACGCGGGGCCTCCGTGCGCTCTATGGGACTGGCAAAGCAGATCCTGCTCAATCCCATGGTGCTGTCGACGTTCATCGGCCTCACCTGGGCGGTGACGGGACTGCCGATTGCGGCACCGGTCGCGGCCTATCTCAACATGATCGCTGCCGCGCTCACGCCGTGCGCGCTGTTCGCCATCGGGCTCGGCCTGTCCATCGAGGGCTTGCGGTCCAACCTGAAAGCGTCGTTTGCGCTCGCCGCGGTGAAACTGGTGGTCATGCCGCTCATCGTCTACGGGCTTTGCGTCGTGATCGGCCTCACCCCTCTCTACACGGTTGCGGCGGTCATCTGCGCGGCCGTGCCGACGGCGAAAACCGTCTACGTCCTCGCACATGAACACAAGGTCGAGGAGAAGCTGGTTGCGGCCACGGTCTCGATCACGACGATGCTGTCGGTCGCGACATTGCTCATCGCGCTTTATCTGCTCTCGGGATCGGCGAGCGGCATGCGTTGATCCGCCAGTGGCCTCCACCTTGCCGGAGCCCTCTATCTCGTGGTGTTGCTCCAGGTGGGAGCCGAGTTGGTCACGCCGACCGAGGGCCAATTGTATGATCCGATCGACGGCGCGGTGACAGTGCCAACCGTCTGTCCCGACGATCCGTAGGCCGCCCTCGGTTGCGCGGCCGGCGCTCCGGCTCCGCCATAGGTCGGAGCCACCACACCAGTGCTGTATTGCCGGCTGGACCGGACCTTTTTCGCCTCAGCTGCGAATGGTGCGGCAAGCAGTCCCGTCGTGATCAGCGCGGAAATGGCGAGTCTGATGGTTTTCATGGCTGATCCCTTCACCCGTTGCGCGCCCCGATATGCCAAGTGTTCATGCATCGGCAAATTTCCATGGGTTCTCCCTTCATAACTCCGTGTGCGGACGAAGGTGCCGGAGCGCGGCGGACTCACACCGTCTTCGGATGGACCCGAATCAGCGCTAGTGCATTGCTTTCAGTGACTTCCCTGGACGCAAGCATGACCGGCGCCGAACTGAAGCAGCTTCGCAACGACCTCTCCGATGCCCTCGAGCGCAAGCTCAGCGCGGCCGACATGGCCAAGCTTTGCGGACTGCCGGAAAGAGGCGGCGCCGACACCATCCGGCGCTGGGAGGTCAGCGGCCCGACGCCGGAGGGGACCAGGATACTGCGCGTGCTCGCGATGGCGAGCGAGCGCTATCCGATCCTGGAGAAGTTCGACATCTTCGATCGACACGACGTGCGTGAGGAAGACAGGCCGGCAAAGCGCGCCGCCTTTCGCGCGCAGATGCGCGATGAGGCACGGCGGCGTCTTGGTTAACAGGATGCCCGCGCAAGTTACCCGAGAGGCGCCCAGGTTAAGCCTTCCTTCACCACTTCTTAAGTTGCCATTAAGCACGAAAATCATTTGCGGCCCAACAAGTTACGTTGGCCGTCGCTGTGCCACGGATGTGACAGCATTTTCGTCAAAAGCGAGCTATCTGCAAAACCAATGCGGCGCAGCAAACGCGCCTGCCGGGGACCTTACGTGTTGGAGTTCAAGACGATGAAGAAGATTCTGTTTGCGACCGTGGCGCTGCTCGTGTTGGGCGCGGCTGCGCCGGCCGTCGGTGCCGATCTCGGCAACCGCAATTATTACAAGACGCCCGCGCCGGCCTACGCCGCGCCGATCTACAATTGGACGGGCTTCTATCTCGGCGCCCATGTCGGCGGCGCGTTCTCCAGCGACAACAATTTCAATGGCCTCTCCACCGGCAACAACGGCAACGGCCGCTTCCTCGGCGGCGTGCAGGTCGGTGCGGACTGGCAGTTCCACCCGAACTTCGTGGTCGGCGTCGAAGGCCAGTATTCCTGGCTCTCCGGCAGCGTCGGCGCCGTGTTCCCGGGCGGCATCGCCTACACCAACGACCAGCGCGGCCTCGGCTCGATCACGGGCCGCGTCGGCTACACCTGGGGTCCCGGCCTGGTCTATGTGAAGGGCGGCTACGCCTATTCGGACAACAACGAGAGGGTCACCGTCGGCGGCGTGCCGGCCGCCTTCGTCATCACCGGCGATCACCGCAACGGCTACACCGTCGGCGCCGGCCTCGAATACATGTTCGCCCCGAACTGGTCGGCCAAGGCCGAGTACCAGTACTACAATTTCGGCGACGCCAGCTTCACCGCCGGTCCGCTCGCCGGCACCGGCGCCTTCACCACCGACGACCATACCTTCAAGGCGGGCGTCAACTACCGCTTCAACTGGGCGAGCCCGGCCATGGCGCGCTACTGATCGGTTACCAGGACCTTATCAAGATGAAGGGGCCGGCCTCGTTGCCGGCCCCTCTTTTTTCGCTCTGCGGAACAACGTCAACCGATTGGGCTCATTGCGATTCCTTAACCGGTGCTGCCGATACTGCAGCCACAAATAGAAGAACATTGGGGGAATTTTCGATGCCGATCCGTTTGGGCCTTGGCCGCTTCCTTGGCAGTTTCCGTCCGCGTTTCAAAATGCCCAAATGGGGCGTGCGCGGCAGCCTGTTCGCGGCGTTTGCGGTCATCGCGGGCATGGGCCTCGTGATCGCGGCCGGCGCCGGCCTTGCGCTGCAGAATCTCGGCGGACGCATGACTGAACTGAGCGGACGGGACATTCCGCGCCTTTCCGCCAGCCTGCAATTGTCGGCGCTGAGTGCGAGCCTCGCGGCGCAGGGACCGGCCCTGCTTGCGGCGCAGAGCGAGGACGCTCTGAACGAGCGCACCAAGAAACTCAGGGAATTACAGGAGCAGACGCAGCAGAAGCTCAACGAGATCATCGAGCTCGGCGGCGACAAGAGCGTCGTCTCCGGGCTCAGCGAGACGATGAAGAGCATCAACGAGGCGGCTCAGAGCCTGACGAAAGCCGCCCGCGAACGGCTCGACATCGCGGCGCTGCACGACAAGCAATATGACGCGCTTCGCGCCGCGCAGGGCGCCTTCGTCGGCGCAGCGAGTCCGGCGATGCTGGACGCGCAGACCCGCGTCAATGCCATTCTCGGTTCAGCCGACTTGTCAGCCGCAGACGCGACCGACGCCGCGCAGACCGTCGGTCAGCTCGGCAACGTCGTCGCCAGCGGTAATCTCGCCGCCGCCAACATGAGCGCGGCGCTGTCGGCGAACACCAGCGACAAGCTCGATGACATCCAGAAGGAATTCAAGACGGCGCAGGGGCGCCTGCGGTCGAACCTCGATCTGTTGCCGGACAATCAGGGCAACAAGATGCTGCGCGACACCGCGGAAAAGCTGCTCGCGCTCGGCACCGGCAAGACCGGCGTGTTCAATCTGCGCGAGAAAGAGCTCGACTCCATCGACTACGGCCAGACCATCCTGGACGAGACCCGCAAGCTCAATGTCGGGCTCGGCATCAGCGTGCAGCAGCTCGTCGACGGCGTGCAGAAAGAGACCAACGCCTCGACCCTCCAGGCGCGGCAGGAGATTTCGCTCGCGACGTCGGTCATGCTGGGCTTGGGCGCGCTGATGCTGGTCGGCTCGGCGCTGTTCGTCTGGCTCTATGTCGGCCGTAACATCCTGCGCCGGATCGGCGCCTTGCAGCAGTCGATGCAGCTGCTCGCGAACGGGGATCTCGAAACCGAGATCTACCGCTCGAAGAATCACAACGACGAAATCTCGGTGATGGCGAACACGCTGCAGGTGTTCCGGGAGAGCATGATCGAGACCCGCGCGCTGACGAGCGAGCAGGACAAGGACCGTATCGCCAAGGCCGAGCGCGCCGCGCGCATGGAGGCGAAGATCGCCCAGTTCGAAAGCACGGTGCGCTCCGCGCTCGATAATCTGGCCCAATCGGCCAATTCGATGCAATCGACCGCGCAGAGCATGTCGAACACCGCCGACCAGTCCAACGCGCTGGTCAACGCGGTCGCCTCCGCGGCGGAAGAGACGTCGGTCAACGTGCAGACCGTCTCGGCCGGCACCGAGCAGCTGTCCTCCTCGATCCAGGAGATCAGCCGCCAGGTCGTGACCTCCGCCGAGATCGCCAAAAAGGCGGTCGACGAAGCGGGAGCGACCGACGCCACGGTGCAGAGCCTTGCCGACAGCGCGAGCCGCATCAGCGTCGTCGTCGACCTGATCCAGACCATTGCCTCGCAGACCAATCTGCTCGCGCTCAACGCCACCATCGAGGCGGCGCGCGCCGGCGAGGCCGGCCGCGGCTTCGCGGTGGTTGCCTCCGAGGTGAAGAGCCTGGCGAGCCAGACCGCCAAGGCGACCGACGAGATCCGCACCCAGATCGCCAGCATGCAGTCAGTCACGACCTCCGCGGTCGGCGCCATCCAGGGCATCGGCCGGATCATCGGCGAGATCAACGACGTCACCACCACGATCGCAGCGGCGGTCGAGGAACAGGGCGCCGCGACGCGCGAAATCGCCCGCAACATCCAGCATGCCGCCGGCGGCACCAGCGAGGTCTCCAGCAACATCGTCGGCGTCTCCACCGCGTCCGCCGAAGCCGGCGCTGCGGCCACCGAGGTGCTGGGCGCTTCGGACGCGCTGCGCCGCGAGGCCGATATGCTGCGCGGGGAGATCGACGCCTTCCTCAACGATATGCGGGCGGCGTAAGGCCCTGTCCTGTAGCCTGGATGGAGCGTAGCGCAATCCGGGCTACGGAAAACTGCCTCGGTATGACCGCCATGCTGTCGCCGCCCAGCATCCTTTTTCGGCTGGCGCCCCGCGCGCGCTGGGTTTAAGCCGATAGCATGAGCTCGAAAACCGACACCCCGCAGTCCTCGGCCGAGGCCCTGCGCTACCCCTGGGAACAGCATCCCGGCCCCGAACAGGTGGTCGAGGTGCGGCCCGGCGTGTTGTGGGCGCGGCTGAAGCTGCCGTTCCGCCTCAACCACGTGAACATCTACCTGCTCGCCGATGGCGACGGCTATGCGATGATCGATGCCGGCTTCGGCAACGAGGAGACGATCCAGGCCTGGACGAAGCTGTTCGACGGACCGCTGAAAGGCGTCAACATCACGCGCCTGATCGTCACCCACTCCCACCCGGATCATGTCGGTCTCGCCGGTTGGATCGTCGAGCGGTTCGGCTGCCCGCTGGTGATGTCGCAGGTCGAATATCTGCAATCGGTCTATCACCAGAACCGCGGCACCGAGGAGCGGCGCGAGGCGCAGCGGCTGTTCTTCCGCCGCCATGGCATGGACGAGTCGCTCACCGAAAAGCTGCTCGGCCGCGGCCAGGACTATCTGAAGCGCGTCTCGGTGCTGCCGCCGTCCTACCGCCGCATCTCGCATGGCGACGACGTCGTGATCGGCACGCGCCGCTTCAAGGTCATCACCGGCGGCGGCCACGCCCTCGACCAGGTGATGCTGTATTGCGCCGACGACAAGCTGTTCCTCTCCGCCGACCAGGTGCTGAGCAAGATCTCGCCGAATGTCAGCGTCTGGGCGGTCGAGCCCGACCAGAACTCGCTCGGCGAATATCTGGCCTCGCTCGCCAGCCTGACCACGACGCTGCCCTATGACGTGCTGGTGCTGCCCGGCCATGGCGTGCCATTCTACGGATTGAAGACCCGCATCAAGCAGCTCGCCGACCACCACGAAGAGCGCTGCCGATTGATCGCGGAAGCCTGCCGTGAGGTGCCGCAAACCTCGCGCGCCCTGGTGCCCGTGGTGTTCAACAAGCACGTGCTGGACGAGCACCAGATGGGCTTTGCCGCCGGCGAGCTCGTCGCCCACGTCAACTACATGATCGTCGAGGGCCGCCTCACGCCCGAGATGCAGGACGGCGTGCTGCAGTTTCGGACGACGTGAGTTCTTCGCCTCTCCCCGCCTGCGGGGAGAGGCCGACACGCGAAGCGTGGCGGGTGAGGGGAGTCTCCGCGAGTCCAACTCTCACCATCATTGCCGAAACAGCCCCTCACCCCAACCCTCTCCCCGTAAGAACGGGGCGAGGGAGCAGACCTCCGGCGCGGCTGGCGCCTCACTTCATATTCGCGATCGCGTGCAGCGCCGCGATGTAGCCGAACGGCCCGAGCCCGCAGATCACGCCGGTCGCCACGAACGAGATCTTGGAATGCCGGTGATATTCGTCACGGGCGTGGATGTTGGAGATGTGCACCTCCAGCACCGGGCCCTCGAACGTCTTGATCGCGTCCATGATCGAGACCGAGGTGAAGGAGAGGCCGGCCGGATTGATGACGATGGCCTCGGCGTCCTGCCGCGCCGACTGGATCAGATCAACCAGCACGCCCTCGTGGTTGGACTGGTGGAAGGCGAGCTTGAGGCCGAGCCTGGCGGCTGCGTCCTCGCAGCTCGCGTTGACCTCCGCCAGCGTCGTCGTGCCGTAGATGTGCGGCTCGCGGATGCCGAGCATGTTGAGGTTGGGACCGTTGAGGATCATCACGCGCTTCATGGAAGGGTCCTTTCGAGAGCTTGGTTGAGCAAGGAAAGCGCGCGCCGGGCCGCGACGGAAGACCATAGGCTGGGTCGCCCCGGCAGATGGTGCAGAGCAGCATTATATGTCGCGCAGGATTGATCGGGATCAAACTGAGACGCGCCGGATAGGGCATTTTGCCCAAATGCCCCACAGATCCAAATGTGGGATAGCGCATAGACATTGGAGCTGGAAAAGCTCTAAGTAGACCCGTCCCCTTGGTCAGGTTCCGTTGCAGGTTTGCCGATGGATTACGCCCAATTCTTCGATTCCGCCCTCGATCGTCTCCACACCGAGCGGCGTTATCGCGTGTTCGCCGACCTCGAACGCACGGCCGGCCGGTTCCCGCATGCGGTCTGGCACTCGCCCAAGGGCAAGCGCGACGTCGTGATCTGGTGCTCCAACGACTATCTCGGCATGGGCCAGCATCCGAAGGTGGTCGGCGCCATGGTCGAGACTGCCACGCGCGTCGGCACCGGCGCCGGCGGCACCCGCAACATCGCCGGCACGCATCATCCGCTGGTGCAGCTCGAAGCCGAGCTCGCCGATCTCCACGGCAAGGAAGCCGCGCTGCTGTTCACCTCGGGCTATGTCTCGAACCAGACCGGCATCCCGACCATCGCAAAGCTCATTCCGAACTGCCTGATCCTGTCGGACGAGCTCAACCACAATTCGATGATCGAGGGCATCCGCCAGTCCGGCTGCGAGCGGATCGTGTTCCGCCACAACGACGTTGCGCATCTCGAAGAGCTGTTGAAAGCGGCCGGTCCCGATCGGCCGAAGCTGATCGTCTGCGAGAGTCTCTATTCCATGGACGGCGATGTCGCGCCGCTCGCCAGGATCTGCGATCTCGCCGAGAAATATGGCGCGATGACCTATGTCGACGAAGTCCACGCCGTCGGCATGTACGGCCCGCGCGGCGGCGGCATCGCCGAGCGCGACGGCGTGATGCATCGCATCGACATTCTCGAGGGCACGCTGGCCAAAGCGTTCGGCTGTCTCGGCGGCTACATCGCCGCCAACGGCCAGATCATCGACGCCGTGCGCTCCTATGCGCCGGGCTTCATCTTCACCACCGCGCTGCCGCCGGCGGTCTGCTCGGCCGCGACCGCCGCGATCAGGCACCTGAAGACGTCGAGCTGGGAGCGCGAGCGCCACCAGGACCGTGCCGCCCGGGTCAAGGCGATCCTCAATGCCGCCGGCCTGCCGGTGATGTCGAGCGACACACACATCGTACCGCTGTTCGTCGGCGATCCCGAGAAGTGCAAGCAGGCTTCCGACCTGCTGCTCGAACAGCACGGGATCTACATCCAGCCGATCAACTATCCGACCGTCGCCAAGGGCACCGAGCGCCTGCGCATCACGCCCTCGCCGTATCACGACGACGGCCTTATCGATCAGCTCGCCGAAGCGCTGCTGCAAGTGTGGGACCGCCTCGGCCTGCCGCTGCGCGCGAAGTCGCTGGCCGCGGAATAGGCCTCTTTTACCCTCCCCTGGAGGGTAAGAGCGGGCGGACAGCTCGCCCCACCGCTTAACGACGCCGGCAGTTCGTACCGCCGCACGGCATTTCGCTGTCGCCTGCACTCGCTCAACGCGCTAGGTTTGCAAGGAAAATGAGCTCGGGCGCCGCCGGCGCCCAGGGAGAGAGCCCCCGACCCATGCTGCACGATTGGGGCGTGATCGCCGCCGCCTTCGGCTATATCGGCTTCCTGTTCCTGGTGGCGAGCCACGGCGACCGCCGCTCGCCGGCCGGTCGCGGCCGCGCCTCCGGGCTGATCTATCCGCTGTCGCTGGCGATCTACTGCACGTCCTGGACCTTCTTCGGGTCGGTCGGCTTCGCGACCCGCACCTCGACCGATTTCCTCGCGATCTATGTCGGCCCGATCCTGATGATCGGGTTGGGGGCCGGGGTGCTCCGACGCGTGATCCAGCTGGCGAAAGCCCACAACATCACCTCGATCGCCGACTTCATCGGGGCCCGCTACGGCAAGAGCCAAGCGGTGGCGGCGACCGTCGCCGCAATCGCGATCATCGGCTCGGTGCCCTATATCGCGCTCCAGCTCAAGGCGGTGGCTTCTTCGCTGGGCACAATCCTGAGCGAAGACCAGGCCTTCTCGCACATCCCGATCCTCGGCGACATGGCGCTGATGGTGACGCTGACGATGGCGGCCTTCGCTGTGCTGTTCGGCACGCGACAGACCGACGCGACCGAGCACCAGCACGGCCTGATGCTGGCGATCGCGACCGAATCCATCATCAAGCTGGTCGCCTTCCTCGCCGCCGGCATCTTCGTCACCTTCTGGATGTTCTCGCCGCATGAATTGATCGAGCGCGCGATGAGGACGCCGGAAGCGGTGCGCGCCATCAATTATTCGCCGTCGATCGGCAACTTCCTGACCATGACATTGCTGTCGCTGTGCGCGATCATGCTGCTGCCGCGCCAGTTTCACGTCAGCGTGGTGGAGAATTCCTCGGATGCCGAGGTCGGCCGCGCGCGCTGGCTGTTTCCGCTCTACCTCGTCGCCATCAACCTGTTCGTGATCCCGATCGCGCTCGCCGGCCTCGTGACCTTCCCGTTCGGCACGGCCGACCCTGATATGTACGTGTTGGCCCTGCCGATCGAGAGCGGCGCGAACCTGCTCAGCGTCGCCGTCTTCGTCGGCGGGCTGTCGGCGGCGACCGCCATGGTGATCGTCGAATGCGTCGCGCTCTCCATCATGGTCTCGAACGACCTCGTGGTGCCGCTGGTGCTGAAACGTCGGCCGGAGGGGCGCGCCGGCGGGGCCGATTTCAGCAACTTCCTGCTGCGCTCGCGCCGGCTCGCGATCTTCGCCATCATGGTGATGGCCTATTTCTACTATCGCGCGCTCGGCAGCACCCAGCTCGCGGCGATCGGCCTGCTCTCCTTTGCCGCCATCGCCCAGCTCGCCCCGAGCTTCTTCGGCGGCCTGCTCTGGCGGCGCGCGACCGCGCGCGGGGCGATCGGCGGCATGCTGGTCGGGTTTGCGGTGTGGCTCTACACGCTGTTCATGCCGAGCTTCATGGATTCCTCGACGTCAGGCATCCTGCTGCTGCAGCACGGCCCGTTCGGCATCGAGGCGCTGCGGCCGCAGGCACTGTTCGGCGCCGACCTGCCGCCCCTGATGCACGGCGTGATCTGGTCGCTGTCCCTCAACATCCTGACCTATGTGCTGCTGTCGCTGGCACGCCGGCCATCCTCCATCGAGCTGCTGCAAGCCGATCTGTTCGTGCCCAATACGCTCGCACCGATCTCCCCGAGCTTCCGCCGCTGGCGCAGCACCGTCACCGTGCAGGACATCCAGACCACGGTGGCGCAGTATCTCGGGCCCGACCGCGCACGACACTCCTTCGAGGCCTTCTCGGCGCGGCGCAACGTGCGGCTGGAGCCCGGTGCGCCCGCCGATTTCGAGCTGCTGCAACACGCCGAGCATCTGATTGCCTCCTCGATCGGCGCGGCCTCCTCCCGCCTCGTGATGTCGCTGCTGCTGCGCAAGCGGACGGTCTCCGCCAAGGCCGCGCTGAAGCTGCTCGACGATTCGCACGCCGCGCTGCATTTCAACCGCGAGATCCTGCAGACCGCGCTCAACCATGTGCGTCAGGGCATCGCCGTGTTCGACGCCGATCTGCAACTGATCTGCTCCAACCGGCAGTTCGGGGACCTCCTCAATGTGCCACTGCATCTGATCCAGTTCGGCACGCCCTTGCGCGAGATCCTGGAGTTCATCGGCCTCGGCGATCCGAACGATCCGCTCGAGCGCGAGGCCCTGCTGGAACGGCGCCTTGCGGCCTACACCACCGACAGCGAGCCTTATCTCGAGCGGCTGCCGGAACGCCACATGGTGATCGAAGTGCTCACCAACCGCATGCCCGGCGGCGGCTTCGTCATCACCTTCACCGACGTCACGCCGAGCTTCGAAGCCGCCGAAGCGCTGGAGCGCGCCAATGCGACGCTGGAAAAGCGCGTGCGCGACCGCACCGAGGAGCTGACGCGGCTGAACTCCGAGCTGGCCATCGCCAAGAGCGCGGCGGAGGACGCCAGCATCTCCAAGACGCGTTTCCTCGCCGCCGCCAGCCACGACATCCTGCAGCCGCTGAACGCGGCGCGGCTCTACGTCACCAGCCTCGTCGAGCGCCAGCACAATGGCGAGGAGACGCGGCTGGTCGAGAACATCGACGAATCCTTGCAGGCGATCGAGGAAATCCTCGGCGCGCTGCTCGACATTTCCAGGCTCGACGCTGGCGCGATGGCGACCTCGATCTCGAGCTTCAAGATGGCCGATCTGATGCGGTCGCTGGAAATCGAGTTCGCGCCGATCGCGCGCGCCAAGGGCCTGGAGCTCGCCTTCGTGCCCTGCTCGTTGCCGGTCGAGTCGGACCGGCTCCTGCTGCGGCGCCTGCTCCAGAACCTGATCTCGAACGCGATCAAGTATACCCCGCGCGGCCGCGTGCTGGTCGGCTGCCGCCGCCGCGGCGCCTCGCTCAAGATCTGCGTCTACGACACCGGCGTCGGTATCCCCGCGGTCAAGCGAGGCGAGATCTTCAAGGAATTCCATCGCCTGGAGCAGGGGGCGCGGATCGCGCGCGGTCTGGGCCTCGGCCTCTCGATCGTGGAACGCCTGGCCCGCGTGCTCAAGCACGGCATCGCCATCGACGGCAATCGAAGCGGCGGCTCGGTGTTCTCGGTGACGGTGCCGACGGCGAAGGCGGTCACCCACACCGCGGCCGTGACCAGCGCGACGCCGCTGGCGCGCACACCGATCTCGGGCGCGCTGATCGTCTGCATCGAGAACGATGCGGCGATCCTCGACGGCATGCGCACGCTGCTCAAGGCTTGGGACGCCGAGGTGATCGCGGTCGCCGATCCCGAAGGCGCGATCGCTGCGATCGAAACCGCCGGCCGCCGCGTCACCGGCCTTCTGGTCGATTATCACCTCGATCGCGGCAACGGCATCGCCGCCATCCGCGAGATCCGCCGCCGTTTCGGCGATGGCATCCCTGCGATCCTGATCACCGCCGATCGCAGTCCCGCCGTGCAGGTCGCCGCGCGTGACGAGAAGATCGCGGTGCTCAACAAGCCGGTGAAGCCGGCTTCGCTACGTGCCCTGCTGGGCCAGTGGCGCACGCAACAAATGGTGGCGGCGGAGTGAGGCCCCCGGGGTCAATAGTCAGTCGATACGCTGAGCGCTCGCCACCTCTCCAGCTCTTCGAGGCGGAGCTTATCGATCGCAGCGATGGCGTCGACGGCATCGCTTCCGAGCGCAATGCGCAGAGGCGGGCGCTCCATATCGGCAAGCTTCAGAACCACGGCCGCGGCTTTGGCTGGATCGCCGGGCTGCCGGCCGTCGTAATCGCGCTGCATCCTGACGGCAGCGCCGACGAGCGCATCGTATTCCGGGCGTCCTTCGCCGGTCCCATGTGCGGCTCGCGCAAAGCCGGTGCGAAAGCCGCCGGGCTCGACGATCGTGACGTTCACGCCGATCAGCGCCATCTCGCGCGCCAGCGATTCCGAAAAGCCCTCGATACCCCATTTCGCGGCCGAATAGGCGGCGCGGGCTGGGGCGCCGATCCGGCCGCCTACGGACGAGACTTGCACGATGTGGCCACGGCGCTGCCGGCGCAGCACCGGAATCGCCGCCTTGGTGACGATAATGGTGCCTATCAAATTGGCCTCGATCTGCCGCCGGAACGAGTCCAGGCCAGTATCCTCGACCGATCCGAGGTCGCCGTAGCCGGCATTGTTGACGACCACGTCGAGTCCGCCGAACGTCTCCGCAGCAAGCGCGATGGCTGCCGGCGCGGCAGCTTCATCCGTGACGTCGAGCGTTGCAAGGCACAGTCTTTCAGCGAAACGTTCCCGCAACGGTTCAAGCGGTTGGAGCGTCCGCGCAGTGGCAACCACCTGGTCGCCCGCGGCGAGTGCCGCTTCCGTGATGGCACGGCCAAGCCCGCGAGAGCTGCCGCTGATGAACCAAGTCTTCAAGCCAGTCACCGTATGTCTCAAGGCGCAAGCCGCGTGAAGACATAGTCGCGGCTCTTGGCGCGGGCTTCGTGGCAGGCGAAGCAGGTGCGGTGCTGCGCCTCGTCCACCGGCTTGCCGTTGATGAAGCGGCCAAAGCCCCAGCCGCCGGTAGCCGCGTATTTCCTGGAATCCTTCACCATCACCTGGACCGTGGTGGTGGCGCCGGGAATCGTCGCGGACGCAAACTCGGGTGACTGTTTCCGCTTCCAGGCGCGCTTGACCAGAATGGTGCCGTCCGGGAACGGCAGTTTTCCGGCCTGATAGGCATCGATGGCGATCTGGTTGCCGACAACAGCGCGCAGCTCGTCGAGCGGCGCGGCCTCTTCGGCCGGCGCGATCAGCTCCCACCGCTTATAGCCGGCTGGAATTGTGACGCCGAAGATCGGCGAGGCGTCCGCCGCGCTCTGTTCCGCTGGCCCTTCCGCGAAGGCGATCGTGACGAGGTAGGGCATGCAGGTCAGGAGCACGACGAGGACGACCACGGTCAGCACGATCATCGTGGTGTAGAGAGATTTCTTCTTTTCGGGTTCGGCTATCGTCATGATGTTTCATCGGGCTCGATCAATGAGGCTGGACGGAGGTGCCGACGAATGCCTAGGCGCCGTCGGCGTCGATGACGGCCTTGGCGAAGGCTTGTGGCGCTTCCTGCGGCAGATTGTGGCCGACGCCGCCTGTGATCAGGCGAAACTCGTATCGGCCTGAGAACTTCTTGGCATAGGCGCTCGGCTCGGGATGCGGCGCTCCGTTGGCGTCGCCCTCCATCGTGATCGTCGGCACCTCGATCTGCGGAGCCGCGGCCAGCTTCTTTTCGAGAGGCTCGTATTTCGCCTCGCCCTGGGCAAGCCCGAGCCGCCAGCGGTAATTGTGGATCGTGATCGCGACGTGATCCCTGTTGTCGAGCGCCGCCGCGCTCCTGTTGAAGGTGGCGTCGTCGAACTTCCACTGCGGCGAGGCCAGCTTCCAGATCAGCTTGGCGAAATCGTGCGTGTACTTCTCGTATCCGGCCCGGCCGCGTTCGGTCGCGAAGTAGAACTGGTACCACCATTGCAGCTCCGCCTGCGGCGGCAACGGCGCGTTGCCGGCAGCCTGGCTCGAGATCAGATAGCCGCTGACCGCTACCAACGCGCGACAACGGTCCGGCCACAGCGCGGCGATGATGTCGGCGGTGCGTGCACCCCAGTCGAAGCCGGCGACGACGGCTTTCTTGATCTCGAGCTTGTCCATCAGCGCGATGATGTCCGCGGCCATGGCCACAGGCTCGCCGTTGCGCGGCGTTTCGCTGGAGAGGAAGTGCGTCGTGCCGTAGCCACGCAAGTATGGGATGATCACGCGATAGCCGGCCTTTGCCAGGAGGGGCGCGACGTCAATGAAGGCGTGAATGTCGTAGGGCCAGCCATGCAGCAGGATCGCTACCGGACCGTTCGAGGGACCCGCCTCGGCATAGCCGACGTTGAGAACGCCGGCATCGATCTGCTTGATCGCGCCGAAGGACGCATTCGATGCTTGGGATCGCTGCGGTTCCGTCTCGGCACGAGCGAACGCGATCACGCCGATGCCCGCGGCGGCGGCTCCGGTGGCGATGCCGAGAAACTGGCGGCGGTGCTGATCGATGAGCTGCTTCATGATGGTGTTACCTCGTCGTGGTTGATGATGGTGCGTCAGATCAGCGCGACCGTGACGTCGATGTTGCCGCGGACGGCCTTGGAGTAGGGGCAGGTTTGATGCGCTTCATCGATGATGCCGCGTGCGATCTCGGGGTCGAGTCCCGGCAGGCTGACATTGAGGCGCGCCCTCAGCGCGTAGGCGCCCTCGTCGAGCACGAGATCGATCTCCGCGTCGATCGCGCTTTTCCTGGGAAGGGTCACCTTCTGCTTGCGCGCGGCGAGTTCCATGGCGCCTTCGAAGCAGGCCGACCAGCCGGCCGCAAACAATTGCTCGGGATTTGTGCCGATGCCGGCCCCGCCCGGCGGCGACAGCTTGACGTCGAGGCGACCGTCGGAACTGCGCGATATGCCGTCGTGCCGGCCGCCGCTGGTGTGGGTCCGGGCCGTGTAGAGCAGTTTTGCCGTTTGCGTCATGAAGAGCTCCTTGCCGTCGCGCAAACTGACTAGCGGCGACGCGCCCCGGAGACCCGTTTGGACTTGTGAGAAGTTGTGAGGCCGGCGCAGAAGCTGTTGCGAGGCCTGCAAACAAGGTCTGAGGCCGATGCAACGCAGGCCTTGCGGGATGGCTGCCCTCTGGCTATCCGGTTCGCAAATGAGCAAGATTTCGCGATGACCACGCCGACCGGGCCAAGACTCTCGTTCGGACCATTCACCGTGGCGCCACATGAAAGGCTCGTGACGCGCGACGGCGTCACAGTGCCGCTGGGTGCGAAGGCGTTCGACGCGCTGACCGCACTGATGTCGCGGCCGAACGAGGTCGTCAGCAAATGGGATCTAATGGCGCTGGTGTGGCCCGGCATCACCGTCGAAGACGCCAATCTGCGCTTTCACATCGCCGCTCTCCGCAAGGCGCTCGGCGACGGCAAGGACGGCGCGCGATACATCACGACGCTCTCCGGACGCGGCTATTGCTTCGTGGCGCCGATCTCGCACACGCAGCTTCCGGCGGCGCGGCGCTCGTCCCCGCCGATGGAATTGCCGCCGGTCAAGCTGCCGAATCGGCTGCAACGGATGATCGGGCGCGACCAGGCCGTCACCACCATCTCCGACAAGCTTCTCACCTCGCGCTTCGTCACGATCGTCGGTCCGGGCGGCGTCGGCAAGACTGCCGTCGCGGTGGCGATCGCCCACGACCTGCTCGCGACGTTCTCCGACGCCGCGCATTTCGTCGACCTTGCCGCGCTCAGCGATCCCGATCTCGTGATCACCTCGATCCTGTTGATGCTCGGCTTGCCGGCCGAGACCGACGATCCCCTGCCCGCGCTGCTCGCGCATCTCCGAGACAAGCGGATGCTGCTCATCCTCGACAATTGCGAGCATGTCATCGCCGCGGCGGCACCGCTGGCTTCGGCGATCTTCCACGCTGCGCCTGATGTCCACATCCTCGCCACCAGCCGCGAAGCCCTGCGCGTCGAGGGCGAGCAGGTCTATCGATTGGCGCCGCTCGCCGTTCCGCCTGATAGTGCCGGGCTGAGTGCGGCGGCTGCACAGACCTATCCCGCGCTTCAGCTCTTCATCGAACGGGCGACCGCAGGCGGGGCGCAGATCGCGCTCGACGATACCAACGCCGCGACTATCGCGAGGATCTGCCGCAACCTCGACGGCATGGCCCTCGCGATCGAGCTCGCCGCCGGCCGGGTCGAAGCTTACGGCCTGGAGCAGACGGCCGCGCTGCTCGATGAGCGTCTCAATCTGCTCTGGCAAGGCCAGCGCACCGCGCCGCCGCGACAGAAGACGTTGCGGGCGACGCTGGACTGGAGCTACGGGCTGCTGTCCGACATCGAGCGCCTCGTCCTCCGCAGGCTGGCGGTCTTCGCAGGTCACTTCACCATCGACGCTGCCCTCGAGGTCGTCCCGGATGAACGTGCCGACCGCTCCCATTTGTTCGATGCCATCGACAGTCTCGTCGCCAAATCGATGGTCGCGCCACGGCCGGTCGGCGCCATGATGCGCTACCGTCTGCTCGATACCACGCGCGCCTATCTGCTCGAGATCGAGCCGAACGACGCCGCGCTCGCCGCCCGCCACGCGACCTACTACCGGCGATGGCTGGAGCAGGCCGGCAGCACATGGGCGGCAACGCCGAACGCCGACGAACGGGCGATCCACTTCTCCGCGCTCCACAATGTGCGTGCCGCGCTGGACTGGTGCTTTGGCGCGGGCGGCGACGCCACCGCCGGCATTGCGCTCGCCGCCGCGGCAGCGCCGATCTTCCTCGCGATGTCTCTTCTGATCGAATGCCGGCGCTGGTCGGAACGGGCACTGCTTGCCATGCCCCCGTCCGCGCGCGGCAGCGCCGATGAAATGCACATCCAGGCTGCCCTCGGGCTGACCCTGATGTTCACGCGCGGCGGCAGCGAGGCGGCGCGCGTGGCCTTGAGCAGGAGCCTTGCGATCGCGGAGGCGCGCGGCGACGCGCCGAACCAGCTCCAGCTGCTCGGCCGCATGCACATCTTCCACGAACGGATGGGGCAGTTTGATGCCGCGCTTGGCTATGCGCAGCAGAGCCTTGCGGTCGCGCAGCCGCTCGGCGATCCGGGCTCGATCGTCCTCGCCCATTCGTTGCTCGGGGTCTCGCTGCATCTGGCCGGCGAGCACCGCGACGCGCTCAAGATGCTAGAGGTCGCATGGCAAGGGCCGGGCGCCGAACGAATCAGCACCATCCATGGCTTCGATCATCGCAACCGGGCCGGCATCACGCTGGCGCGCGAACTCTGGTTGCAGGGCCGGCCCGCGGACGCGCGGCAGCTGGCGCAACAGACGGTGACTGAAGCCGCGCAGATGGAGCATCCGATCACGCTGTGCATCGCGTTGATCTGGGCGGTCTCGATCTCGCTCTGGGACGGCGATCTCGACGGCGCCGAGCAGAGCATCGACCAATTCATCGCGCATGCCGAATCTCGCTCGATGGGTCCCTATCTCGTGGTGGGCCGCGGCGTGAAAGGCGAACTGGCGATCCGTCGGGGAGACGCCGCGCAAGGCGTCGATACGATCATGGCTTGCCTACGCAAGCTCCACGAGGCCGGCTACGAACTGCTCACCACGACCTTCAACATCGCGCTGGTTCAAGGCTTGTTGGCGCTTGGACAGGTCGAGCAGAGTGCGCGCCTGATCGACGATGCGATCCGCCTCGTCGATCAGAGCGGCGATCATCTCTACATGCCCGAATTGCTGCGGATGAAAGGCAGAGTTCTGTTGTCGCTGCCGGAGCCCGACGCCGAGCAGGCAGAAGCCCACTTCATGCAATCCCTGGATCTCAGCCGCCGGCAAGGCGCCACGGCCTGGGAGCTGCGCGCTGCGATCGAGCTCGCCGGGCTGTTTGCCGGACGCGGGCAGCGCGACGAGGCGAAGCGATGGCTCCAATCGGCGCTCGAGGGCTTTGCCGAGGGCGCCGATACGGCGGATATCAAAGCGGCCAGCGTGCTTCTGACCACGCTGTAGCAGCCCTATTCCGTCGGCGTACCCTGCTTCGTCGCTGCGCTCCTCGCAATGACGGCGCAAGGTGAACCGTTATCGACCTCAAACCAGCGTCTCGACTCGCAGACATGGCTTCGCCTTCTCGCGGCGCGTTTCGCCCGAGTTTTGCGCTTCGCGTCACGCCCTCCTGGAGAAAGGGCGCAGGGAAGGCCGGGTGCTGGCTCGCACCCGCGGTCCGCTGCGCGAAATGCACACGCAGAAGGAACCGCACAGTAGCATACAGGTGAAGCCGAACACACGGCCTTCCCTGCGCGATGGTCGGACGGCTTATGCCGTGCTCTCCCGGGAGCCGAGTTCCCTCTGGCCTCCCTCGCCCTCACGAAAGTCACCGACACCGCGCCGGTTGGCGCAGATGCCGCATCCGCAAGCGCTTGACCGTAGCAACGACGGCCAGGACCACACGGTTTTGCCGTTACGCGAACGGCGCCGTTCGTACAACGCGGCTTGCGAGGCGCTCACGGGGCTCGGCTCAATCCATCACCCCGCCCTGCGTCCCACATCCGCGACGGCGCCAAAGCGTCCACCGCAGCCCGATCCGCGGCTCGTGACGACGTACGACCGCCCCTTTCGCCGGATCAGGGTGAGCCAGGATTTACGCTGAATCCGAATTTCTGTAAAGTAGAATATTTGGCCGCCGATCGGTTGACCCAGCCGTTGCTGTTTTGAGCGACGACGGCCCAACCCCTAGGGGTGGCTCGGTCACGTCCCTGCAAATCATGTTTCGAAGAACGCGCACATGATGTCCCGTCATCTCCAGCAGCAGCGCGAAAAGCGGAGAGCGTCAACCGCCCGGGTTGGACGAAAAGCGGAAGTGCTTCGGCGGACGTCCCTTAGTTCTTGGGCTGCCCGAAATCGACCAGCGGTGGCGGCAACTCGATGTCCGGAATCTCGATCTTGATCTTATCCAGATCCACCTTGATCGGGGCGTCCAGCAACCCGGTGACAGTGATCGGGAATGCGATCACGACCGCAACCATGATCGCCTGCAGACCGATCCACGGCACCGCACCCCAATAGATGTCTGAACTCTTGACTTCCCTCGGCGCCACGCCGCGCAAATAGAACAGTGCGAAGCCGAAGGGGGGATGCAGGAAGGAGGTCTGCATGTTCACGCACAGCATGATCCCAAACCAGATCAAGGCGGCATCCGCGCCGACGACAGGCGTGAGGAGCTTGAGGGCGGTCGGCGCGATCATGGGAACGATAATGAAGGCAATCTCGAAGAAGTCGAGGAAGAAGGCGACAAAGAAGATGAACAGATTGATGAAGATTAAGAAGCCCCATACACCGCCCGGCAACGATGTCAGCATGTGTTCCAGCCAGACGCCCCCGTTGCAGCCGAGAAAGACAATCGAGAAACAGGTCGATCCAATGAGGATAAAAGTCACCATGCAGGTGATGCGCATGGTGGTCTCATAACCCTGCTTTACCAGCAAGCGCAGGTCGGGAATCCTGATTACCTCGAGACACGCCCAGGCCACCGCCAGATAGGCAATCGCGAACGCAATTTTGAACGGCAGATTAGGCGTGAAGTAGATGCCGATGATGGTGCCCACGCCGGCCGCGGCCACGCCCACGAGCAAGACCTTGTGACCGGCCGAGCTGAAATCCTTGTGATGGATGACGGCGAGGACGATCGCGCCGACGGCGCCCATGGCACCCGCTTCGGTCGGCGTGGCGAGCCCCAGCATCATCGTGCCGAGCACCACGAAGATCAGAACGGCGGACGGAATGATGCCCAGAAGGCATTTGCGCCAGAGTGCCCAGCCCTTGAGCGTCCTCGCTTCCTTCGGCACCGCCGGAACATGGCCCGGTTTGACGATGCTCAGAACGAAGGTGTAGCCCGCGAACAGCGCGATCTGAAGTATCGATGGCCCCCAGGCGCCCAGATACATGTCACCCACCGACTTTCCGAGTTGGTCCGCGAGCACGATCAAAACCAGCGAGGGAGGCACCAGCTGGGTTATGGTGCCGGAGGCTGCGAGCACGCCGGTGATGTAGCGCACGTTGTAGCCGTAGCGGATCATGACCGGCATCGAGATCAGCGCCATGGCGATGACCTGCGCCGCCACTGTGCCTGTGATGGCCCCAAGGATGAAGCCGACGATGATCACGGAATAGCCGAGACCGCCGCGAACGGGGCCAAACAGCTGTCCCATCGAATCCAGCATGTCCTCTGCGAGGCCACATCGTTCGAGGATCGCGCCCATGAACGTGAAGAATGGGATGGCCAGCAGCAGCTCGTTGGACAGAACGCTGCCGTAGATGCGCTCCGGGATCGCCTGGAGGAAGCTGAACTCGAAAAATCCCAAATGGATCGCGAGAAATCCGAACGAGAGCCCGAGGGCGGCCAGCGTGAAGGCGACCGGAAAGCCGATGAGCATCGCCAGCACAAGACCGCCGAACATCAGCGGCGGCATCATCTCGATCGTGATCATTGGGTCGGCCGCTCGTATTTCGCATCGATGGTGACTTCACCGCGCAAGGCGGCGGCGCGCTTGATGACCTCCGAGATACCCTGCAAAGCCACCATGAAGAAGCCGGCCGGCAGGACGAACTTGATCGGCCACCGCAGAAGGCCGCCTGCATTGTTGGACATTTCGCCGATGACGAACGAATTGTAGAACATCCCCCAAGAGAGGTAGCTGAGGAGCAGGCAGGCAGGGACGAGGAAGACCAATGTCCCGATCAGGTCCAGCCACAGCTGGCCGCGTTCGGTGAGCATGAGATAAAGGATCTCGACGCGGACGTGCTCGTTGCGCTTAAAGGTGTAGGACGCGCCGAACATCACGATGACGGCGAACATATACCACTGCGTCTCTAGCCAGCTGTTCGAGCTGTAACTGAAGGCGTAGCGGATCATCGCATTGACAGCACTCACGACGCAGGCCGCGAGCACCAGAATATTGCAGACGTTGCCGACCTTTTCGTTCAGCCAGTCGATAGCCGTACTCATCGCCAACAATGGGCGCATCGATGCCTTGTCCCCGCTCGCTGAGTACTATCCCCCAGGCGAGCAGGACCATGGCGCTGCATCAGCTGCCTGCCACGTCTGCGCGGGAGCTAGTTGACCCCTCCTGATGCTTCCGCCCGTTCTTGCTGTCGGTTTTCGGCAAGACACGTTCAGGTCTCAGCCGCCGCGTGAAGCAGGGCCACCTTTACCGTCGGCCAATTCCCGGTCAACAGGAAAATGGACAGTTTGCCGCAGCAATGTCTAAGTTAGCGTCACTAGGCTTAATTGGGTTGACCTTCGGGGCTTACCGGCGACGCGACCGGCGGAGGACAACCTCCAGCGAGATATCAGTGCTCCAGAGGAGGATTTCGTGATCGGCGCATTCCTGGTCGTCTTGTCGATCGCTCTCCTCTGGGTCTTCCTGCCTCGCAACGGGCAGTCACATCGGTGGATGGAGCTGCCATTCTTTGAGACAGGAGTCCCCCTGGTGATCATCATGGCCTTCTCAGCTGGCCTGACGATGGTGATCGACCGCATCTTCTGACCGGTGTCGGCTGTCGAGGCGCGCCTAACCCTCGACGTCGTACTGCCTGCAGAGGTGATCCCCAATCTGGACCAGCATGGCAACGCATTCAGGATAGCCCGGCCGATCAGAGGTCGCCTGATCAGCGCTGGCCCGAAACTCCCAGGATTTCCCGTCGCGGAGGATGGAAATCGTCATTCCATCGGGACAGTCGGCGTGGACCTTCAACTCGGCTCTCGCCATGGCGACGAGTTCGCTTTCAGATTTTACGGGCTTGCTCATTCGTTGGCCCTTGATCTCCTAGCGGACAACCCCAGCGGCATCATCGTCGCTCGGCATCACCCAATCGAGGGCGAGCAAGCAAGCTTCCAGCAGAACTAAAGCAATAAGGCCGCCAACCAGGCCGAAAAAGACGATGGAAAAGGTCCCTAGTAAAAGCGCACAGAAGACATCTGCAAGCACCTTAGACGTGCGATCGGATTGGGTCTGGTTGGCTGTGAAGTACGGCATCTTCATCCTCCGGGGTTTGACCCCAACTTAGCCGCGTCAGCTACTGGCGGTCTATTCCAAACGACGGTTTAGCGGTCCAGCTAATCCATCGATCGACATGCCCACACGGGTCAAAACCGCCGAAGCTCTCATCGCGACGAATGATTGCGCTCTGCCGCGAGCCCGGACATCCGCCAGTTGACGCGCAAACGCTACCCCGTCGGCGTGCCCTGCTTCCACTGGCTGCCGGCGATCTTCGCCGCGGCAATCACCGCTTGCGTCCGGCTCTCGACGCCGAGCTTTTGCAGGATCGCCGAGACATGCGCCTTGATGGTGGCCTCTGAGACACCGAGCTCGTAGGCGATCTGCTTGTTGAGAAGGCCTTCCGACAGCATCATCAGGACCCGGACCTGCTGCGGCGTCAGCGTCACCAGGCGGTCGCGCAGGCGGGTCATGTCGGGATCGGCCGCAGCCGACAGGTCGGTGTCGGTGGGAACCCAGACGTCGCCCTCCATCACCTTGAGGATGGCATCGCGCAAGGTTTCGACCCCGAACCGCTTCGGGATGAAGCCGGACGCGCCGAAATCGAGCGAGCGGCGGATCGTGGCGCTGTCGTCGGATGCCGAGACGATCACGACCGGAATCGCCGGGTATTGCGCGCGCAGATAGATCAGGCCGGAAAAGCCGGAGATCCCGGGCATGGAGAGGTCGAGCATGACCAGATCGACCTCGGAGGCCTGCTCAAGAAGCTTGGTCAGATCCTCGAAGGATCCGGCCTCGTCGATCCGAGCCGCGGGGAGAACGCCCGCCACCGCCTGCCGCAGCGCATCGCGGAACAGGGGATGATCATCGGCGATGACGAGATGGGTGTTTGCATTGGCTGTTGCAGTCATCTGTTCCGCAGGCCGACGAAAGATCGGGAAAGAAGTTCAACTCGTTGCTGATCAAGCAGCAATTGCGATTGTTTACTGACTGGAGCCGTCTTGCAAGGCAACCTTCCGCCCGTAGTCGCAAGGCGGTTAATCACAGGCGTCAACCAACTGATGTTGCAGCGCAAAAAGCCGCTGACGAGTCTCATCTATCCCTGAACAGCAGGTCCCGGGTCAACTCATCGATCACGGCGACCGCTTGAAGCGCTGCCCTCAATCGCTCGCGATCACGGGCCGACAACGGCTTGACCAACACCGCATTGGAGGGCGCCGTCCCCTGCGCCACATCCGCAATCTGTTGCGACACGATCAGCTCCAGAAAGATACCATGGGCCTCGTCGAGCGCATCGAGATCGGTCTGGCCACGGCCAACCAGGGCCTTCACGCCCGCGAGGCGTTGCGATGTCGATCGGCCCATCACATGGTAACGGATCGCCATCGCACGCGCTGCAGCAACCAGGCCGAACAGCCCTGCCGCCTTGAGGTCGATGCGACCGCCGTCAGTGCGAATGCCGCCGAAGAATTTCAGGCTCGCAGGGACGCTGATCCCCTCGACCAGAAGCTTGGCGAACGCGACCTGCCCCTCGGCTGCCGCGAAAGCCGCCTGCCTGACCGCCACGGCAAGGCTGCCGTCGCCATGAACGGCCCGGAGATCGAAAAAGATATCGACCGACAGCAGATCCTTTGGACTGGAGCGGCAGACCCAGTGCTCGATGCGGTCCCGCCACGTTGCAACAGAGCCGCGCCAGGGTGGGTTTTTCGCCATGACGCCCCCCTTGCAATAGGGCACACCGGCCTCGTGCAGAATATCTGCAACGTGCGCTGCGAACGTCTCAAACCAGCGATCCTCGTCGCCTCCCGGCTCGCCTTGCGCGAAGATCACGGCATTGTCCTGATCCATCGCCAGCAGGCTTTCGCCGCGCCCGGCAGACCCGAGCACGATCAGCGTGTAGGGCGTGGGGGCCGCGCCCCGACCGCGATCCCGCATGATCCGCTCGGCGATCACAGCGGCCTGACGGGTGAGGGCGCAGAGCTCGCTGGAGATCACCTCCGCAATCTGACGCCCGGACAATCCTTCCGCCAGGAGCACCTCCGCAACCCGCGGCAGCTTCGCCCAGGCCAGCGCCAATGCCTGCGTATCCGCAGCATCCTCGATCTCGTCGCCGAGCGATATGGCCTCCCCTGCCCGCAGACGCAGCAGGTCCCGCGCGGACAACGCACCGACCACCCGGCCGGCCTCATCGACGACGCCGAGATGGCGGGTCTTGAGGCGATTCATCCGGCCAATCGCGCGATAGACAAGCGCGTCCTCGGGAATCGCCGCCAGCGGCCTGCTCATGATGCGGTGCACCGGCAGCTCCAGCGCGGGGGCACCGAGCCGGGCGATCGCCCGCAGCACGTCACGCTCGGTAACGATCCCGGCCTCGACGGCCTTGATATCGTCGGCGGCCGCATCCGCCGCACCGACGTACACAGCCGATATTCTCTCGCTGGTCATTCGCGCCAGGGCTTCGCTCACCGAAACGTCCGGACCGACGAAAATGACGGGATACCGCATGATGTCGCGGTTGCGGTGGCGATAGGCATAGGCGTCGAATCGCTTCAGCGTTTGCTCTGCATCGATACGAGCCGTCGCTTCGACCGGCTCGACCCAACCCATCCGCACCTGATCGTCGAGCACCGTGGTGAGCGCGCGACAGACCCGCTCGGCTTGAGCGACGGTCCGGATGCCGTGCTCGCGCAGCCTCGGCAGCAGCGCAAGGAAGATCCGTGCCGTCGTGATCGCATCGCCGAGAGCGGAGTGCCGGCCGGCTACGTCAATGCCAAGCCAGGCCGCAAGATTCTCCAGCTGGTATCCGCCGAGGTCCGGCGCAACGATCTCCGCAAGCAGTCTGGTATCGAGCGTTCGAGGCCGGGACCATGGCAATCCCGCCAGATCGCATTCGCGCTTCAGGACGGCCAGATCGAAACCGATCATGTGCCCGATGACGACCGTCCGGCCGAGGAATGCCTCGAAACGCGGCCACACATCCACGAATAGCGGCGATTCAGCGACCATGGCATCATCGATGCCGTGAATGCGCGTCGTTTCGGCGGGGATCGGTTGATCGGCCGGCCGCAGCAATTGAACGAACGAACCGCCGTCGACCAGCTTTCCGGCCGACAGACGCACGCCCGCAAGCTCGATCACCCGCGCCTTGCGCGGATCGAGCCCAGTCGTTTCGGCATCGATGACAACGGCGTCGAGCGACAAAAGCGGGGCAGCACCACTCGTCGTATCCATTGTCCTCCCTCGGAAGGCCCGGACCGTGCGATGCTGGCCGGCAAACCGGGCATTGGCAGAGGCCGGGCGATCCTACGCCAGCAGCCTGTTGGTCACGGCAGCCGCATCGATGCGATCGACCAATTCGTCATGGATGTTGCACAGGCTGACGCGCAGGTAATTGCGGATCGTCTCGAAATCCCGTCCGCGCAGCTTTTCGTGGATCGGCATCATCGCAAAATAGGTTTCCGCCAGCGGCTCGGGAATGTCCATCACGCGCTTGGGCGCATGCCCGCCAACAAGGTCGAGCCTCTGCTCCAGCTCGCGCCGGGCCTCAAGCCAGGCGTCCTCGCCGAGCGACGGCGGCACGGGGTAACGGTCGAAAACCGAGAGGACGACGAGGATCATCTGGTCGAGAACCGCCCGGCGGTGCATGCCGGCATGTGGGCGCAATACCCCCTCGACCATCTCGCCGACCATCGCAAGCCCGAGCGGATAAGCCTGCCAGCGCGACCGTTCGACGGCTTGTGCAAAGCCTTCCTCGGCAAACAGCACCTTGGCGTAATGGCCCGCGCGGGCACGCGAATACTCGTAAATACCCTTTTGCACGATGAATGCCGACTGCGCGTCTATGAAGTCGGCAAGCGCCTTGCGATCGCCAATCGGCGGCCGGGGACGAAAGAATTTCTGCAGCAGCTTCATCGTAATCCGATCCTGCCAAACGGAATCGCCGTGCTATCCCGCGCTCGCCGCGCCCGAATTGTCAACGGCCGCAGCGCCGTTCGCATCCGCAACATCGGTTCCCTCCGAAAGTATTAGAAAGACCTCGGCACTCCTGATGTTAGCCTCCGACATTCCAAATTGGCGAAAGACCGGTTGGAAGGCGGCACGGGGGGGCCGCAGCGACGGGTATGCAACCCCTCGATTCCTCCGGCTCGCATGCCGGAGTGCTGACAGAGGAAATGCAGCCCATGCCTGACTCCCAAAATCTCAAAGAACGAGAAGAAGCCCACTGGCGCAAGACCTCGCGCCTGATGCTGATCAACCTCGGCATCTGGTTCTTCTTCGGATACGTCATCCACATGTTCGTGGTTCCGCTCAACGCCATCAAGCTGCCGATCCTTGGCTTCCCGCTCGGCTTCTATATGGCCGCGCAGGGTTCGCTGATCGCCTTCGTGGTCATCCTGTTCGTCTTCGCCAGACAGCAGGACAAGATCGACCGAGAATTCGGCTTCGCAGAAGACGATTAGGGGGATTGAACATGGCTACGCAGGCCTCAACCGGCGGCTCCGACTTTCTCAGCAACCTCGGGCGGATCTACGGCTTCTACACCGGTGGATTCGTCGCGTTCGTCCTTCTGCTCGCCGCCCTCGAAGTGATCGGGGTGCCGAACAAGGTTCTCGGCTACCTGTTCGTGTTCTTCACGCTCGCGGTCTACGCCATCATCGGCATTCTGTCGCGAACGGCGCAAGTCTCGGAATACTATGTGGCCGGTCGCAGCGTACCGGCGTTCTACAACGGCATGGCCACCGGTGCCGACTGGATGTCGGCAGCGTCCTTCGTCGGCATGGCGGGCACGCTGTTCCTGCTCGGCTATGACGGACTTGCCTGGGTGCTCGGATGGACCGGCGGCTTCGTGCTGGTCTCCATCCTGATCGGGCCTTATCTGCGCAAATTCGGCGCCTATACGGTGCCCGACTTCTTGTCCTTCCGTTATGGCGGCAATTTCGCCCGGGCGCTGGGCGTCGTCGTGCTCGTCGCCTGCTCGTTCACCTATGTCACGGCGCAGATCTACGGCACGGGCATCATTGCCTCGCGCTTCCTCGGAATGCAGTTCGAGCTCGCGGTTTTCGCGGGACTGGTCGGCATCCTGGTCTGCTCGATGCTGGGCGGCATGCGCGCGGTGACCTGGACGCAGGTGGCCCAGTACATCGTGCTGATCATAGCCTACCTGACACCGATCGTGATCCTGTCGACCAAGATCTACGGGATACCGCTTCCGCAGCTGACCTATGGGCACGCGATCGCGGACATCACGGCGCGCGAACAGGACATGCTCGCGAACGGACTGGCGGCGGCGGCAAGCCTCAAGCCGCACATTCAGCCGTTCTTCAGCTATAGCCCGCTGAACTTCTTTGCGATCATTCTGTGCATGATGGTCGGGACGGCCTCGCTGCCGCACATCTTGATGCGCTACTTCACGACACCGTCGGTGCGTGAGGCGCGGCAATCCGTGGCATGGTCGCTGCTGTTCATCTTCCTCCTGTACTTCTCGGCGCCTGCCTATGCGGCGTTCTCGAAGCTGGAGGTGTACACGAACATCATCGGGCGCGATCTGTCCGCGATCAGGCCCTGGCTGTTCAGCTGGGGCGAGCTCGGGCTGATCCAGATCTGCGGCAAGAACGCCGTCAACATCGACGCCGTCATTGCCGCCTGCAAGGCCGTTGCCGGTCACCCCGGTGTGGTCCGGCTGCAGGACTTCGTGATCAACACGGACGTGATCGTGCTCTCGACACCGGAGATCGCGGGCCTTCCCTACGTGATCTCGGGCCTCGTCGCGGCCGGCGGCCTGGCCGCGGCTCTGTCCACCGCCGACGGGCTGCTGCTCGCGATCGCCAATGCACTGTCGCATGACGTCTACTACAAGATGATCGATCCGAACGCGCCGACGGCACGCCGGCTGATCATCGCGCGCGTGCTGCTGCTGGCGGTCGCAGTCATTGCCGCGGCGACGGCTGCCACCAAGCCCGGGGATATCCTGGCCATGGTCGGCTGGGCGTTCTCCCTGGCGATGGCGGGCAACTTCCCGGCGCTTGTGATGGGTGTGTGGTGGAAGCGCACGACGTCCACGGGCGCGATCTGCGGCATCATCGCCGGATTTGGGCTGTGCATGTTCTACCTGCTCGTCACGCGCTATTTCCCGGGCGCGGGCGTCAAGTATTTCGGCATGACGTCGCTGCTCAATCCGGTCACCGGCGCACCGCTGGTGGACATCGCCAAGGCCATGGCATTGCCCAACGCCATGGAGAGCTGGCCGACGCTGGCCCACCCGCTCGCCAACAAGGTGGGTTGGTTCAACCTCAACAACATCGCATGCGGTTTGCTGGGGACGCCATTCGGCTTCGCGGTGATCATCATCGTGAGCCTGCTGGGAAGGGCGCCGTCGCGGGAAATGCAGGCCTATGTCGACGAGATTCGCAAGCCGCGAGGCCGCACGGTGCTCGAAGAGAAAACGACCTGAGCGGATCGGATCGATTGCGACGAACGGGGCCTTGCGAGGCCCCGTTCTTGTTTGCGACCGGCGGCGCTCGCTTGCCCAGAACCGTCTGCCTTGACATTGTTGGGTGCGGCGGCCGGTGCAGAATGCCCGACGGCCCGGGCCGAGCAGGCAGCCCTCGCAAGACCATACTGCGCCAGAGCGAGGTCCGGAGGAGGACAGATTTTGGACATTGCCGACTCGTTCGCCAGATACTGGTATTTCCACCTGCCGAACTTCGTTCTGGCGGCTCTGATGTACACCATGCTCGGCCGCTTCCTGCTCGGCCTCTTCGTCGACGCCGACTCGCCGAACTATATCTGGCGCTTCTTCTGCCGCCTCACCGATCCGGTGCTCACCGCCATTGCAACCGTCACGCCGAAGGCAGTTCCTCCAGCCATCGTGTGGCTGTTCGGTTTTGTCTGGATGTTCTGGTTGCGGATCGTGCTCCACTACACATTGCTCGTGCTCAACCTCGCGCCGCGGCTTGCGGGAGGAGGATCATGAACCGCAACTTCTTCCTGATCGGTATTGCCTTCTTCGGAATGATCAACGGCCTCTTCAACCAGCTTTGGCTGATCTTCGCCCTGCTCTACGTCCAACCGCTCGCAGGCCCTCTTCTGTTCGGAAACATGTCGCTGACGCTGATGTTCGCCTCGCTGATGGTCTCGACCGCCACCGTGATCCTGGGCGGCATTCCCGCCGCCATCTACGAACGCGTCACCGGCGCACAGGAGTCGAACGGCGTCTCGCTTTGGATCTGGCTGGCCGGCACGGCTATCCTGGCGCTCCCCGCCGCCGGCAATTTCATCAGCGTCGGCCTCTGAACGGCGGGCGGGAACCATTGAAGGCAGGCCCCGCAGGGACTACCCTAGACGCATCTCGATCCCAATGAGCCAGGCGACGGAGTTCCTCCTCATGGAAGAAATGCGCCGCATCGCCTTTGAAACGGTCCTGCGCGCGTGCGGATTTGCCTCCCTCGCCATATTCTGCGTCATGATCGGCCTTTCGTTTCTGCCGCGCTCCGCGTTTCAGGCGGGAGGCTTTCTGAGCCTGATCATGACACTGGTGCTTCTCCTGAAAGCGCAGGAGGCGCGGACCAAAGACCACCGCCGCACCGAGATGTGGCTGTATCTTCCAAAAGACAGACGCCCGCCTCAGCCGCATGCACAAAAAACAGTCTCGGCGGTGATGCGAGAAACCTATCTGGTGTTCGCATACTGGTCTGCCCTGGTGTCAGTCGTGATGTGGATTGTCGCGATGGGCTTTTCCGTCCTTGGACTTTAGTTTGAGGCTGCAGACCCACGGTATTTCGTTCCCGCGGCTCCGTGATTTCCCGTCCGACATCTCCGCGATCCTTCCGATTCGCGTCGAAAGTACTATTGGGCCGGACGCGATAGGCATGTAATTGCTCGCCCCCGATTGGTGGCGCGCCCGCGTGGCGCGAATCGGTTCTTGAAAAGAAAACAAGCGGGAGCGAATCTGAATGACGACAGTAACTGCAACATCGGCACCATCTGCCGGCGCCGGGATGACGAAGGACGAACGGTTCGTCATTCTCGCCTCCTCGCTCGGTACCGTCTTCGAGTGGTACGACTTCTATCTCTACGGCTCGCTGGCCGGCATCATCGGCGCGCAGTTCTTCTCGGCCTATCCGCCGGCAACCCGCGATATCTTCGCGCTGCTGGCGTTTGCCGCGGGCTTCCTGGTGCGTCCGTTCGGCGCGATTGTGTTCGGCCGTGTCGGCGACATCGTCGGCCGCAAATACACCTTCCTCGTCACCATCCTGATCATGGGTCTGTCGACCTTCATCGTCGGCCTGTTGCCCAACGCGGCGACCATCGGCATCGCGGCCCCGATCATCCTGATCGTGCTGCGCCTCGCCCAGGGTCTGGCGCTCGGCGGCGAATATGGCGGTGCGGCGACCTACGTCGCGGAGCATGCGCCGAACGGCAAGCGCGGCTTCTACACCTCCTTCATCCAGACCACGGCAACCCTCGGCCTGTTCCTGTCGCTGCTGGTGATTCTGTTCACCCGCACCGCGCTCGGTGAGGCCGATTTCGCAGCGTGGGGCTGGCGCATTCCGTTCCTGGTCTCGGTGCTGCTGCTCGGCATCTCGGTCTGGATCCGGCTCCGCCTCAACGAATCGCCGATCTTCCAGAAGATGAAGGAAGAGGGGAAGAGTTCGAAGGCGCCGCTGACGGAAGCCTTCGGCAATTGGCAGAACGGCAAGCTGGTGCTGCTCGCCCTGCTCGGCGGCGTCATGGGCCAGGGCGTGGTCTGGTACACCGGCCAGTTCTACGCGCTGTTCTTCCTGCAATCGATCCTGAAGGTCGACGGCTACACCGCCAACCTCCTGATTGCGTGGTCGCTGCTACTCGGCACCGGCTTCTTCATCGTATTCGGTGCGCTCTCCGACAAGATCGGCCGCAAGCCGATCATCCTCGGCGGCTGTCTGATCGCGGCGCTGACCTTCTTCCCGATCTTCAAGATGATCACGTCCAACGCCAACCCGGCGTTGGAAAAGGCCATCGAGTCGGTCAAGGTCGAGGTGGTGGCCGATCCCGCCAGCTGCGGCGATCTGTTCAACCCAGTCGGCACCCGCGTGTTCACCGCGCCTTGCGACACCGCACGCGCCTACCTGTCGCAATCGTCGGTCAGGTACACGACGAGTTCGGGTCCGGCCGGCTCGGGCGTGAAGGTCGTGGTCAACGGCAAGGACGTGCCCTACGCCAACGCCAAGGACAGCAACCCGGCGGTTCTCGCCGCGGTGCAGGCGGCCGGCTATCCCAAGGCGGGTGACACCGGCATCGTGAAGATGTCGCATCCGTTCGACGTCTTCCGTCCGCAGCCGGCGGCGATCATCGGCCTGCTGTTCGTCCTGGTCCTGTTCGTGACCATGGTGTACGGCCCGATCGCGGCGATGCTGGTCGAATTGTTCCCAACCCGCATCCGCTACACCTCGATGTCGCTGCCCTACCACATCGGCAACGGCTGGTTCGGCGGCCTCCTGCCTGCCACCGCCTTCGCCATCGTGGCCTCGACAGGCGACATCTATGCCGGTCTGTGGTACCCGATCATCTTCGCCTCGATTACCGTCGTGATCGGCTTCCTGTTCCTGCCGGAAACCAAGGACGTCGACATCAAGGCGACCTGATCGCAGCAGCAATCGACGACACCAACCGGCCGCGGTCTCCGCGGCCGGTTTTGCTTTGTGGTTATCGATCGCTGCCGATGAATTGCAGCACGATCTCACGGCGGTGCGGGCGGCTGCGATGCTCGATCAGGTAGATCGCCTGCCAGGTGCCGAGCGCGAGCTTGCCGCTCAGGACCGGGACCTGAAGCGAAGTCTGCGTCAGCATGGTCTTGATATGGGCCGGCATGTCGTCCGGCCCCTCGGTATCATGGGTCCACCCCGCGTTCTCCGGCGCGAGCCGTGACAGCGCGGTCGTAAGATCGACCAGCACGGAGGGATCGGCGTTCTCCTGGATCGTCAGCGAGGCCGAGGTGTGGCGGATGAACAGCGTCAACGCGCCCTCACCCGCGTGCGCCTCGGCGATGAATCTCGCGGCCTCGCTGGTCAGATCAGTGAAGCCGCGGCCAGGCGTCTGCACGGTGAGCAGTGCCGATGTGACGGTCGTGGCCTGTACGGACGATGGTGCGGAGCGGGTGACGGATCTGGCTGATGTCATGGAGGGGCCCGCATCAGATCTTCCCCGACACGTCTTTCTGCACGCGGTTGGCCATGTCGATCAGCCGCCGCCAGGCCTTTTCCAGGAACGACATCATGCGGTCGACGTCCTGCTCGCTCGGCAGCGGGATCTCGATCTTGCGCTCGCCCTCGGCGACCTTGGGCTCGGGCTTCCTGAGTGGATCGGATTTCGGCAGCGCCTCGTCGATCTTGCCCGATACCGTTGGCCCCGCCGCGAGCTGTGCCTTCAGCCGCTCGACCTCGGCCTGGAGCCTGCCGATCTCGGCGTCGAGTGCGGTCCGCTCGTCGGGCACCGCGTAGCAGGCCCAACCGGCGCCGTTCCTGGTGCAGGTCGACACCGTGCCGGTGCGCGTGTCGAGCCGCAGCACGCCCTCGGGGATGGGCGTCATGCTGTAGCGGCCATTTTCGCCGTCGGGCGTAGATTGCGCGGCCGCGAGGCCGCCGCTGACTACCATCACCGCGGCCGCCGCCGCGAGCCATGATGTCGTGGATGACGTCGCAGGTCTCATCATTGTCTCCGCCCGGCACTGCTGCGGCTGCGGTTGCAATTCTACACCCCCCGCCGGCAATCCGCCGCCAAAAAGCCGCCCCCGAAATCAACGAACGCGGCGGCTTCTTTGATCCCGCGAGCGCGGCGAAAGCACGGCTGCGTCCGCCGTTCGCAAGCAGACCTGCTGCGGTGCGGCGTCACGCTGTGTGCAGCGCTGCCGTGCGCGTCAATATCATCAAGTAAATCAAATACATAATCGGAAGGGACGCAATCGTGACTTGGCTTGACTTGATTATAGGCCATCAGTATGGTCCGCGCGGCTTTTGAGGGTGACGGGCGCAATTTCCATTCAGCCGCAGCGTTTCGGGTCTTCGTTGCATGACACAGGGCACGGGACACGGCGAGGATGGAGATCGCGATAGATCGCCCGAGGAAGCCGCGCTTTCCGATCGGCTCGGAAATCTTGATCAGCGGTTGTCCGAATTTCGCGACCGCCGGGCCAAGACCGAGCAACCCGCAGGTGACGATGGAGACAAAGCGGCCAGAGCCTCGGCGATGGCGCTTGGTTTCCGACTATCCTCGGAGTTGATCGCCGGCGTCGCTGTCGGAGCGGGGATTGGCTGGGGGTTCGACCACTTGCTGTCGACGTCGCCTTTCGGATTCATCGCGTTCCTGCTGCTGGGCTTCATCGCCGGCGTGGTGAATGTGGTGAGAACGGCAGGCGCGGGTCCGAACAGGCGCGGTGGTTCGTAATTGGCCTAGCCGGGTTAACTGTCGTGCCGCTCGCCGGCACAGCCGGCCGACCAATCTTCACTGGTCGGCTTGTCCAGCAGACGAGAGATGCCGCGCGGATGAAAATCGACCCGATCCATCAGTTCAACGTCGAACCGCTCTTCACGATCGGCCGTATCGGCGATCACACGATCGCCTTCACCAATGCCTCTCTCTACATGTTCGTCGCGGTGGGGATCATTGCGCTGCTTCTGCTCACCAGCGGCAAGCAGCTGGTTCCGGGGCGTCTGCAGTCGGTGGCCGAGCTCTCCTATGAGTTCGTGGCCAGCATGATCCGCAGCACTGCCGGAGCGGATGGCATGCGGTTCTTCCCGCTGATCTTCTCGCTGTTCATGTTCATCTGCGTCTCGAACCTCGTAGGCATCGTTCCGTACACGTTCACCGTGACGAGCCATCTCATCGTCACTGCGGCGCTGGCGCTGCTGGTGTTCTTCACGGTCCTGATCTACGGCCTCTACAAGAACGGCCTGAAGTTCCTGAAAGTGTTCGTGCCCTCGGGCGTTCCCGGCTACATCCTGCCGCTGGTCATGGCGATCGAGGTGCTGTCGTTCTTCCTGCGGCCGGTCTCGCACAGCGTTCGACTGTTCGCGAACATGCTCGCGGGCCACATCGCGCTGAAGGTGTTCGCCGGTTTCGTTGCCATGCTCGGCGCGTCTCTTGGCGTGGTCGGCTGGATCGGCGGTGTCATGCCGCTGGCGCTCGCCGTCGCGCTCACCGCGCTCGAACTGCTGGTCGCGTTCCTGCAAGCCTATGTGTTTGCGATCTTGACCTGTATCTACCTCAACGACGCCATTCACCCTGGACACTGAGTGATCCGGGTGCTTTTCCACCCACACCTGTCTTTCTTCCAAGGAGTCAAAAATGGATCCGCAAGCAGCTAAGTTTCTCGGCGCGGGCATCGCGTGCATCGGCATGGGCGGCGCCGGCATCGGCGTGGCCTTCATCTTCGGCAATTATCTGTCCGCAGCCATGCGCAACCCGGCAGCTGCTCAGGGTCAGTTCGGCAACCTGATCTTCGGCTTCGCCGTGACCGAAGCGCTCGGCATCTTCTCGCTGCTGATCGCTCTGCTGCTGCTGTTCGTCCCGCTCTGAACGCGTTTCGCGCCGCTTCCAGGTGGGAGGCGGCGCGTCTGACAGCAACAGGAGAACTCCATGGCTGAAAGTCATGGCGGCGCCAAAGGTACCGGCGCTCACACGGAGGCCGATGGCGGTCACCACGGCGGTGGCTTTCCGCCTTTCGAGAGCAGCACCTTTGCTTCGCAACTGGTGTCGCTCGCGATCGCCTTCGTCGCGCTGTATCTGATCGTCTCCCGGTTCGCGCTGCCGCGTGTCGGGGGTGCGATCGAGGCGCGTCAGAACAAGATCGAGGGCGATCTCGCCGAAGCGCAGAAGCTGAAGGACCAGTCCGAGGCGGCGCTCAAGGCCTATGAAGGCGAGCTCGCGTCGGCGCGCGCACGTGCACAGGCGATCGGCAACGAATCCCGCGAGAAGGCGAATGCGCAGGCGGAAGCCGAACGCAAGGCGCTGGAAGAGCAACTGTCCGCCAAGCTCGCCGAGGCGGAGAAGACCATTGCCTCGACCCGCGCGACCGCCATGAGCAACGTCCGCGGCATCGCGGCCGATGCAGCCGGCACCATCGTTCAGCAGCTCACGGGCGTCGTTCCGGATGCAACGTCGGTCAATGCCGCCGTTGATGCGACCTTGAAGGGTTAGTCTCGATGTTCTTCACACCTGAGTTTTGGGTCGCCGTCGCCTTCGTGATCCTGATGGTGATCTTCGCCTATGTGGGGGTGTTCAAGACGGCGATGTCGGCGCTCGATCATCGCGCCGCTCGTATCAAGGCCGAGCTGGACGAGGCGGCGCGCCTCAAGCAGGAGGCCACCAAGGTGCTCGCCGACTACAAGGCGCGCACTGCCGGTGCCGAGCGCGAGGCCGCCGACATCATCGCCAACGCGAACGCCGAAGCGGAGCGCATCGCAGCAGAGGCCAAGGCGAAATTGGAAGATTTCGTCACCCGCCGCACCAAGACCGCCGAGGGCAAGATCGCACTCGCCGAGGCTCAGGCTCTCGCGGACGTCCGGGCAGCCGCCGCGGAAGCCGCCGTGCAGGCTGCCTCCACGATCCTGTCGCAGTCGGTCAAGGGCCAGATCGCCGACGACCTGCTCGCCAAGGGCATCAACGAAGTCAGGCAGAAGCTGAACTGAGGGATTTGCCTTACCCAATCAAAAAGCCGGCGCGACGAGCGCCGGCTTTTTGTCTGTCGGGTAACAGCATCCACAAGTGCGGTATCATCACCCACCTTGTGCGCACTTGCGCACTGGGGCGGGTGATCCAGTACGCCGAGGCTTCTCAGTTCAAGCACCGCGGCCTCTGGAATACTGGATTGCCCGCCTTCGCGGGCAATGACAGCTGACATTGCCGCAAGATCTCCCCTACTTCTTCTTCTTCCCTCTCGGCTCCGGCGAGAGCGCCTGCGGGTCGAAGCCGACATAGAAGATGTAGGTATCGGCGACCGCGGGCGCCGGCACCGGATAGGCCAGATCCTCGGCGACGAAGGTGAAGGGCACGCTGCCGCCTTCCGACATCGCCACCGTGGTCCGGTAGGCCTTCGAGGCGATCACCTTCTCGCCGACGCCGCCCTGCACGACGGCGATGCGCAGCGGCACCTCGACGGAGGCAGGCGCCCCGGCGGGGCCGGCGATGACGCGGCCCTGGATGCCGATCCGGGCGGTGATGCCGGCACTGCTGCGCAAGCATTCGCGCGCCATCTTGGTGATCGAGGCCTGGAAGCGGATGTCATTGCCCACCGCCGGCTTGCCGCTGGCGCCGACCGCGTAGGTCGAGGCGCCCGCGCGCACCGTGACCTGCGGGCAATCGAGGTCGTCTTCGGCCGGCTGCCCGGGCGCAGGCGCCGGCTTCGGCTCCGCCGGCTCGTCGGATTTGCCGCCGAACAGGCTCTTGAAGCGGTCGGTCAACGACTGTGCCGCCACCGGCGAGACGGAGGCGAGCCCGACCGATAATGCCAGCACGACCGCTGCGCCCCGCCGCAACCTCGTCCGCGATGACCGAAGCTCCTGCACCATCAACACCCGTACTCCATGACAATGTTCCGGCCGGGTTATATCGCCAATATCGGCGAACCCAAGGCGGCAAAAAGGGATTTGGCCGCATCCATCAGGCTGCTCAGCCGCGGAAGTCCTCGTGCAGCAGGCCGAACAGCAGGTGATCCTGCCAGACCCCGTTGATGCAGAGATAGCGGCGCGCCAGGCCCTCGCGCGAGAAGCCGCACTTCTCCAGCACCCGGATCGACGGCGCATTGGTCGGGATGCAGGCGGCCTCGACCCGGTGCAGATTGAGCTCGCCGAACAGCGTCGGCAGCAGCACCCGGAGTGCGGCCGTCATGTAGCCGCGATGGGCATAAGGCTGGCCGACCCAATAGCCGATGGTGCCGGCCTGCACGATGCCGCGCCGGACATTGGCGAGCGTGATGCCGCCGACCAGGGCACCGTCGAGCTCGCGGAAGATCAGAAAGGGATAGGAGCGGTCCGCGGCAATGTCCTCGGCATAGCGGCGCAGGCGGCGGCGGAAGCCGGAGCGGGTGAGATCGTCGGACGGCCAGATCGGCTCCCAAGGCGTCAGATAGTCGCGGCTGGTCTCGCGCAAATGAGCCCATTGCAGGAAGTCGGACATTTGCGGCGCGCGCAGGAGCAGCCCGTTGCCGCGCGGCGCCAGGGCGGCGGGTCCACTGGATGGCAGGCGAAAGAGGGCCATGTGATGCTTCCCGGGGCGAGGCCCGCGCGCGGCTCCTAATGCAGCCGCGCCTTGGCGCGCGCCCGTGTCAATCCTTCCGCAAAAGACACCGCCGTGTCCAGACCCCTGCCGCTGCCCAATGCGACGACCGCAGGCCGGCTGCGCGACAGCAGCGCACGGGCCGCGTCCCGCGTCGATTCGATGCTGACGGCGTCGATCCGGGCAACCAGTTCCTGCACTGTCTGCGGCCGCCCGTAGGCCAGCACATGCCGGGCGAGCTGCTCGGCGCGGGAGGAGCAGCTCTCCAGCGCCATCAGCAACCCCGCCTTCATCTGTGCCTTGGCTCGGGCGATCTCGGCCTCGGTCAGCGTCTCCACCGATTCGTTCATGATGTCGACCACGACCTCCATCATCTCCGGCGCGTCGGCGGGATCGGTGCCGGTATAGAGGCCGAAAAAGCCGGTATCGGTGTAGGGGGCGTGGAAGGTGTAGATAGAGTAGCAGAGGCCGCGCTTCTCGCGCACCTCCTGGAACAGGCGCGACGACATTCCGCCGCCAAGGACATTGGTGAAGACCTGCAGCGAGAACAGCGAAGGATCGGTCTGCGGCACCCCCTCGAGCGCCAGCGTCAGATGCGCCTGCTCGAGCTCGCGATGCACCACCTTGGCGCCGCCCTGGCCGAACCGAGCGGCCTGCGGCTTCGGCCCGGGCGTCCCCTCGAAGCTCGCAAAACGCTTTTCGACCTCGGCGACGACCTGGCCGTGGTCGACCGCCCCGGCCGCGGCCACCACCATGTCGGGCCCGCGATAATGCGTCGACAGATAGCCACGCAGCATGTCGCGGTTGAAGGCGCGCAGCGTCTTGGCGGTGCCGAGCAGCGAACGGCCCATCGGCTGGTCGGGATAGCAGAGCTCGTTCAGATGCTCGAACACGACGTCATCGGGCGTGTCCTGCGCGGCACCGATCTCCTGCACGATGACGTTCTTCTCGCGCTCCAGCTCGTCGGGCTCAAAGGCCGGATTGGCGAGGATGTCGGCGAGCACGTCGAGCGCGAGCGGCACGTCGGCCTTTAGCACCCGCGCGTAATAGGACGTGGTCTCGGTCGAGGTGCCGGCATTGAGGTCGCCGCCGACCGCCTCGATCTCCTCGACGATCTCGCGCGAGGAGCGCCTGGTCGTGCCCTTGAACGCCATGTGTTCCAACAGATGCGAGATGCCGTGCTCGTTCGGCTTCTCGTCGCGTCCGCCGACGCCGGCCCAGACGCCGAGCGCCGCCGTCTCGAGGTGGGGCATCTCGTCGGTGACGACGGTGAGGCCGGAGGCAAGCTTGGACATCTCGACGCTCATCCGGCAACTCCCTGCTTTGCGGCGCGGCTGGCGGACAGCACGAACCGCTCGAGCTCGACCTGATCGTTCTTCATCACCCTCATGTGTTCGGATTTGGTCATCAGGCCGTCGAGCCAGGCCGGCAGTTGCGGCCGCTGGCCGCAAGCCGCCTCGACGGCGTCGGGGAACTTGGCCGGATGGGCGGTGGAGAGCACGATGCTCGGCACCTTCGTATCGGTGGTGTCGCGGTCCGCGACGGCGAGCGCCACGGCGGTATGAGGATCGACCAGCTCGCCTGCTTCGCGCCAGGCGGCGCGGATCGCAGCCGCAGTCTCGGTCTCGTCAGCGCGCCCGGCATCGAACTCCTCGCGGATCGCGGCGAGTGTCGCATCGGGTAGCACGAAGCGGCCGGACTGCTTCAGCTGTTCCATCAGGCGACGCACGCCGGCGCCATCGCGCCGGCCGGCCTCGAACAGCAGCCGTTCGAAGTTCGAGGAGATCTGGATGTCCATCGACGGCGATGCCGTCGCGTGCACCTCACGCACCTCGTAGATGCCGGTCTTCAGCGTGCGCGCCAGGATGTCGTTGACGTTGGCGGCGATGCGCAGGGTGCGCACCGGCAGCCCCATGCGCTTGGCGACGTAGCCGGCGAAGATGTCGCCGAAATTGCCCGTCGGAACGACGAAATCGACCGCGCGCGCCGGAGCACCGACCGCGACGGCAGAGGTGAAATAGTAGACCACCTGCGCGACGATGCGCGCCCAGTTGATGGAATTGACGCCGGAGAGCGAGGTCGCATCGCGGAAGCGATGGTTGTTGAACATCCCCTTCACGAGCGCCTGGCAGTCGTCGAAGGTGCCTTCGATGGCGAGCGCATGGACGTTGGCCGCGCCCGTCGTGGTCATCATCCGCCGCTGCACCTCGGAGATGCGGCCGTGCGGAAACAGCACGATGAGATCGACGTTCTCGAGGCCCGCAAAGGCTTCGACCGCGGCGCCGCCGGTATCGCCTGACGTCGCGACCACGATGGTGGTGCGCTGGCCGCGCTTTTCGAGCACATGGTCCATCAGCCGCGAGATCAGCTGCATCGCTACGTCCTTGAAGGCGAGCGTCGGACCGTGGAACAGCTCCAGCACGAACTGGTGCGGGGACATCTGGCGCAGCGGCACCACCGCAGGATGGCGGAAGGTGGCATAGGCCTCGTTCGCCATCCGCCCGAGCTCGGCGTCGGAAATCTCGCCACCGGCGAAGGGACGAATCACGTCGACCGCGACCTCCCAATAGGGGCGGCCGAAGAAGCCGGCGATCGTCTCGCTCGGAAGCTGTGGCCACACCGCCGGCACATACAGGCCGCCGTCGCGGGCAAGCCCGGTCAGCATCACGTCACAAAAGCCGAGTTCGGGGGCTTCGCCCCGGGTCGAGATATAGCGAGTCAAACTGCCCTCCAAAGGCGGCCGGGCCGGAGCTCGACCCTTAAGCCTTTGATTTTACGTAATTACTTGTCAACAGCCGGTGGCTTTGAACCACCATAGAGTGTTTTGCGGCATCGGGAAACCGCTTCCGGCGTACCCCCTCGCCCAATGAAAAAGGGCTGCGGCATTGCCGCAGCCCTTCTCTTGGAAGGCCTGTCGTTGTGTGCAGACCAGTTGCCTCGTCGGGGTCGCGAACCCTCAAAACTGTTCCGGCAAGCTTTCGTCGCCTGTCACGAAATCGTCAAGTCCAAAACCCCGCGCGTATCGAAAATGTTCCTATTCTTCCCGATCCGGCTCTGGTTCGCTTTTGGCAGTTGCAGCCAAGTCCCGGCCGTGATCCTGACCCTGAACTCCGCTTTTTCCCGAATCAGTCGCGGGAACGAATACAGCCTCGGCTCATTGTGTCGGCGGATGGGTGTCAGCCCGTTGTCCAATGCATTGCCCGGCCAACGGCGGCGTCGATCCGTCGGCCGAACCGCTGCATCCCGGAGCAGTCGGTTCGGTCGATGGCGAAAGTCAGTTCATTCCGATTTCCACTGCGATCCGGATCAGGTCGGAATGGTTCTTGGCGCCAAGCTTCTGCTTGAGCAGGGACGTGGTGTTGGCGACCGTCTTGTAGGAGATGCCGAGCGCCTCGGCGACCTCGACGATCTTATCGCCGCGTCCGAGCAAGCGAAGAATTTCGAGCTCCCGCGGCGTCATCTGTGACGCGGGGTTGGCCTTGATCGCCGCGCCGGAAAACGTCACGGCTTCCGCAAGCTGCGGCGAGATGAAATTGTCACCCGCGACCACCTTGCGCACCGCTTTGAGCAGGATCCTGGGATCGTCGCCTTTGGAGACATAGCCCTGCGCCCCGAGCTCGACGGCCCGCACGACGAACGCCGGATCGTCGTTCATGCTGAACATGATGATCTTGGCGTCGGGGTCGTCCTTGCGGATGCGCCGCATCAGCTCGAACCCGGAGACGTCGGGCAGGCTGATGTCGATCACGGTGACGTCGGGCCGCTTGCTGACATAGGCGCGATGCCCGGATTTGGCATCACTCGCCTCGTCAATGCGGATTGAATGGTCGGATGCGAACAGGGTGCGGCAGCCGGACAGCACCACGGGATGGTCGTCGACGATCAGGACCCTCGTCGCCAGCTTGGCGGTATCTTGCATCGCGCACTCTCTTGTTTTTCGACTCATAGCCCGCCGGGAATAAATGGAAAGAGCAAATCCGGCCGATACGCGTTAGAATTGACCTAATGTGGCGACGACTTTCGTTCCGAACGCAATTGTTTCTCCCGCTCGGCGCGAGCCTTCTCGCAGCCCTGATCCTGGGCGGCATATTACTGCAGATATTTGCACCAGGTCAGGTAGCTGATGAACACGAGCCGGCTCGACGCTCGATCCAGACCATCGCCGCCGCGCTCAACAGCACCCTGCGCGCATCGGACAATCCGCAAAAGACCCTCGATGCATTTGTTCAGTCCTTGGACGCCTCCACGGATATTCAATTCCGCCGCATGGACGGAGGTCCCCCGCCTTCTCCGAAAGACTTGCGCAACCTGAAGAAGGTTCCGCAATGGTTCGTCAACCTCATCACCATACCAGAGATGGAAGCGGCGTTTCCGATCGTCATAGACGGCAGACATGTCGGCGATATCGTGTTCTTCCCGGACATATCGGCCGACTTGTTCGAGAAGTGGATCGGCTTCCTTGCGCTGACCAGCCTGGTCGCTGTCCTGATGGTGCTCACCGGCACCGTTGCCTATGTCTTCGCCGGTTCGGCCCTGCGCCCCCTGCAACATCTCGGCGACGGTCTTACGCGGATTCGGCGCGGCGACTACGCAAGGCCGATCCCGGTCGGAGGACCGCCGGAGATCCGGCAGAGCTGCGAGGAAGCCAATGCGCTGGCAGCGACACTGGCGCAACTCAGCCAGGACAATCGCGATCTGATGCACCGCCTGGTGTCGCTGCAGGATGACGAGCGGCGCGATCTCGCCCGCGAACTGCACGACGAGCTCGGGCCCCTCCTCTTCAGCATCCGCGCCGGCACGATCGCGCTGACCGATGCCTCCGAGCCAACGGGACATCTCGGCAATTCGGCACAGGACCTGCTGCAATCGGTCGAGGCCCTGCAGCAGACCAACCGCCGCATCCTCGACCGGCTGCGGCCGCTCTATATCGAGGAGCTCGGCCTTTCGAGCAGCGTGCAAACGCTGCTCCGGAATTTTCGCAAGCAGGCACCTCATATCGTGCTGACGGACGCGATCGATCGCGATCTCAGCGCAATCGGCGGACCGCTGGCGCAGACCGTCTATCGAGTGATCCAGGAGGCACTGACCAACGTGCTGCGACATGCCAACGCGGGCAACGCACATGTGCAGGCGACGGTTGCCGACAAGACGCTCGTCGTCGAGATCTCCGACGATGGCGGCGGTTTCCCTGCGGACAACGTCTTCGGCCGGGGCCTGACCGGCATGCATGAGCGCGTGCGCGCGCTCAGCGGATCGCTATCGCTGTTGCGCGTGGATGACCGAACCTACGTGCGCTGCCGCCTTCCGGCGGAGACGATGCGGGACGTTCCGTCACCAGGCTAATTCAGCAGGCGCAACCATCATGCGCATTCTGTCGCGCCGGTTCGCACAGCGTGCTGCGGATCTTGCCATCCGGGCTGAAGCGGAACGAGGCCTGAATGCGCAGCGCGCCGGCGACGGAATATTCGAGGTGGACGCCGTGGGGCGCGGGATTGATCTCTTCCAGCCCGAACCCCGCCGAGGAGAAGGCGCTGAGCCGCGGCTGCCAATAGGCCTCGATCTCGCTCCGGCCACGAAAGCGCCGCGCGCCGTCGCAGGTGCATTCGAGCTGCGCGTCGTCGGCATAGAGGTCGAGCAGGGCTGTGAGGTCGCCCTTACGGCAGGCATCCACCCAGTCGACGATAATTCCCATCTGGTCGAAATCACTCACGCCGCACCCAATCTGCCGCGGACAATATTGGCGGCTTAGAACCACCCTCGTGAATATGCGCTGAATAATAAACCCCGGGCGATACCGGGTTCCCTCGATGGACCTGCCAATGAGCTCAGCTCTGCCGCCGGCCTCTTGCCCACACGCCGAAGGCGATGAGCACGGCGCCTGCAAGCGTGAACCAGGTGATTGCATATTGCAGATGGTCGTCCTTGAGATTCACCTGGAGCGGTCCCGGACGCGGGATGCCGTTCGCCGGCGCGGGCCGTTCGAGATCGATATAGAACGGCGCAACCGTGCCCCAGCCCAGCACGCTTGCGATTGCCAGATGATCGCGCACGAACCAGAGCCGCTTGCCGCGATTCTCCGCCGGAGTCAGCCAGCTTGGCGCCTCGGGAAAGCGCAGATAGCCGGTGAGCTCAACCGGTTGGCCCGTGATAAGCTTGTTCACCGCGCGATCCTCGACGCCGCGGTCCTGCATCGTGTTCTCGACGAAACCCGCGTCGATCACGACCATCTCGCCGCCGGGAAGCCGCGCCGGCAGGAACGCCCAGGTGCCGGGGCCGGAGGCGTCCTTGCGCACCGCCGAGCCGGAGGAATAGACCATTGCATCGGGGAGGGCTGCGTAGGTCGCGGTGAAGCTGACGCGGCGGAATTCGTCGCGGGCGGGATTGAGCGCGATCCATTGCGCGGACGGCGGCAGCGCAACCGGCGCGGCCGCAAGCCGCTCGGTGAGCGCCGCAATCAACTCGTGCTTGGCGGTGCGGCGCTGCAGCTGCCAGACACCGAGCGCCACGAACACAGCCGTGAGGAACAGCGTGAACAGCGCGAAGCCGGCCACGGGGGCCTTGCGCGACGCAGGCTCATTCATTTCGCGCGATCGACCAACCGGCCCGGCGCCGCCTTGTGGTGGAATTGCAGCGCGATCAGCAACGACTTCATCGAGCGCAGCGGCAACAGCGTGGTGGCGAGGATGAGCGGCAGCCAGAGCACCGCATGCAGCCAATATGGCGGCTGGTATTTGACTTCGACGATGAGGGCGCACGCGACGACGATGCCGCCGGCCAGCATGATGATGAAGATCGCCGGGCCGTCGCCGGTATCGATGAAGGCATAGTCGAGCCCGCAACGGTTGCATGCGGGCGCGAGCGTCAGAAAGCCCGCATAAAGCTTGCCTTGGCCGCAGCGCGGGCATTTGCAGGCAAGCCCACGCAGCGCGCTTTGCAGGACGGTGGTTTCGGACGGGGGTGTGCCGGCACTGTCGTTCATGATGGCGGACTCTATCACAGTTTCCGACGAAACTTCGGGCGGCCGGAAAGCGAAAGGGCGGCCCTGCGGCCGCCCTTCCTGATCGGTTCGATCGGGCTCAGTGCGCGGCGCTGGCCATGGTCTCGGCGCCGCGTCCCCAGACGTAGATGCAGAGGAACAGGAACAGCCAGACCACGTCGACGAAGTGCCAGTACCAGGCCGCGAACTCGAAGCCGAGATGCTGCTTCGGCGTGAAGTGGCCGGCATAGGCGCGGAACAGGCACACCAGCAGGAAGATGGTGCCGACCAGCACATGGAAGCCGTGGAATCCGGTCGCCATGAAGAACGTCGCGCCATAGACGTTGCCGCCGAAGGAGAACGCCGCGTGGGCGTACTCATAGGCCTGCACGCAGGTGAAGAGCGCGCCGAGCACGACGGTGAGGATCAGGCCATACTTCAGGCCCTGGCGGTCGTTCTCGAGCAGCGCATGGTGCGCCCAGGTCACGGTGGTACCTGACGTGAGCAGGATCAGCGTGTTCAGCAGCGGCAGATGCCAGGGATCGAAGGTCTCGATGCCCTTCGGCGGCCAGGTGCCCGGGACCGCGCAGGCGCCGGGCTGCGTGCCGAGGCCGCAACCGAACACCGCATCGCGGGTGGCGTGGACGGCATCGGCCGGAAACAGCGCCGCGTTGAAATAGGCCCAGAACCAGGCGACGAAGAACATCACCTCGGAGGCGATGAACAGGATCATGCCGTAGCGGTGATGCAGCTGCACGACCCGGGTGTGATCGCCCTTGTACTGGGCCTCCTTGATCACGTCGGCCCACCAGCTCGCCATGGTGTAGAGCACGCCCACGGTGCCGACGCCGAATACGATCGGCGCCGCCGAGAACATGTGGTGCATCCAGGCGACCGCGCCGACCGCCATGATGAAGGCCGAGAGCGAGCCGACCGCCGGCCAGGGAGAGGGATCGACCAGGTGATAGTCGTGATGCTTGGTGTGCGCCGTGGCCATTTCCGTCTCTCTCCTCAATCCCGTGCCTGTCCGGCACTTATCCCCTTGCGTCCAACCGCCTGCGCGTGAGCCCTGCGGTCAAAGATTTCCCTTGCCCTTGTCGGCTTCGCCCGATGCCAGCGGTTTCACCACGGGATCGCGCACCGGATAGAATGTGTAGGACAGCGTGATCGTGCTCAGCCCGTCGTTCTCGTGGTCGGCGGCGATCGACGGGTCGACGTAGAACACGACCGGCATCTCGCGCTTCTCGCCGGGCGCCATGGTCTGCTCGGTGAAGCAGAAGCAGTTGATCTTCTGGAAATAGGCGCCGACCGTCAGGGGCGCGACGTTATAGGCGGCCTGGCCCGCAGTGGCGCGCGCCGCCTGGTTGGTCACGGTGTAGAAGACCGTCACAACCTGGCCGATATTGACCTCGATCTCGCTCTGCTCCGGCTCGAACTTCCAGGGCAGGCCGGGCGCGACGTTGGAATCGAACCGCACCGAGATCTTCCGCGCGATCGGGCCCGTGGCCGGCGCAGAGGTCGCCACTTGCGTCGTGCCGTTGAAGCCGGTGGCGCGGCAGAACCAATTGTAGAACGGCACCGCCGCGTAGGAGGCGCCGACCATCAGCGCGACCACGCCGCCGCAGATGGACGCGACCACCACATCGCGCCCCAGCCCGCGGCCCTTGCCCACGTTGCGATGGCCCGGCTTGGCGCTGACGTCCTGCGATATGGTGGGCTCGTGATCCATATTTCCTACATCGGCCGCACGAGCACAGCCGGCCCCTTGACCATGGTGACGGCGAAGAACAGCACTACGAGCACGCCGAGCGCCAAAGCGATCGCGATGGAGCGCTGACGACGGCTCTTCCGCTGCGCCTCGGTGAGGACGATTCCTTCCGGCTCGGGTTTGTCGGCCATCGCGGTGATCATGCGCCCCCAACCATCGGAGCAAGCGCCCGGTACACGACCTCGGCCAGCAGGGTCGCAAACAGCGCGAACAGGTACAGGATCGAGAAGGCAAACAGCTTGCGGGTCGCGCGCAGCGACTGGCTGCGCTCGCGGCGCAGATAGACGTTGATGGCGAGCACCAGCATGCCGGCACCGAGAATCAGCGAGACCACGCCGTAGACGGCATCGAAATAGCCGAGCGCCCAGGGCGCGGCGGCGACCGCGATCAGCACGATGGTGTAGAGCAGGATCTGCAGACGCGTGGCGTCGGGACCGGCGACGTTCGGCAGCATCGGAATGCCGGCGCGCGCGTAGTCGTCGGAGCGGAACAGCGCCAGCGCCCAGAAATGCGGCGGGGTCCAGAAGAAGATGATGGCGAACAGCAGCAGCGGCTCAACATCGATCGTGCCCGTCACCGAGGCCCAGGCCACCACCGGCGGCAGCGCACCGGCGGCGCCGCCGATCACGATGTTCTGCGCGGTCCAGCGCTTCAGCCACATCGTGTAGATCACGACGTAGAAGAAGATGGTGAAGGCGAGCAGCGCACCCGCGATCCAGTTGACGAGGATGCCGAGCGTCATCACCGAGAAGAAGGCGAGCGTCATGCCGAACGCCATCGCCTCGGGGCGGGTGATGCGGCCGCGCGGGATCGGCCGGTTCGCCGTGCGCGACATCTTGGCGTCGATGTCGCCTTCGAGCGCCATGTTGAGCGCCCCGGAGGCACCGGCGCCGACGGCAATGCAGAGCAGCGAGGTGATCGCCAGCACCGGGTGGAAATGCCCCGGGGCCATCGCCATCCCGACCAGCGCAGTGAAGATCACCAACGACATCACCCGCGGCTTGAGCAATGCGAGATAATCGCCAACCTCCGCTTCGGAGATGTGGGGATTGATGTCGATGGCGTTGTGGTCGAGGACGGACACTTAGATCTACTCGCTTCGTTACAGCGCCGCGGCGCCCGTCACGGGCGCCGCGGGGGATTGGTTACTGCACGCGGGGCAGCACTTCGAACTGGTGGAAGGGCGGCGGCGAGGACAGCGTCCACTCCAGCGTGGTCGCGCCGGCACCCCAGGGATTGTCGCCTGCCGGCACCCTCTTCATGAAGGCGTCCAGCACGCAGTAGAGGAAGATCAGCACGCCGAAGCCGGAGATGTATGAGCCGACCGACGAGACCAGGTTCCAGCCCGCGAACGCATCGGGATAGTCGATGTAGCGGCGCGGCATGCCGGACAGGCCGAGGAAGTGCTGCGGGAAGAACACCAGGTTGACGCCGACGAAGGTGACCCAGAAGTGCAGCTTGGCAAGGCCCTCATTGTACATGTAGCCCGACATCTTCGGGAACCAGTAGTACCAGCCGGCGAAGATCGCGAATACCGCGCCGAGCGACAGCACGTAGTGGAAGTGGGCGACGACGTAGTACGTCTCCTGGAGCACCCGATCGACACCCGCGTTCGCCAGCACGACGCCGGTCACGCCGCCGACCGTGAACAGGAAGATGAAGCCCACCGCCCAGATCATCGGCGCGCGGAATTCGATCGAGCCGCCCCACATCGTGGCGATCCAGGAGAAGATCTTCACGCCGGTCGGAACCGCGATGACCATCGTGGCGGCGACGAAATAGGCCTGCGTCGCCGAGGACATGCCGACCGTGTACATGTGGTGCGCCCACACCACGAAGCCGATGCCGCCGATCGCGACCATGGCATAGGCCATGCCGAGATAGCCGAACACGGGCTTGCGCGAGAAGGTCGAGACGATCTGGCTGATCATGCCGAAGCCGGGCAGGATCAGGATGTAGACCTCGGGGTGACCGAAGAACCAGAACAGATGCTGGAACAGCACGGGGTCGCCGCCGCCGTCGGGGGCGAAGAACGTCGTGCCGAAATTGCGGTCGGTGAGCAGCATGGTGATCGCACCGGCGAGCACCGGCAGTGACAACAGCAGCAGGAACACCGTCACCAGGATCGACCACACGAACAGCGGCATCTTGTGCAGGGTCATGCCCGGCGCGCGCATGTTGAAGATGGTGGTGATGAAGTTGATCGCGCCCAGGATCGAGGAAGCACCGGCGAGGTGCAGCGACAGGATCGCGAAGTCAACCGCCGGGCCGGGATGGCCCGAGGTCGACAGCGGCGCGTAGATGGTCCAACCCGCCCCGACGCCGTTGGAGCCCGGCTCGCCCTCGACGAAGGTCGACATCAAGAGCAGCGCGAACGATGCCGGCAGCAGCCAGAACGAGATGTTGTTCATGCGCGGGAACGCCATGTCTGGCGCGCCGATCATCAGCGGCACGAACCAGTTGCCGAAGCCGCCGATCATCGCGGGCATGACCATGAAGAAGATCATGATTAGGCCGTGCGAGGTCACGAACACGTTGTAGGTATGGGCCTCGTGGAAGACCTGCACGCCCGGATACATCAACTCGGCCCGGATCGCGATCGACATCGCCGCACCGATGATGCCGGCGACGACCGCGAAGATCAGGTACATCGTGCCGATGTCCTTGTGATTGGTCGAATAGACGTAGCGCCGCCATCCGGTCGGATGGGCATGCTCGTCATGATGCGCGTGATCGCCGTGTGCCGCTGCGCTCGTTGCCATTTTCAAATCCTGCCTTGCGTCCCATTCGGACCTTTGGAGGTCCCACCCTTATCGCTTTCAGTCCCTCAGGCCGCCCCCGGCGCTTACTGCGTCGGGCCGGCCGCGGAGGCGTAGGTGCTGGTGCCGCCGCTCGCAAATTTCTTCTTCGCCGTCTCGACCCAGGAGGCGAACTCCTGGTCGCTCACCACGCGGATCGCAATCGGCATGAAGGCGTGATCCTTGCCGCACAGTTCCGAGCACTGACCGTAGTACATGCCGGTCTTGGTAGCCTTGAACCAGGTCTCGTTCAGACGGCCGGGAATGGCGTCGATCTTGACGCCGAAAGCCGGCAGCGCGAACGCATGGATGACGTCCGCACCCGTGGTCTGGACGCGAATCACCTTGTTGACCGGCACCACCATCTCGTTGTCGACGCCGAGCAGACGGGGCTGCTTGTCCTGCGCCATCAGCGAATCGAATTCGAACTTGCCGTTATCCGGATAGGCATAGGACCAGTACCACTGCTTGCCGGTCGCCTTCACGGTCAGGTCCGCTTTCGGAATGTCGAGCTCCAGGAACAGCAGCCGGAACGACGGCACCGAAATGCCGACCAGGATCAGCACCGGGACGAGCGTCCAAGCCACCTCGATCAGCGTGTTGTGGGTGGTCCGCGACGGCACCGGATTGGCCTTCGCGTTGAACTTGACGACCACGATCACGAGCAGCGCCAGGACGAACAGCGTGATCAGAGTGATCAGCACGAAGAGGAAGTTATGGAACCAGACGATGTTGTCCATCACCGGGGAACCGGACTGCTGAAGCGTCCACTCCCACGGCGCCGGCTGCCCGAGCTCGGCCAAGGCCGCACCACCCGTCGCCAGCGTGACTCCAGTCGCCACCAAGGCGATGGTGGCCAATCCCAGCAATTGCCGGCCCACCCGACCCATCGACATCCTCATGTCGTTCGCGCTCCCCTTCCGAGATCACCCCACGTGCATTCCCCTGCTTGCGGGAAACGCTTATTCGATCCGCCAGTCCGACAAACCGCCACGCAAGAATACCTCTAAGAGGAATTGGGGCCAGATCGCTAGAACGCGAAATCAAGCCTCTCAAACCATAATTCTTGATCTATCGCAATGCAGTCTTGAGCCCCGCCTGCCAGCCATCACCGGCAAGATATCTCCCAGCAAGATCAGACAAAAATACCGTTTCCCGGGACGCTGCGGCTTGACAGCGGAATTGCCCGCGGTAGGCACTGGAAGACTGCCACGCGGCAGCCTGATTCGTGCGGGCAATGGCGGTGTGGGCGGCGCGGAATTTGCTTGGGAATCGCCTTCAAGACGCCGTCATTCCGTATCAGTCCGCCAGATCAGTCCGCCAAGCGCGAGCAACCCAGGCGAGCAGAGGGACCGACCCGATGGGGCTTTCGAGATCGATGGCAAGGCCGGCGAACGGCCTCCCGGCGCTCGCCGGCCTCGTGGCTGCGATGGTCCTGCTGGCGCTGCCGGGGCTCGCCCATGCGCAGGGCGCGGTGCGCTCCGTCCATGGCGACTGGCAGATCCGCTGCGACACCCCGCCGGGCGCCCAGACCGAGCAATGCGCCCTGATCCAGAGCGTGGTGGCGGAAGACCGCTCCAATGCCGGCCTGACCGTGATCGTGCTCAAGACCGCCGACCAGAAGAGCCGGCTGATGCGCGTGGTCGCTCCGCTCGGGGTCCTGTTGCCCTCCGGCCTCGGGCTCAAGCTCGACAACCAGGACGTCGGCCGCGCCGGCTTCGTCCGCTGCCTGCCCAACGGCTGCGTCGCCGAGGTCGTCCTGGAGGACAAGCTGCTCGGTCAGCTCCGCAGCGCCAAGACCGCGACCTTCATCATCTTCGAGACCCCGGAAGAAGGCATCGGCTTCCCGCTCAGCCTGAACGGGCTCGGCGAGGGCTATGACAAGCTGCCGTAGCAGCGGCTAACCTTGGCAATCCTTTTGTTTCCGTAATGTGAGGCTTCGCGCTCTCGCGGAACTGGTCCGAAACCATTATCTTGCCCCACATCCCCGGCTAATGGACGGACGCATGACCAATCCTGCCACGACCTCCCTGCTCGACCGTGCCAATCTCGACCGCGACCAGGTTCGCAGCGAGGTCGCGCGCGGGCTTTCCGGCGCTGACGACGGCGAGCTGTTCCTGGAATACAGCCAGACCGAAGCTCTCATGTTCGACAATGGGCGGCTCAAGCAGGCGACCTACGACACCTCGCAGGGTTTTGGTTTGCGCGCCGTCAAGGATGATGCGGTCGGCTATGCGCATTCCTCCGACGTGTCGCTGCCGGCGCTGATTCGCGCGGCGGACGCGGTTGCTGCCGTGCGCGGCGGCTATTCCGGCAGCTTCTCGGCGCCGCCCCCGCATACCAATGTCCGCCTCTATGGCGACGACAATCCGCTGGATGCGCCGGGCTTCGAGACCAAGGTCAAGCTGCTCGCCGAGATCGACGCTTACCTGCGCGACAAGGATCCGCGGGTGCGGCAGGTCAGCGTGAGTCTCGGCGCGACCTGGCAGGTCGTCGAGATCCTGCGGCCCGACGGTGAGAGCTATCGCGACATCCGTCCGCTGGTGCGCGTCAACATCTCCGTCGTCGCCGGCCAGGGCGACCGCCAGGAGAGCGGCAGCAAGGGCTATGGCGGCCGCGCCGGCTATGCCGAGTTCATCGAGAGCAGGAATTGGCGCGAGGCCGCCGACGGCGCGCTGCGCGAGGCGCTGGTCAATCTGGAGTCGATTCCGGCGCCCGCCGGCGAGATGGACGTCGTGCTCGGCGCCGGCTGGCCCGGCGTGATGCTGCATGAAGCGGTCGGCCACGGCCTCGAGGGCGACTTCAATCGCAAGAAGACATCTGCTTTTGCGGGCCTGATGGGCCAGCAGGTCGCGGCCAAGGGCGTCACCGTGGTCGACGACGGCACCATCGCCTCGCGCCGCGGCTCGCTGTCGATCGACGACGAGGGCACGCCGACCAATCGCACCGTGCTGATCGAGGACGGCATCCTGGTCGGCTACATGCAGGACCGCCAGAACGCACGGCTTATGAACATGAAGCCGACCGGCAACGGCCGTCGCCAGGGTTATGCCCATGTGCCGATGCCGCGCATGACCAACACCTACATGCTCGCCGGCGACCGCGATCCGGCCGAGATCATCGCCTCGGTGAAGAACGGCGTGTTCGCCGCGAATTTCGGCGGCGGACAGGTCGACATCACCTCGGGCAAATACGTGTTCCAGTGCACCGAGGCCTACAAGATCGAGAACGGCAAGATCGGGGCGCCGCTCAAGGGCGCCATGCTGATCGGCAACGGACCGACCGACCTGCATCGCATCCGCATGATCGGCAACGACCTCGCACTCGACACCGGCATCGGCACCTGCGGCAAGAACGGCCAGGGCGTGCCTGTCGGCGTCGGCCAGCCGTCGCTGCTGATGGAACGCATCACCGTGGGTGGAACCGGCGCATGAGCGTTGAAGACAAGGTCACGGTCAGCCCCAAGCGCAAAAGCAGCGGCTGGGGCGGACAGATCGCTCAGCTCGCCGGCATCGTCGCCGCGGTCTTCATCGCCAAGGGTGCGCTCGCCGAGCCGTTCTACGTGCCGTCGGGCTCGATGGAGCCGACGCTCCTGATCGGTGATGCGCTGCTCGCCTCGAAATTCCCCTATGGCTACGGCACCTCGTCGCTGCCGATCCAGATCAGCCTGCCGGAAAGCGGCCGCGTGTTCGCGGAGACGCCGAAGCTCGGCGACGTCGTCGTCTTCCGCTGGCCCGGCGATCGTTCGCAGGCCTGGGTCAAGCGCGTCGTGGGCCTGCCCGGCGACCGCATCCAGATGCGGCAGGGCCAGCTCTTCATCAACGACCGTCCGGCCGAGCTGAAGCCGGACGGCGTCGGCGCCGCCGAGAACGACAGCGGCGGCAGCGAGCCCGCCTATCGCTATGTCGAGACGCTGCCGAACGGCGTCTCGCATCTGATCTTCAAGATGCGCGACAGCGGTCCGCTCGACAACACGCCCGAGGTGACGGTCCCGACCGGGCATCTGTTCGTGCTCGGCGACAACCGCGACAATTCCGCCGACAGCCGCGTGCCGCTGCGCTCCGGCGGCGTCGGCCTGCTGCCGATCGACAATCTGATCGGCCGTGCGGACGCCGTGGTCGGCTCCTGGGACCTCGGCATGCGCAGCCAGCCGGTATGGACCTGGCTGTCCGGATTCAGGCTGTCGCGGTTCTTCACCGCCGTGCACTGACCGGTCGCAGGTGAGCAAGGACGAATTCCTCGCGCTCGCCTTACGCAATCCGGTCAACGCCGCGATCGCCGACGAGCTGCATCGACTTGCATTACCGGATGCATGGCTGGTGTCGGGATGCCTGGTGCAGACGGTATGGAACGTGCTCACGGGGCGCCCGATCGACCACGGCATCGCCGATTACGACGTGTTCTATTTCGGCGCCGACACATCGTGGGAGGCCGAGGACGCGGTGATCCGCACCCTCCATGCGCGCCTCGCGCATCTCGGCGCCAAGATCGAGGTCCGCAACCAGGCCCGCGTGCACATGTGGTACCCGGCCAAGCACGGCCTGCCGTATCCGCCGCTGAGAAGCTCGAGGGAAGGCATCGACCGCTTCCTCACGCAGAACACGCAGGTCGGCGTCAGGCGCGCAAGCGATGGCCACGAAGTCTACGCACCGCGCGGGTTTGACGACATTGCGGCACTGATCGCGCGGCCAAATCCAGGACCGAATTTTTCCGCGGCGAACTACGAAGCGAAGGCTAAGCGCTGGAAAGCGCTGTGGCCGGAGATCACGGTGATCGCGGCGGAGTGAGGTGCCTCACGTGTCCCGTCTCTGCAGTGCGGCGCTGAAGAAGCGCCGCCATAGCGCGTCGAAGACGCGCGTAAACGCGCTGATGGCGTCCGGGGCACGAGTATGGATGCTACCGCACCACGCCCGACGTGAACCCCGCCTTCCTTCGCGGCGGCTTGATTTCCTTCTTCAGGAAGCAGCGCGCCTCGCGCCCGGTGTAGCCGGGGCGGGCATAGGTGAAGGCGCGGCATTTGTTGTCGGCGGTGCAGGCGGCCTTGCAGGCCTCGACGCTTTCGCCGTCCTTGAGCTCGAAATTGCGCAAGTCGCCGCCGGGACGGTCGATCGACGTCTCGACGCCTTCGACGCGCGGCTCGATCACGCCGGCGCCGCGCACCCCGGAGATACAGCAGCTACCCGGCACGCGGGCCGGCACGGTGTTCTTCAGCCAGCACACGGCCGAGCCGCCTTCGACATCGGGATAGTTGAAGCTCCAGGAGCGGCAACGGCGATCGCGCTCGCACAGCAGCGCGCAATCCTCGGGATCGCCGGAGGTGACGGGCGTACTGAAATAGTCGCCGCCGGGCCGGTCGAACGCCGTCTGGGCAAGCGCCGGCGCGCTCGCAAACGCAAGCGAAAGCAGCGTGACACATGCCGCGGCGCTGGCCATGATGGCCCCGGACAGGCGGCCCTTCCACATCGGAACAGCTTTCGAGTTATTGACGACGCTCAGGTTTTTCAGCCGGTCATTTGATGGCCGCAAACCTGTATGGGCGATGAACGACTGAATCCTGGGTGCCCGGCTTCAGAGGTCTAGAACGCGTATTCCGCGTAGGCCGGTTCCACCGAACCCTTCCAGGGTCCGTTGAATTTATCCAGCATCTCCTCGGCCGGCGTCCGGCCGGAATCGACGATGCGATCGAGCGGCTCGAGATGCCGGGTTTCGTCGCGGCCGAGCTGGTCGATCCGGCCGCGCCGGCGCAGGCCGGCATGGGCAAGAACGAGGCATTCCTTGGCGATCTCGAACAGATAGCGGTCCTTGATCCGCGCCTTGAAGCCCATGCGCGGCACGTCGTCGCGCAGGGCCTGGCGTTCATGCGCGCTCCAGTGCTTGACGATCTCCCAGGCGGCATCGAGCGAGGCATCGTCGTAGAGCAGCCCGACCCAGAACGCCGGCAGCGCCGGCAAGCGGCCCCACGGGCCGCCGTCCGAGCCGCGCATCTCGAGATAGCGCTTGAGCCGCACTTCCGGGAAGATCGTCGAGAGGTGGTTGGCCCAGTCCGACAAGGTCGGACGCTCGCCGGGAAGGTTGTTGTTGCGGCCGTCGAAGAAGGCGCGGAACGAGGAGCCCGAGACGTCAATGTACTCCTCGCCGCGCTTGACGAAATACATGGGCACGTCCAGCGCATAATCGACATAGCGCTCGAACCCCATGCCGTCCTCGAACGCCCACGGCATCATGCCCGCGCGCGCATTGTCGGTGTCGCGCCAGATCTCGGACCGGAACGAGAGGAAGCCGTTCGGCCTGCCCTCGGTGAACGGTGAATTAGCGAACAGTGCAGTTGCGACCGGCTGAAGCGCGAGCGAGACGCGCAGCTTCTTGACCATGTCGGCTTCGGAGGAGAAGTCGAGATTGGTCTGCACCGTGCAGGTCCGGTACATCATGTCGAGGCCGTATTGACCGACCTTCGGCATGTAATTGGTCATGATCTTGTAGCGGCCCTTGGGCATCACCGGGATATCGGCGCGCGACCAGGACGGCGTCATGCCGAGGCCGAGGAAGCCGATGCCGAGCGGCGTTGCGATCTCGCGCACCTGCGCCAAGTGCGCCATCAGCTCGCTCTGGGTCTGGTGCACGTTCTCGACCGGCGCGCCGGACAGCTCGAACTGTCCGCCGGGCTCGAGCGAGATCGCGCCGCCGCCGGTGACGTCGTAGAGGCCGATGATGTTGCCCTGCTCCATGATCGGCTCCCAGCCGAGCAGGAGCTTCATGCCTTCGAGCAGCGCGCCGATGCCGCGCGCGCCCTCGTAAGGCACCGGACGATGGTCGTCGAGCGTGAACGGCGTTTTCTCGTGCTCGGTGCCCATGCGGAACTCGGACGGGTCCTTGCAGCCGGCCTCGAACCACGCGACGAGCTCGTCGCGTGATTGCAGCGGCGTCATGTCGATCTGGTCTCGCGCCATATCAAACTCTAATCAAAAGCGCTTCGACCGAACGCGCGCGGGTGACAGGGACGGCCCGCCAACCCACCGGTTGCACGGGCGAGCGGGTTTGCCGCGCGATCATCGCGATGGCATGGTTTCGTTGGCGGCCGCGGGCGGCAGTTTCATCTCGCCGCACGAGCAGCCCAGGCGATCGAGCAGATTGCTGAGCTTGACGGCGTCGGCGTCCGACAGTTTCGAGCCGACATATTTCTCGATCGCGGCCGAATAGGCGCCCCACATTCGCTTCTGCAGCTCGCGGCCGGCTTCGGTGATCTCGACGAACTGGCCGCGCTTGTCGATCTTGCATTCGCGCCGCGAGGCGAGGCCCTCGTCGACCAGGCGGTCGATCAGGCGTGAGGTCGAATATTGCGGGATCAGCATCTGCCGCTCGAGCTCGACCGGCCGCAGCTCGCCCGAGGGCGCCCGCGACAGTTCGAGCAGCGCGTCATACCAGGCCAGCGGTGGGAAGCCGGCCTTCTTCAAGTCCTGCTCGACGCAATCGAGCACGCGGCTCTGCACCCGCATCAGGCGGATCCAGGCGGCGGTTGCCTCGGTCGATGGTTTGCGTTTCATGGTCCCGCTCAAGCTCGTCGCCCGTCTCTTACTCCATTCGATGCACCTGCATCAATCTTGACTATTTCAAGCAGGTGCATGTAGTCGTTCTTTCGGCCGAGCCAAGCGTCAGGGGAAGGAAATTCCTCGAAACCGGATGGTTTCCCCGGTGTGTGCCCGCCGTCCCCGCCTCGTGCTCCTGGAGGCCAGCCCGCTCTGTGGCCTGGTCGAGGTCGGTAGCGGCGCAAAGAAGCCCGAAATGGTGAGGATTATCTGAAGGTGGGGCCTCCTTCGGGCCAAGTCCCTGCGCTGGGCCTCGACGGCAATCAGATCGTGACTGAAGGCCAAGTGATTGTCCAGATGATCTCCGATCAGCTCTGGTCCGCCGTTCGCGAAGCGTAACGGGCGGGGTCGACGAAGAGCCGAACCGATGATTCGGCTCTTTGCTTGCGTCATTCGCTAATCCGATGATTCGCGATGCGCTGACGGGGATTTTACGAGCATTGTCCGGGTTAACAATAACTCCGCCTTTTGCGCTCCGCGGACGTCGCCATCCTTGTGAGAGCAATCCTCCTGTGCCTCAACTTCAGCGCGGGACAGGACGCTAACCGTCGGACCGGAAAGCTATTGTGACGACTGTAATCCTCCTCCTGCTCGCGAGCGCAATCACCGGCTTGGCGACGGGTCTATTCTTCCGAGTCTGGACTCTATTGCTGGTCTCGCCGGCGACTGCGATCCTTGCCGCGACGGTGCTTCAGACCTCGGGCTTTGGATTCTGGACGGGCGTTCCAATCGTCGTCGGCTGCCTGATCGCCGGCCAGGTCGCCTATTTGGCGGCGACGTTCTACGTGCACAGAGGTGAGCTTTCAGTGCAGGACGAGATCGACGGCGAACCAGGCAAGCACGGCCAGCGCAACATCAAAGACGAGGACGAGTAAGACCAGGCCAAACCACGAAGGAATTTTTCTGCGCCACCGGAGGAGCCTGCGGCGGCGCCACGGCCGATCCAGCAGCAACAAGGGGGCGTATCTTACCGCAACGCCGGCTGCGCTGTCTTGAGACACCGTGGGGATCATTGCGGGACACCTTCAATGTCGATGGGCCATCCGGCGGATCATCAGCAAGAGCGGTGCCAGGGCGAAGCGAGCGTGGCCGGGGTGGAGGATTGGGTGCTGGGGTGAGACGAAAGCGCATCAATCGATGTGACAAGGCTCAAGGCAGAGCGCCCAAGCGATGATCCAGCCCTTCCTTTTGTGAACCATCTGATCCGCGGCGACGTCGAAGGAGCATCTCCAGGAGACAATTGCCTCCATGAACATGATCGTCCTCATGACCGCCGCCGGCGCGCCGCTCGCGATGCTCGGGCTCTCGACGCCAGTCGCGTCGCAGCGCAATTGCATCTTCATGATCCATCCGCAGATCACCTCGGCTGTGTTCGAGAGCAAGGAAGGCAAGATCGTCTTTCCGGACCGGCCGACCGAATATCCCTGCCGCTACGCCAGGACGAAGAGCGGCGCGGACGTCGCCTTTACCAACCAGAGTGGTTGGCGTTTCAAGGTGCGCATCGGCCGCGGCGACGAGGGCAGCTGGAAGGCCCGTCTCGACGACGATGTCGTCGGAGGGCGCGCCTTCTCGCCGTTCGGCGACGGAAAATGAAAAAGGCCGGATCGATGATCCGGCCCTTTGTTTCTGCGTAACCTCTTCCGTCAGGCCGCCGCCTTCTTCGGCGCGAAGCGGCCGTAGAAGGTCTCGCCCTTCGCGGCCATCTCTTCCAAGAGCTTCGGCGGGGTGAAGCGCGAGCCGTACTTGGCCTCCAGCTTGTGGCAGAGCTCGACGAACTTCTTCGTGCCCATGAAGTCGATGTAGGACAGGGTGCCGCCGGTGAACGGCGCGAAGCCGAAGCCGAGGATCGAGCCGACGTCCGCTTCGCGCGGATCGGTGATGACGTGGTCCTCGACCGTGCGCGCGGCTTCCACCGCCTGCACCACCAGGAAGCGCTGCTTCAGCTCCTCGATATCGAGCGTGTCGGGGTCGAGCTGCTTCGGCTGCAACGCGGAGAGGCCCGGCCACAGGCTCTTCTGGCCCTTGCCTTTCTCGGGGTAGTCGTAGAAGCCCTTGCTGTTCTTGCGGCCGAGCCGGCCCTGCTTCTCGACCATCTCCACCATCAGCTTCTTCTGCTCGGGATTGATCGCGTTGGGGCCGAGATCGGCTTCGGTCGCCTTCATGATCTTGAGACCGAGATCGAGCGCGACCTCGTCCGAGAGCGAGAGCGGGCCGACCGGCATGCCGGCCATCTTGGCGCAGTTCTCAATCATGGCGGGCGGCACGCCCTCCAGGAACATCTCGTTGCCTTCGGCGACGTAGCGGCCGACGCAGCGATTGGCGAAGAAGCCTCTGGAGTCGTTGACCACGATCGGCGTCTTGCCGATCTGGCGGACGTAGTCGAGCGCGGTCGCGAGCGCGACGTCGCCGGTGTTCTTGCCGAGGATGATCTCGACCAGCATCATCTTCTCGACCGGCGAGAAGAAGTGAATGCCGATGAACTTGCCCTGATCTTTAAAACTCTCGGCCAGCGAGGTGATCGGCAGCGTCGAAGTGTTCGAGGCGAAGATCACATCAGGCTTCAGATATTGCTGCGCCTTGTCAAAGGTCTCCGCCTTGACCTTGCGGTCCTCGAACACGGCCTCGATGACGAGGTCGACGTCCTTCAGCGCGGCGTAGTCTGCGGTCGGCGTGATGCGCGCGAGCAGCGCTTCGGCGTCCGCAGGCTTGGCGCGGCCCTTCTTGATCTGCTCCTCGATCACCTTCTGGGCATGCGCCTTGCCCTTGTCCGCGCTCTCCTGGTCGCGATCGATCAGGACGACGTCGAGGCCGGCGCGGGCCGAGACATAGCCGACGCTCGCGCCCATGAAGCCGGCGCCGATCACGGCGATCTTCTTCACCTTGGTCGCGGGCACATCCTTGGGACGGCGCGCGCCCTTGTTGAGCTCCTGCATCGACAGGAACAGGCTGCGGATCATCGCAGCCGCTTCCTTGGAGCGCAGCACCGAGGTGAAGTAGCGCGACTCCACCCGCAGCGCGGCGTCGATCGGCAGCTGCAGGCCCTCATAGACGCAGCTCATGATCGCCCGTGCGGCCGGGTAATTGTCGTAGGTCTCGCGGCGATAGATCGCGTTGCCGGCCGGGAACATCATCATGCCGGCCTTGGAGAACACCGGGCCGCCGGGCAGCTTGAAGCCCTTCTCGTCCCACGGCGCGACGGCCTTGCCGCCGCCCTTGATCCAGTCCTTGGCGGCTTTGATGAGGTCGGCTGCGGGCACGATGGCGTGAATCAAATTCAGCGCCTTGGCCTTGTCGACGGTGACGGGGTCGCCCTTGAGCAGGATGGTCATGGCGTCCTGCGGCGGCACCAGGCGCGGCACGCGCTGCGTGCCGCCGGCGCCGGGGAATAGGCCGACCTTGACCTCGGGCAGGCCGAGGCGCGTCTTGGGATTCTCCGCCGCGACGCGATAATGGCAGCACAGCGTGATCTCGAAGCCGCCGCCGAGCGCGAGCCCGTTGATCGCCGCCGCCCACGGCTTGCCGGAGGTTTCGATTCCGCGCAGCACCTGCGAGAAGCGGCGGCTCTGGTCGAACAGCATCTGGTTCGCCGCGGTCTCGCCCTGCTCCTTGAAAACCTTCGCATAGGCCTGGTTCATGCCTTCGAGCATGGACAGGTCGGCGCCGGCGCAGAACGCTTCCTTGGCCGAGGTGATGACGACGCCCTTCACCGCGGCATCCGCCGTGGTCGCCTTGACGATCGCCTCGAGCTCGTTGGTCGAGGTCTCGTCGAGCACGTTCATGGAGCGGCCTGGGATGTCCCAGGTGACGAGCGCAATACCGTCGGAATCGGTCTCAACCTTGAAGTTCTTGTACGACATGTTGGTTGCTCCTCAACCCTTAGACGCGCTCGATGATGGTCGCGGTGCCCATGCCGCCGCCAATGCACAGCGTGACCAGGGCGGTGGACTTGTTGGTGCGCTCGAGCTCGTCGAGCACGGTGCCGAGGATCATTGCGCCGGTGGCCCCCAGCGGGTGACCGAGCGCGATCGCGCCGCCATTTACGTTGATCTTGGCATTGTCGATGTCGAAGGCCTGGATGTAGCGCAGCACGACCGAGGCGAAAGCCTCGTTGAGTTCGAACAGGTCGATGTCCGACTTCTTCATGCCGGAGCGCGCGAACAGCTTCTCGGTGACGTCGACCGGACCGGTCAGCATCATCGCCGGCTCCGAGCCGATGTTGGCGAATGCGCGGATCTTGGCGCGCGGCTTCAGGCCGTACTTGCTGCCAGCTTCCTTGCTGCCGAGCAGCACGGCGCCGGCGCCGTCGACGATGCCCGAGGAATTGCCGGCATGGTGCACGTAGTTGACGCGCTCGATCTCCGGGTGCGACTGGATCGCGACGCCGTCGAAGCCGCCCATCTGCGCCATCATCGTGAACGACGGCTGCAGCTGCGCCAGCGACTGCATCGTGGTCGAGGGGCGCATGTGCTCGTCCTTGGCGAGAATGGTGAGGCCGTTGATGTCCTTCACCGGCACCACGGATTTGTTGAAGCGGCCTTCGTCCCAGGCCTTGCCGGCGCGCTGCTGGCTCTGCACGGCGTAGGCGTCGACGTCGTCGCGCGAGAAGCCGTACTTGGTGGCGATCAGGTCGGCCGACACGCCCTGCGGCATGAAGTAGGCCGGCACCGCCATCGAAGGATCCATCGGCCAGGCCCCGCCGGAGGCGCCGATGCCGACGCGGCTCATCGACTCGGCGCCGCCGCCGATCACGAGCTCATGCTGGCCGCTCATGATCTGCGCCGCTGCGAAGTTCACGGCATCGAGGCCGGAAGCGCAGAAGCGGCTGATCTGCACGCCGGGCACGGCTTCGCCGAGACCGGCCTTCAGCGCCGCGAAGCGCGCGATGTCGGAGCCGGCTTCGCCAACCGGATCGACCACGCCGAGCACGACGTCATCGACCGAATCCTCGGGCAGGTTGTTGCGGTCCTTCAGCGCCTTCAGCGGCACGGTCGCAAGCGCGAGCGCGGTGACTTCGTGCAGCGCGCCGTCCGCCTTGCCGCGGCCGCGCGGGGTGCGAACGTGGTCGTAGATGAATGCCTCAGGCATGACGCCCTCCTGATGTGATGTTCGGTACGATTGGGAGCAGGCAGCGGAAGCAGGCTCAGAAAGCTTCCGCCGGCAGTTCCATGATGGTGGCGCAGCCGGCCTGGATGCGCGCGAGATTGGCGGCGGTCTCCGGCAGCATCCGCTCCATGAAGAAGCGGCCGGTGACGAGTTTTGTGGAGAGATAGGGCGTCGCCCCGCTCTCGGCAATCTTGGCATTCGTCACCTTGGCCATCCGCGCCCACATGTAGCCGAGCGCGACGAAGCCGAAGAGATGCAGGTAATCGGTTGCGGCGGCACCGGCATTGTCGGGCTTAGCCATCGCGTTCTGCATCAGCCAGGTCGTCGCCTGCTGCAGATGGCCGAGCGAGGTCGAGAGCGGCGTGATGAAGGGCTTCAGCGCCTCGTCGCCGCCGTTCTCCTTGGCGAACGCCATGACCTCGCCGAAGAAGGCCATGATGGCGCGGCCGCCGTCGCGCGGCAGCTTGCGGCCGACGAGGTCGAGCGCCTGGATGCCGTTGGCGCCTTCATAGATCATGGCGATGCGCGCATCGCGCACGAACTGCTCCATGCCCTGCTCGGCGATGTAGCCGTGGCCGCCATACATCTGCTGCGCCTGCACCGCGTTGGCGAAGCCATAGTCAGTGAGGAAGCCCTTCAGCACCGGGGTCATCAGGCCCATGTGGTCGTCGGCGGCCTGGCGGTCCTTGGGGTCTTCGGAGCGGTGGGCGACGTCGCTCTTCAGCGCGGTCCACATCACGAAAGCGCGCGCGGCCTCGTTGAACGCGCGGATCGAGAGCAGCGTGCGGCGCACGTCGGGATGCACGATGATCGGGTCGGCCGGCTTGTCCGGCGCCTTGACGCCTGACAGCGCGCGGCCCTGGATGCGCTCGCGGGCATAGGCGACCGCGTTCTGATAGGCGACCTCGGACTGCGCGAGGCCCTGCACGGCGACGCCGAGCCGGGCCTCGTTCATCATCACGAACATGCCCTGCATGCCCTTGTTCTCTTCGCCGATCAGCCAGCCGGCGGCGTTGTCGTAGTTCATCACGCAGGTCGAATTGCCGTGGATGCCCATCTTGTGCTCGATCGAGCCGCAGACGACGCCGTTGCGCGCGCCCACCGAACCGTCGGCGTTGACGAGGAACTTCGGCACCACGAACAGCGACACGCCCTTGATGCCGGCTGGCGCGCCCTCGATGCGGGCGAGCACGAGGTGGATGATGTTGTCGGCGAGATCATGCTCACCGGCCGAGATGAAGATCTTGGTGCCCGTGATCTTGAAGCTGCCATCCGCCTGCCGCACTGCCTTGGTGCGGAGCATGCCGAGATCGGTGCCGCAATGCGGCTCGGTGAGGTTCATGGTGCCGGTCCATTCGCCGGCCACCATCTTCGGCACGTAGGTCTTCTTCTGCTCGGGCGTGCCGTGCACCAAGAGCGCCGCGGTCGCGCCCATGGTGAGGCCGCCATACATCGAGAACGCCATGTTGGCGGAGATCTGGAATTCATTGACCGCCTGGCTCAGCGTCACCGGCAGGCCCTGGCCGCCATATTCGGTCGGCGCCGACAGGCCGAGCCAGCCGCCCTCGGCGACCTGCTTGAACGCCTCCTTGAACCCCTTCGGCGTGGCGACGCTGCCATCATCCGCGCGCTTGCAGCCTTCGAGATCGCCGACGCGGTTGAGCGGCTGCAGCACCTCTTCGGCGAGCTTGGCGGCTTCGCCGAGGATGGCCTCGCGCACGTCGCTGGACGCATCGGAGAAGCCGGCGAGATTGTCGTAGCGATCGATCTGGAAGACGTCGTTGAGCAGGAAGTTCACGTCTTCGACGGGGGCTTTATAGATCGGCATGGTGGTCTCCCGGCATGGGGCTTGAGGAGGATGTTGGGCTTATGATTGGGCGGCGGCAAGCTGCTCCGCCATCAGGCGGTGCAGCATGTTGATCGCCTTGAGCGGACGCACCATCACCTTGAAGTGGGTGATGCGCCCCTCGCTATCGAAGCTGATGATGTCGACGCCATTGATCTCGATGCCGTCGATGACATTCTTGAATTCGAGCACCGCGCCATTGTCGCTGCGCCACTCGCCGACATAGGTGAAGCCGGGGCCGCCGAGCACTTTCTCGGCGCTGGAGAGGTATTTGAAGGTGATGTCGCGGCCGCGCTGCGGCGTATGCACGACCGGGCTTTCGAACACGGCGTCGGGATGCAGGAGGTCCCAGAGCGCGGCGCGGTCGTGAGACTTCATGTAGGCGTACCAGGAATCGAGGCCGGTCATTGTCGGGTGCCTCCCTCAAGGCCAGGGCAAAAGTGCGAAAACAACCCCATGCACAGTAGCGAGGAGATTGATTTCACTTGATTATTCAGTCGGGCCTCTGGCCCGCCTGCACGCTGCCTCATATGCACATTGACGCATATGCGCCGATGCGCATAAAGTCAAGCAGCTTGGTCAAACCTAAAGAAGGGGGCCAGTCATGGCACTGGGCGACGCAATCCTCGCATGCCTGACGGAACGCCCGATGACGGGCTACGAACTCGCCAAGACGTTCGATTCCTCGATCGGCTTCTTCTGGAAGGCCGACCATCAGCAGATCTACCGCGAGCTCTCCAAGCTGCGCGACCGCGGCTACATCCAGGGCCGCGAGGTGGTGCAGTCGGGCAAGCCCAATAAACTGATCTATACGCTGACTCCCGAGGGCCGAACAGCACTGCGGCACTGGGCCGCGCGGCCAAGCACGCCGCCCTCGATCAAGGACGACCTCCTGGTGCGGCTGCATGCGCTCGACAGCATCGACATCGAGCCCATGCGCACCGACCTGATGGCCCGCCTGGAGCACCACCGCGACCGCCACGCCAATTACGAGCGCATCCTGAAGAAGCGCTTTCCCGACGGCACGGCGGAGGGACGGCTCGATCTCGGCAATCTGCTGCTGCTCCAGCTCGGCGCCCGCCACGAGCAGATGGTGGCCGACTTCTGCGAGGAGGCGCTGGAAGCGCTGTCGGCGATGAGCGGCAAGGCGACGGTGGTACCGCTGGAGGATGGCAAGCGCGAGAAGGGCTGAGGGCGCCGACGTTACGCGAGCCCTTTCCGCCTCCTCGCTGTCATCGCCCGCGAAGGCGGGCGATCCAGTATTCCAGAGACGGCGCGGCTAGAGCCGAGGAGCCGCTGCGTACTGGATGCCCCGCCTTCGCGGGGCATGACACCGGTTTGTTTCGGGACCGGATGAGCGACACAACACCGCCCCCCAGTTCCCGCCGCCCAACTTTAAGACAGCGGCTCCGCATTCCTTAACTCGTTATTTACCGTAACAGGAAAAAGTCGGTTTTCGAGGCAGACGACCCGCGCCAAATTCGATTGTCTTTGCAACCGGCACGCGTGGGGAAGCTGGAGGCGCCGGGGTGGGGTGCCGAAGTCGGAACCGGACAGAGTCATGAATTCGCGCGTATCGTGGAGTGTCGACGGCATCGATCCATCCGTCCGGGAGCGGGCCGAGGCTGCTGCGCGCCGTGCCGGCATGTCGCTCAACGATTGGCTGAACTCCACGCTCGGCGATACTGCCCCGCCCAACTTCCGCGGATCCTACGATCAGCGTCCGCAGCACGTGCCGAGCCAAGGACCGAGTCAGGAGAGCCGCGAAGTCGCCGACATCCACCAGCGGCTCGACGCGATCACCCAGCAGATCGAGCGGATCTCGAAACCCGCGCCGCGCCAAGACTCCTCAAGACAAGACGTCTCAAGACAAGACTCCTCACGACCAGACGTCTCGCGTGAGCAGGGCGTCGCGCGCCAGCTCAACGATGCGATCTCGCGGCTCGACGCGCGCCTGTCGCAGATCTCCCGTCCACAGCGGCAAGCGCCGCAGCCGCAGGCCCCTCGCCCCACCCCGGCCGAGACGCGCCAGCGCCAGGCCGATGCCGTCGAGCGCGCCGCCGCGCAGGTCTATCGCGGCTCACCACCCCTGAGCCCGGCTTCGTTCGACGTCGCGGTCGCCGAGATCACCGCGCGCCAGAGCGAGCTCGACGGCTTTGCGCCGCGGCAGATGCCGCCGCGTGCCGCGCCGCCGCTTGCGCCAACGGCTCCTTGCGCGCCGCCGATGGCGCCGCCCGCCCCTAACTATGCGCCGCCGCCACCGCAGCCGGGGCCGGATTTCTCCGCGCTCGAGCGCCATCTGCTCAAGATCACGAGCCAGATCGAATCGCTGCAGCGGCCTGACAATACCGAGCAGGCCATCAACGCCTTCCGCAGCGAGCTGGCCGAAATCCGCGCCGCCATCACCGAGGCGATGCCGCGGCGCGCGATCGAATCGATCGAGAACGAGATCCGCTCGCTGCATCGCCGGATCGACGAGACCCGCTCCAACGGCACCGACGGGCAGGTTCTTGCCGGCATCGAGCGCGCACTGTCCGACATCAAGCAGGTGCTGCGCACACTGACGCCGGCCGAGCAGCTCACCGGCTACGACGAGGCGATCCGCAATCTCGGCGCCAAGCTCGACCTGATCCTGCGCGCCAATGACGATCCCTCAACCGTGCAGCAGCTCGAAGGCGCGATCGCGGCGCTGCGCGCCATCGTCTCCAACGTCGCCTCCAACGAGGCGCTGGCACGGCTATCCGAAGACGTACAGCTGCTGTCGTCCAAGGTCGACCAGATCACCCGCGCCTCCGGCCATGGCGACAGCTTCGCGGCGCTGGAGCAGCGCATCGCGGCGCTCACGGCGGCGCTGGAAACCCGCGAGCGGCCGCAGCCGTCCGAGAGCACCGAGCATCTCGAAGCTGCGATCCGCGCGCTGTCGGACCGTTTCGACCGCATGCAGGTCGGCAACGATTCCGCCTCGACCTTCGCCCATCTCGAGCAGCGTGTTTCCTATCTCCTGGAGCGGATCGAGGCCGCCGCCGATCCGCGCAACGGCAATTTGAGCCGCGTCGAGGACGGGCTGCACGACATCCTCAGGCACCTGGAACGGCAGCAGGCGACCTATGCGGCCCTCGCCGAGAGCCGCAGCTCCGCGCCGCCGCCCGATTCCGGCATGGTCGACCTCGTCAAGCGCGAGCTCTCCGACATCCGCTTCAGTCAGGCCGAGACCAACCGGCACACCCAGGACTCGCTCGAGGCCGTCCACAGCGCGCTCGGTCACGTCGTCGATCGCCTCTCGATGATCGAGGGCGATCTGCGCGCGGTGCGCACCGCGCCGCCTCCCCCCGCCCCACAGACGATGTCGATGCCGATGGCGGCGGCGATGGAGCCGGCGCCGATGGCGCGCGAGCCGCGGCCGCAACCGCCAGCACAGCCGCCGAAATACGATCCGAAGCCCGAGCTGCCCAATCCAGCTGCCGCGCAGGCGCCGCCGGCTGCCTTCGTCGCCGCACCGCGCGAGTTCCACGCCGCCACCCCCGCCGCGCCGCCGCCCGTGCCGGCGGCGCCGCCGGTCCCGCCGCGCGCGGTCAGCGAGATCCTGGAGCCGCACACGGCGCGCGCTGCACTCGCGCCGGAACTGCCGCCGGATCACCCGCTCGAGCCGGGCACACGGCCGGGCGGGCGCGTCGCCACGCCGTCGGAACGCATCGCCGCCTCCGAAAGCGCGATCAGCGGAATTGCCGCCGCACCGAAGGAGCCGGTGTCGTCGTCGAGCTTCATCGCGGCCGCCCGCCGCGCGGCGCAAGCTGCCGCCGCACAGCCGCCCGAGAAGCCGGCCCGCGGCGCCAAGGCCGCGATCGCCCGCGCCAAGGAGAAGGGCCAAGAGGGCGGCTCGACCATCACCTCAAAAATCCGCTCGCTGCTGGTCGGCGCGAGCGTGGTCGTGATCGTGCTCGGCACCTTCAAGATGGCGATGAACCTGCTCGAAGGCGGCAGCTCGTCACCGACGCCGCAGGCGATGCAAAACATCCCGAGCGAGCCGGCGCCGCAGCCAGCGGCGCCGCCGGTCGAGACCAAGCCAGCCGCGCCCGAGCAGATCACCCCGTCGATGACGTCGCCGACACCGATCGGACGACAATCGCAGAACAATGCCGCGCCGGCGTCCGCTCCCGGTTCCGGCAGCTCGGCCTCGGTTGAAATCCCGCAAGCGCCCGCCGCGGCGATGCCGCCGGCCTCAAGCGACGTCACCGGCGCGCTGTCGGGCACGAGCCGCGCCAGGCTCGGCACTGTCCAGGTGCCGCCGAGCGAGAAGCTGCCTGACGGCATCGGCGGCCCGGCCTTGCGCACCGCGGCGATGAAGGGCGATGCCACCGCGGCCTACGAGATCGGCGTGCGCTTTGCCGAAGGCAAGGGCGTCGCCACCAATTACGACGAAGCGGCGAAGTGGTACGACCGCGCGGCGCAGGCCGGGGGCGTGCCCGCAATCTTCCGCCTCGGCACGCTCTACGAAAAGGGCCTAGGGGTGAAGAAGGACGCCGACATCGCGCGCCGCTACTACACCCAGGCCGCCGAGCGCGGCAACGCCAAGGCGATGCACAATCTCGCCGTGCTCGATGCCGACGGCGGCGGTCGCGGCGCCAATTACAAGAGCGCGGCGCAGTGGTTCCGGAAAGCGGCCGATCGCGGCGTCGCCGACAGCCAGTTCAACCTCGGCATCCTCTATGCCCGCGGCATCGGCGTCGAGCAGAACCTCGCCGAATCCTACAAATGGTTCAGCTTAGCTGCCGCCCAGGGCGATGCGGATGCCGCCGGCAAGCGCGACGATGTCGCCAAGCGCCTCGACCCGCAATCGCTGGCGGCCGCCAAGCTCGCGATCCAGACCTTCAGCGCCGAGCCGCAGCCCGACGATGCCGTCAACGTTGCGACCCCGAACGGCGGCTGGGACAGCGCACCGCAGGCCAGCGCGAAGCCGGCCCCCAAGCAAGTGGCGACGAAACGCTCGGCCTCAGCGGCGCATTGAGCCGCATCGCATTCGATCCGACGCGGAGACACTCCCAACCCTCCCCCGCAAGCGCATGGCTAGCGCATATGACTTGTGGCGGCGGGCTGCGCGCACGCCTCGTCCTTCGAGACGGCGCTGACGCGCCTCCTCAGGATGAGGCTAATCAGCATCAGTGCTCGTTGAAACCGCTGCCGCGCACTCCGCCCTCATCCTGAGGAGCCCGCCCAAAGCGGGCGTCTCGAAGGATGGCCGCAGGAAAAAGCTCCCAAATGCGATAGCCCTGCGCAACCGGGAGACGGCTGGGGGTATTACCTCGCAGCTTTTGCATTCTGCCGGGAAATCGCTATTTTCCGCGGCCCGGAGGCCCCTGATGTCCGTTATTGATCTAGCCGCAAACCCGAGCGAGTTGCGTGCGCTCGCCGAACAATCCAACGCCTGGCCGTTCGAGCAGGCGAAGGCCATTGTCGCGCGGCTGAAGAAAAGCCCGAAGGACGAGGTGCTGTTCGAGACCGGCTATGGTCCGTCCGGCCTGCCGCATATCGGCACGTTCGGCGAGGTGGCGCGCACCTCGATGGTGCGCCACGCCTTCCGCGTGCTCACCCAGGACAAGGTCAAGACGCGCCTTTTGGCGTTCTCCGACGATATGGACGGCTTCCGCAAGGTGCCCGACAACGTTCCGAACAAGGAGATGCTGGCCGCTCATATCGGCAAGCCGCTGACGCGGGTGCCGGATCCGTTCTCCAACGAGTACCCGTCGTTCGGCGCGCACAATAACGCGCGCTTGCGCGCGTTTCTGGATCATTTCGGCTTCGACTACGAGTTCGCGAGCTCGACGGACTATTATACGTCGGGCCGCTTCGATGCGACGCTGCTGAAGATGCTCGCCGCCTACGACAAGATCATGGCGATCATCCTGCCGACGCTGGGCCCGGATCGCCGCGCGACCTATTCGCCGTTCCTGCCCATCAGCAAGACCACGGGCGTCGTGCTGCAGGTGCCGATGATCCGCCGCGACGTCGCGGCGGGCACGGTGACCTACGTCGATCCCGATACCAACCAGGAAGTTGAAACGCCCGTCACCGGCGGCAACGTCAAGTGCCAGTGGAAGGCCGACTGGGCGATGCGCTGGGTCGCGCTCGGCGTCGACTACGAGATGGCGGGCAAGGACCTGATCGATTCCGTGAAGCTGTCCGGCGCGATCGCCAGAGCGCTCGGCGCCACGCCGCCCGAAGGCTTCAACTACGAGCTCTTCCTCGACGAGAAGGGCCAGAAGATCTCGAAGTCGAAGGGCAACGGCCTGACCATCGACGAATGGCTGCGCTACGCCTCACCGGAATCGCTCTCGTTGTTCATGTACCGCGAGCCGAAGGCGGCCAAGCGGCTGTATTTCGACGTCATCCCGCGTAACGTCGACGACTACCAGCAATTCCTCGACGGCTTTCCGAAGCAGGACGGCAAGCAGCAGCTCGGCAATCCGGTCTGGCACATCCACAACGGCAAGCCGCCGACGGGCGACATGCCCGTCACCTTCCAGCTGCTCCTGACGCTGGTGTCGTCGTCGAACGCGGAGAACGCCGAGACGCTGTGGGGCTTCATCGGCCGCTATCGGCCCGGCGTGAGTCCGCAGACGCATCCGAAGCTGGATGCGATGGTCGGCTATGCCATCAACTATTATCGCGACTTCGTCGCGCCGACGAAGCAGTTCCGCGTACCCACGGACAGCGAGCGCGCCGCGCTGCAGGATTTGCGCGATGCGCTGTCGCAGCTGGCGCAGGACGCATCCGCCGAGGACATCCAGAACGTCGTCTACGAGATCGGCCGCCGCGAGCCGTTCCTCGACCAGGTCAAGAAGGGCAAGGACGGCCGCCCCGGCGTGACGCTGGACTGGTTCAACATGCTCTACCAGGTCCTGCTCGGCCAGGAGAAGGGCCCGCGCTTCGGCTCCTTCGTCGCGGTCTACGGCGTGCAGAACGCGGTCAACATGATCGACGGCGCCCTGGCGAGGAGTGCGTGAGCGGCGCCATCACTGGCTCGCCCAGAGGATCCGCGCAACCCAGGCGACATCGCTCGCCGCGACCGTTCGCGCCTCCTGTGACGCATCGAGGGGCGCCAAGTCCAGGGTCTTTGCCGTGCGGCGCTTCAGGGTCGCAATCGTGATCTCGTCCGTCTTGATCTTGACCACCACGCGATCACCCTTGCGGATCGGCGCCGCAGGCGAGACCAGGATGATGTCACCGTCGCGATAGGCAGGCAGTAGCGCAGCGCCGGAAATCTCCAGCGCAAAGACTTGACCGTCCTCTCCGATCGGAAGCGCGATCTCGGTCCAGCCCCTGCCGGTTGGAAGACCGGCTTCATCGAAGGCGCCGCTCATTCCGGCCTGTGCAAAGCCGAGCAGCGGCACCGAGCCGCGGCCGCTTCCACCGTCGTCATCAATCAGCTTCGCAAAGCTGTCGATCGAGGCGTCGGCCGCGGCCAGCGCCTTTGCGATCGATTCGGTCGAGGGCCAGCGCTCGCGGCCGTCGGCGGTGACGCGCTTGGACCTGTTGAACGTCGTGGGGTCGAGCCCGGCACGCTTGGCAAGGCCGGACGGCGACAATCCGGCGCGCGCCGCCAGCCGGTCCAGCGCGGCCCAGATCTGGTCGTGAGTCAGCATCCTCTGCGCTTTGGCCTGTCTGACCATGGAAGGTCCAGCCCGTCGCAACTCAGGAAAACTGTCCTCAAATCAACAGGTTTTCCGTTTTTCACGCAAGAGGCGCGGAGGGCGGTGCTTTCAAACGAAACGGGTACCCGTTCGCGTCAGGAAAGCGCGCAAAACGGAAATCCGGAGCCCCGTGCCGATTTCATCGGCGCGGAAAAGGCTCTAAGCCTTGAGTTCGGAAGGGGCGGCCTTTACGGTCGCGCCCGGGTTTCGAGGACCCGCGAAAAGCGAAAAAACTCAAGAGACTCAAAGAACAAACAAGGCTGCGGTAGCGGTGGTCAAGATCTACAAAATCTGTCCGGCCTCGGCCTGGCGCGAGGCGGAACGGCAGGGTGTCTACCGGGGCAGCGCAGATGACGCGCGCGACGGCTTCATCCATTTCTCGACCGCGGCCCAGGTTCCCGAGACCCTGCGCAAGCACTATTTCGGGCAGCGCGCGCTGTTCCTGGTCGAGGTCGACGGCGACGCGCTCGGCAGCGAGTTGCGCTGGGAACGCTCGCGCAATGACGAGCTCTTCCCGCATCTCTATGGCGAGCTCGATCTCGGCGCGGTCCTTGCGGTGATGAACCTCAACATGCGCTCCGACGGCAGTCACGATGTTCCGGAGCTGTTGCCGTGATCCGCGCGTTCGACGCCTTTTCGCTGCCGGTGCTGCGCTGGCTCGATCCCGAGGACGCGCATCGCCTCGCGATCCAAGGCCTGCGCTTCCTGCCGCCGGTCAAGCCGCGCGCCGATGATCCCAAGCTCGCGGTGCGCGCCTTCGGGCTGAACTTTCCCAATCCGATCGGCATGGCTGCGGGCTTCGACAAGAGCGCCGAGGTGCCGGACGCGCTGCTGCGGCTCGGCTTCGGTTTCGTAGAGATCGGCTCGGTGACGCCGAAGCCGCAAGCCGGCAATCCGCGGCCGCGGCTCTTCCGTCTCGAGCGCGACGAGGCGATCATCAACCGCATGGGCTTCAACAATGACGGCGCGGAGGCGGCTCTGCGCCGGCTTGCCGCGCGCGCGCAGCACGGCGGCATCGTCGGCGTCAATGTCGGCGCCAACAAGGATTCGCCGGACCGCGTCGGCGACTACGTCAAGCTGATCGAGACCTTCGCGCCGGTGGCGAGCTATTTCACCGTCAACGTCTCCTCGCCGAACACGCCGGGCCTGCGCAACCTTCAGGAAGGCGCGCTGCTCGACGATCTGCTCGCGCGCGTGATCGAGGCCCGCGAGCGTGTCAGGCAGAAGGCCGGCGACACGCCGGTGCTGCTCAAGATCGCGCCGGATTTGAGCCTCGCTCAGCTCGACGACGTCGTGCAGGTCGCGCGCTCGCGCCGGGTCGACGGCATGATCGTGTCGAACACCACGGTCGCGCGGCCGAGCACGTTGCGTGAAGAGACGCGGGCGAAGGAACAAGGCGGCCTGTCCGGCCGGCCGCTGTTCCGTCTGTCGACGCGCATGGTCGCGGAAACCTATGTGCGCGTCGAGGGCGCATTCCCGCTGATCGGCGTCGGCGGCGTGGATTCGGGCGGCGCCGCGCTGACCAAGATCCGCGCCGGCGCCAGCTTGATCCAACTCTATTCGTCGCTGGTCTACAAGGGCCTCGGCCTGGTCGACGAGATCAAGCGCGACCTGACGTCGACATTGCTGCGGACAGGGCGGGATTCGCTGTCGGAGATCGTCGGCGCCGACGCGGCGACGCTGACGGCGGAAGACTGGCCGGGGATGTGAGGCGTCCTTCGCCTCTCCCCGCCTGCGCAGACTTCGTAGCCCGGATGGAGCGCAGCGCAATCCGGGAAGCTATCGGCATGGACAAAGCCCCCGGATTACGCTGCGCCCCATCCGGGCTACGGTTCTTCTACGGCTTCACGAACGTCGCGCGATACAGCGCCGGATACCTCGCGCCCTGCAAGCCGCCGCGCGCGACGTAGAACGCGATCAGCGCACTCCACAGGCCGGCATTGCCGAACGATTGCAGCGCCAGCCAGGCGGCGAAGAAGATCGCGAGCGAGAGCAGCATCAGATTGCGCATCTCCCGCGCCCAGGTCGCGCCGACATAGATGCCGTCGAAACCGAAGGCGAACACGCCGGGGAGCGGCGCCAGCACGATGAAGGGCAGGAACTCGCGCGCCGCGCGGCGGACGTCCTCGCTCGCCGTCATGACGTTGATGATGTCAGGGCCGAAGGCTGCGAACAGCACGGCGACGACAATTGCGAAGCCGAGCCCCCAGAGCAGCACCAGCCTGGTCGAATCCGCAAATCCCTTGGCGTCGCGGCCGCCAAAGGCGCGGCCGCAGAGCTGCTGGGCCGCATTGGCAAGGCCGTCGAGGAAGAAGGCGCTGACCAGGAGGAAATTGTTGAGCACGGAGTTCGCGGCCAGCGTGACGTCGCCGGCCCGCGCGCCCTTGGCGGTGAAGAACAGGAACACGGCGATCAGCGCCGCGGTGCGGATCAGGATGTCGGTATTCACCGCCAGGAGCCGCATCAGCTTGTCGCGATCGAACAGCGTTGCGCGAGGTATGGCAAAACCGCCGAGCGCATGGCGCCTGCACACGATCACGCCGAGCATGAAGCCGATCGTCTCGGACAGAAGCGCGGCGATCGCCGCGCCGGCAATGCCGGTGTCGTAGACCAGCACCAGCAGGATGGTCGCCACCATATTGATGAGGTTGATGACGACCTGGAGCGCAAGGGCCGGATTGGCGCGGGCCTGCCCCACCAGCCAGCCGAGGATGACGTAATTGGCGAAGGCGAAGGGCGAGGACCAGATCCTGATCATGAAATAGGTCTTTGCGGCCTGCGTCACGCCCTCGCTGCCGCCCATCAGGTCGAACAGTGCGCCTGCCAGCGGCAGCTGCAGCACGATCAGCGCCGCACCGATCAGGCCGGCGACGATGAAACCGCGCACCAGGATCACGGTCTGCTCGCGCGTCTCGCCCGCGCCGAGCGCCTGCGCGGTGAAGGCGAGCGTGCTCATGCGCAGGAAGCCGAACAACCAGAACAGGCAGTCGAAGATGACGGAGGCCATCGCGACGCCGCCGAGCAGCGCGGCATCGTCGAGCCGCCCGATCGCGGTGGTCGAGACCACGCCGATCAGCGGCGTCGTGAGGTTCGCGACCATCGCGGGACCTGCAATGGCGAAGACCTGCCGGCTACCGACGCGGTGATGGACGGGTGCGTGCATCTTTCAGAACACGAGCACCATGCCGTCTTCGGCGGCGAGGTGCTCGACCTCGCCCAGGCGCGACAGCATGTCGTCGCTCATATGGGTGAGGACGAGCCGCTTGGCGCCGATGTCGGGCAGATGCTGTTCCAAGGTCTTCAGGCTGAGGTGATTCTTGACCACCTTCTCGTACATATAGGCTTCGGCGATGAAAAGGTCCGCGCCATGCGCCAGCGGAATGAGCGTCTCCGTCCATTCGGTATCGGCGGTGTAGGCGAGCGTGCGGCCCTCGGCCGCGATGCGATAGGCGAGGAACGGTCCGCCTGATTCGCCGTGCACGACCGGATAGGGCGTCACATTCACCGCGCCGAAGCGCTGGCTTTGCCCGGGCGCGAGCTCGACCACGTTCAGCTCGAAGCGCGGCTTGGTGTTCGAGGAATGCTCGAACAGCGCCTCCATCACCTCGCGCAGCCGCCTCTCGATGCCTTGCGGGCCCGCGATCGTCAGCGGCCGCGTTCGCCGCGAGAATTGCGCGTCGAGCAGAAAGAACGGCAGACCGGCAAAATGGTCGCCGTGGAAATGCGTGATCAGGATCAGGTCGATGTCGCCCCGATCGATCTCGAGCCGCTTCAGCGCCGGCAGCGCCGACGCACCGCAGTCGATCAGGAAGTTCGCTTTGCGCCCCGAGACGTGGAAGCAGGTGTTGAGCCTGCCGCCGGAGCCGAAGGCATCACCGCAGCCGACGAACCGCAATTGCATCGGCTGCGCACTCCCTCAGAGCATGATCCGGAAAAGTGTGAAGCGGTTTTCCGACAAGATCATGCTCAAAAATATGACTTACCTGCCGCGCGGCGCGCCGAACACGCGCGACAGCAGCCAGATCGGAATCACGATGACCGCACCGAGCAGGAAGTAGCGCCACAGCCAGTTCACCGCATCGAAGCCGAGGTCCCACAGCCGCTGGAACAACAGGCGAATGCTGTGGATGATGTTCCAGGGATCGAAGCCGATCGTCGCCAGCACGACGCCGACCAGGATCGAGAGCAGCACCAGGCGGAACGCGACCGCCAGCGGCGAGCCGCCGAGAAAGCGGTGCAGGCCGTCGCTGCGGCCGGCCGGCAAATCTCTGACGTCTTGGACCATCGCAAACTCCTGAAGCGGATTCGAACCCATTATAGGCACGGCGGGGGACATGGGGAACCCGCAAGGGGCCGTCAATCGGGTTACGGGAGTTTAATTCGGGCGGAAGAGGGAGCGCACCGTCCTCGTGGCAACAGTTCACACCTCGATCTCCGCCGCCTCGGCCTTCAGCATCTTCTCCAGCGTCTCCAGCCGGTCGGCCTCTCGCGGCGGCTTGTCCCAGCGCAGGCGGCTGATGCGGGGGAAACGCATGGCGACGCCGGATTTGTGCCGGGGCGAGCGCTGCAATCCTTCGAAAGCGACCTCCAGCACCAGCCCCTTGTCCGCTTCGTGCACGACGTGGCGGACGGGGCCGAATTTCTCCGTGGTGTTGCGGCGGACGAAGCGGTCGATCTGCAAGAGCTCCTCGTCGGTGAAGCCGAAATAGGCTTTCCCGACCGGCACCAGCTCCTCGCCATTCTCGGTCTCGGTCCAGACGCCGAAGGTGTAGTCGGAATAATAGGACGAGCGCTTGCCGTGGCCGCGCTGCGCATACATCAGGACGGCGTCGATGATGTGCGGGTCGCGCTTCCACTTCCACCATTGCCCCTTCGGCCGCCCCGGCAAGTAGGGCGCATCGCGCCGCTTCAGCATGACGCCTTCGACGGCGTCCGCATCCTCGCCGGCGCCGGCGCTCGCGGGATCGGCCCGCGCGGCGGTCAGTGCTTCCCAGCTATCGAAGGGCACGGTGGGCGAGAGATCGATGCGGGGATCGTCGAGCTTTGCGATGAATCGCTCCAGCCGCTCGCGCCGCTCGGCAAAAGGCAGCTCGCGCAGATCGTTCTCGTCGTCGCCGAGCAGATCGTAGGCGCGCAGGTGAATCGGAAACTCCTTGATCAGCTTCGGCGAGACGACCTTGCGGTTGAGGCGCTGCTGCAACACGTTGAAGCTCTGGACGCGGCCTTCGCGCAGGATCAGGAGCTCGCCGTCGATCGCGCCCGGCAGGCGCAGCGACGGCACGAGATCCGGAAAGCTTCCCGTGATGTCCTCGCCGGTGCGCGAATAGAGCCGCGCGGTGATATGGCCGCGCTCGTCGCGCCCGGCCACCGCCTGCACGCGGATGCCGTCCCATTTCCATTCGGCGATGTAGTCGGCGGGATCGAGCGCGGCGAAATCCGCATCCTCGATGGCATGCGCCAGCATCACCGGCCGGAACGGCGCGGGATCGCGGTTGACGGGCTTGTCGCCGCGGCCTTCCAGCCAGGCGAACAGGTCGAGATAGGGCGGGACGAGCCCCGGCCAGATCAGCTCGATCTCGTGCGGGTCCTTGTCGCCGAGCGCTGCCGCCGCAGTCTTGGCAAGACGCGCGGAGATGCCGATGCGCAAGCTCCCGGTGACGAGCTTCAGCAGCGCCCAGCGCCCGGTCTCATCTAACTCGTCGAGCCAGCGCTCGAGCTGCTTGGGCAGCTCGGTCTTGCCCAGCGTGCGCAGCGTGGTGACGACCTCGGTGAGGCTCGGTGGCGGCGGGTTGTTGTGGGCGGCGAGCGCGGCTTTCGGCCACATCAGCGCAACCGTCTCCGAGAGATCGCCGACATAGTCGTAGCTCAGCCCGAACAGCACCTCATCGGTGCGTGCCGCGATGAGGTCGCGGATCAGCGCCGGCTTGGCGTGCTTGAAGCTGAGCGCGCCGGTCAGCGCAGCCAGCGCATAGCCGCGGTCGGGGTCGCCAACCTCGCGAAAATAGCCGGTGATCAGCCGCAGCTTGTTGTTGCGGCCGGGCTCATAGGCGAGGCGGTCGAGCAGCTCGGCGAAGCGGTTCATGCTTCGGCCTCGGCTTGAATCGGCGTCTCGCTCTCCTCCTCGTCGCCATAGCCGACGAGGTCGAGCGGCCGTGCCTTCAGGCCTTTGCTCCGGCACCAATGCACCAGCGCATCTTCCTGGCCGTGGGTGACCCAGATCTCGCCGGCGCCGGTCGCCGCGATGGTTGCGGTGAGGCCATCCCAATCGGCGTGATCGGAGATCACCAGCGGCAGCTCGACGCCGCGCTGCCGCGCCCGGGCGCGCACGCGCATCCAGCCCGAGGCGAAGGCGGTGACCGGATCGGGAAAGCGCCGCGTCCAGAGATCGGAGGTGGCCGAGGGCGGCGCCAGCGTGATGGTGCCGGCGAGCGCCGCCTTCTTCATGCCCTTCACTGGTTTGAGCTCGCCGAGGTCGATCCCGCGGCTCTGATAGTAATGCGTGATCGTCTCCATCGCGCCATGCAGGTAGATCGGCGCGTCATAGCCGGCCAGACGCAGCAGCTTGATCACGCGCTGCGCCTTGCCGAGCGAGTAGGCGCCGACGAGATGCGCGCGCTCCGGAAACAGCGCGACCGAAGCCAGCAGCTTCTTGACCTCGTCGCTCGCATCGCCATGCCTGAAGACCGGCAGGCCGAACGTCGCCTCGGTGATGAAGACGTCGCAGGGCACCAGCTCGAACGGCGTGCAGGTCGGGTCCGGCGCGTCCTTGTAGTCGCCGGAGGCGACGATGCAGGTGTCCTTGCACGAGACGGCGATCTGCGCGGAGCCCAGCACGTGGCCGGCCGGGTGAAACTTGATCTTGACGTCGCCGAGCCGGATCTCCTCGCCATAGCGGATGGCCTGGGTCGAACCGGCGAAGTTCTCGCCGTAACGCAGCCGCATCATGTCCAGCGTTTCCTGCGTCGCCAGCACCGCGCCATGGCCCGCACGGGCATGGTCAGAATGGCCGTGGGTGATCACGGCCCGCTCCACGGGGCGGACGGGGTCGATATGGAAGCCGCCGGGCTTGCAGCACAGGCCGGCAGCATTTGGCAGCAGGATGTCTTGCGGGCGCATGGTGATGATATAGGAAGTGGGCGCTTCAAATTAAGCTGTCATGCGCGGGCTTGACCCGCGCATCCATCCCCTTAGAAGGTTGCTTTTTTGATGGATTGCCGGGTCAAGCCCGGCAATGACAATCGGTTCCTCAATGCCGCTCCGCCTGTTCCTGACCTCCGGCGATCTCATGGCCGACCGCCGTTTCGAGTTCGCGCGCGATCTCCAGCTCAAGGGCGACCTTCCCGCCGCGGCCGACCTCCTGGAGCAGGCGATCGAGCTCGCGCCCAACTTCACCTCGGCCTGGTTCACGCTCGGCGAGATCCGTCAGCAGCTCGGCCAGCGCGACAAGGCCATCGCGGCCTTTCGTGAAGCGCGGCGATGCGACCCCGGGGATCAGCACGGCGCCGGCCTGCACCTGATGCGGCTCGGCGATACCGAAATGGCGGAGATGCCCAAGGCCTACGTGCAGGCGCTGTTCGACCAGTACGCGCCGCGGTTCGAGCACGCGCTGATCAACGATCTCGGCTATCGCGCGCCCACGCTGATCTTCAAGGCGGTGCTGGCGGCGCGCGTCGCCGCCAAGAAGCCCGCCTACTTCAAGCGCACCATCGATCTCGGCTGCGGCACCGGGCTCGCGGCAGCTGCCTTCGCCAAGCAGGTCGATCATTTCACCGGCATCGATCTGTCGCCCGGCATGATCAAGGAGGCGCGGGCGACGAACCTCTATGCCGAACTCGAAGTCGCCGACATGATCGAGGGCCTGCGCGGCAAGGCCGACGCGAGCGCGAACCTCATCGTGGCCGCGGATGCGTTCGTCTATCTCTCCGATCTCGCGCCGGTGCTGAGCGAAGTAAGGCGCGTGCTCGTCTCAGGCGGCGTGCTCGCCTTCACGCTGGAGACGCATGCGGGCGACGGCATCGTGCTCGGCGATGGCCTGCGTTATGCCCATTCCGCGGAATATGTGCGCAGCGCCATCGCGAAGGCGGGGATGAAGCTGCTGACGCTGGAGCCGGCCTCGCCACGCACCGAGAACAACGAGCCGGTGCGTGGCCTCGTCGTCGTCGCCGAGAAAACTTGAGTCTAGGCGCTAACACCTTGCGATTTGAGCGTCATTGCGTCGCAAAGCTGCGACTTCCCACTTGCGAGCCGAGCTGCGATGTCAGCACAATGCGCGCATCAGGGAGAAAACAACAATGACCAAGAATCCATCGCGGCGCGATTTCAGCGCCGGCGCGCTCGCCACCATCGCCGCATCGACATTGCCCGCGCCCTACGTCTGGGCCGCGGAGAAGAAATACGATGCGGGTGCCAGCGACACCGAGATCAAGATCGGTCAGACCGTGCCGCATTCCGGCCCCGGCTCGCTCTACGGCGTGCTCGGCCGCGTCGGCGAAGCCTATTTCCAGATGCTGAACGAGAAGGGCGGCATCAACGGGCGCAAGGTCAAGTTCCTCACCATGGACGACGCCTACAGCGCGCCGAAATGCGTCGAGGCCACGCGCCGGCTGGTCGAGCAGGAGGAAGTGCTCGCATTGTACGGCTCGCTCGGCACCGCGCCGCAGACCGCCGTGCACAAATACCTGAACTCCAAGGGCGTGCCGCAGCTCCTGCTGAACACCGGCGCGTCGAAGTGGAATAATCCGAAAGAGTTCAAGTGGACGATGGCGGGCCTGCCGCTCTATCCGACCGAGGCGCGCATCCTCGCGCGGCACGTCGTCAGCGTGAAGCCGAACGCGAAGATCGGCATCCTCTACCAGAACGACGATTTCGGCCGCGACTTCCTCGGTCCCTTCAAGAAGGTGCTGGCTGACGCCGGCGGCACCGCGCAAGTGATCATGGAGCAGACCTACGATCTCACCGAGCCGACCGTCGATTCGCAGCTCATCAATCTCTCCAAGTCCGGAGCCGACGTCTTCTACAACATCTCGACCGGCAAGGCCTCGTCGCAGTCGATCCGGAAAGTGGCCGAGCTCGGCTGGAAGCCGCTGCACCTCCTGTCCGCCGGCTCCACGGGCCGCTCGATCCTCAATGCCGCGGGGCTCGAGAACGCCACCGGCATCGTCGCGATCCGCTACAACAAGGAGGTCGGCCTGCCGAAATGGGAGAAGGACCCGGACGTGATGGCGTTCGAGGAGCTGCGCAAGAAGTACACGCCGGCGATCGATCCCGACAACACCATCGCCTTCGCCGGCTATGGGCAGGCCGCCACCATGGCCGAGATCCTGCGCCGCTGCGGCAACGAGCTCACCCGCGCCAACGTGCTGAAGCAGGCATCGAACTTGCAAGGTTTCCACTCGCCGTATTTCCTCGATGGCGTCACCTACAGCTACACGCCCGAGGACTACACACCGATGAAGACGCTGTTCATCTCCACCTTCACCGGGAAAGACTGGGACATCTCCGACAAGCCGATGTCGGAGTAGCGAGGCGGGCCCCGTCGCCTTTTCCTTCTCCCCTTGTGGGAGAAGGTGGCGCGAAGCGCCGGATGAGGGGTATCTATCCACACGCGAGCTCGCGGAGAGAGACCCCTCACCCGTCTCGCCCCTTCGCGGCGAGCCACCCTCTCCCACAAGGGGAGAGGGTAAGAGCGCACATCCACTGCAGATTAATCCAAGCGATACACAGCCTTGGCATTCACGCCGAAAGCCTTGCCCCGCACGCGCGGGCCGAGCCTCGCCAGGCAGGTCTCCAGCGCGGTCTTGATCTCGCCGTAGCTTCCCGCGAGCAGGCATACGGGCCAATCCGATCCGAAGATCAGCCGGTCTTCGCCGAAACATTTCGCGGCGTGCTCCACGAACGGAAACAGCCGTTCTGCATTCCAGTCGTCCCAGACCGCCTCGGTCGCCAATCCCGAGATCTTGCACCAGACATTGCCGCAGGCAGCCAGCGCTGCGATGCGCTCGGTCCATTCCGCGCTCCCGCCGGCGGCAATCGGCGGCTTGGCGGCGTGATCCAGCACGAAACGCGCGTGCGGAAAGGCCTGCGCGGTTGCGACCGCCGCGGGCAGCTCGCGGCTGCGGACAAGGAAATCGTAAGCGAGATCGTGGGCGAACACGGCCGTGAGTCCGCGCTGGACGTCCTCGCGCAGCAGCCAATCCGCATCGAGCTCGTCGTGGACCTGGTGGCGGATGCCGACCAGCTTGTCGCCACCAGGCAGAGCGCGCAGCCGGTCGAGCGTCTCGCCGAGCGCCGCATCGGTGAGATCGGCCCAGCCGACCACGCCGACCACCGAGGGCGTTGCAGCCGCGATACGCAGAAACTCCTCGGTCTCCTCCAGCGCGGAGCGGCATTGCACCACGATACTGGCCTCGATGCCGTTCGCCTGTAGCAGCGGCGCGAGATCGGCCGGGCCGAAGGCACGGCGGATCGGCGCCAGCTCGTCCCCTTCCATCCAGGGATAATCGGCGCGCGCCGGATCCCAGAAATGCTGGTGTGCATCGACGATCATGCCTCAACCTCCGCCAGGAAGCGGCGCGCGCGTATCGACCAGCTTTCGTGCCCGCAGCTCCTGCCAGAATGCCGGCGGCACCGCCTTCTCGGACATCGCGATGTTGTCGGCGACCTCGGCGGCATTGCGCGCGCCCATCACGGCGACCGTCACCGCCGGATGGGCCATGCAGAATTGCAGCGCGGCGGCTTTCAGCTCGGTGCCGTGCCCGCGGCAAAGTTCGTCGAGCTCCAGCGCGCGTGCCACGAGCGCAGCATCAGCATCCTGATAGTTGAATTTCGCGCTGGCCCGCGGATTGGCCAGGATGCCGCTGTTGTAGATGCCGCCGAGCAGGATGCCGATATTGCTGGCCTGGCACAGCGGAAACAGCGCATCCAGTGCGCCCTGGTCGAGCAGCGTGTAGCGGCCGGCGAGCAGGAAGCAGTCGACCGGCACGGCCTCGGCGAAGCGAGCCAGCATCCCCGACTGGTTCATGCCGGCGCCGATCGCCTTCACCGTGCCGTCCTCGCGCAGGCGCTGGAGCGCGCGGAAGGCGCCGGTGACGGCATCGTCATAGTGATCGTCGGGATCATGCACGAGCAGGACGTCGACGCGGTCGAGGCCGAGGCGCTGCAGGCTCTCCTCCACCGACCGCATCACGCCGTCATAGCTGAAATCGAACACCGGCCGCTCGCGCGGCGTGCCCTTGTAGTGCTCGTCCTCCGGCGCAGCATTGTCCGGTGCGCGCAGCAGGCGGCCGACCTTGGTCGAGATGGCGTAGGAGTCGCGCCTCTGTTGCCGCAGGAAGGCGCCCAGCCGCCGCTCCGCGAGGCCGAAGCCGTAAAGCGGGGCGGTGTCGAAGAATCGGACACCGAGCGACCAGGCGCGTTCAATCGTCGCTTGCGCATCGGCATCGCTGACGGGCGAGAACAATCCGCCGAGCGGGGCTGAACCGAGGCCGATCGAGGTGACATCGAGAGCGCCGAGCCGCGACCTTTTCATTCCCATCGCCTTCCAGCAGTCGTCGTCCATTCCAAATCATCTCTCCCGCTTGCGGAAACCGCAAGCGGGAGAGGCATGCAGAAGCGCGGGGCTGGGCAGCGCTCCTACTTCAACATCTTCGCGACGTTGTCCTTGGTGACGAGATCGAGGCCGGTGTAGACGATCTCCGGCACCTTCTCGCCCTTCTTGATGGCGAGCAGCGTGTCCATCGCCTTCTCGCCCATCTCGAACGGACGCTGGCCGACCAGCGCATTGGCATAGCCGTCACGCAGCAGCTCGAGCTGCATCTTCAGCGTATCGGCGACGACCAGCGTGAACTTGCCGGAATCGATGTCCTTCTTGTTCCTGCTGGCGAAGGCCTTGAAACCTTCGGGCGCGAACATCGGCCAGCCGCCGATCGGAACGATGGCGGCGAGATCCGGCGTTGCGGTGCGCATGTCCGTCATCTGCTGGACCGCGAGCGCGGGATCGTCGTTGCAGAAGCTCGGCGAACCCGCGACCTCGGTCCATTTCGAGCCCTTCAGCGCCTCGCGCACGCCGTCGACACGCTCGGCCAGGTTCTTTGCGCCGGGACCGCCGGAGACCATCGCGTATTTGCCGCCGTCAGGCCGCAATTTCAGCAATTCCTTGCCCAGGGCCAGGCCGAACTCCTTGTTGTTGGTGCCGATATAGGCGATGCGCTTGGAGCCCGGCGCGTCGGCATCGAAGGTGATGACCGGAATGCCGGCGGCGGTCGCCGCCTCGATCGACTTGGTCATGGCCGCGACGTCCGCGACCGAGATGGCGAGACCGTCGACCTTCTGCGTGATGAAGTCCTGGATGATCTGGGCCTGGTTCGCCGGCTCATGCTCGACCGGTCCCTTGTAGATGCACTCGATGTTGCCGAGCTCCTTGGCGCGCTTCAGGCAGCCGTCGCGCGAAAAATCGAAGAACGGATTGTTCATCGCCTTCGGCACGATGACGAAGCGGTAGTTCGCAGCAAACGCCGGCGTCGCCATCATCGCAACCGCGATGCCGGCAAGAAGCAGTTTCCTCATTGTCTCCTCCACTCTTGTTGGTGCCTATCCCCTCGAAAGCCCCCGGGAAGCGGATAGGCGACGTTTTCCTTGCCTTCCCGAGATGTCGTCATGTCAGGTCATCCGCGAGCGGACGCGGTCGACCAGCACAGCCAGAATGATGATCACGCCGACCAACGTCTGCTGCCAGTACGAGGAGACCTGGGCCAGCACGAGGCCGTTGCGGATCACCTCCAGCAGCACGCAGCCGACGATGGCCCCGAGCGGACCGCCGATGCCGCCGGCGAGATTGGCACCACCGATCACGGCCGCCGCGATCACGTTGAGCTCGTAGGACATCGCCATGTTGGCCGGCGCCGATCCGAGCCAGCCGGAGATGATGATGCCCTGCAGGCCCGCGGCGAGCGCGCAGATCACGTAGACCTCGATCTTCACCCGCACCACCGGAATGCCGGTGAGCTCGGCCGCCTTCTCGTTGCCGCCGAGCGCAAAGACGTGGCGGCCGAACGAGGTGTGGTGCAGCACCACCGCCATGGTCAGCGCCAGGATCACGAGATAGATGAACGGCGCCGGCACGCCGAGCACGTCACCGGACGTGAGCGCATAGAAATAATCGGCGTCGGGCCCACCCGGGAAGCTGCCGCGTCCGTTGGAGACGACATAGCCGAGCCCGCGCACGATCGAGAGCATGCCGAGCGTGGTGACGAAGGGTGACAGGCCGAGCACGGCGATGCAGAAGCCGTTGACGAGGCCGGCAATCAGCGCGGCGCCGAGGCCGGCGAGGATCGAGACAAGCAGGATCAGCCCCGGAACATTGGCGAGCACGGTCTTGCCGTCGGCGGCCATGTGCACCAGCGGCGATCCGGGCGCCGACAGCTCGGTCATCACCATCGATGTGATCATGGCGGAAAAGCACATCATCGATCCCACCGACAGGTCGATACCGCCGGTGATGATCACGAAGGTGACGCCGAGCGTCGCAATGGCGATGAAGGAAAAGTTCTTCGCCACGTTCTGCATGTTGCCCTGGGTGAAGAAGTAGGGGCTGGCGAAATGCATGATCACCAGCAGCACCGCCAGCGCGAGCAGGACGTAGCCGGTCTGCGAGGCGAAGATGCCGCGCTGCCACCACCTGATCTTGCCGACATTGGTGAAGCTGATCGGGGATTCCAAGGGCATGGCCATCACGCCGCCTCCTTCGCACCGGTGATGAGGGCGGTGACCTCCTCGGGGGAGGTCTGGTGAATCGACTTGTCGGCGCGCTTCTCGCCGCGTCGCATGACGACGACGCGGTCGCATACGGCGAACACGTCGGGCATGCGGTGCGAGATCAGCATCACGGCGACGCCCTGCTCCTTGAGCCGGTGGATCAGGCCGAGCACCTGCTCGACCTGGCGCACCGAGATCGCGGCGGTCGGCTCATCCATCATTACCAGCCGCGCATTGGAGAGCCGGGTACGCGCGATCGCGACCGCCTGGCGCTGGCCGCCCGACATCTGTCTGACGAGATCGTCCGGGCGCGTCTCCGAACGCAGCTCGCCGAACAGCTCCAGCGCGCGCGATGCCATCGCCTTGTGGTCGAGCAAGGCAATCGGTCCGAACCTGCGCTTCAACTCGCGGCCGAGGAAGACGTTGGCGGCGGCCGTGAGATTATCCGCCAGCGCGAGGTCCTGGTAGACGACCTCGATGCCTACGGCGCGGGCATCGACCGGCCGGTTGAAATGCACCGCGCTGCCGGCAAAGCGCATCTCGCCATGCGTGGGACGGAAATTGCCGGCGATGATCTTCACCAGCGTCGACTTGCCGGCGCCGTTGTCGCCCATCAGGCCGACCACCTCGCCGGGCCAGACCTGCATATCGACGTCGTGCAGCGCGCGGATCGCGCCGAACTCCTTGCCGATGCCGGTGAGCTCGAGCACCGGCGTCGCGTCAGTCTTCGTCATCAGCGGCGTTTCCTCAGACATAGCGGTTGACCAGGGTTTCCAGATATTCCTGCCGGCCCGAGCGCGGCTGCGGATCGAAGCCGGGAGACATCGCACGGTCGGCGAGATCGGCGAGCGAACGCTGGCCGCCGAGAATGGCGCGGCCCTCCGGGCTGGCCCAGCCCTCGTAGCGCTTTGCGAGCGGCGCACTCAGCGTGCCGGCGTCGAGCATGTCGGCGGCGGCGAGGAAGGCCCGCGCACAGGCATCCATCGAGCCGACATGGGCATGGATGAGATCATCGGGATCGATCGACTGGCGGCGGATCTTGGCATCGAAATTGAGTCCACCCGTGGTGAAGCCGCCGCGGTTCAGGATCTCGTGGAACACCAGCGCCAGCTCCGGCACGTTCATCGCGAACTGGTCGGTGTCCCAGCCGAGCAGATCGTCGCCCCGGTTGATGTCGAGCGAGCCGAACACGCCGAGCGCCTCGGCCAGCGCGACCTCGTGATGGAAGGAGTGACCGGCGAGGATGGCGTGGTTCTGCTCGATGTTGAGCTTGACGTCCTTGAGCAGGTCGTAGCGTTCGAGGAAGCCGTAGCAGGTGGCGACGTCGAAATCATATTGATGCTTGGTCGGCTCCTTCGGCTTCGGCTCGATCAGCAGCGGGCCCTTGAAGCCTATTTTGTGCTTGTGCTCGACGACGAGCGAGACGAAGCGGCCGAGCTGGTCGAGCTCGCGCTTGAGATCGGTGTTGAGCAGCGTCTCGTAGCCCTCGCGTCCGCCCCACAGCACGTAGTTCTGCCCACCGAGCCGGTGCGTCACCTCCAGTGCGGCACGGACCTGGCCGGCGGCATAGGTGAAGATGTCGGGATCCGGATTGGTCGCGGCGCCCGCCATGTAGCGGCGGTGCGTGAACAGGTTCGCAGTGCCCCAGAGCAGGCGGACCTTGCTCGATGCCATCTTCTGCTCGAACAGATCGGCGATGGCGTTGAGGTTGGCGACGGACTCGGCGAGCGAAGCGCCCTCCGGCGCCGCATCGACGTCGTGGAAGGTGAAGAAGGGGACGTCCAGCAGGCGGAACAGCTCGAAGGCGGCATCGGCCTTGGCGCGCGCCATCGTCATCGCGTCGGTGCCGTGGTGCCAAGGCCGCAGGAAGGTCTCGCCGCCGAAGGGATCGCCACCCGGCCAGCAGAACGAATGCCAATAGCAGACCGCAAAGCGCAAGTGATCCTCGAGCCGGCGGCCATGCACCAGGCGGTCCTTGTCGTACCAGCGGAAGGCGGGCGCACCTTCGGCCTCCTTGCCGCCGAAGGCGACGGGTGCACTTGCATCGAAGAATTTGGCTGGCGCGTTCACTTAAGGCTCCTTCAATGCGGGATAAAGCGCGCGCCATCGCCGATAGGCCTCGTCATAGGCCGCAGCGACGGACGGGCGGGGTGTGAAGCTTGCGAGCCTGCGCGGGCGCGTGCAGACGTCCGCGGGGTTCTCGCCGGTCGCGGCGAGCCGGCCGAGCCGCGCAGCGCCGAGCGCGGCGCCGACCTCGCCTTCCTCGACGCGGTGGACGGGCATGCCGAGCACGTCGGCGCAGATCTGCGCCCATAGCGGCGAGCGCGAGCCGCCGCCGACGAGATCGACCTCGGCGATCGGCCCGCTGGCTGCGCTCAGCGCCGCCAGATTGTCGCGCGCGGCAAAGGCGACGCCTTCGAGCACGGCCTGCACGATCTCTGAACGCCCGGTCGCGCCGCGCAGACCGACGAAAGCGCCGCTGGCCGCGGCATCGTTGTGCGGCGTGCGCTCGCCGTCGAGATAAGGCAGGAACTGGACCGTGCCAGGTGCATCGACGCGCTCGCCGAGCGGCGCCAGGAGCGCTGCGGCCGGCGTCTCCATCACGCCGGCCAGCCAGGCGAGCGAAGCTGCGGCCGACAGCATCACGCCCATCTGGTGCCAGAGGCCGGGCAGCGCGTGGCAGAAGGCATGCACCGCTGAAGCCGGCGCGGGGGCGAAGCGATCGGTGACGCGGAACAGGACACCCGACGTTCCCAGCGACAGGAAGGCATCGCCCGGCGCGATGGCGCCGAGCCCGATCGCGCTGGCCGCATTGTCGCCGGCGCCGCCCGCGACCACGACATTTTTCGCCATGCCCCAGCGCTGCGCGTATTCAGGCGCGAGCACCGCGCTCACCGCACTGCCCTCGACGAGGCGCGGCATGTGGTGCAGATCGAGCCCGGTGGCATGCAGCAGCAGCGCGGACCAGCGCCGCAGGCCGACGTCGAGCCACAGCGTGCCTGACGCGTCCGACATGTCCTCGACCATCTCGCCGGTGAGGCGATAGCGGACATAGGCTTTCGGCAGCAGCACCTTTGCCACGCGGTCGAAGATCTTCGGCTCGTGCCGTGCCACCCAGAGTAGCTTCGGCGCGGTGAAGCCCGGCATCGCGAGATTGCCGGCAATCGCGTGCAGCGAGGGACAGCGCCGCTCCAGCGCGGCGCATTCGGCCTGCGAGCGGCCGTCGTTCCAGAGGATGGCCGGACGCAGCGGCCGGCCGTCCTCGCCAAGCAGCGTCGCACCGTGCATCTGACCCGACAGCCCGATGCCGCGCACCTGCGCAACCTCGCGCGGATGGCGCGCGGCGAGATCGTCGACGGCGCCGACGGCCGCATCGACCCAGGCGTCGGGATCCTGCTCGGACCACAGCGGCGCCGGGTGCGACAGCGCAAGCTCGCGCGCCGCCGTCGCGACAACCGCGCCGGCTTCGCTCACGAGCACCGCTTTCACACCGGACGTGCCGATGTCGATCCCGAGATACAAATCGTCCTCCCTTTCGCCTGCCGCGGGAGAGCGATCTTGCGTCGCTTTTCCCCGCTGGCGGTCCCGTTTCCAAGTTCAGCTGCCGCTAGGGCAGATTGTCCCGCATCACGATGTCGATCCGGATCTTCTCCTGTTCACTCAAGATCGGCTCGCCGCGGGCAAGCGCGAGCAGCACGCGGACGGCCGCGCGCGCTTCATGTCCGGGGTTCTGCGAGATCGCGGCATCCATCACGCCCTGCAGTAGCAAGCGGCGCGTCAGCGCGGTGACGTCGTGTCCGACGAACACCACCTGCTTGTCACGCCCGGCCGCGCCAGAGGCCTTGTCGTTCAACGCCTTGCTGTTCAGCGCTTTGGCGACGCCCTGCGTGCCGGCGCCGACGTTGTAGAGACCGACGATGTCGCCATGCTTGCCGAGCAGCCGCGCCAGCAGCTGCTCCGAACGATCATCTTCATCGCGCCCTTCCAGCACCGGCAGCACGCTGAGATCGGGGAATTCCGTCGCCATCACCTGGTTGAAGCCGAAGATGCGCTCGGCATGGTCGCGCAGGCCCTGCGAGCCCGCGATGATCGCGACCTTGCCGGACCTCTGGCCGACCAGGCGCCCGACCAGCGCGCCGGCGGTGCGGCCCGCGGCGATGTTGTCGATGCCGACATAATGGTGGCGGCGCGAGGACGGCACATCCGAGACCAGCGTCACGACCTTGGCGCCGGCATCGACGAGGTCATTGATGGCGGCGCGGACGCTCGGATGGTCCAGCGCCACCACGGCGACGCCGTCATAGTCGCCGGACAGCGCCTCGAGCGAGGCCGCGAGCGCGGCGGGCTCGAACACGTCGGTTGCGATCATCTCGACATTGAGGCGGCGGGCCGACAGCCAGCCCGCCATCTCGCCGAGATAGGCCTCGATCTGCTGCATGAACGGGTTCGAGCCCGACGGCATCACGAAGGCGAAGCGGCGGGCCCGGCCGCGCGCGAGCTCGGCGGCGGCCACATGCGGCTGGAACGAATTGCGCGCGATGGCGTCCTTGACGCGCCGGACCGTATCCGGGCGGACCCCCGGCCGGTTGTGCAGCACGCGATCGACCGTGGCGAGGCTGACACCGGCCTCGCGGGCGATGTCCTTCAGCGTCAGCACAGTCGGGGCGAGGGTCTCGGCCATGGCTGAAGGCTAGCAGAGGTGTTTTGAGGTACGCAACTCATTTGATGAGGGGATCGGTCTTTTTGCTTCCCCTTCCAGGAACGGCTTCCCCGGCGGGCCGTTGCCGGGGCGTGCGTAACGACATCACCCATGATTCCGGCGAGGGGCTGAGCCCGACGCTCGAGCGCAACATCCAGGCGCTGGTGGCGCGGCGGCGCCGCGAGCAGCAGGCGGCAAGCGGGCAGGACAAGGTCGCGGACGCGATCACGGCCTTCACCGGCAGCATGATCTTCGTCTACCTGCACCTCGCCTTGTTCGGGTTCTGGATCATTGCCAACCTGCATTGGATTCCGGGAATTCCGGCCTGGGACGAGAGCTTCGTCGTGCTGGCGATGATCGCCTCGGTGGAGGCGATCTTCCTCTCCACCTTCGTGCTGATCTCGCAGAACCGCATGACCGCGGCGGCCGACAAGCGCGCCGATCTCGATCTCCAGATCAGCCTGCTCGCCGAGCACGAGCTGACCAAGGTGGCCCGCCTGCTCACTCAGGTCGCCGAGCGGCTCGACGTCAAGCCGGACGCGGAGCGCGACCTGCAGGAGGCGGCCCGGGACATCGCCCCCGAGCGCGTGCTCGACAAGATCGAGGAGACGCGCTCTTAAGCTATTCGCGCTCTGGCGCCGACAAGTCGAGCGTCAGGTACAGGCTGTTGGGATCCTCGACATAACCTTCGAACGGGCCGCATGCGACGAAACCGTGCGCCAGATAGAGTGCGTGTGCCGGCTTGAAATAGTCCCACGAGCCGGTCTCGAGGCTGAGCCGCGTCATGTCGCGCGCGCGGGCTTCCGCGATGATGTGGCGCAGCATCTGGCCGCCATAGCCGCGCCGGCGCGCGGTCTGCAGCGTGTGCATCGACTTGACCTCGCCATGGCCAGCCGAAAGCGTCTTCAGCGCGCCGGTCGCGACCAGCGTCTCGCCGTCCCAGCCGGTCCAGAATGCGACGTCGGGTGCACGCAGGCCCGCGAGATCGAGCGCATGGGCACTGCCCGGCGCCGTCTGCGCCCGCGCAGCAGCAACGTGGTGATCGAGCAGCGCGACGACGCGCGGATCATAGGTGTCGCCGGTCCGGATCTGCATCGTGCTCGTCTCCACGTCCTGCCCTCACATCTTGCCGTAGGACGCGCCGCGTCTGACGATGATGACGTAGCGCGCGTCCTGCTTGGTTTCGTTCTCGAAGATCACCGCGCGCATCACGTCGAAATCCAGACAATCGCCCTCGCGCAGCCGCACCGCCTTGGCGTCGATATGCACGGCGATCGCGCCCTCCAGCATCAGGAGCTGCTGGGTGAAGGCGTTGCGGCCCCAGGGGCTGTAGGAGACGCGCGCGCCGGCGGGAAGGTCGACCACGATGATCTCGATGCCGCTGGCCGCATCCGGCGGCGAGGCGTGCCGCCGGCGATAGCCGCTGTCGGGGTCGCGCCAGAGCGGCTGGTCCGCCAGCCGCACCAGGCGCTCCGGCGGCTTCTCGGCGAGCGCGACGACATCGCTGAGCGTGACGTCGAGCGCCGCGCAGAGCTTGTTTAGCAGCGCCGCCGTCGCACTGCTCTGCGCCCGCTCCACCCGCCCGATCATGGCCCGGCTGACGCCGGAGCGGCCTGCAAGCTCGTTCAACGTCATGCCTGCCTGCGTCCGCAGCGTCTTCAGGCGCCGACCGATGGCGCGATCGAGTTTTTGCTGGTCCATGGGTTTCATCCGAACATCGCCCGATACGAGGACCGCATCCGCCGGGGTGAGAGAAGCTTAGCGCGCGCGGAGGCACACGCCGGGAGCGGCAGTCCAATATATTAGAAATTTTGCGCAGGCCGTACGCCCGATTAGGATGCGCCCCAACCACAAAAAATCGGAGGCGACGAATGGATGGCCCGACGCAGCGGAGGATCAAAGCCAACGGCATCAGCCTCAATGTCGCCGAGCAGGGCGACGGGCCTATGGTGCTGCTCTGCCATGGCTTTCCGGAAGGCTGGTACTCCTGGCGGCATCAACTCGAGGCGCTGGCGGCGGCTGGCTACCACGCGGTCGCACCGGATATGCGCGGCTACGGAAAGAGCGACCGGCCCGAAGCGATCGATCAATACACGATCCTCCATATGGTCGGCGATCTCGTCGGCGTGCTCGACGCGTTCGAGGCAAAGGACGCCGTCATCGTTGGACATGACTGGGGCGCGACAATCGCTTGGCACACGGCGCGCCTGCGGCCCGATCGCTTCTGGGCCGCCGCTATCCTCAGCGTACCGTATCGGCCGCGCAGTCCCGTGCGGCCGACGAGCGTCATGCCGCAGACGGCGGATGCGCAGTTCTATCAGCTGTACTTCCAGGAGCCAGGTATCGCCGAAGCGGAGTTCGAGCGGGATCCTCGCGCAACGCTCGGCGCCATGCTCTTCGGCGGTTCCGGCGAAGGGGCGACCGCGATCCGCGCCAATGCCGAGCGTCAAGGGCGGACGGTCGCCGCCGGCATGGTCTCCCGAAAGGACGGCATGCTGCCGAAGGTGCCGGTGCCGCTTCCGTCGTGGCTGAGTGCCGCCGAGCTCGACCACTACGCTGCCGAATTTGCGCGCAGCGGCTTTCGCGGGCCGCTCAATTACTACCGAAACATCGATCGCAATTGGGAGCTGATGGCAGCATTCGAGGGCATGCAGGTGGTGGTGCCCTCGCTCTTCATCGCCGGCGACCATGACATGGTCATCGCCTTCCCCGGTGCCGCCGAACATCTCGCCAACATGAAGCAATGGGTGCCGCAGCTGCGCGACATCAAGATGCTGCCCGGCTGCGGACATTGGACGCAGCAGGAGCGGCCGGCGGAGGTGAACGCGGCGATCGTCCAGTTTCTGAGAAGCCTGCCTAACTAAGGGCTGGAGCGGGCGAAGGGAATCGAACCCTCGTATGCAGCTTGGGAAGCTGCCGTTCTACCATTGAACTACGCCCGCGATGTGCGCTTTGCGCCCCTCTTGATTAGCCGAGACGGCGCCTGCCGCCAAGCGGTTTGGCGCGACCAGCGGGGCGGTTGTTAACGTCCTGATAAGATTCCAGGTGCGCCGGATTGTGGCGGTGTTATGATCGCTTCTCCGGGGAGAAACGTGCACTGAGTGGGGCGTGTGCATGGTGGGGCGGGCTTACGCAATATTCGATACGGCCATCGGCCGTTGCGGCATCATCTGGAGCGGCACCGGCGTGGTCGCCTTGCAATTGCCGGAGGCGCGGGAGATCGACACCCGCCGCCGGATTTTCCAGGTCCATCCCGAGGCGCGGGAGCAGCGCCCGTCCGAGAACGCTGAGCTTGCGATCGAGGGCATCACGGGCCTGCTGCAAGGTCACGATCCCGACTTCTCCGAGGTTAGCCTGGACGCCGGCGGGGTGCCCGGCTTCGACCGGCGCGTCTACGAGTACACCTGCAGCATTCCGCGCGGAGAGACACGCACCTATCACGAGGTCGCCCGGGCGCTGGGCGCCTCCGGCGCGTCCTATTCCGTGGCGCAGGCGATTGCGAAAAATCCCTTCATGCTGATCGTGCCCTGCCACCGGGTGCTGGAGGCTGGCAATTACGCCGACCGGCTCTCGCCCTATGGCGGCGTGATCTCCAAGCGGCGGCTGCTGGCGCTGGAAGGGGCCCATCCCATCGCCAGCAAGACGCTGTTCGAGGTGCTGCTGCCGGTTGCTCCGCCCCGCGCGCCTACCTAAATACGCGGGATGCACGCCACCACGTTGCTGACGACGCCCTCGATCACGGCTTCCGAGTTTCGCTGCGATGCGGGACCGGACGACAGGCCGTTTGCGGAATGCCGCACAGGCCATTCCATCGCCTATGTCCGCTCCGGCAGCTTCGGCTGCCATTGCCGCGCCGGCTTCTTCGAGCTGGTGGCGGGCTCGATGCTGATCGGCGCCCCCGGCGAGGAATACACCTGCACGCATGAGCACGTGTCCGGCGACGTCTGCCTCGGCTTCTTCTTCAGCGAGGACCTGGTCGACGCCCTCGGCGGGCGGCGCGAGGTCTGGCAGATCGGCGCAACGCCGCCGCTGCCCGAGCTGATGGTGCTGGGCGAGCTGGCCCAGACGGCAGCAGAAGGCAACAGCGATCTCGGCCTCGACGAGATCGGCCAGATCCTGGCCGGCCGTTTTGTCGACGCCGTCTCGGGCAAAGCGCGCAAGCCGGCCACTCCCACCGCACGCGACCGCCGCCGCGCGGTGGAGGCGGCGCTGTGGATCGACGATAACTCGCATGCCGAGCTCGACCTCGAGCAAGCAGCCAAGCAGGCGGGATTGAGCCCGTTTCATTTCCTGCGGCTGTTCTCGGCCGTGCTCGGTGTCACCCCGCATCAATATCTGGTGCGCTCCCGGCTGCGCCACGCGGCACGGCTGCTCGCTGACGAGGACATCGCCGTCACCGATATCGCCTATGACGTCGGCTTCGGCGATCTCTCCAATTTCGTCCGCACCTTCCATCGCGCCGCCGGCGTGTCGCCGACCAAGTTCCGGCAGGCGTCGAAGGGGGAGCGCAAGATTCTCCAAGAGCAGCTTGCCCTCAACTGACTAGGGTCGTCTCCGGCGCGTGCCCTTCGCGGCACGCTTCTTCGCAATGGAGACGAACATGTACGACCACATCGGATTGCGCGTTGCCGACCTCGACGCCGCCACGCGCTTCTACAGCGCGGTGCTGGCGCCGCTCGGTTTTGTCCTGTGCTCGAGCGGCGACGGTTATGCCGGTTTCGGGCCGAAGGGCGAGCCGGCGCTGTGGCTGCACCTGAACAAGGGCCGCAAGGCAGATGGTGCGCATATCGCGTTTCGCGCCAAGGATCACGACGCAGTCAAGGCGTTCCATAGCGAAGGGCTGAAGAGCGGCGGTCGCGACAATGGCGGCGCCGGCCCACGCAGGGATTACAGCCCGACCTACTACGCCGCGTTCCTGATCGACCCTGATGGCAACAATGTCGAGGCGGTTTGTGTGTGAGCGCTAGCCACTCGCTCCGTCATTGCGAGATCGCGTAGGGTGGGCAAAGCGTAGCGTGCCCACCAATTGCTCGCGACAACGCCCGATGAATGGTGGGCACGGCGCGCGAAGAGCGCGCCTTTGCCCACCCTACGCATTCCAGGAGAGATCATGGCCTCCATCCACAACGACATCTCCCTCCCCGCCTCCGCGCGCGACGTCTGGGACGCGGTGCGCGATTTCGGCGCGCTGCATCGGCGGCTGGTGCCGGGCTTCGTCACCGCGTGCACGCTCGACGGCGATGCGCGCATCGTCACCTTTGCCAACGGCTCGGTCGCGCGCGAGGTGCTGGTCGATTGCGACGATACGCGGCGGCGCCTCGTCTATGCCATCAGCAACGAGCGGCTGAGGCATTACAGCGCCTCGGTGCAGGTCATTGCCGAGGGCGAGGCGAGCTGCCGCCTCGTCTGGATCATCGACATGCTGCCGAACGAGCTCGCGCCCTACGTTCAGGGGCAAACCAAGGAGGCGGTGGCCGCCATGCACAAGGCGTTTCCGCCCGCGGCAGCCTGATCGTTCACTGTGAGTTTTCTCACAGAAGCCCGTCCTCGCCGGCCGTAACCATGCCCGCGTGCGTCCGGTCGGCTCTGCTCTCCCGGCGGCGCCACGCACGCGAGGAGCATGCCATGAGAGGTGCGGACAAGGTGATCTGCCAGGCGGCCGCGATGCTGCTGCTGTTTTCGATCTCGAGCGTGCCGGCAAAGGCGCAATTCCTCGGCGGCGGCGGTGCCGGCGGCGAGGACATGATGACCCAGATGGCGCCGATGCTGGAGATGATGAAGGCGAAGATGGGCAAGCGCCGCTTCGCCATGCTGATGCAGACCATGGGCCCGATGATGAGCCGCATGATGGAGAACGGCGGCGGCGGGCTCGGCGGCATGATGGGCGGCGACAATTTCGGCGGCGGATTCGGTGCACCGAGCTACGGCGGTTACGCGCCGATGGGCGGCGGCACCATGCCGGTCGGGATCGGCAGCATGGGCGGCGGCGACATCATGGGCATGCTCGGCGGCAGCGGCGGCAGCGACATGATGGCGATGATCCCGCAATTGATGCGTCTCGCCAATACCGGCGGCGGCCATCGCCGCCACAAGCGTCGCTAGTCCGCAGCCGAAAGCGCCGGCTTGATCGCAGGCTTCGTCTCGCGCGGTCCCCAGCGTGTCAGCACGACGCTGGAGCACGACAAGAGGCCGAGCACGACCATCGAGCTCGCGGCGAGCCAGAAGAAGCTCTGCGCGCTGGCGCCGTGCCTCGACAGCCACCAGCCGATTCCGGCGATGTAGATCAGCCGCGCGGTCTGCGCCAGCACGGGCCCGATCACCTTGGCCGCGCCTTGCGAGGAGAAATACATCGTCGTTGCCAGGCCGAAGAAGGCGTAGAACGGCCCGACCGTCGAAAGATATTGATGGCTCGCCGCGCGCACCGCCACACTGTCGGTGAACATGTTGACCCAGAGATCGGGGAAGATCGCAACGAGGCACGCCGGCACGCCGACCGCCACGAAAGCAGCAACGCTGGCGGTCCAGGCGATGCGCCGGGCCCGCGCGATGCGGCCAGCACCGATCGCCATCCCGACCATCGGCACGCAGGCAATGCCGAACGAGAATGCGATCGAGGTCAGCAGGAATTCGAGCCGCGCGCCGACGCCGTAGCCGGCGAGGATCGCAGTGCCGAACTGCGCCAGCATGTGCGTGAAGATGGAGATCGTCAGCACCGATTGCAGCGGCGAGAAGCAGGCGATGGCGCCGACCTTGAGGATGTCGAAGAACATCGCCCATTGGATGCGCAGGCCGCGCAGCTTCAGCGTGATCCGCGCGCGGCCGGAGAACAGGTACCAGCTCATGATGCCGATGTTCATAGTGTAGGCGATCAGCGCGCCAGCGGCGACGCCGCGCATGCCGAACTGCGGCACTGGCCCGAGCCCGAGACCGAGCGTGCCGCCGAGCACGATCTGCCAGGCCGCGGAGTTGAGGATCAGGAACGACGGCAGCTTCATGTTGCCGGTACCGCGCAAGATGCCCGCCATGGTGTTAAGCAGCCAAGGCAGCACGGCGCCGCCGAAGAACACCTGCGTGTAGGCGATCGCATGCGTCAGCACATCGCCGCGGCCGCCGAGCATCTCGAGCAGCCTCGGCCCGAAGATCAACATGCCCAGCATGAAGACGAGGCCGAAGCTGATGCCGATCAGCATCGCGTGCACGGCCAATATGCCGGCGCGCTCGCGATTCCCGGCGCCGAGCGCACGCGCAATGGCCGAAGCCACCGCGCCGCCCATAGCGCCGCCGGACATCGTCATGGTCAGAATGATCGTCGGAAACACCAGCGCCATCGCCGCCAGCGCCTCGACGCCGAGCCGGCCGACATAGGAGGTCTCGGCGATCACCACGCAAATGCCGGCCGACAGACCGATCGCGTTCGGCCAGGCGAGCGACAGCAGCGTGCGCAGAATCGGCCCCTCGGTCAGGGCGCTTCTGATCGGCGGCGAAGGCGGCGGCAGTGGGCGCTCTTGCTCATCGACCGGGATTTCGGCGATGTCGGACATGTCCTCTCCCGGGCGCAGGCGCCGTTTGCAGCGCAGCAATCACTTGGTGTGCCAATGGCGTCGTTCGCGCGAATGGCGCGGCTGAGGCGTGTTAGCACGGCGTGCTCCGATTCTGCCTGCGCCCGATGCAGGCGTGCCCTGCGGCAGCGCATTTCAAGCGGTGGAATTCGTTCTTCTCCCTCTCCCCGTTCTTACGGGGCCGCGACGAGCCTTGCTCGCGCCAAGAGCGTCGGGGTGAGGGGCTCTATTCGCGAAGACGGCGAGAGCTGGACTCGCGGAGACTCCCCCTCATCCGGATTGCATCTTCGATGCAATCCGACCTCTCCCCGCAAGCGGGGCGAGGTGAGGCCCGCTGCGGCCGTCGCCTAACCGATGGTCCACACCAGCGGTGGGCGCCCGCCTACCGCGGTGCGCATCTGCACGCCGATGTGCCGGCCGCAGCCTGCGGCGAGCCCTTCGAACAATCCCTCCAGCACCTTGGCGCAGGCGCGATGATAATCGGCGACGTCGTCCATCAGCTTCCAGCTCTGCTGCCGGATCTCGAACGTGCCTTCCGATTGCGTCATCTCGGCCGCATCATCCTGCGCGGCGAGCAGCGCGTTCAGGAACGATGCGAATTCTCGCGCTCCGCCGCGGGTCGTCGCCAGCGCCGCGGCGACCTCGTCGAAAAATTGCATGCCGATCAGCTTGCCGGTGAGGTGCAGCAGATAGCCGGCATCCTCCGGGCCGAACAGCTGCACCATCACGGGCGCGGCGGTGCGGACATATTCCATCGCGTAATTGCGATAGGCCTTTTCCAGCCGCGGTCTTGGCCAGCTCGCGACCGGCAAGGCGGGCGCCGTCTTCGCATCGAACAAAGGTGCTTCGAGGTGGCGCGCGAACACGAGGCGCTGGTCGAGCTCGAGCGGATGGTCGTAGAGATGGTAATAGCCTTCGAGCCCGTCCTGGGCGTCGACGCTCTGCTTGGTGCAGACGAAGCCGAGCCTGAGGTCGCCGAGGGCCGCGCCATTGTTGGCGTGCCAGCCGCGCAGCATGGCGCGTGAGACTTCGCCCGGCACGCCACAGATCGCGGTACCCTTCCAGATCCAGCGCGGCGGCGGATAGCGGATCCAGGCCTTGGTGTCGCTCTCGTACATGTATTCGACATGAACGCCGCCGATCCAGTTGGAGAGATAGTGGTATTGCGCAGCCGCGACCGCCGGCGGCAGATGGTCGATCCCGAGCTTGCTGAGCCCCGGCAGGAAACGCTCCTGCTGCTGGCGACGAAACACGCGGAAGACGAACTCTGCGGCATCCGCCGTGCCGCGGCGCGTGACGACGGTGAGGATCAGCCCGGTGAAGTAAGCGTGATAGAGATCGGCGACGGCGCGCCAGCGCTTCCATTGCGCGTGCTGCGCGAGGTCTGGTGCGATAGTCATGTTCGCTCCCGGCTTGTTGTTTTGCGGGAGTGTGTCATCGCGGATCGGGTGACGCAACCGGACGCGCTCTCGGTGTTATCGCCCGCGAAGGCGGGCGATCCAGTACTCCGAGATGGTCATGCTTGAATCGAGAGGCCGCGGCGTACTGGATTCCCCGCCTCCGCGGGGAATGACAGCGGTGGGTGAGGTTAGCACTACACCCTGAAATGCTTGCTGAGCTTCAGGCCTTGCGCCTGGTAATTCGAGCCGATGCGCTGGCCGTACATCGCGTCGGGGCGGGCCAGCATCTTCTCGTAGACGAGGCGGCCGACGATCTGGCCGTGCTCGAGGATGAACGGCACCTCGCGCGAGCGCACCTCCAGCACGGCGCGCGATCCCAGCCCGCCAGCGCCGGCATAGCCGAAGCCGGGATCGAAAAAGCCGGCATAGTGCACGCGGAATTCGCCGACCAGGGGATCGAACGGCACCATCTCAGCGGCGTAGTCGGGCGGCACCTGCACCGCTTCCTTGGAGGCGAGGATATAGAACTCGCCGGGGTCGAGGATCAGGCTGCCGTCGGGGCGCGCCGAGATCGGCTCCCAGAAATCCTCCACCGCGTAGCCGGCGCGGCGGTCGACATCGACGACGCCGGTGTGGCGCTTGGCGCGATAGCCGACGAAGCCGCTCGCCTTCTCGCCGGAGAGATCGACCGAGACGGCAACGCCGCCCGAGAGATCGGCATCGTCGATGTCGACGAGACGCTCGCTGGCGTGCAGCGCATCGAGCTCGTCGGCATTGAGGATGGCATCGCCGGTGCGGAAGCGCACCTGGCTGAGACGCGAGCCCTCGCGCACCAGCACAGGAAACGTCTTCGGGCTGATCTCGGCATAGAGCGGGCCGTGATAGCCGGCGCCGATCATGTCGAAGCGGCGGGTGCCGTCGGCGATGACGCGGGTGAAGACGTCGAGCCGGCCGGTCGAGCTCTTCGGATTGGCGGCAGCGACGATCTCCGGCGGCAGCGCGAGGCTCTCGAGCAGCGGCACGATGTAGACGCAGTTGGTCTCGAGCACCGCGCCGTCGGCGAGGCTGAACTCGTGCAGCTTCAGCTCGTCGATGCGCTCTGCCACGGTGGCACCGGGCCCGGGGAGGAAGCTGGCGCGGACCCGATAGGCGATGTCGCCGAGGCGCAGATCGAGGCTCGCCGGCTGGATCTGGCTCTCGACGAAGTCGTAGGTGGGCAGGATGAGACCTTCTTCCGCCATCGCCGCGATCATGCGGTCGGGCAGGATACCATTGGCGTCGGCGGCGACCGTGAACGTCAACCGGGGGTCCTCATCAGGGGTCGAGTGCATCCGGACATGCCGGAAATACAAGTCTTTTACGGCTATCCGATGGACGCCTTGACGGAAAGGGCATTGCGGAATATGAGCATCACTTATCCCGTGGTGATTTGAGCCGGCCGGCTTGCAGCCACGTTAAATAAGTCGCTAAACAGGCCGGGGACCTCTGTGATCCCGGCCCGTGGAGATATCCAGGCCGGTTTTTTTGTGACCGTTTTCGCCTCGACGGTCATGTCGGAGAGGGTCCTATGTCGAAGTCGTCTGCTGCCTATCGCCCCGAAACCCGCCTGGTCCATTCCGGCACCCTGCGCTCGCAATATGGCGAGACCTCGGAGGCGCTATTCCTGACGCAAGGCTATGTCTACGCCAGCGCGGAGGAGTGCGAGGCACGGTTCAAGGGCGAGGATCCCGGCTTCATCTATTCGCGCTATTCCAACCCGACGATTGCGATGTTCGAGCGCCGCATGATCGAGCTCGAAGGCGCCGAGGCCGCGCGCTCGGCGGCAACCGGCATGGCGGCGGTGACGACTGCGATCCTGGCGCCGCTCAAGGCCGGCGATCACGTGGTCGCCTCCCGTGCGCTGTTCGGCTCCTGCCTCTACGTCATCCAGGACCTGTTGCCGCGCTACGGCATCGAGGCCACGCTGGTCGACGGGCTCGATCTCGACCAGTGGCAACGCGCGCTGAGGCCCAACACCAAGACGTTCTTCCTGGAGAGCCCGACCAACCCGACGCTGGACGTGCTCGACATTCCCTCGATTGCCGAGATCGCGCACAAGGGCGGCGCGCGGCTCGTCGTCGACAACGTGTTTGCAACCCCGATCTGGCAGAGCCCGCTCGCGCTCGGCGCCGACGTCGTCGTCTACTCCGCAACCAAGCACATCGACGGCCAGGGCCGCTGTCTCGGGGGCATCATCCTGTCCTCCGAAGCCTTCATCGCCGAGCACATCCACAATTTCATGCGCCAGACCGGCCCGTCGATTTCGCCATTCAATGCCTGGGTCCTGCTCAAGGGCCTGGAGACGCTGGGCGTGCGCGTGCGCGCGCAGACCGACACGGCCGCGCGCGTCGCCGAGGTGCTGGCGAGCCATCCGAAGATTTCGCGGCTGGTTTATCCCGGCCGCGCCGATCATCCGCAGGCGGCGCTGGTGAAGAAGCAGATGCGCGGCGGCTCGACGCTGGTCGGCTTCGAGGTGAAGGGCGGCAAGGCGGCGGCGTTCCGTGTGCTCAACGAATTGAAGCTCGCCAAGATCTCCAACAATCTCGGCGACGCCAAAAGCCTCGTCACGCATCCGGCGACCACGACGCATCAGCGCCTCAAGCCGGAAGACCGCGCCGCGCTCGGCATCAGCGAGGGATTTATCCGCTTCTCGGCGGGGCTCGAGCACGCGGATGACCTGATCGAGGATCTCACCGCGGCGCTGGAGAAGGCGTGAGGGAAGCGAGGTCTCGTAGGGTGGATTAGCCGAAGGCGTAATCCACCTCTGCTGCATCCGCGGAGATAGACAGTGGTGGGTTACGGCTTCGCCTAACCCACCCTACGCACCCTCTCACATCGGCCGGTACGTTCTCACGTCGGCGGGCACGCTCACACCGAGCTTGATCTGGCCGACGGAGCGGATGATGTCGTCGCCGAGCAGCTGGGCGAAGCAGGCATAGCCCCAATCGTTCATGTGCAGGCCGTCGGCGATGACGAAGCCCTCGACCGGGATCGACTGGTTCTCGTGCCAGTCGCGCATCACCTCGAAGCGCGGGAAAATGCCGACCTTGCGGAGCTCGGCGACGTTGCCGAGCAGCTTGATCATCTTGCCGGCGCTCTCCTTGCGCTGGTTGACGGCCGGCGAATATTGCGGATCGACCAGCACGATGTCGGTGCCGCCGGCGGCCTGAATGCGGCTGATGCCGTCCTCGACCAGCTTGGCCGTATCGGCAGGATCGAGATTGCGCAGCACCGCGTTGGTGCCGACCTGCCAGATCACGAGATCCGGATGCCTGTCGATCACCTGCGTCTGCAGACGCTTCATCATCTCGGGGGCGTCCTCGCCGCCGACGCCGGCATTGATGACGCTGATGTCGGCAGTCGGATAGTGCCGGCGCAGCTGCGCGGCGAGACGATTGGGGTAATTGAACTCCGGCGAGCTCGCGCCGAACCCTTGAGTCGACGAGGAGCCGAACGCGACGATGACGACGGGCTGGCCGGCGGCCAGCTTGCTCGCGACATGCGGCAGCGAGCCCATCGCCTTGGAGCCGCCCTTCGGCGGCAGGCAGGGCACCCGGCTGAAGATGTCGGCGGCGGACTTCGCGACCTCCTTCACCTTGTCGATGGCGCGCGAGGTGACGCCGCGCTGCTCGGGCGACCTCGCGGCGACGGTGGTCTGGGACGGCGCAGCGGGCGCGGGATCAGGCGACTGGGAGGGTGCGGGGGTCGCCGGCTGAGCGGCCGGCGTCTGCGCATGCGCGGCGGGCGTCAGCAACAACAGCACTGCTGTTGCAGGCACGGCCAGCCATGACGTCAGGCAAAAAGGGCGGAGAGAACTCATTAACGCTAGACCTCAATTTTGCTGCTGGGCCGGCTCCAGATGGGCAGCGTCAATCACGAACTGTGCCAACGCCCGGCCAAGGCAATCATGGACCTGCTTCGCCAGCTCAGGCCCGCGGGACGGGTTGAACAGGTCGAACTGACCCTGTTCATTCCACTGCCGCATGATCGCGAAACGATCGAACAGCGGGATGTCGTGCTCCTGTGCCACGACGCGCATATTATCGAGAAAAGGCTGCGCCGAGATCATGGTCTCGGTGCGCGGGCTATATTGCAAATTCATCAAGACGACGTCCGCCCCTGCCTTTTGCAACGCAACAACCCCGTCGGTCACCGCGCTACGAAATTCGTCGGGATCGATGGATCGGATAGCATCCACGGTCCCGGTCTGCCAGATGACCAAAGTAGGCGTTTTTGCTTCCATCAGCTTAACGAAGGTGGACGCGGTCTCCTCTGCCGTTTTCTTGCTCTGTATTTCTACGGAGACGTGCACCGGCTCGGAGGGCGGCAGTTTCTCCTTGAGGATCGCCTCCATACGCGCCGGATAGGAGCTGCTCTCCGACGACGGAATCGTGGTCGAGCGGCTGCCGATCACCAGGATGTCGAGCGGTTTGCCGGCCTTGATCGCCTCGGCGACCTTGGGCAGCTGGCTTTCGCTGGTCAGCAGATAGGACGGCAGTTCGCAGGCCGCAGGCATAGGGGATGCGGCAGACGCGGCATCGCCCGCGCGCGCCGTGGGCGCGGCGAGGTTACCGCATAGCAGGACCAGGCTCAGGAGAACCTTCGCCTTCATCAGCCCCCTCCCGCCAGATCGGCGTTGCCGACGGCGTTTTTGGTTTTCGCACCGCTCTTGTCAGCCACACGCTTGTACCACGAAATGACCCAGGCCACCCCCCACATGATCAGGATTCCGGAGAGGCTAATCAACGCATGCATGACCGGCCCGCCGGAGATTTCGGCGAGGACGAAATGGCCGGCAAAGGCCAGGAAGACGCCGAGGCAGAAGATCTCGAGCGAATGCTGACCACATAGAATCAATGGTCGCAGCCAGCGCGATTTCAAGCCCGGCCAGTCGCGGGGCAGGAAGCGTACGGTCAGCGCCGCCAGCGCCAGGAAGTGCGCGAAGCGCAGCACGTCGAGGTCGGTCTTGTCGATCGGATACATCCATTGTTCGATCTGCTTCGGCATGAACTGGGAGAGCTGGGGCACGTACCAGGTCAAGGTCACGTAGAACGCCGCGATGAGATAGGCGATCGAGATCCACATCGTCACGGGCGAGGCCAGGATGCCCGACATGCGACGCGCACCTCCGAGCGCGCACCAGGCACCGAACACGAACAGCAATTGCCAGGCGAAAGGATTGAAGGCCCAGAAGCCGTTCGGATAGGCCGACAGGTAAAGGTCGTACTCCCAGGTCACCGCGTAGAGCAGGACCGACAGCCCGAGCGTGACGTCCGGCCGCCATTTCATCGACCACAGGATCAGAGGCAGCGCCAGCATCAGCACGATGTAGAGCGGCAGCACGTCCATGTTGACGGGACGGAAGCGCAGCAGCAGCGCTTGCACGATGGTGACGTCGGGCTGCTTGAGGAAGTCCATGATGCCCATCTCTTCGGTGTAGAGCGGGTTCTCGAACCTGGTCGCGACATAGGAGATCTCGGCGAGGAAGATCGTGAACAGGAAGACGTGGGCGACGTAGATCTGCCAGACCCGGCGCAGGATGCGCGCGGTGGCGATGAGAACGCCGCTCTCCAGCATGGCCCGGCCATAGACGAAGGCGGCGGTGTAGCCGGAGATGAAGATGAAAATCTCGGTGGCGTCGCTGAGGCCGTAATTGCGGATCGTGAACCAGGTCAGCAGACTGGGCGGCAGATGGTCGATGAAGATCAGCCACAGCGCGAGCCCGCGGAACAGATCGAGCCGGAGCTCGCGCTCGCCGATGGCGGGCAGCGTGATGGCCGGCGCTGCGGCGCGCGCCTTGGTCCCTGCGGGCTTGGCGCCCGCGGTTCCTGCGATGGTCGATCCCGTCACTTGGTCGGCAATGGTCATCGGGGCCTGGAAACCCTTCCGCAAATCGCGACATTGAAGCAGTGTAATGGTCCGGCTGTCGTCTCGCAAAGCGTCCGGATCACATCAGGGTGTCTCCCTCGGTGGTGTGCTTTCCCGCCAATTCTGGCGGGACGATGTCGCCAAGGCGCCCGCGGGGGTTTGGTTCCCGGGGCGGATTTCGGTATGATGACAGCCATGTACCGCGCCGTGACCCGCCAGATCGAAGTGACCGTCGAGCCGAACTTTGTTCCGGAGCAATCGTCGGCCGACCGCTCGCGCTACTTCTGGTCCTACACCATCGTCATCACCAATTCGGGCGAGGAGACCGTGCAGCTCAAGACGCGGCACTGGATCATCACCGATGCCTCCGGCCGCCAGCAGGAGGTGAAGGGCGAAGGCGTGGTCGGCGAGCAGCCGATCCTCGCCCCCGGCGAGCGCTTCGAATACACCTCCGGCGTGCCGCTCTCGACCGCCTCGGGCTTCATGACCGGCCGCTACCAGATGGTCAGCGAAACCGGCGAACGCTTCGAGATCGACGTGCCGACGTTTTCGCTGGACAGCCCCGACAACAAGCGCGTGTTGAATTAGAGAGGCGAGTTCGCCGTAACACTCACAACTGTCATGCCCCCCGGCTTGACCGGGGCATCCAGTACGCCGCGGCCTCTCGTTTCGATCAGCATCGTCTCGGAGTACTGGATCGCCCGATCAAGTCGGGCGATGACACCGCGCGTGTGGCACTGCTCCACTCGACATTGCGAGTGCAGCGACGCGGGTAGGCTCAGGCGTCCTCGACGCCCGCCTCGTGCGGCGTGAACTGGTACACCGACGAACAGAATTCGCAGGTGACGACGACCTTGTCGTCCTTGACCATGGCGGCGCGGTCGTCGTGCGAGAAGCTCTTGAGCATCGCGGCGACCGCATCGCGCGAGCAGGAGCACCGCGCCTCGAGCACCTGCGGATTGAACACGCGCACACCGCGCTCGTGGAAGAGGCGGTAGAGCAACCGCTCGCCGGAGAGCTCGGGATCGATCAGCTCGACGTCTTCGACCGTCTCGATCAGCGAGCGTGCCTCGACCCAGGCATCGTCTTCCGCGACGCTGTGCACCTCGGTGCCGTCGGGCGCATCGCCGGGATGCAAGTCCGCCTGCCGCGCGCGCTCCGGCGCCTTCGGCAGAAATTGCATCAGCATGCCGCCGGCGCGCCAGCGATGCTTGCCGCCGTCGCTCGAGCGCCACTCCTCGCCGACCGCGAGGCGCACGCGCGTCGGGATCTGCTCGGAGCGCAGGAAATATTCGTGGGCGGCGTCTTCCAGGCTGCCGCCGTCGAGCGCAACCAGGCCCTGGTAACGGCTCATGTCGGGGCCCTGGTCGATGGTCATGGCGAGATGGCCGCGGCCGAGCAGCGTGCCGGAATCCTTGGCCGTGCCCAGGCGCGAGGCGTCAAAGCGCGCATAGGCGCGCAGGCGGTCCGGGGCCTTGTAGTCGACCACCAGGAACGACACCGGACCGTCGGTCTGGGCCTGAAGAATGAAGCGGCCCTCGAATTTCAGCGTCGAGCCGAGCAGCGTCGTCAGCACGATGGCCTCGCCGAGCAGCTTGCCCACGGATGCGGGATAATCGTGCTTGGTGAGGATGTCGTCGAGCGCGGGGCCAAGCCGCACCAGGCGCCCGCGCACGTCAAGCGCGTCGACCTCGTAAGGCAGCACGGCGTCATCGATCGGAACCGATGATGGCGCGCGAACCGGGCCTTCAGGCCCGGTGTTCATGTCAGGAGACTGGGAAACCATGGCGCTTTATCTGGGGTCGGAGGGCGGAAATGGAAGGGGGCGCGTTCCGGCTGCGATGAGGGTGCACAACGCTACAGCAAGCTCGGTGTCGTCCCGGGGCGCGCAACGCGCGAGCCCGGGACCCATAACCACAGGACCACGTCATCGAGCGAGATGGCAACTCCGAGTCTTCGCCAAACGACTTCCTGTGGTTATGGGTCCCGGATTGCATGTTGTTGGCGCGCTTGTCCGGGACGACAATTGCGTGTGAGGCCGCAGCGGGGCCTCTGGCGGGCCTACTTCACCGCGTCGAAGCACCAGGCCAAGATGCCCTTCTGCGCGTGCAGGCGGTTTTCGGCCTCGTCGAACACGACCGATTGCGGCCCGTCGATCACCTCGTCGGTGACCTCCTCGCCGCGATGGGCCGGCAGGCAATGCATGAACAATGCGTCCGCCTTGGCCAGCGACATCAGCTTGGCATTGACCTGGTAGGGCTTGAGCACGTTGTGGCGGTGCTCGCCCTCCTTGTCGCCCATCGACACCCAGGTGTCGGTGACGACGCAATCGGCGCCGCGCACGGCGGCTTCCGGATCGGTGCCGAGCACGATCGGCGCGCCCGTCGCCTTGATCCAGTCGCGCATGGCCTTTTTCGGTGCGAGCTCCGGCGGCGTTGCGACATTGAGCTGGAATTTGAAGCGCTCGGCGGCATGGGCCCAGGACGCCAGCACGTTGTTGTCGTCGCCGGTCCAGGCCACCGTCTTGCCCTCGATCGGGCCGCGATGTTCCTCATAGGTCATGAGGTCGGCCATCACCTGGCAGGGATGCGAACGCCGCGTCAGGCCGTTGATGACGGGCACGGTGGCGTTGGCCGCAAGCTCCAGCAGCGCATCATGGTTGAGGATGCGGATCATGATGGCGTCGACATAGCGCGACAGAACCCGCGCGGTGTCGGCGATGGTCTCGCCGCGGCCGAGCTGCATCTCGGCGCCGGTGAGCATGATCGCCTCGCCGCCGAGCTGGCGCATGCCGACGTCGAACGAGACGCGGGTGCGGGTCGAGGGACGCTCGAAGATCATCGCCAGCGTCTTGCCTTCGAGCGGCCTGACCGGCTGCTGCGCCTTCTGCTTCGCCTTCATCGCCGAAGAGGCGGCGAGCATGCTCTTGAGCTCCGAGAGCGGCAGCTCGTTGATGTCCAGGAAGTGCTTGGGAGCTTTGTTGGGCGTCGTGCTCATCAGCTTGCCGCCCGCTTGGTCTGGCTGGAGGAGATCGCAGCGCAGGCGCGCTCTAACCGGCCGACGCTGTCCTCGATCTCCGCTTCCGTGACGATCAGGGGCGGCAGGAAGCGCACGACATTGTCGCCGGCCCCGACGGTGAGCAGCTTTTCGGCGCGCAGCGCCGCGACGAGATCGCCCGAGGGCACCACCGCCTTGATGCCGATCAGCAGGCCCTCGCCGCGCACCTCGCTGACGACATCAGGATGACGATCGATCACGGAGGCAAGCTTCTGCTTGAGCAGCAGCGACATCTTCTGCACGTGGTCGAAGAAGCCGGGCTTGAGCATGACGTCGAGCATGGCATTGGCAGCCGAGATCGCGAGCGGATTGCCGCCGAAGGTCGAGCCGTGCGAGCCGGGCCCCATGCCGGCCGCCGCGTCCGCGGTCGCCAGCACCGCGCCGATCGGAAAGCCGCCGCCGAGCGCCTTGGCGAGCGACATCACATCCGGTGTGACGCCGGTGCGCTTGTAGGCAAAGAGCTCGCCGGTGCGGCCCATGCCGGTCTGCACCTCGTCGAAGGCGAGCAACAGGCCGCGCTCGTTACAGAGTTCGCGCAGCGCCCTCAGGAAGGCGTGAGGTGCAGAACGAACGCCACCCTCGCCCTGGATCGGCTCGATGAGAATGCCGGCGGTGTGCGGACCAATCGCCTTCTTCACGGCGTCGAGGTCGCCGTGCGGCACCTGATCGAAGCCGTCCATCGGCGGACCGAAGCCCTCGAGATATTTCGCAGAGCCGGTGGCGGCGAGCGTCGCCAGCGTGCGGCCATGGAAGGCACCCTCGAAGGTGATCATGCGGTAACGTTCCGGATGCCCCTTGGAGAAGTGATGGTGGCGCACCAGCTTGATCACGCCTTCCAGCGCCTCGGCGCCGGAATTGCAGAAGAACACGAAGTCCGCAAAGCTCTCATTGCAGAGGCGGCTTGCGAGCTTCTCGCCGTCAGGGCTCTGGAACAGGTTCGACATGTGCCAGAGCTTGGTCGCCTGCTCCTGCAACGCCTTGACCAGCGCGGGATGGACATGGCCGAGCGCATTCACCGCGACACCCGAGGTGAAATCGAGATAGCGATCGCCGTTGGTCGCGATCAGCCAGCAGCCTTCGCCGCGCTCGAAACCGAGGTCGGCCCTGGCGAAAACGGGGAGCAAATGCGGCGCTGCGCTGTTAGTCATGACGTCACTTGAATGTTGCGGACGGTGTGAGGCATGAATTGCGCGACGCACCATCGACCGGCCCCGGAAAACGAAACGTGCCGCCTTTTAAGGGCGGCACGTGGCACTATCTTATGCCTGGCAAGACGGGTGTCAATGCCGCCCGGAAAGCCTCGCGAAACGCTGATTCCGTAGTCTTGCGGTGCCGATTTTGCGGGTTTTTCACCACGGAACATGTGGAAGCGAGTCGGCGGACTCTTGCGCGGGAGTCACGCCATATTGTAGCGTTTGGACTGTCAGATACGACATCTCGTGCAGCAGTTCTGATCCCAGAAGTCCTCATGTACCGGCGTAAACGTTCGGGCGTCTTGAGCGCGCCCGGCGAGCCTTAAGGGATTCTGACGGCACGGGTTTTTCAAGGCTAAAGCATTCGCTGCGAAGGCCCCAGGATGGCAGGCGCGCAGCGAGGGAAAGGGTGCAATGACGGTTTTGACCTGGTCCGATGATCGCGTCGAGCAGCTGAAGAAGCTCTGGGAGGCCGGACTTTCGGCCAGCCAGATCGCGGCGGAGCTCGGCAATGTGACCCGCAATGCCGTGATCGGCAAGGTGCACCGGCTCGGCCTGTCCGGCCGCGCCAAGAGCCCTTCATCGGCAGCGCCGCGGCCGCGCAAGGCACGGCCCGCGCAGCATATGATGCGGGTGACCCGCCCCGTCGCGCGCGGCAACACCGCGTTGGCGCAGGCCTTCGAGGTCGAGTTGGAAGCCGAGCCGGTTACCTACGACAACGTGGTGCCGATGAGCCAGCGGCTGTCGCTGCTGGAATTGAACGAGGCGACCTGCCACTGGCCGGTCGGCGATCCCTCGAGCCCGGATTTCTTCTTCTGCGGCGGCAAGGCGCTCTCCGGCCTGCCCTATTGTGCCCAGCATTCGCGCGTGGCCTATCAGCCCGCAGCGGATCGCCGTCGCGCAGCACCGAAACCGGGCACGCGGTGAGCTTGCGGAATTCCCTGATCGCCAAGCTTTGATCGCCAAGCTTGATCGCCAAGACTGCAGCCGTCACACGATGGCGGCTCCCAATCGCTCGGTGTCATCCCCGCGAAGGCGGGGATCCGTAACCGCGGGGCGCAATCGTTGCGCGAGATGGTCACTCCGAGTCTTCGCCAAACCACGTCCTGTGGCTGATCGCGAAGAGCGCAAGCGCTCGCGCTGAGATCCCGGGCTCACGCTGCGCGCGCCCGGGGATGACGGCCGAGATCGGCGCCGCAGTTCGCCAAACCAGCTGTCGCTGGCGCCTTACGTCTGCTCAGCCTTCGCGAAGCGATCGTCCAGCGCGTAGCCGGCGCCGCGGACGGTGCGGATCGGGTCCTGCTCGCGGCCAAGATTGAGCAGCTTGCGCAGGCGGCCGATATGGACGTCGACGGTGCGCTCGTCGATGTAGATGTCGCGGCCCCAGACGCTGTCGAGCAGCTGCTCGCGCGAGAACACGCGGCCGGGATGCTCCAGGAAGAACTCCAGCAGGCGATATTCGGTCGGACCGAGATCGATCGGCCGGCCCGAGCGCGCCACGCGGCGCTTGTCGCGGTCGAGCTCGATATCGCCATAGGCGAGCACAGTGGCGAGGCGCTCGGGACTCGCACGCCTGAGCAGGCCCTTCACGCGCGCAAGCAGTTCCGGCACCGAGAACGGCTTGACGATATAATCATCCGCGCCGGTCGCGAGCCCGCGCACCCGTTCGCTCTCCTCGCCGCGCGCGGTGAGCATGATGATCGGCAGCTGCTTGGTCTCGGGGCGGGTCCGAAGCCGCCGGCACAGCTCGATGCCTGACAGGCCCGGCAGCATCCAGTCGAGCACGATCAGATCGGGAATGTGCTCCTTGAGGCGGGTGTCGGCGTCATCGCCGCGCATCACCGTCTCGACGTCATAGCCGTCGCCTTCGAGGTTGTAGCGAAGAAGCTCGGTGAGAGCTTCCTCGTCCTCAACCACCATAATGCGTGCGCCCATGTGGTCGTAGCTCCTTAAGTCGTCAGGTGTTCGGCACCGTCGTGGCGAAGGTCGTCATGTCGCCCTTCGGCCGCTTGTCGGTGATCGCCTGGCCCTCGATCATGTAGAACACGGTCTCGGCGATGTTGGTGGCGTGGTCGCCGATCCGCTCGATGTTCTTGGCACAGAACATCAGGTGGATGCAGAACGAGATGTTGCGCGGATCTTCCATCATGTAGGTGAGGAGCTCGCGGAACAGCGAGGTGCAGATGGCGTCGACTTCCTCGTCGCCCTTCCACACCGCCATCGCCGCCGGCAGGTCGTGCGCGGCATAGGCGTCCAGCACCGACTTGACCTGCTGCTGCACGAGGTCGGTCATGTGTTCCAGGCCGCGGAACAGCTTGAGCGGATGGAAATCCGTCTCCAGCGCCGCGACGCGCTTGCCCATGTTCTTGGCGAGATCGCCGATGCGCTCGAGATCGGTCGCAACGCGCATCGCGCCGACGATCTCGCGCAGGTCGACGGCCATCGGCTGGCGGCGGGCGATGGTGAGCACGGCGCGCTCCTCGATGCGCTTCTGCAGCGCGTCGAGCTCGACGTCGGTGGCGACGACGCGCTGGCCGAGCGCGACGTCGCGGCGGATCAGCGCGTCGACGGAATCGACGATCATGCGCTCGGCGATGCCGCCCATCTCGGCGACCAGGCGGGTGAGCTCCTGAAGGTCGCTGTCGAAAGCCTTTACGGTATGTTCAGAACCCATGTTCCGTCTCCTCAGCCGAACCGGCCGGTGATGTAATCCTGCGTGCGCCGATCGCTCGGCGACGTGAAGATCTTGCTGGTGTCGTCGAACTCGATCAACTCGCCGAGATACATGAAGGCGGTCTTGTCGGAAACGCGCGCCGCCTGCTGCATGTTGTGGGTGACGATCGCGATCGTGTAGTTCTCGGACAATTCCTGGATCAGCTCCTCGACCTTGGCGGTCGAGATCGGGTCGAGCGCCGAGCAGGGCTCGTCAAACAGGATCACCTCGGGCCGCACCGCGACGGTGCGGGCGATGCAGAGGCGCTGCTGCTGGCCGCCGGAGAGCGACAGGCCGGAGGCATTGAGCTTGTCCTTGACCTCGTTCCACAGCGCGCCACCGCGCAGCGCCTTCTCGACGCGGTCGTCCATCTCGGACTTGGAGATCTTCTCATAGAGACGAATGCCGAAGGCGATGTTCTCGTAGATCGTCATCGGGAACGGCGTCGGCTTCTGGAACACCATGCCGACCCGGGCGCGGAGCAGGTTGAGGTCGAGCTTGGGGTCGAGGATGTTGGTATGGTCGAGTAACAGCTGACCGTCGGCGCGCTGGCCCGGATAGAGGTCGTACATCCGGTTGAAGATGCGCAGCAGGGTGGACTTGCCGCAGCCGGACGGGCCGATGAACGCCGTGACGCGGTTGGTGCCGAGCGCCAGGTTGATGTTCTTCAGCGCGTGGTGGTCGCCGTAGTAGAAGTTGAGGTTGCGCGCCGTGACCTTGGCGGGCGCCTCGGGCAGGGGCTGCGAGCCGGGATGAACGGACGGTGCGCTGACGGAAACAGACATTTCACTCATTTTGCAGTCCTCTCGGCGCCAAGGATGCGCGCGCCAATGTTAAGGGCAAGCACGGTCAGGGTGATCAACAGCGCACCGCTCCAGGCGAGTTGCTTCCAATACTCGTAGGGGCTCTGCACGAAGTTGTTGATGGTGACAGGCAGGTTCGCCATCGTCTTGTTCAGGCCGAGGCTGAAGAACTGGTTCGACAGTGCCGTGAACAACAGCGGCGCGGTCTCGCCGGCGACGCGGGCGGTCGCCAGCAGCACGCCGGTGATGAGGCCGGAGCGCGCGGCACGATAGGCGATGCGCTTGATCACCAGCGAGCGCGGCAGGCCGAGCGCGCTGGCAGCTTCGCGCAACGGATTCGGCACCAGCAGTAGCATGTCTTCGGTGGTGCGCACGACGACCGGGATCACGATGACGGCAAGCGCCAGCGCGCCCGCAATCGCCGAGAAGCCGCGCATCGGCACCACCACCGCGCCATAGATGAAGAGGCCGATGATGATCGAGGGTGCCGACAGGAGAATGTCGTTGATGAAGCGGATCACCGAGGTCAGCTTGTCGTTGCGGCCGTACTCGGCGAGATAGGTGCCGGCGAACAGGCCGAGCGGCGCGCCGATGCCGACGCCGATCACGGTCATGATCAACGAGCCGACGATGGCGTTGCGCAGGCCGCCCTCGGTCGATCCGGGCGGCGGCGTGTCAGCTGTGAAGACCTGGAGGTTGAGCCCGGCCAAGCCGTTGTAGAGCAGCGTGACCAGGATCAGCGCGAGCCAGGTGACGCCGAAGGCGGCGGCTGCGATGCAGAGGCCGCGAATGACGATGTCCCAGCGGCGGCGGCGCGAATAGATCGGGTTCATGGCTTCACTTCCCGGCCTTGGTTTCGAGGCGCAGCAGCATCAAACGGGCGGCAGCGAGCACGAAGAACGTCAGCACGAACAGCAGGAGGCCGAGCAGGATCAGGCCGGACTGGTGCAGGCCGTCGCTCTCGGCAAATTCGGAGGCGATCGCCGCCGAAATCGTCGTGCCCGGCGCGAAGATCGACGAGGAGATCCGGAACGAGTTGCCGATGATGAAGGTCACCGCCATGGTCTCGCCGAGCGCCCGGCCCAGCGCCAGCATGACGCCGCCGATGATGCCGACGCGGGTGTAGGGGATCACCACGCTGCGGACGACCTCCCAGGTGGTGCAGCCGACGCCGTAGGCGGCTTCCTTCAGCACCGGCGGCACCGTCTTGAACACGTCGACCGAAATCGAGGTGATGAAGGGCAGCACCATGATGGCGAGGATCAGCGCGGCGTTGAACAGGCTGAGATAGGACGGGGGCCCTGCGAAGATCGCGCCCAGCACGGGGACGCCGTCGAACACCCTGATCATGAAAGGCTGGAAGGTGTTGGCCAGGAACGGGCCGAGCACGAAGAAGCCCCACATGCCGTAGATGATCGAGGGGATGCCGGCGAGCAGCTCGACCGCCATGCCGATCGGGCGGCGCAGCCATTGCGGGCAGAGCTCGGTGAGGAAGATCGCAATGCCGAGACCGACGGGAATGGCGATCAGCATCGCGATGAAGGAGGTGACGAGCGTGCCGTAGATCGGCCCGAGCGCGCCGAGCACCGGCGGATCGGCCGAGGGCGCCCAGCGCTGCGTCCACAGGAAGGAGATGCCGAACTCCTGGATCGCCGGTAAGGCGCCGACGATCAGCGAGATGATGATGCCGCCGAGGATCAGCAGCACCGAGATCGCGGACAACCGCGTGATCCAGTAGAAGGTGACGTCGCCGAGCTTGAACGCGCTCAAGGCCTTGGCGCGATCATATGGACCGGCAGCATCAATCACATTGCTCTCAACAGCCATCTCAGCCACGCCGATCCCCTATACCCGTTTTATGTACGCTTGTTGTTGGTGGCGCGCTCCGGATGCGGCAGGAGGCCGATCCGGAGCGGAGATCTTGCAGCGTCCCGGAACCGTGTCCGGGACACATATAGCGCCTTAGCTCTTGATCTCGGCAGCCCAGGTCTTCTCGATCTGCTGGACGACGCTGTCCGGCATCGGAATGTAGTCGAGCTCCTCGGCCATCTTGCCGCCGTTCTTGAAGGCCCAGCGGAAGAACTTGATCGCTTCCTGCGCGGCCGCCTTGTCGGTGGCGGACTTGTGCATCAGGATGAAGGTCGCCGCCGTGATCGGCCAGGACTTCTCGCCGGGCTGCTCGGTCAGGATGACGTAATAGCCGGGAGCCTTGGACCAATCGGCGTTGGAGGCGGCCGCCTGGAAGGCCTCGACGGTCGGCTGCACCGGCTTGCCGGCCTTGTTGACGAGACCGGTGTGGGTGAGCTTGTTCTGCTTGGCATAGGCGTATTCGACATAGCCGATCGAGTTCTTGGTCTGGCTGATGTTGCCCGACACACCCTCGTTGCCCTTGGCGCCGACGCCGACCGGCCACTCGACCGCGGTGCCCTCGCCGACCTTGCTCTTCCAGTCCGCGCTGGCCTTGGAGAGATAGTTGGTGAAGTTGAAGGTGGTGCCCGAGCCGTCCGAACGACGGACCACGGTGATGGCTTCTGACGGCAGCTTCGCGTTGCGATTGAGCTTCTTGATCGCGGCATCGTCCCACTTGGTGATCTTGCCGAGATAGATGTTGGCCAGGGTCTCGCCGTCGAACACCAGCTCGCCCGGCTTCACGCCCTCGATGTTGACGACGGGGACGATGGCACCCATCACCATCGGCCACTGGACGAGGCCGTCCTTCTCGAGCTGCTCGGCCTTGAGCGGCGCGTCGGTGGCGCCGAAGGTCACGGTCTTGGCCTGGATCTGCTTGATGCCGCCACCCGAGCCGATCGACTGGTAGTTCAGACCGTTGCCGGTCTCCTTTTTGTAGGCGTCAGCCCACTTCGAATAGATCGGGAACGGGAACGTCGCGCCGGCACCGGTGATGTCGGCCGCAAAGGCTACCGTCGTCGATGCGGCGACCAAGCCGGCAGCGACCATGGTTTTGAGGAAATTCATGCTGGTCTCCATACAGGGGAGCGAAGCGCCATCCGCGCCCGATCGCGCTCCCCGCGCCGCCGCTTTAGGGGCGGTCGGCTGTGCTTTTACGAAGGTTTCGTGACAGTTGGATGACGACACCAAGCAATTGAAATTGCTTGCGTTTCCAATCAAACCGGAGTCTTGATCTGGGGAAAACAGGCGGTGAAGGTGGCGCCCTGCCTGGGCACGCTTTCGATCAAAAGGCGGCCGCGATGACGGTTAAGGATATGTTTCACCAACGATAACCCGAGCCCGGTGCCGCCTTGCGAGCGGCTGTCGCCGACGTCGACCCGATAGAAGCGCTCGGTCAGCCGCGGCAGGTGCTCCGGCGCGATGCCCGGGCCGAAATCGCGGACCATGACCCGGATTTCCTGAGTTCCGTCAGCGGCGGCGCTCGAGGTCAGCGACACGATGACGCGCCCGCCGGAGGCGCCGTATTTGAGCGCGTTCTCGATCAGGTTCTCGAACAGGCGGAGCAGCTCCTCGCGGTCCCCCGCGATCATCACCGGCGGCTCCGGCAGGTGGATGTCCACCTCGACCTGACGCTCGCGCGCCAGCGGCTCGAGCCCGTCGGCGACCTGACGGATGATCGGGACGAGATCGACCAGGGTGTCGGGCCGGACATGGGCCGACAGCTCGACCCGCGACAGCGACAAGAGATCGTCGATCAGGCGCGCCATGCGCGTGGCCTGGTTGTGCATGATGCCGAGAAAGCGCTCGCGCGCCTTGGGATCGTCCTTGGCCTGGCCCTGGAGCGTATCGATGAAGCCCGACAGCGCCGCCAGCGGCGTGCGCAGCTCGTGGCTGGCATTGGCGACGAAGTCGGCGCGCATCTCCTCGACCCGGCGCAGCGGCGTCTGGTCGTGGAAGGTCATCAGCATGCATTTGTCGGCGCCGCCGAAGCTGGTCGGCACCGGTACCGGCGTGATGATCAGCTCCATCCAGCGATCAACCGGAACATGATCGAGATAGGTCGCGCGCCGCGGCTCGGTGGTCGCGATGGCCTCGCGCAGCGCGGTGATGATCTCCGGCGAGCGCAGCGCGAACTGGGCGAGCTCGTTCTTGCGCAGCGCCGGCGCGAGCTGGGCGGCGGCGGCGTTGAGGTGGATGACGCGGCCGGCCCGGTCGAGCAGCACCGCCGGATCCGGCATGCCGGCGACCACCGCGGCCACCGCCGCGCTCTCGACCGGGTTGATGCGTCTGACGTCGTCGCGGGAGGTGGCGGGATCGTGCAGCCGCCACGGGATCAAGGCAGCCGCCGCGATGCAGAGGAACACGATTGCAGCGTGCAGCGCCGACAATTCGCCGAGCGAGACCACGACGGACAGCGCCAGCGCCGCGGCGATCAGGATGATGGTCGAGTGCCGCAGCCGATCGGACCAGGGCTGGGCGGAGGGAGAAGAGGGGGCGTCGATCGCCATCGGGGCGGACTTCTCCTGGGGACTGTCCTTAAGGACCTGACACCGGTCAGGCGCCGCTGTCGCTGCGCTCTCTCACATAGGCGGCTTCAGGCGCCGGGCCGGGGTCCAGCTTGAGCGCCGCCTGTTGCAAGCGCTTCGATCGGGCGCCGATTATAACCTCTCGAAACGTCAGCAAGATTACAGATAAGACGAACGGAGACAGATAATAGAGGACGCGGAACAGGAGCATGCCGCCCAGCAGCTCCTCGCGGTCCATCTGCCAGAGCCCGACCAGCATGGCGGCATCGAACACCCCCAAGCCTCCGGGTGAATGGCTGGCGAAGCCGAGCAGGGTCGCCGAGACGAAGATCACCGCGACCATCACGAAGCCGAGATTGGGCTCGTCGGGGACCAGCACATACATCGCCAGCGCGCAGAAACCGAGATCGACGATGCCGATCGCGATCTGGAGCAGCGTCAGCGGGCCGCCCGGCAGCACCACCGTCCAAGGGCCGCGGCCGACCACCCGCGGCTGGCTCCAGACCCAGATCACGTAACCGATCAGCGCCACGATGATCATCAGCGCCAGTGTCCGGTTCAGCCAGACCGGCAGCTGGTCGATCGAGGCTGCCGCCTCCGGATGGTAGGCGATGCCGAGGCCGAGCACCGCGGCATTGCCCAGCCAGAAGGTCAGGCCGGCGAGAAAGCAGATTTTTGCGACGTCGATCGCGTTGAGCCCATAGGCCGAATAGATGCGGTAGCGCACCGCCCCGCCGGTGAAGACGGAGGCGCCGACATTGTGGCCGATCGAATAGCTGGTGAAGGCCGCGAGCGCGTTGATGCGATAGGGCACATGGGCATGGCCGATCGCGCGCGTGGCGAAGAGGTCGTAGAAGGTCAGCGTGAAATAGCCCGCAGTGACGAATAGCGCCGCCATCGCAATCTGGCTCGGCTCAGTGCTCTTGATCGCTTCGAGGACCTCGTTGAAATCAATGCCGCGCAGCATGTGGTAGAGCACGTAGCAAGCGATGCCGATGACCGCGATGCTGATCACGACTCCAAGCTTATGCAGGACTTGCTTCTGGCGCAGAAACGTCGTCGCCCTGCGTATGGCTTCCAGCATCTAGACCTCGAACAACGCTTCAGCGGCCAGGGTGGCCGGCGGACAGGCGGACGCGCAGGCATTCAACGAACCCTCGCCGCCGGCGCCGGAATCGCGCATGCCCCCTGCCCCTCCACTAGCGCGTTTTCGGCCGAAGTGGAATTCGCCAATTCGAACAAAAACACGTGCCTTCAGTATTTTAGGCAGGGTTGCAGCTCCCAGTGCAGGGTTTGGCGCTTTCGTCGGCAAGGCTTGGCGCGAATCTCCAGGCGATCCTGCGCAGGGGCCATGAAGTTTTGATGATTTCGGCCGCACAATGTTCCGTCACGCCTTAAGCCAACGTCAATCTATGGAGCCGGCCTGCCTGTTGAAAGAGGGGTGACTGGAGCGGCCAGGTCCCGGTTTTCCAATGCGCCGAAAGGCCGCGGCGGAGCACACCCCGTCCCGCGCGTGAGGGTGCATAGCAACATCACACAGCGGCTGGCGGCGCGGTACGCGAGACCACCCGATCGCGCAGCCACGCTCCGATCGTGCCGCCGACGAGATAGCAGGCGAACATGATCAGGCCGAGGTCGAGCCAGTAGCCGAAGCGACCGGGGACCACATGGGTGAGAGAGGCCGCGACCAGGGCGGCGGCAAGCACTGCGAGCCACCGCGCAATCACCTTCGAGGTGCCGTTGCCGCGCTGGACCACCGAGATCCAGCCCATGCAGAAGCCCAGCAGCAGCGAGCCGATCAGCCAGCCCAGATGGAACGAGACGAGATAAGGCATCGTCACCTCACCAGAAATTCGATGCGGCGGTTCTGCGCCTTGCCTTCATCGGTGTCGTTGCCGGCGACGGGCTGCGTGCTGCCATGGCCGACCGCGGTGAAGCGGCTGGCAGGAAGGCCCGCCTTGACCAGATAGTCGATCACCGCCTGCGCGCGCTTTTCCGAAAGGGCCTGGTTGAAGGCATCCTCGCCATCGGCGTCGGTATGTCCGACGACCTCGATATTGGTGGTGGGGCAGCGCAGCGCAGTCTCGATGAGGCGATCGAGAATGCCGGCCGAGTCAGGATCGATGTCCGCGCGCCTGTTCGCGAAGCGGATCTTGCCCTTGGTCAGAAGCTCCGAGAACAATTGCTGGCACACGGTGCCGTCGACCGGGCCTGCGGCGGGCTTCACCGTGATCTCCGGCTTGTACTGCCAGTTCTTCGGGAAGTCCTTGCCGAGGCCTGCGCGCATCTCGTTGGCGGCGCCCTCGTAGAGCGCATCGCCCGAGAGCTTCACCTCGCGGTCGGAGACGACCAGCGTGCCGGTCGACAGCCGCGACAGCGCGCCGAGCGCGGCGATAACAGCCGTGCTGAAGGAGCCGGGGGCGCCGATACTGGCCTTGAGATTGTCGACGACCTTTTCGGTGAAGAACTTTCGCGAGGCGCTGGTGCCGATCGCGGCGTGGACGTTGTTGTCCGGAACATAGCCGGTCAGCGTCACCGTCGCAGCCACCGGATCCTTGTAGGCCTGGAAGATGTAGGGCGGCGCCTTGATCTCGTTGGCCGCAATCGAAAAACCCTCGGGCAGGTTCTTCAGCGCAGCCGCGATCGCCTCACGGCCGCCGAGCTCGCGCGCCATGCCCGACAGATTGACCTTGGTGTCGGTGATCGTGATCTTGCCGTCCTTCAGCTTGCCGATCTGATCCAGCAGCAGCATCGCGGCGGCTTCGAACCGAGGCGGCGCCCCGCGCGCCAGCCCCATCTGGTCGGCGACCTCGACGCCGCCGACTTCCTTGCGGGCCGCCTCGGTCAGCCGGGCCCTCATCGATGGCAGCGGCGCGGAGCCCGACAGCGTCACCCGCACCACGTCGCGCTCGGCATTCCACACGAAGGGCTTGGCCTCGGGAACGAGGCGGGTCCGGTCGTCGACCAGCCGCACGCCGGGCACGGTTTCGACCGCCATCACTGCGTCGCGGCGCCCCTCCTCGGAGAAGGCGTCCGCGGCCAGGCTGACGTCGCGGCCGTCGACCGCGATCCGGGTCTTGTCCAGAACGGTGTCCTTGAGCGCAGCCGAGCTGCGGGCCGACAGATCAGCCTCGACCGGTAAGGTATTATTCCAGGCCGCAAATCCCCACATGACGGCAAGGGGGATCAACCCCGGCCACCATTTGCTGGCCCACGAGAAAAGCTTCTGCATTCGACGACCCGACCTCTGGAAACGGAGACAAAACAAACCCTTGGCAGGCTGTCAAACCGGAAATGGCCCTGGTCCCAAGGCCCGGGTGGGACAATCGGAATAACTTTTTCTTCAAGGGTTCTTCCGTAAGTTGAGGCCGGAATGCCAAAGTCCCCCACCCGGTCATGAAACAACTGCGTAACAACGTCATCCGCGCCGGGCTGGGAGCACTCTATCTCAGCGGGGCGCACCACCTGTTGCGCCCGCTTTTGTCGGGCGTCGGCGCCATTTTCATGCTGCACCACGTGCGGCCGGCGCGCGAGGCTGCGTTCCAGCCGAACCGGCATCTCGAGGTCACCCCCGACTTCCTGCGCGCCACGCTGTGCCATTTGCGCTCGCGCGACATCGACATCGTCAGCATGGACGAGCTGCATGAGCGGCTGGTGCAGGGCCGGTTCGACCGTCGCTTCGCCGCCTTCACCCTCGACGACGGTTACCGCGACAATCTGGATTACGCGCTGCCGGTGCTGCGCGAATTTGACGCGCCGCTGGCAGTCTATGTCACGAGCGATTTTGCCGACGGCACCGGGCGATTGTGGTGGACGGCGCTGGAGGCCGTGATCGCCAAGGCCGAGCAGATCGACATTCAGATCGGCAATTCCGCCCTGCGGCTCGATGCGACCAGTGTCGCGGCGAAGCAGGCGGCATTCGACCGCCTGCACGACTGGCTGCGCGCGCTGCCGGGCGAGCACGATCTTGCGCGCGAGATCGGGGCGCTGTGCAGGACTCACGGCGTCGACATGGAAGCGCAGTGCCGCGGCCTCTGCCTGTCCTGGGCCGAGCTCAAGTCCTTTGCCGCCGATCCGCTGGTCACGATCGGCGCGCACAGCATCAGCCATTGCAATCTCGCCAAGCAGACGGAAGACATCGCCGCGCAGGAGATGGCCGCAAGCCGCGCGCGGATCGAGCAGGTGCTGGAGCGCCCCGTGCTGCACCTCGCCTATCCCTATGGCGACCGCGACGCCGCGGGCGCGCGCGAATTCGCCCTTGCCGCATCCGCCGGTTTCAAGACCGCGGTGACGACGCGGCCCGGCATGCTGTTCGCGGAGAACGCCGGCCACATGACCGCGCTGCCCCGCGTCTCGCTCAATGGCAATTATCAGGACGCGCGGATCCTGCCGGTGCTGACCTCGGGTGCCGCGACCGCGATGTGGAACGGCTTCCGCCGCATCGCGGCGGCGTAGGCCTCAATCTGCACTGGTCGAGGACAAGCGTGCCTTCCTTGACACCCCTCCCCGCTCCGCCCACAACCGGCGGCAACCAAGGGAGGGACGCATGTTCAACGATCTGTTCTCGCTCAAAGGCCGCATCGCGCTGGTAACCGGCGGCTCGCGCGGCATCGGAAAGATGATCGCGGCGGGATTTCTCAGCGCCGGCGCGGCAAAGGTCTACATCACCGCGCGCAAGGCCGGACCGTGCGAGGCCACCGCGAAGGAGCTCAGCGCGCAATATGACGGGGAATGCATCGCGCTGCCGATCGACATCTCGACCGTTGCCGGCGCCGAGCTGCTGGCCAGCGAGTTCGGGAAACGCGAGTCCCGGCTCGACATCCTCGTCAACAATGCGGGCGCGGCCTGGGGCGCGGAGTTCGACGAATTTCCGGAGAACGGCTGGGACAAGGTGATGAACCTCAACGTCAAGGCGCCGTTCTTCCTGACCAAGGCGTTGGCGCCGACGCTGCGCACGTCAGCGAGCGCGGAACGGCCGGCGAAGGTGATCAACATCGCCTCGATCGACGGCATCTTCGTCAATCCCGGCGAGACCTATTCCTATGCCGCGAGCAAGGCCGGGCTGATTCATCTGACGCGGCGCATGGCGGTGAAGCTGATCCCGGACCACATCGTGGTCACCGCAATCGCGCCGGGCCCGTTCAAGTCAGACATGAACCGCGCCGCGCGCGACCACGCCGACGAGGTCGCAACGCGCGTCCCCGTGGGCCGCATCGGCACCGACGAGGACATGGCGGGCGCTGCGATCTACCTCGCCTCCCGCGCCGGCGATTACGTGGTGGGAGCGACCATCGCGGTGGATGGCGGCATCGTCTATGCGAACCCCGGGATCAAGGGCAGCGGGTGGGACAGCTGAATGCGCGAGTAGTGAGGTAGCGAATGGCGAATAGCATCTGTCGCACTATTCGCCACTCGCCATTCGACTATCTTACGACTCGATCTTCACGTACTCGAAATCGCCGGGCTTGTTGTCGATGCCGACCTTGGGCGGCGAGATCCAGGAGGCGAACTGGCCGATCTCGGTGACGGGCTGCATCAGAGAGGTGATGAAGTCGCCGTCGCTGGCCGACGGCAGCCATTCGTCCTTGCGCTTGGCCCAGGTGGCATCGTCGATCAAAATGCCGTCGGGCGTCGCGTGCACGTCCTTGAACTCGCCGATGTGGCGGTGGAAGGCGACATTGGGCAGCGTCAGCTTGAAGTCGTAGCCGGCGGTCGAGATCACCTTGTTCCAGCGCAGCATGCCCTTGACGCAATCCTGGCTGTAATCGTCGCGCAGGCGCATGTTGAGCGCGGTCAACGCCGGCTCGTCGACCAGCTTGACCTCGCCGTTGATCAACTTGAGCACCGGATAGGTCGAATTCTTGAGCTGGTGATCGTCGTCGATCTGGGTCTCGTGATAGCGGCCCTTGATGCCGGCGTTGAAGGCGTTGGCCGCGTTGGTCGAGACTTCCGAGCCGAACAGGTCGAGCGAGAGCGTGTAGTGCAGGTTCAGCTTCTTCTGGATGGTCGGAAGATCGATCACGCCGAGCGCGCGGACTTTCGCGATGTCGGTGGGGTCGGTGATGCCGGCCGCCTTCATCGCATCGCAGGTGCGCTGCACGACGCGGGTGATGCCGGTCTCGCCGACGAACATGTGGTGCGCTTCCTCCGTCAGCATGAAGCGGCAGGTGCGCGACAAGGGATCGAAGCCGGACTGCGCCAGTGAGTGCAGCTGCATCTTGCCGTCGCGGTCGGTGAAATAGGTGAACATGAAGAAGGACAGCCAGTCCGGCGTCGCTTCGTTGAACGCGCCCAGCATGCGCGGCGCGTCGGCATCGCCGGAGCGACGGCGCAGCAAATCATCGGCTTCTTCACGTCCGTCGCGCCCGAAATATTTCTGGAGCAGGTAGACCATCGCCCAGAGGTGACGGCCTTCCTCGACGTTGACCTGGAACAGATTGCGCATGTCGTACAGCGAGGGCGCGGTCTTGCCGAGATGGCGCTGCTGCTCGACCGAGGCCGGCTCGGTGTCGCCCTGGATCACGATCAGGCGGCGCAGCATGGCGCGGTGCTCGCCCGGCACTTCCTGCCAGGCCGGCTCGCCATAATGCTCGCCGAACGGCACGACGCGGTTCTCTTCCTGCGGCGCAAGCAGGATGCCCCAGCGATATTCGGGCATGCGGACGTAGTCGAACTTGGCCCAGCCGCGCGGATCGACGGAGTAGGCGGTGCGCAAATAGACCAGCGATTCCTGGAACCCTTCCGGCCCCATGTCGCTCCACCAGTCCATGTAGCCGGGGTGCCAGCCTTCCAGCGCTTTGAGCACCTGGCGGTCTTCGGCGAGATTGACGTTGTTCGGAATCTTGGTCGAGTAGTCGACGTTCATGATGTTCATGTTCATGTGGACCTCCCGTGGGGGACTTACTCGTTTGAAGGGCGCGAAGGGCGAATGGCGAGTAGCGAATGGAATTCCCCTATTCGCTATTCGCCACTCCCTATTCGCTAAACCCGCGTCATATCGAATTTCGGCTTCTGGCCGCTGCCGTAGCGGCGCAGCGCGCCTTCTTCGCCGACGGCGTTCGGGCGCTGGAAGATCCAGTTCTGCCAGGCGGTGAGGCGCGCGAAGATCTTCGATTCCATCGTCTCGGGGCCGACGAAGCGCAGGCTCGCTTCCATGCCGGTGAGGCTGTCGGGCGAGAAGCTGGCGCGCTCCTCGAGGAACACGCGGACCTCGTCGTCCCAGTCGATGTCGTCGAGCGCGAAGGTAACGAGGCCGAGCTCTTCGGCCTGCTCGGCGTCGAGGCTGGTGCCGAGCGTTGCTTCCGCGCGCTCCAGATCGGACGGATCGGCCTGGAAGCGCGACTCCAGCCGTGTCAGGCCGTGGCTCATCGGATAGGGGCCGAAATTCATGGCGGACAGCTCGATCGACGGCGGCGGACGATTGTCGCCCTGGCGGGTGCCGATCAGCATGTAGGAGCGGTCGGCGGCGAAGACGAGCTCGGCGAGCGTGCCGGCAAAGCAGGAGCCGGGCTCGACCAGCGTCACCAGCGTGCGCGAGGTGACGTCGACGCGCTTGAGCACGCGCTTCCAGTAGTGCCTGATCTCGTTGACCAGCCAATGCGCCTTGTTGGCTTCGAGGAAGGCGTCGGCCGCGAGCACATGGGCGCGGTCGCCATGGCTCTTGAAGACGAGCATCGCGATCTCGAGCTCGTTGATGCGCAAGTGCAGGATGGCGTCATCGAGCTCGCGCGCCACTTGCAGCGGCCAGAACGAGGCGCCTTGCGCCATCATGCCGTCGATGTCGGCGGGCGGCGCGGTCTCCGGCGCCTTGATCGAGATGGTGGCGATGCGAGCGGTGCGATCGATGTCGACGGTGACGAAGCCGTAGCGGATGCTGTTTTCGTCGATCAGGCGCCGGAGCGGCGTCAGCGCGATGCCCTTGCCGCTGCCCTTGCGCGTCGATTGGCCTGCGAATTCCTTGGCGCGCTCGGCGATCTTTGCTTCCAGCTTGGAGTTCGGCGCGATCTCGTCGACGAGGCGCCATTGCACGGCGCGCTTGCCCTTCACGCCTTCCTCGATGGTGCAGAAGACATCGGCGTGGTCGCGCCGCACCTTGCGCTTGTCGACCACCCGCGTGAGACCGCCGGTGCCCGGCAGCACCGCGAGCAGCGGCACTTCGGGCAGCGCGACGGCGGACGAGCCGTCGTCGGCGAGGATGATGTGATCGGTCGCGAGCGCGAGCTCATAGCCGCCGCCGGCGGCCGAACCGTTCACCACGGTGATGAAGCGCTGGCCGGAATTCTCCGACGAATCTTCCATGCCGTTGCGCGTCTCGTTGGTGAACTTGCAGAAGTTCACCTTGTGGGCATGGGTCGAGCCCGCGAGCATGCGGATGTTGGCTCCAGCGCAGAACACGCGGTTCTTGGCCGAGCGCAGCACCACGACCTTCACTTGCGGATGCTCGAAGCGCAGGCGCTGGATCGCGTCGGCCAGCTCGATGTCGACGCCAAGGTCGTAGGAATTGAGCTTGAGCTGGTAGCCCTCGAACAGGCCGCCATTCTCGTCGACGTCCATCGTCAACGTGGCGACGTCGCCGTCGACCGCGAGCTTCCAATGCTTGTAGCGGGACGGTTCGGTCTGGAAATCGATGAATGTCGCGCCGCCTGCGAGGCGCCGATCTTCCCCGGCCATGAGCCACCCTTAAGCTTGATTATGCATTTGGAGCATTAGATGCACAATAGTGCATCTAACTGGGCTAGTCCAGCCCGAATCTCGAACTCACATGCACTTTGCTTCATCTAAATCCGCATGGAGGTCACGCGGCCTGAAGCCCTGGATCATCCCGCAAGGCGGCCTTTGCAAACTGCATGATGGCATCGAGGGTCGGCCCCGGGGCCTCGCGATGCGGGGAATGCGCCGCGCCGGCAATGATTTTCAGGTCGACCGGGCAGTAACATTCCTCCTGTGCGATCTCGGCCTGGCGCAGCGTCCCGTATTGGTCATCTGCGCCTTGCACAATCATCACGGGCACGCGGATGTAGGCGAGGTATTCGGAGATATCCCAATCGCGGAAATCCGGATCGAGCCAGGCGCCGTTCCAGCCGTAGAAGGCGTTGTCGACGTCCTTGTGCCAGCGCGCGAGCTTTGTCTTGAGGTCCGTGGTCTCGAACGTCGTCTTGATCGCGGCGATGGATTTGATCGAGATGTCCTCGACGATGAAATGCGGCGCGATCAGCACGAGCCCATTGAGGCGATGATCCTGATGCGCCCCGGCATAGATGGTGGCGATCGAGGCACCATCGGAATGGCCGAGCAGGAGGCCGCGCTTGAAGCCGATCATGTCGAGCAGCTTCGGCAACACGTCCAGCGCCTCGCGATGCATGTAGTCGAGCGGCCGCGGCAGCGCGACCGGGCTGGACTGGCCGTAGCCTGCGCGCGAATAGGCGAAGATGCCCGCGCCCGTGGCCTGCTGCAGCTTCTCGGGGAAATCACCCCAGAGGCCGACGCAGCCGAGGCCCTCATGCAGCATCACGATGGTGGGCGCGTCGGGGACTAGCGGCGCGAGCCATCTGTATTCGAGGCTGGCGCCATCGATGCTGAGGAAGCCGCTGGGGGTGAGGTTGGTCATGGTCGAATTCCCATTCCTAGCCAATGCCGAGATGCCCACCCTCCCCTGGAGCGGGAGGATCGATTCACAGCGAGCGCAGCGAGATGTGAAGCGGGGTGGGGTGACAGGTTCTCCACGGATGCGGTGCCCGTGGAAAGATCACCCAACCCGTCACGCGTCTCGCTACGCTCGATCGCGTGCCGACCCACGGGCGAGCTACGCTCGTCCCGGACCCCTCCAGGGGAGGGTAAGGAAGCCAGTCCGCCGCCTGCACCATCAATGCGCGCCCTCGCGCAACTTGAACCGCTGGATCTTGCCCGTCGCCGTCTTCGGCAAGGACTCCACCACATCGATCCAGCGCGGATATTTCCAGGGGCCGATCTTCTGCTTGACGTGCTCCTTGAGCATCTCCTGCAAATCCGTCGTCTTGGCGCCGGGGCGCAGCACGACGAAGGCTTTCGGCTTTAGGAGTCCTTCTGGATCGGCCTCGGGCACGACGGCAGCTTCCAGCACGGCCGGATGCGTGATCAGCGCGCTTTCGACCTCGAACGGCGAGACCCAGATGCCGGAGACCTTGAACATGTCGTCGGCGCGGCCGCAGAAGGTATAGCGGCCCTCGGCGTCACGAATGTATTTGTCGCCGGTGCGGGTCCACGGCCCCTCGAAGGTGCGGCGGCTCTTGTGGCGCTGGTTCCAGTAGCCCTCGCCGGCCGAGGGCGCATCGACCAGGAGCTCGCCGACCTCGCCGTCGGCGACGTCCTGCCCGGCCTCGTTGACGAGCCGCACCGCATAGCCGGGCACCGGCTTGCCGGACGAGCCGTATTTGATGTCGCCGGGCGCGTTCGACAGAAAAATGTGCAACAGCTCGGTCGAGCCGACGCCGTCGAGAATGTCGACACCGAACCGTGCCTTCCAGCTGTGGCCGACGGATTCCGGCAGCGCCTCGCCGGCGGAGGTGCAGATGCGCAAAGCCTTGCCGCCGCGCTCGCTCTTCATGGTCTCGTCGTTGAGCATCGCGGCGAACAAGGTCGGCACGCCATAGAAGATCGAGGGATTGTAGCGATTCATCAGGTCGAACATGCGCGCCGGCGTCGGCCGCTCGCTGTTGAGGATCACGCTGGCGCCGACCGACATCGGGAAGGTCAGCGCATTGCCGAGGCCATAGGCGAAAAACAATTTCGCCGCGGAGAGACACACATCGCTCTCACGGATGCCGAGCACCTGCTTGGCATAGGTGTCGGCAGTGGCCTGCAAATTGGAATGCAAATGGCGCACGCCCTTCGGCATGCCCGTCGAGCCCGACGAGTACAGCCAGAACGCCGGCTCGTCCGGATGCGTCACGGCGGTGGTGAACTGATCGTTCTCGCCAGCGAGCTCTTCGGCAAGCTGCTTGTGGCCGTTCTGCTTGGCGCCGGAGACCACGACATGCTCGAGATCCGGCATGCGGCCGACAACGTCCTTGATGACGGGATAGAGCGCTTCGGACACGAACAGCACGCGCGCGCGGCAGTCGGCGAGGATGTAGGCGTATTGGTCCGCGGTCAGCAGCGTGTTGAGCGGCACCGGCACGATGCCGGCGCGGATCGCGCCCAGGAACACGATCGGGAAATCGATTGTATCCAGCATGATCATCGCCACGCGCTCCTCGCGGCGGACGCCGAGCCGGCGCAGCATGTTGGCGGCGCGCCGGGTCTGTTGCTGGAGCTCGCCATAGGTGAGTCGCGAGACGGTGTCGTCGAAGGCGAGCTTACTGCCCCTGCCCTCCCTGACGTTACGGTCGAGCAGCCAGGTCACCGCGTTATAGGATCCCTCGCTCACGGACATCTCCCCGGAATTTAGAATTATAATTCATAGAAAGACACCACGGCGGCTTGCTGTCAATGCCAGCAGGCACTATGTTTCATTAAAACGCGCCGCAGGACCCCTGTAAAGAAGACTCATGACCGAAAGTCCCGACGCCGAATCCCGCTTCCTCGAACAACTCGGCCAGCGTGTGCGCACCATGCGCGCGCTGCGCGGCATGTCGCGCAAAGTACTCGCCAAGGTGTCGGGAATTTCGGAGCGCTACATCGCGCAGCTCGAGAGCGGCAAGGGCAATGTCTCGATCGTGCTGCTGCGCCGCGTCTCCGACGCGATGGGCGCCCATCTCGAAGATTTGCTGCCCAGCGCCGATCCGACCCCGGACTGGCAGGTGTTTCGCGACCTCCTGCGCAAGGCGACGCCCGCGCAGATTGCTCAGGCCAAGGATCTGCTCGCCGGCGGCAGCGCAACCGCGCCCCGGCGCGCGCCGTTCTGCGGGATCGCGCTGATCGGCCTGCGCGGCGCCGGCAAGTCCACACTTGGGCGGATGCTGGCGAAGAGGATCGGCTGGACTTTCGTCGAGCTCAACAAGGAGGTCGAGCAGCAGAACGGGCTCTCGGTCGCCGAGATCATCGCGCTGTACGGCCAGGAAGGCTTTCGCCGCATGGAGCAGGCGGCACTGCAACAGCTGCTCGCGCGCAACGAGCTGATGGTGCTGGCAACCGGCGGCGGCATCGTCTCCGAGCCCCTGACCTTCGATCAGGTCCTCTCCTCGTTCTACACGATCTGGCTGAAGGCCGAGCCCGAGGAGCACATGGCGCGCGTGCGTCGCCAGGGCGATCTACGCCCGATGGCTGATGATCGCTCGGCGATGACGGAGCTGCGCAACATCCTGCTCAGCCGCGAGCCGCTCTATTCGCGCGCGACCGCGGTGGTGGATACCGCGGGCCTTTCCGTCGATGCCGCCGCCGCACGCCTGATCGATGCGGTGCGGCCGGTGCTGCAGAACGAAGCCCGCAGCTTCGGCCTGCGCAGCGTGGCGCTGTAGCGATGACGTCCACCGACGTCGCCACCTCCATGTTCGAGCGGATCGGCGGCAGCGCCACGATCAACGCCCTCGTCGACCGCTTCTACGACCGCATGGACACGCTGCCGGAGGCGAAGATCATCCGCGCCATGCATGCGGACGACCTCGGCCTGATCAGGGACGTGCTGAAGCGCTATCTCACCGAATGGACCGGTGGCCCGCGGCTCTATACACCCGAGAAAGGTCATCCGCGGCTGCGCCAGCGCCATTTCGGCTTCGCCATTGGGGACGCCGAGCGCGACGCCTGGATGCTCTGCATGCGCGGCGCGCTGGAGGAGACGATCACCGACGCCGCCGCGCGCCAGGATCTCGACAAGGCGATAGCGGGCCTGGCCGACTGGATGCGCAACCGGCCGTGACGGGGCGGCAGCGCTTCGGCGCAATTCGACGGCCCCGCACCGGGTCATTTGAGTTCCGCTGCGATCGCCTGCTAAGCTCCAGGCATGACCGACATGCTCTGCGACACCATACGCATGGAGCGCGAAGTGACGGAGCGTTAGCGCGTGATGGACGCACCTCCCGATGTCATCCGTCGACCGCCCTCGCCGCGTCTTGCGCGGCTGATCTCCAGCATTTCCTTCTACCGCGAGCGCGGGATCGGCTTGGCCGCCTTCCGCCACGCCGCGCCGCTTGCACTGCCTCTGCTGGTGAATTTGGGAACGCCCTTCCGCATTGCGCTCGGACACCGACCGGACACCGCCGATGCGCGGCCGAGTTTCGCAGCGGGTCTGTTTCCTGGGCCGGTCGTGATCGAATCCGACGGGCGCGCCGAATGCGTTCAGGTCGATTTCACGCCGCTCGGGGCGTATCGCTTCTTCGGAGGCGCCGTGCCCGATCTGACCGCGCGGATCGTCGGGCTCGACGACATTCTGGGACGGCACGGCAGGGAGCTCCGCGCCAGAGTGGCCGAGGCGGCCGGCTGGCAGCGACGATTCGAGATCGTCGAAGACTTCGTGCTTCGCCGCGCCGTACACGAGCCCTCGCCTGAGGTCGCCTTCGCGCTGGAGACGCTGTGGCGCGCGGGCGCGGTCAGGATCGCCGACATTGCCTCCGACATCGGCTGGAGCCGCAAGCATCTCACACGCCGCTTCCACCGCGAGATCGGCGCTCCGCCAAAGACGCTGGCCCAGATGCTGCGCTTTCATCGCGCTTGCGTCCTGGCCCGGACGGATGGCGCAGGCGGCTGGGCGGCCATTGCCGCGGACGCCGGCTATGCCGACCAGGCACATCTTGCTCGCGATTTCCGGATGTTCAGCGGAGAGACGCCGACCGGATGGGCCGCGCGGCTCGATGTCGTCGATTCACGCCTGATGCGGGACGGCGGGGGCTAGCGCCAAAACAGCGGCAAGACGGCGCGAGGCACGGTCAGGTCCCATTTGTTCAAGCCGGCCGCCATGATCCGAACTAGGGTCGGCTTCGCAACAAGCTTGCACCGAACCTGGAGAGTGTCATGAACCAGCCGAACGGCTACGAAGCGCCGCGCCTCTACCACACCATGCGCTGCAAGGATGCCGAGGCGATGATCGCCTGGCTGAAGAACGTTCTCGGCTTCACCGAACGGGTGGTGTACCGCAAGGAGGGCACGGTCGTTCACGCCGAGCTGGCGTTCGGATCGTCGATCCTCATGCTGGGCGCGCATCGCGACGACGCCTACGGCAAATTGGTTGGCGACATCGGCGGCCGGCGGACGGATGCCGTCTATCTGGCCGTGGAGGATCCCGACGCGCTCTTTGAAAAGGTGAAAGCCGCCGGGGCGCAGATCGAGATGGAGCCCTACACGACCGATTATGGCAGCCGCGATTTCGCCGCACGCGATCCGGAGGGCGGGCTCTGGAGCTTCGGCACCTATTGGCCCAAGGTCGGCGAGCAGCCGCTCGCGGGATAGCGGGCGCTCGCGTCAAATACTGCTCCGCGGCCGAACCGTCTTGCTCGCTAGACCGACCAGTAATGCGGATGCGGGTAGGGCCGCGAGCGGTCGCCCCAGTCGAACGCGTCGCCATCGAACTCGCACGGGCCGCTGCTGAGTTCGTCCAGCGTCTGCTCGGTCTGGAACGCCTGCCGTGCTGGATCGTATTTCAGCGCGCTCCACTGCAGCGGATAATGGTGACGCGTACCGAGCAGCCCGCCGGTCTTGATCACGGCATAGGCAACCGTTCCGCTCATCTTGTCGAGCATCAACCGCTCGATCGTGCCGAGCTTCGTGCCGTCGCGTCCGTAGACGGCGACGTGCTCCACGCGATCACTGGGAACCATGGTGTGGTTCATGGTGTCCTCCCTGTTCTCGTCTGTTCACGATATTATAGCACCGGTTTCGCGGCGGCGGGAGCAGCTACAACTGCTGTAAGCGGCCCGCCCCGGCCACCAGAGCGTCACTTCAGCCGAATCGTGTCGACGCGACGGCACTGGACGCAATGATAAACGTGCTCCGCAGGCAGCGTGACTATTCCAGGTAGTGTCGCCAGGAACTTCATTGGCCGCCTGCATTTTGAGCAGATGAGGATCGGCGGATCGTCTTGGCGATCGGAACTCATACAATAACCGGGGCTGAGGCGCCCGCACGTTACTGCCGCGCTGCGGGCGCTTCATCCCGGGAGAACTACCGGCCTTGATCGGAATCCGATCGGCCCCGCTCGGCGCGCTGCTTCACGCCCGCGTGAGGCGACTTCTTCCGGACTGTTGCGACGACATCGCGCCGCCCCCGGACGAAGCCATTTTCCTCACCCGGCGAAAAACGCCGGAAAGGCAGGCGGTCTAGATTCTCTGCATTGATCAACAACGGAGTTCGGTCATGTGGGGTCAACTTTTCAGCCTGATCTATCGCCTGTCCTGCCGGACCACCCTGATCGAGATCGGCACGCACCGCCTCGCGCGTTAGGTCCATGAAGCCCAAGGGAATTGGGTAAGATCGATTGACCAGATGACGGGGATTGCCATGCGCAAGCTGATCCTGATCGCCGCGATGTCGCTGCTCGCAAGCCAGGCCCATGCCGGAGGCTCGCGGAGCCTTAGTCTGGCGGCGGCCGATTCGAAGCAACCGGCCACCGAGCAGCCGGCCGCGCCGGCCGCCGTGCCGCCGCAGGCGACGCAAGCGTCACCGGCAAACGTCCAGACGCCGACCGCACCCGCCGCAACGGCACCGACCGCCGCAGCTCCGGTGCAATCAAGCACGACGCCGGCAAAGACGACCGAAGCGCCAAAGCCGAAACGCCGGCAGCCATCTGTCGAAGCCCGCGTGATCCGCGAACTGCACCGCCACGGGATCTATTGGTAATTGTCCGGCGACGTCCGCCCGGCAGCTCCGCTCACCAGCGATAGCCGAGCGTGGCGATGACGGTCAGCGGCGCGCCCCGGTAGCAGTAACCGACCTGACACGTCGTGTAGTGCACATTGAACAGGTTCTTGGCGTTGACCTGGAACGTGAGGCCCTTCAGCTCCTTTGCGGCCTGGCTGAAATCGTATTTCAGCGCGGCATCGACCAGGGTCACCGAGCTGTTCTTGAACGTGTTCGCGTCGTCGCCATAGCTCCAAGACATGTAGCGCGCGCCGGCACCGACGCTCAGGCCCGCGAAGGGACCAGCCAGCGGCAGGGCGTAATTGCCCCACAGCGTCACGGTGTGCGGAGGATTGCCCGACGGAAACTTGCCGACCAGCGCGCTGTCGCCGGCCTGCTTGGTGACCATGTCGAGATAGGTGTAGGACGAGGTGATGTCGAAACCATTGCCGAGGCTTGCAAGCCCCTGCAATTCGAAGCCGCGGCTTTGAATTTCGCCGCGCTGGACCGTCACGCCGGTGCCCGTCGTCACCAGGCCGCCATCCTGCGTCAGGTCGAACACGGCAGCGGTAATGAGGCTTCGCGTCCCCGGCGGCTGATACTTCACGCCGATCTCGGTCTGCTTGCCGGTGGTCGGCTTGAAGAAGGCGCCTGAGGGATCGACGCCGAGATTGGGAAAAAACGACGTCGAATAGGCGATGTAGGGCGCCACACCGGAATCGAACACATAGGTCAGGCCTGCCCGCCCACTATAGGCCTGATCAGATTGCGTCTGTCTTGTCAGCGCGAACCGGTCCTCGCCGGTGGTGCGGACCCAGTCGCTGCGGCCGCTCAGCGTCAGGATCCAGTGGTCGAGTTTGGTCTGGTCCTGAATGTAGACGCCGGACTGGGTTTGCCGCTGCGCCGTGGACGAGGAGATCGCGGGATCCGGAATGGATTCCGGCGCATAGACCGGCGCAGCCAGATTGAGATCGGACACGCCGAAGCCGAACCCCTGCTTGTCGGTGAACTTCGACGATGCGTAGTCGGTGCCGACCAGAAGCGTGTGCTGCACCGGGCCGGTGGAGAGCTTCGCCTCGACCTGGTTGTCCATGATGGCCGATTGCAGCGTGTCGTGGACGTAGCCGGTATAACGCGACACGACGTTGCCGACGGGAGCACCGAGAAAGCCGACATAGCGCGTGACAGCGTCGAGATCGACGTAGCGGAATTTCTGGCGGACGGTCACGGCGTTGTCGAACGCGTGCTCGAACAGATAGCCGATGCGCCCCTGCTCCTGGTCGAGCGAATTGTAAGACGGGCTGCCCGTGAAGATGTCCGTCGTCGTCCCGATGCCCGAAGAATAGGTGAACATCGAGCCCGGCGTCTTCGATTTCTGATAGGCGCCGAGAAGCGTGAGGGTTGTCGATTGGTCGGGTCTCCAGGTGACGGCGGGAGCGACATAGGTGCGGTTGTCCTTGCCGCCCGGTACGAACACGTCGGCGTCTCGCACCATGCCGGTCAGCCGATAGGAGAATTGGCCGTTGGGATCGATCGGCCCCGAAAAATCGAAATTGCCCTGAACGCGTTCGCGATCGCCGAACAGCGTCTGCACCTCGTGGAAAGGCTGGCTGGTCGGCAGCTTGCTTTGCAGATCGATCAGTCCGCCTGGCGAGCCGAGGCCGTAGAGCGCCGAGCTCGGGCCGCGGACCACGGTGATGCTGTCGACCCCATAGGGCTCCGTCTTGAACACGCCAAGGCCAGCGCCGACGAGACGCAGGCCGTCGAGATAGATGCCGTTATAGGTGATGTCGAAGCCGCGGATCGAGATGGCGTCGAAGCGCGGATCGTAGCCCGAGGCATCGATGCGCACGCCCGGCTCATAGCCGACTGCCTGCGTCAGCGTCTGCACGGCGCGGTCGTTGAGCTCCTTGCGCGTCACGACCGAGATCGACTGCGGCGTCTCCAGCAGGGGCGTGTTCGTCTTGGTGCCGGCGGAGCTGCTGCTGGCAACGTAGCTGTTCTCGCTCGATATCGTGGCGCGACCGCCACCTGCCTCGCGCGCATCCTGGCTTGCGGCTTGCCTGGAGGCGGCATTGCGTTGCGCCGCGACACGGCCGCGTTGCGACGGTGAAGTGCGCTGGGCAGACACGGCGCGCGGGCGCACCTGATTCGGCGCCTCCACGGTGACGGGCGGCAATGACGCGGCCGTCGATCCCGAATTGGTCCCGGAGACCTGTGCAAGGGTCGGTGTCACCTGCAAAACCACGCCCAGACCGGCCGCCCCCAGACCAGCCTTCATCAACCGTTCCCAACCGAACGTCTGTCCGTCGCCACGCCTCATTGTCTTCCCCAAGCTCCGTCTTTGGACCACCCGGGAGTAATCAGATCGAGACGCACGACGCCTTTGCGACTGCGCAAATCGCCTTTGAGTCCACGTGGAGGCTTTCAAGACTGAGGCGTGAGGCGGCGCATCGCCTGCTGCCGTTACTCGCAGCGACTGGGCGAATGACCGAAGCGCCTGCGAAAGGCCGTCGCGAAGTTCGCCGGATGAGTATAGCCGACCCGATAGGCCGCCTCGGTGACCGACAGGCGCTGGTGAATCAGAAGGGCTCGTGCAGTATCGAGCCGGCGCGCCCTCAGATAGTCGATGGCGCTCTCGCCATAGGCGATCTGGAATTTCTGATTGAAAGATCGCCGGCTCAGGCCTGCGTTCCGCGCCAGCTCGTCGATGCTCCAGGGATAGCCGAGGTCGGCATCCATCCGCTCCTTGACCGATTGCAGGCGCATGCGCTGGAGGTCTGTTGCCGGATCGACCGCGATCCGGCTGCACTCGCCGAACAAGGCATGGACGACGATCTCGGCGGCATGCGCCGACATCAGCAATCGCGCCGCGTTTCCGGCGACCGGCGGCGAGAACATTTCCGCCGCGACGGCCCGCACGCGCGCTGATGCGGCCAGCGAGAGGACGACGGCGCCAGATCCTTCGTCCTTGAACAGCGCCCGAAACGCGGCGCCAAGTCCGAGCTGATCGATGGATGCTCCGGGCAACGCAAGGCCGATGGCGCACCGCATTGAGCGCTTCACGGCGAGGGACTCGCGCACCGCGATCACCCCCATCCGCCTCTCGCCGATCGAGCGCGTCAGAGTGCCGGGGCCAGCACCGGCTTCATCGAACGCCACCGAGATGAACAAGCCCGGCGCTGCGATTGCAGGCCCCTCGGCGTCGGCTCGGAACTCACCTTGGACGACCACGCAGCCCGGATAATCCAGCCATTGGGCTGCCCCTCGCTGTGCGGAACCGACGTCGTCCTCAGGCAACCCGACAATTTGCTCGTAAAAGTCCCGCATCGAATCCACAACGCCGCGTCTTCTTTGACGGCTGACGGCGGCACGCTCAAGAGCTCAGCGCGCTGTTTGGAGGATTTCGAATTTGGATTTGCTCGAAGAGTAGCTCGCATTGCCGCGGCGAAGGGGACGAACGCGTTTAAATTCCCAGATATTTGTGCTGCAGGTCCGGCGCGGCCATCAGCTCGTCGGAGGTGCCGCTCCACACCGTCTTGCCGCGCTCGATGATGTAGTGTCGATCGCAGATGCGGGCGAGATGGTCGACGTTCTTGTCGACGACCAGGATCGACTGTCCGCGGCTCTTGAGTAGCGACAGGCAATTCCAGATCTCCTGCCGGATCAGCGGCGCGAGGCCTTCGGTCGCCTCGTCCAGGATCAGGAGCTTTGGATTCGTCATCAGCGCGCGGCCGATCGCGAGCATCTGCTGCTCGCCACCGGAAAGCTGGTTGCCCATGTTGGACGCGCGTTCGGCGAGGCGCGGAAACATCACGTAGATCGCGGCGAGCGTCCAGGGATTATCGCTGTTGAAGCGATCCGCCGCGGCCGCGACCAGGTTTTCGCGCACGGTGAGGTTCGGAAAGATCTGCCGGCCCTCGGGCACGAGACCAACACCGAGTTTCGCAATCCGGTAGGACGGAAGCTGCCGCACCTCCGCGCCCGCGAAGCGAATGGTGCCCGCGCGCGCCGGCGTCAGGCCCATGATGGAGCGGATGGTGGTGGTCTTGCCCATGCCGTTGCGGCCCATCAGCGAGACCATCTCGCCCGGCTTGATCGACAGCGACAGGCCGAACAGCACCTGGGACAGGCCGTAGCAGGTCTCGATGCCGTCGACCTCGAGCAGCGTGTCAGCCATGATGCGTCACCACATGCTGATCGCCGAGATAGGCGCGCTTGACGTCCTCATTGGCCCGGATCGCGGCCGGGTCGCCGGAGGCGATGACGCGGCCATAGACCAGCACCGTGATGCGGTCGGCCAGCGCGAACACCGCCGGCATGTCGTGCTCGACCAGCACGATCGAGACCTCTTTCCGCAGCTCCTGGAGCAGCTTCACCATGCGCTGGGATTCGGTCACGCCGAGGCCGGCCATCGGCTCGTCGAGCAGCAACAGCTTCGGCTTGCTGGCGAGCGCGACCGCGAGCTCCAGCTCGCGGCGTTCGCCGTGGCTGAGCCTGGAGACCACGATATCGGCGCGATGGCCGAGGCCGACGCGATCGAGCGCCGCCTGGGCGGCATCGCGCAGACCCTTCTCTTTCCGCGCATTGGCGAAGAATCGGAACGAGGTGCCGGCATGCGCCTGCGCCGCCAGCGCGACATTGTCGGCGGCGGTGAAGTCGAGCAGCAGCGAGGTGATCTGGAACGAACGCGCCAGGCCTAACGCGCAGCGGCGATAGGCCGGCAGATAGGTGATGTCGCGCCCCGCCAGCGATACGCTGCCGGAATGCGGTTCGAGATGCCCCGTGAGCTGGCTAATCAGCGTGGTCTTGCCGGCGCCGTTCGGGCCGATGATGGCGTGCAGCTCGCCGGATGCGACGTCGAGCGAGACGTTGTCGGTGGCGATGATGCCGCCGAAGCGGCGCACCAGCTTTTCGACGCGGAGCAAGGGTTCAGCCACGGCCAGCCCTCCCGAGTGCGCCCATGATGCCGCCGCGGCCGAACAGGACGATGAGCAGCAGCAGCGGGCCCAGGATCAGCGCCCAATATTCGGTGATCTGCGACAGCAGTTCTTCCAGCAGCAGGAACACCACGGCACCCATGACCGGGCCGAACAGTGTGCCCATGCCGCCCAGGATCACCATCACCATGAGGTCGCCGGAACGGGTCCAGTACATCACGGCCGGGCTTACGAAATCGGTGTTGTTGGCGAGCAGCGCGCCGGCAAGGCCGCACATCGTGCCTGATATGACGAAGCAGACCAGTTGGTAGCGCTTGGCCGGGAAGCCGATGGCCTGCATGCGCTGCTCGTTGGAACGCAGGCCCTGCACGACAAGACCGAAGCGCGAGTTGACGATGCGCCATATCAGGAGCATGACGCCGAAAAGGCAGGCGAGGCAGAGATAATAGAACTGCGTGCGGTTGCCGAGATCGATCAGACCCGAGAAGTCGCTGCGCGTGTAGATGGTCAGGCCGTCGTCGCCGCCGTAACGGGCCAGGCCCGAGGCGACATAGTAGGCCATCTGGGCGAAGGCCAGCGTGATCATGATGAAGTAGACGCCACGGGTGCGCAGCGACAGCGCGCCGATCACCAGCGCATAGATCGCCGACGCCGCAATCGCGACCGGAAACTGGATGAAGCCGGACCCAACGCCTTCCTGCGCGAGCATGCCGACGGCATAGCCGCCGATGCCGAGATACGCGGCATGGCCAAAGCTCATCAGGCCCGCAAATCCCATGATGAGGTTGAGGCTCGCAGCCGCCAGCGCCAGGATGATGATGCGGGTGAACAGCGTCAGGATGAAGACGTTGCCGGTCAGCTGCGAATAGAGCGGCAGCAGCACGAGGCCCGCCAGCATCAGGGCCGTGACGGCCTTGCTCACGCTCAAACCCTTCATCGACGATTGGCCGGAAACAGCCCCTCCGGCCGCACCACCAGCACGATCGCCATCAGCAGATAGATCAGCATGGAGGACAGCGCGGGCGCGGCGGTGGATGCGGCGGCGCCGCTCAGCACCTGGCGGAGCAGGTTCGGAAGGAAGGCGCGGCCGAGCGTGTCGATCATGCCGACGAAGATCGCGGCGAGGAAAGCGCCGCGGATCGAACCGATGCCGCCGATCACGATGATGACGAAAGCGAGGATCAGGATGTTCTCGCCCATGCCGATCTGCACGGTCAGGATCGGCGCCTGCATCAGCCCGGCAAGGCCCGCGAGTGCGGCGCCCAGGCCGAACACCAGCGTGTAGAGCAGCTTGATGTTGATGCCGAGCGCGCCGATCATCTCGCGGTTGGATGCGCCGGCCCGGATCAGCATGCCGATGCGGGTGCGCATCACGCCGAGATAGAGCAGCAGCGCGACCAGCAGCGCTACCCCAATGATGGCGAGGCGATAGGCGGGATAGTGAATGCCGGGCAGGATCGGCACCGGCACGGTGAGCCAGGCCGGCAGCGGCAACGCCAGGCCCGCCGGGCCCCAGATCAGCCGCACGGCTTCGTTGAAGAACAGGATCAGGCCGAAGGTCGCGAGCACGTGGTCGAGATGGTCGCGGCCATAGAGATGCCGCAGCGCGCTCACCTCCAGCACGATGCCGAGCACGAGCGTCGCGCCCAACGCCATCAGCGCGCCGAGCAGGAAGCTGCCGGTCCAGGCCGCGAAGGTGGCGGCGAAATAGGCGCCCATCATATAGAGCGAGCCGTGCGCGAGGTTGACGAGATCCATGATCCCGAACACCAGCGTCAGGCCCGCGGCGAGCAGGAACAGCAGCAGACCGAACTGCAACCCATTCAAGAATTGTTCGACGACGAGCAGCATCAGGACTCTTTCAGGCGCATACAGACGCGCGCCGATGTTCGAACACTGTCGCCATCAGTGAAAGAGCTCCCCCTGCCTCTTCAAGGCCGAAAAATGGGTAATGGCAGTATCGTTCCGAGGCAAGAGCGATTCGACATCAAACATGCACTTTGTTGCATCTCGGCACGTGCGGCCGGGACGCGCCCCGCAATGCAAAAAAGCTGCCGCGCGGCATGAGGCAACCTGCCGCAGCGAAACGGCATCACCCTCTCACCGGCTGGCGGTGAGAGGGTACGATCGTCGTAAAATCGAGCAGGGCTGCGTCTAGTGCGACGTCATCTGCCGGGGGAGCTCGTCCGGCTCGGCGAGAACGCTGTTGGCCGTCGACGCCTCCAGGGCCGCCATCCGAAACAGATAAGCGAGCGTCGTCAATCCGGTGTCCTCCGCCATTTGCGCCAGTTCGAGCGCCATGTCGGACATGTAGCCGAGATCCTCGTCTTTCATTTGCGCCATGATCTGGCTGTCCCGCATCACGTTCGACATCTCAGGCGCTCTTTCGTTGCGCGGCAACATGACCGCAGAGGTTGGCACGGGCGATGGCATCGAGACGAGGGCCGTCCTGCTGCACGACCGAAGCCGTGCCGATCCGATGATGCAGCGCATCGAGCGTCTCCCGACGAATGTCGATGGTCGCCGCCATGGTCCATGCGTTCTCGACCAGAGCCGGTAGGCCGAGCGGCGTCACGACGAAGCCGGCTTCGTGGAAGCGCGGCAGCCACCAGGTCTCCATGATCGCGCTGACCTGCGCGATTCCCTGGTCGAGGCAGAACTCCTGCACCGCAGCCATCAGTTGCAGGTTGAGCGCGCCGTCGCGGCGATCGCGCACGACGAAGTAGCGCGACCATTCCCACACTAGCGGATCGGCGGGCCAGCCGCGAACCGCCGCCAGATGCGGAAACACCTCACTCATCATCGAGGGCTTGGTGGTCGGATAGAGCCGATGACCGCCCACGACGCGGCGGCCTTCCAGCGCCAGCAGGTAGACGGTGTCCTCGTCGTCGTAGGAATCGATCTCACGGCCATCCGGCCTGCGCAGCGTCTCCCAGCGCCGCTCCTCGACGAAGATGTCGTGACGCAGCCGGAAATGCTGCTCGATTACGTCTTCATAAAGGTGACGATTTACCGCGGAAACTGCGTGAATCATGAAAACCCCCATTCATCCTCAATGGGGGGAGATTCTGCGAAAAGACGCAGCTTCGGTATTGGGAAATTTCCCAGTAAGGCGGCTTAAGGATTGATGATCTTGTTCCGAATCGCCAGCGCGACCGCATGCGTACGGTTGACCGCGCCGAGCTTGCGCGCAGCAGTTGCAAGATGCTCTTCGGCGGTGCGCTGGGTGATGTGGAGGATCTCGCCGATTTCCCAGGCCGACTTCCCCTGCGAAGCCCAGGCGATCACCTCGCGTTCGCGCGGCGTGAGGCGCGTCGACGGATGCGGCATCGGCTCGAGCAGACGGCGAATGTGGTCGAAGCCATACATCGCCATCAGATGCAGCGCCGGCTTGCTGCGGGCATTGAGGTCGAGATGGACACCGCCGAGCGAGACCGCCGCCTCGTAGCCGGTGAGGCCGTGGATCGGCACGATGAAGCCGCGCGACATGCGGAACTCGCTGGCACGGTTCATCACCTCGGCCGCATTCGGCTCGAGTTCCGCATCATAGGGCGCTTCCGACCACTCGAACGGATTGACCGACTGCCGGCACAACCGCACCACGGGATCGAAACGATCGTAGTTTTTCTCGGTGTAGAGGCTGAACCATCCCGCAGGCCAGCGTTTGGCGAGCACCATCTGCGCAAACTGCTGATCGGGATTGGGCAACCCCGTCACGATGATGGTTTCGAAGCCGAAGCGACCGAACGCCGCTTCGAGCGCGTTCATAGCCTCTGGTACCTTGCGGTAGGTCTGCAGGCCTTCGATGAAGTCGAGCGCCTCCCGGCCATAGTCTACGGCGGACATCGTACGTTTCCTGACCCTCGCGCTTCCGTATAGCACGTATTCACAGACCGCCTCAATTCGCTGTGGCCGTAGTTTCCCGGTGCTCATGCGCTCTGAGGATTTAACTACTTGTGGCAGAATTGACGCCACGATACACCTGAGAACATCCGAAGCGGGAAGCCAACGATGGAAGACGAGGACATCGCCCTCAACAGCGTGCTCGGCCTGGAATTGAACCGCGTGTTTTTTGCCGTCCGCGAAACGGCGAACAAGCAGAAGATCATCGAGTTTGCGCGCGAGGTGCTGCAGAGCGAGCGCGCGGAGCTGGCCGAGAGCGTGTCGCCGGAAGGGCCGGCGAGCTAGAACGCCGTTGCAAAGACGACGCCGGAGCAACAGATCGCGTCACGAGGACGCCTCTCCATCTGACCGCGCGGGTTTTAGTCGAAACACTCTGACCGCGAATTTTGGCTTCCCTTCTCCCCTTGTGGGAGAAGGTGGCGCGAAGCGCCGGATGAGGGTCTCTCTCCGCGAATCCAACTCCCATTTGAAGTCGCGGAGAGAGACCCCTCACCCGTCTCGCCGCTCTGCGGCGATCCACCCTCTCCCACAAGGGGAGAGGGAAAGCGCCAGCCTCCGACCACATCGGCGCACACTTGCCGCTGGATGACAGCGCATCTCTCGTGAGATGATCGCCGCGATCTCTTGTCGATGCCAGGGACGGTTCAAGGCCATGATGACGCTGCGCCAGGTCGAAGTGATCCGTGCCGTGATGGTGACGGGCACCATCGGCGGTGCGGCGAAGCTGCTCAACGTCTCGGCGCCGGGGATCAGCCGCCTCGTCAAATACACCGAGCGCTCGCTCGGCATCCGCTTCTTCCAGCGCCAGAACGGGCGCTACTTCCCGACGCCGGAAGCGGAGAACATCTTCGAGCAGATCAACGGCGTCTACAAGAAGGTCGACGACCTCTCCGAGATCATCTCCAAGATCGGCCGCGGCGGCCTGTCGGAGCTGCGCATCGGCTCGGTGCCGAGCATCTCGCAGGTGATGGTGCCGCGTGCGATCGAGCGCGTCCGCCGCCGCTATCCCGATCTCGGCATCGACATCAACATCCTCAAGCTCGAGGAGGCCATCGACTACCTGATGCTCGGCCGCGGCGAATGCGTGGCGATGAGCTATCGGCTCGAGCATTCCGGGCTCGACTTCATGCCGCTCGCTTCGGGCGAGCTCTATTGCATCGTGCCGCCCGGCCACGAGCTCTCCGGCCGCAAGCAGGTCTCCGCCGCCGAGATCACGCGCTATCCGCTGATCGGCATCGATCCCAACGATCCTTACGGCCGGATCATGGCCGGGATCTTCGCGCGCCACCGGCTCGACTACAACATCACGATCCGCGCGCGCTTCGGCACCACCGTCTGCGCGCTGGTGAAAGCGGGGCTCGGCATCGCCATCATCGACCAGTTCACCGTCGCCCATGGCGGCTATCCCGGCATCGAGCTTCTGAAGATCGCCGAGCCGACGCGGTTCGACACCTACATCGCAGTCAAGCGCGGCACGCCGCTGTCGCTGCATGCGGAGTACTTCATCGAGGCCCTGCGCACCGAGATGCGCGCGGTCGAGCCGTCCCGCGGCAGTGGCAAGACCGCCCCTGCCCGCGGGCGGAAGAAATAACATGATGTTAGGTTTGCCAGATAAAAGGGTAATTGTGTTAGGCGGGGGAAAGGCTATCGTCGCAGCTGGAATTGCACGGATTTCCCCGCTAATGGCCGGGGCCGGACGCTCCCTTTGAGACGATAGCGAACCATGTCGAAACGCGGATACGCCGCCAGCAAGAAGCTCCTCACGGGCCTGATCGGCGCCCCGATCGCGCATTCCGCCTCGCCCGCCATGCATGAGCGCGCCGCCGAAGCGCTCGGCCTGCGCGGCCATTACCAGCTTATCGAGGTCGCCGGCGCCGATGCGGCCGGGCTGCGCTTGATGCTTGAGGGCGTCCGGCGGCTCGGCTTTGCCGGCGTCAATGTCACCTACCCCTACAAGGAAGCGGTGGTGCCGCTGCTCGACGCGCTGGCGCCGGGCGCAGCCAGCATGGGCGCGGTCAACACCGTCGTCGTCAGGGATGGCCGGCTGACCGGCCACAACACCGACACCACGGGTTTTTCGCGGGCGGTGACGCCGTTGCTGGCGCCCTCCGGCAACGCCATCGCCCTGATCGGCGCCGGCGGCGTCGGCAAGGCCATCGCGTTTGCGCTGGCGAGCCTGAACGTGGCCGACATCCGCATTTTCGACAGCGAGCCGGCGCGCGCCGAGAAACTGGCCGCCATGCTCGCCCCGCGCGGCGCCCGCGTTGCCGCCAGCGTCGAGGATGCGCTCGAGGGTGCGACCGGTCTCGTCAACGGCACGCCGGTCGGCATGCTGCCGAACCGTGACACGCCGGTGCCGGCGGGACTGCTCAGGGCGGACCTATGGGTCGCCGACGCCGTCTATTCGCCGCTGATCACGCCGCTGCTGGCCGCAGCGCGAGAGAAAGGCGCGAAGATCATGACCGGCCGCGACCTCGCGATCTACCAGGCCGCCGACGCCTTCGAACTGTTCACAGGCCTTGCCCCATCCACCGAGATCATGGGAGAGGCTTTCGACGCCGTGATGGCAGCGCGCAGCGCCGCCTATCAGGCAGCTTGAGGCGAAGCGGCCGGATACAAGGCCGCTTGCAAGATTTGAAACGGGAGGAGAGAACGATGAAATCAACGCTAGTGGTGGGCGCATTGCTCACCGTCATGACCGCAACGGGCGCCTTTGCCCAGGCGATCAAGCTCGCCAACGTCGCGGAGCTCTCGGGCGGCGGTGCCACCGTCGGCACGAACTGGAAGAACGGCATCGACCTCGCGATCGAGGAGATCAACGCCAAGGGCGGCGTGCTCGGCCGCAAGCTCGAGGTCAGCCACGCCGACTCGCAGTCCAACCCCGGGGTGGCGCGCGCCCAGGTGCAGAAGGCGCTCGACGCCGAGCCCTATGTGCTGCTCGGGCCCGGTTATTCCGGCTCGGTGAAGGTGACCGCGCCGCTCGCGGCCGAAGCCGGCATCGCGCAGATCATGGGCGGCGAAGCCGCCGAGCTGACGCAGACAGGAAACAAGTTCCTGTTCCGCACCTCCTTCGGCCAGCAATCCTCAATGCCGAAGGTCGCAAAGTACATCCACGACGAGATGAAGGCGAAGACCGTTGCGGTGGTCTGGGTCAACAACGATTTCGGCCGCGGTGGCCGCGACGTCGTGGTCAAGGAGCTCGACCGGCTCGGCTCCAAGGTCGTCGCCGATCTCTCCACCGAAGCGGGCCAGGCCGACTTCGCCGCCGACGTCGGCAAGATCAAGGCCGCCAATCCCGACGCCGTGTTCGTCTACCTGAACGAGGAAGAGAGCGCGCGCATCCTGAAGGAGCTGAAGCGCCAGGGCGTCACCGCGCCGCTGATGGGCGAGACCACGCTGATCGGCCAGAAGGTGATCGAGCTCGCGGGCGATGCCGCCAACGGCGCGCGCGGCCATGTCGGCCTCACCACCGACGCGCCGGTCGATCTGGTCAAGGCGTTCCGCGAGAAGTTCTCCAAGAAGTACAATTACGTCCCCGATCATAACGGCCTGAAGGGCTACCTCGCCGTCTACATGGTGAAGGCGACCACGGAAAAGATGGGCAAGGTCGACCCGAAGAAGTTCGCCGACACGCTGCACGGCCTCACCATCAAGGCCGCGGACGAGCCGGGCATTTTGATGGACGTCACCTTCAGCGACACCGGCGACATCGACCGCCAGAGCTTCCTGGTCGAGGTGGTCGAAGGCAAGCAGGTGGTGAAGCAGGTGCTGCCCAAGGTGAAGTGAAGCGTGGCCCTTCTCCCTCGCCCCGCTCTACGCGGGGAGAGATCTTTCGTCTCCCTCTCCCCGCCCCTTCGCGGGGAGAGGGCGGGGTGAGGGGCTGCTTCCGCGACGACGGTGACAATCGAGTACGCGGAGACAGCCCCTCACCCCAACCCTCTCCCCGTAAGTACGGGGAGAGGGAGAAGAAAGAGAGCGGGGAGAGGGAGAGGAAAGAGGGGAACATGTCCAACTTATTCGATCTACTGGTCGCGGGGCTCGCCACCGGCGCCATCTACGCGCTGGTCGCGGTCGGCTTCACGCTGCTGTGGCAGACCTCGCAGACTATCAATTTCGCGCAAGGCGAGTTCGTGATGCTGCCGGCGTTCCTGATGCTGGCCGCGATGCATGTGGGCGCGCCGTTCTGGCTCGCGATCATCCTCGGCATCCTGCTCTCGCTGATCCTGCTCGGGCTCGCCTTCAAGATGCTGCTGGTGGACCCGATGATGCGTCACGGTGTGCTACCGCTGGCGATCGCGACCATGGCGCTCGCGATCGGCATCAAGGAATCGGTCAAGCAGTTCTACAGCGCGGAGGCTTCGCCCTTCCCCTCGATCGTGCCGACCGGCGACATCTCCATCCTCGGCCATGCGGTGTCGCTGCAGAGCATCGGCGTGCTCACTGTTGCCATCCTCGCCGTTCTCGGCCTGACCACGCTGCTGAGCCGTACCTCGCTCGGCCACCAGATGCAGGCGGCGGCGCAGAACCCGACGGTGGCCCGCATCATCGGCGTCCCGGTCGAGCGCATGATCCTGCTGACCTTTCTGATCAACGCCTTTCTGGTCGCGCTGGCCTCGCTGCTGATCACGCCGATCTACCTCGCAAAATTTTCGTCCGGCGAGGTGCTGGGCCAGGCCGCCTTCATCGCCGCGATCGTCGGCGGCTTCAACCAGGTGCGCGGCGCCATCGCCGGCGGCCTGCTGATCGGCGTCCTCGACAATCTCGCGGCGGCCTATGTCTCGACGCAGTATCGCGCCGCCGTGCCGATGATGTTCCTGATCGCCGTCATCCTGTTCCGGCCGCAGGGCTTGCTCGGCCGTGCCGAGGAGCGCACCGTATGAGCGGCATCGCCAAACCCCTGAAGATCGCGCTCGGCCTTGCCATCATCGCCGCGCTGATCATCGTCCCCATGAACTTCAACCGCTACGGCCTGTTCATCCTGAGCCAATGGGCGGTGATGAGCATCGCCGCCATGGGGCTCAATCTCACGCTCGGCTATGCCGGCCAGGTCTCGCTGGCGCAAGGCGCCTTCGTCGGCATCGGCGCCTATGCGGCCGCGATCATGACCACACATGGCTGGCCGCTGCCGGCGGCGATCCTGGTGGCGATCGTCTTGAGCTTTGCGATCGGCTGGGTGCTCGGCTATCCCGCACTGCGCGTGCAGCACCATTACCTCGCCTTCGTCACCCTCGCCTTTTCCACCCTCGCCTTCCTGGTGTTCCGCAACGAGAGCTGGCTGACCGGCGGCATCTACGGCATCTCCAACATTCCGCGTCCGCACATCTTCGGCATCGCGACCAACAAACCGCTGCCGTTCTACTATGTCTGCCTCGGCTCGCTCGCGATCGTCTCGCTTGCGGTGTGGTGGCTGATCCGATCGCCCTGGGGCCGTGCCTTCATGGCGCTGCGCGAGAATCCGTTGCGCGCGCAATCCCTCGGCGTCGATACCCGCCGCTACACGCTGATGGCCTTCGCGATCGGCTCGGCACTCGGCGGCGTCGCCGGAGCGCTCTATGCGCCGCTGACGCAATATATCGATCCCGTGCCGTTCAACCTGTCGCTCTCGCTCGACCTCCTGCTGATGGTGATCGTCGGCGGCGCCGGCTTCTATTTCGGTCCGTTCCTGGGAGCGATGATCGCGGTGCTGCTGCCGGAATGGCTGCGCTTCACGGAAGGCTACTACCTGATGCTCTACGCCGTCGCCGTGATGCTGCTGCTGATCTGGTCGCCGACCGGCATTCTCGGAATCCTCGACCGATATCTCGCCGAGCGCCGCACCAAGGCGGCGTCCGCGCTGCGCGCCGTCGCAAAGTCGCGCCTGGAGACGGCGCAATGAGTGCGGTCCTCGAAGTCACCGACATCAAGAAGAGCTTTGGCGGCATTCACGCCGTCAACGGGGTCTCGTTCGACGTGCGCGAGGGCGAGATCCTCGGCCTGATCGGGCCGAACGGCTGCGGCAAGTCCACGCTGTTCAACTGCATCCTCGGCCAGCTCACGCCGACCGGCGGCGAAGTCAAGCTCGACGGACAGGTCGTCACGGGCCTGCGTCCCTCCGAGCTCAACAAGCTCGGGGTCAGCCGCACCTTCCAGCTGTTGCAGGTGTTCCCAAAGCTCTCGGTGCGCGAGAACCTGATCCTCGCCGGACAGGAGCACCAGGGCAACATGGCCTCGCGCCTGGTCGGCCGCTCCGATGCCGGGCTGACCGAGGCCGCCAACCAGATGATCGGCTTCTTCAAGCTCGACCATCTCGCCGACGAGCCGGCCGGGGGTCTCTCTTATGGTCAGCAAAAACTGCTCGATGCCGCCATGGCCTTCATGGGGGGCTCGCGCCTGGTGCTGCTCGACGAGCCAGCCGGCGGCGTCAACCCGTCGATGCTGGCGGACCTCAAGGAGCGCCTGGTCGCGATCAACCGCGAGAAGAACGCCACCTTCGTCGTGATCGAGCACAACATGGAGTTCGTGATGTCGCTGTGCTCGCGCGTGATGGTGATGGCGGAAGGCAAGGTGCTGGCGATGGGCCGGCCCGACGAGGTCCGCAAGAACCCCGCCGTGATCGAAGCCTATCTCGGACATTAGGAGCGCGCAATGAGCGATCCCATTCTCTCGGTCCACAATCTCGTCGGCGGCTACGGCAAGATGACGATCTTGAACGGCACGACGTTTGCCGTGCCGTCAGCCACGATCACGACGATCATCGGCCCGAACGGCGCCGGCAAATCGACGGTATTCAAGGCCATCTTCGGCCTGCTCAAGCTGCGCGAAGGCAAGATCAGCTTCGCCGGCCGCGACGTAACCAATTTGAGCCAGCGCGCGCTGCTCAACGCCGGCATCTGCTACGTGCCGCAGGGCCGCAACATCTTTCCCGAGCTGTCGGTGCGCCACAATATCGAGCTCGGCGGCGTCGCCGCCGACAAGGGCCTCGACCTGCCCAAGCGGATCGAGGCGGCGCTCGACCTGTTTCCGGCATTGCGGCGCAAGTCCGCGCAGCAGGCCTCGACGCTGTCAGGCGGCGAGCAGAAGCAGCTCGAGATCGCCCGCTCGCTGCTGCTCGAGCCGAAGCTGGTGCTGGTCGACGAGCCCTCGATCGGTCTGTCGCCGCTGATGGTGCAGCAGACCTTCGACATCCTCAAGAGCTTGCGCGATCGCGGCGTCACCATCCTGATGATCGAGCAGAACGCGCGCTCGGCGCTGGAGATCTCCGACATCGGCATCGTGCTCGAGCTTGGCCAGACCCGCATGGTCGATGACGCCAGGCGCATTCTGAACGATCCGCGCATCGGGCAGCTCTTCCTCGGCGGCGCCATGGAGGAGAGTGCAGCATGAGCGCGAGAATGCGGATCGCCGTGGCCGGCGCCGGCCTGATCGGCCGTCGCCATATCGGGTTGATCGAGTCCTCCCGGGACTGCGTGCTCGCCGGCATCGCGGACCCCTCGCCCGCCGCGAAGGAATATGCGCTGGCGCATGGCGTGCCCTGCTATGCGGACCATCGCGCGCTGCTGGCAGAAGAGAAGCCCGACGGCCTCATCATTGCCTCGCCCAACACGCTGCACTTGCCGATGGCGCTCGACTGCGCCGAAGCCGGCGTGCCGGCTTTGGTCGAAAAGCCGGTGACCGAGACGGTTGCCACCGCGCAACGCCTGTGCGCGGCGGTGAGACGCACCGGCGTGCCGATGCTGGTCGGCCATCATCGGCGGCACAATCCCGTCATCAAGTCGGCCCGCGAGGCCGTGACGAACGGAAAGCTCGGCCAGCTCACGGCCGTGGTCGGGCTGTGGCTCCTCAAGAAGCCCGACGATTATTTCGAGGTCGCCTGGCGGCGTGAGGCAGGCGGCGGGCCACTGCTGATCAATCTCATCCACGACATCGACAATCTCCGCTTCATCTGCGGCGAGATCGTCGAGGTGCAGGCGCTGACCTCGAACAAGGTGCGCGACTTTCCGGTCGAAGACACCGCCGCGCTGCTGCTGCGCTTCGCCAACGGCGCGCTGGGCACGGTAACCGTGTCGGATGCGACGCCGGCGCCGTGGAGCTGGGAGCTCTCCTCAGGCGAGAACCCGGCCTATCCCAGGCAGGACCAGCCCTGCTACATCTTCGCAGGGACGGCGGGTTCGCTCTCCGTGCCGAACATGGAGCTGTGGTCATACACAGAGCAGCCCGGCTGGTACGCGCCGCTGTCGCGCGCGACCATCGCGCCGCCCGCGTTCGATCCGCTGGTCGAGCAGCTCCGGCATTTCTGCGCAATGATTGCCGGCCGTGAACAGCCGCTGATCTCGGTCGAGGACGCGATGGGAACGCTCGCCGTCGTCGAAGCCGTCAGCGCGGCCGCGCGTACCGGGCAAACGATCTCGCCGGGGCAGATCATGGAGCAGGCCGCATGAACAAGCGCTCGATCGCCACCGTCTCCCTCTCAGGCAGCCTCGACGAAAAGCTCCGCGCCATCGCCGCCGCGGGCTTCGATGCGGTCGAAATCTTCGAGAACGACCTGCTGTCGTTCGGCGCCGGCCCACGCGATATCGCGAAGATGTGCACGGACCTCAATCTCGAGATCTGTGCGTTCCAGCCGTTCCGCGATTTCGAGGGCATGCCGGAGCCGCAGCGTGCGCGCAACTTCGCCCGCGCGGAGCGGAAGTTCGATCTGATGCAGGAGCTCGGCACCGATCTGTTGCTGATCTGCTCCAACGTCTCACCCGCCGCGCTCGGCGGCATCGACCGCGCGGCTGACGATTTTCGCGAGCTTGGCGATCGCGCCGCGAAACGTCGTTTGCGCGTCGGCTATGAGGCGCTGGCCTGGGGCCGCCACGTCAACGATTACCGCGACGCCTGGGAGATCGTGCGCCGCGCCGATCATCCCGCGATTGGCGTCATCCTCGACAGCTTCCATGCGCTGGCACCTGGCTTTCCGACCCGCGCCATGGCCTCGATCCCCGGCGACAAGATCTTTCTGGTGCAGCTCTCCGACGCGCCAAGGCTCGAGCTCGACATCCTGTCATTGAGCCGGCACTTCCGCTCCTTCCCCGGCCAGGGCGACCTGCCGGTCGGCGCGTTCATGGCGGCGATCGCAGCGACCGGCTATGCCGGACCGCTGTCGCTGGAAATCTTCAACGACCAGTTCCGCGCCGGCTCGGCCGCACAGACCGCGGTCGACGGCCTGCGCTCGCTGATCCTGCTGGAGGACCAGCTCGCACCGGACTGGCAGAATTTCGCCGGCAAGGCGCTGGCCCCGAAGGCGAAGAGCCGCGGCACCGGCTTCATCGAATTTGCCGTCAACGAGAGCAAGGCAGCCGAGCTTGGCCGCCTGTTCTCGCAGCTCGGTTTTCGCAAGACGGGCCAGCACCGCAGCAAGGCGGTGGAGCGCTGGTCGCAGGGCAAGGTCGAGCTCGTCATCAATTGCGAGACCGACGGCTTTGCGCATTCGCACTATGTCACCCACGGGCCCGGCGTCTGCGCCATCGCGCTCGACGTCGACGATGCCGGCCGCGCCATGCAGCGCGCCGAGACGCTGAAGGCGCGCACCTTCTACCAGCCGGTCGGACCGGGTGAACTCGAGATTCCCGCGATCCATGGCGTCGGCGGCAGCCTGCTCTATTTTCTCGACCAGGCCGGCAAGAACTGGGACACCGATTTCGAGCCTGTTGCAAGCGATTCAAGCGCCGATGCGCTGGTCGCGGTCGACCACATCGCGCAGTCGATGCCTTATGACGAGATGCTGACCTGGCTGTTGTTCTACACCGGCATTCTCGATCTGAAACGCCTGCCGCAGATGGAGATCGCCGACCCCAGAGGCCTCGTGCAGAGCCAGGCCGTCATCAACGCCGACCAGAGCCTGCGCTTCGTGCTCAATGGCTCCTCCGCCAACCGCACCCTGCCGGCGCGCTTCATCTCCGAGTTCTTCGGCTCGGGCGTGCAGCATGTCGCCTTCGCGTGTCAGGATATTTTTGCGACCGTCGCCGCGATGCGCCGGCGCGGCGCGGGCTTCCTGGACATCCCCGACAATTACTACGACGACATCGAAGCCAAATACGATCTTTCGCCCGAACTGATGGCGCAGCTGCGCGCCAACCACATCCTCTACGACCGCGAAGGCGACGGCGAGTTCTTCCAGGTCTACACCCACATCTTCGACGAGCGCTTCTTCTTCGAGATCGTCGAGCGCAGGAACTATCAGGGTTTTGGCGCGGCCAACGCCGGCATCAGGCTCGCAGCGCAAGCGCGCGAGGTGCGCCCGGCAAGCATGCCGAGGGTGTAGGCAATTCTGCTTCCCCTCTCCCCTTGCGGGAGAGGGTGGCTCGCCGCAAAGCGGCGGAACGGGTGAGGGGTCTCTCTCCTCACGGACAATCTTGCAAGGGGAGAGAACCCCTCATCCGGCGCTTCGCGCCACCTTCTCCCACAAGGGGAGAAGGGGCTACGTCGCTTGTGGCTCACTTCATCTTGCACTTCTCGTGGAAGCGATCCTGATCGTTCTCGACGATGGTGGCGACGGTCTTCAAGGCGAGCTGGCCTTCGGAATCCTTGACCACGTCCTGCAGATAGAAGTTCTGGATCGGGATGTGGTTGTTGCCGAACTTGAACGCGCCGCGCACCGACTTGAAGTTGGCCTTCTCCATCTCGGCCTTCATCTCGTCCTTCTTGGAGGTGTCTCCCTTCACGGCGACGACGGCGCTGTTGATCAGGTTCGCGGCGTCATAGGACTGCGCGCCGTAGAAGGTCGGGCGCAGGCCGGGGTACTTCTTGCGGTAGTCGGCGACGAAGCGCTTGTTCTGCTCGTTGGGGAGGTCGTTGACCCATTGCTGCGCGCCGGGCACCCCGAGCGCGTTCTCCTTCTGGAGCGGCAGCGAGAGCTCGTCGATGGTGAAGGCGGTGTAGAGCGGCATCGTGCTCTTCAGCCCGGCCTGTGCATATTGGTTCAGGAATTGCACGCCAGCAGCACCCGGGTAGAACACGAAGATCGACTCGGCGCCGGAGGCACGCGCCTTGGAGAGCTCGGCGGAGAAGTCGAGCTGGCTCGGCCACACCGTATATTCCTCACCCACGACCTGACCCTTGAAGGTGCTCTTGACGCCGGCCAGCATGTCCTTGCCGGCGGCATAGTTCGGGCCGATCAGGAACACCGACTTGACACCCTTCTGGTTCATATAGGTGCCGACCGCCTGCGGGGTCTGGTCGTTCTGCCAGGAGGTCGAGAACACGTAAGGCGAGCACAGCTCGCCCGCGAGCTGCGACGGCCCGGCATTGGCCGAGATCAGGAAGGTCTTCGAATCGACCGCGGTCTTGAGCGAGGCGAGCAGCACGTTCGACCAGATATAGCCGACGATGAAGTCGACCTTGTCCGACTGCACCAGCTTCTCGGTCTTCTGCTTGCCGACGTCGGGCTTCTGCCCGTCGTCCTCGTAGAGCACCTCGACCGGCTTGCCGGCCATCTTGCGGCCGAGATGATCGAGCGCGAGCTCGAAGGAATTGCGCATGTCGTTGCCGATCACGGCGGTCGGGCCGCTGAAGGTCGAGACGAAACCGATCTTGATGGTGTCTCCGGCGAATGCCTGATTTGCCAGCACCAGCGCCGCTGCGCCCGCCAGCCAGAATGCCGTCCTCATAACACTCCCTCCTTAATTATCGGTCCTGGAAGCGGGGTGATCGCCGCTCCAGGCCTGTCTCTATTGAACGCAAAATATGTCGCGCCGCCAATGGCTCAGCGCCCGCCCTGCACCATATTTCGCCCCGATCTGAGATGGCAAGAATTATAATTCTACTCACTTCGGCCGAGGCCGGCCCAGGGCCGGTCCGGGAGGCTGCGGCGCTTTTTCGCGCCGGATCGATACATCAGGCCTATGCGACGATTGATGACCTCTATTGGACCGCGGCGCCCAATCCGCACTTAAATGAAGGCGAGCAGCAGCGAGATTCGAGGGTTAAATCATGGCCGCAAATCCCCATCGCGTCGTCATCGTCGGCGCCGGCTTCGGCGGGCTGGAGGCGACTTACCGGCTTGCGGGCGCTCCCGTCGAGATCACGCTGATCGACCGCCGCAATCATCATCTGTTCCAGCCCCTGCTTTACCAGGTCGCGACCGCCTCGCTCGCAACCAGCGAGATCGCCTGGCCGATCCGTCATCTCATGCGCGACCGGCGCGAGGTGACGACGCTGTTCGCCACCGTGAGCGGCGTCGATGCCGAACGACGCTGCGTGCTGATCGACGACGGCAGCGAGGTGCCCTACGACACGCTGGTGCTGGCCACGGGCGCGCGGCACGCCTATTTCGGCCACGATGAATGGGAGCAGTTCGCGCCCGGCCTGAAGACGCTGGAGGATGCGACCACCTTGCGCCGGCACATCCTGGTGGCGTTCGAGCGCGCCGAGCGCGAGATCGATCCAAAGCGGCGCGCGGCACGGCTGACCTTCGTGATCGTCGGCGCCGGCCCGACCGGCGTCGAGCTCGCCGGCACCATCGCCGAGATGGCGCATCACACCCTGCCCGCCGATTTCCGCAACATCGACACGCACAAGGCCCGTGTCGTGCTGATCGAGGCCGGCCAGCGCGTGCTCGCCGGCTTTCCCGACGAGCTATCAGCCTATGCGCAGGCCTCGCTGGAAAAGATCGGCGTCGAGGTCGTGCTCGGGCAGGCCGTCACCGAGATCAATCGCGAGGGCGTCGTGTTCGGCGGCAAACTGCTCGAGGCCAAGACACGGATCTGGGCCGCCGGCGTGCGCGCCTCGCCCGCTGCCGAATGGCTCGGCGCAGCGCACGATCGCGCCGGGCGCGTGCTGGTCGAGGCCGACCTCACCATATCAGGCCATCCCGAGATCTTCGCGATCGGGGATACCGTCAGCATCAACGCCTGGGACGGCAAGCCGGTGCCCGGCATCGCGCCGGCCGCCAAGCAGCAGGGCCGTCACGTCGCGGAGACCATCAAAGCGCGCCTGCGCGGCGCTGCAGCGGGTCCGTTCCGCTATAAGCATTCCGGTAACCTCGCGCAGATCGGCAAGCGGCTCGCAATCATCGATTTCGGCAAGATCAAGCTGCGCGGCACCATCGCGTGGTGGATCTGGGGCATCGCCCACATCTACTTCCTGATCGGCCTGCGCCACCGCCTCAGCGTCGCGCTGAGCTGGCTGTGGATCTACGCGCGAGACCAGCGCGCAGCGCGGTTGATCACGCAGGGGTCGAGCAAGGTGGTGTAGTCTTACTTCCTTCTCCCCTTGTGGGAGAAGGTGGCATAGGCGGCCTTCGGCCGCCGTTCTTAAGAACGCCGAAGCGAGCTTCGGCTACGGCGCCGGATGAGGGGTTCTCTCAACTCTCGCGATTGTTCGTGAGGAGAGAGACCCCTCACCCGGCTTCGCTTCGCGAAGCCACCCTCTCCCACAAGGGGAGAGGGTGCAATTGCGCGCTCGCCGCTCCTACTTCACCAGCTCGCACCCGCCTTCCGCCAGCGGGCGGAACGCCTGGTCTGCGGGAATCGTCGCGACCAGCTTGTAATAATCGTACGGATATTTCGACTCCTCCGGCTTCTTCACCTCGAACAGGTACATCGGATGCACGACGCGACCGTCCTGACGGATCGCGGTGTCGCCGAACAGCTTGTCCTTGCCCTTGAACTTCTTCATCTCGGGCACGACCTGCTTGGCATTGTCGCTGCCGGTGGCGGCGACGGCGTTGAGATAAGCGAGCGTGGAAGCATAGACTCCGGCCTGATTGCCGCTCGGCATCTTGCCGTTCATGCCGGGCCGTGCAGCAAAACGCTTGGCGAACGCGCGGGTATCATCGTTCATGTCCCAGTAGAAGGCTTCCATGAGCTGGAGGCCCTGCGCGACTTTGATGCCCATGCCGTGAACGTCGTTGATGAAGAGCAGGAAGGCGACGAGCTTCTGCCCACTCTGCTGGATGCCGAATTCGGCGGCCTGTTTCACCGCGTTGATGGTGTCGCCGCCTGCATTGGCGAGCCCGATGACCTGCGCCTTCGAGCTTTGCGCCTGCAGCAGGAAGGACGCGAAATCGGAGGTGCCGAGCGGATGCTTGGACGAGCCGATCACCTTGCCGCCGTGACCCTCGATGTATTTCTGCGCCTCCGCCTCGATGCCCTTGCCGAGCGCGTAATCGACCGTGAGGAAATACCAATCCTTGCCGCCGCGCGACACCATGGCGGCTGCGGTGGTGTTGCCGGTCGCCCAGGCGTCGTTGACCCATTGGATCGTGTTGGGCGAGCAGGCCTTGCCGGTGAGGTCCGAGCTTGCGGTCGAGGACGCCAGGAAGGTCATGCGGCTGTCGCGCAGAAGCGCGTTGATGGAAAGACCGACGGCCGAGTTCGGCACGTCGACGATCGCGTCGACGCCTTCGACGTCGAGCCATTTGCGCGCGATGGCGTTGCCGACATCGGCTTTGTTCTGGTGATCGGCATAGACGATCTCGACCTTGATGCCCTTGCCGCCGCCGTTGAAATCCTCCGCCGCCATCCGCGCGGCCTCGACCGAGCCCATGCCATTGGTGTCCTGGAAGATGCCGGAGATGTCGTTGAGCACGCCGATGCGCACGACGTTGTCCGATATTTCGGCGTTGGCCGCGCCGGTCACCAAGCTCGCAGCCAGCGCGAGCGTCCACTTCAGATGTTTCATCATTCCCTCCCTGTTTGATATTTTGCGAAGATCCGACGGCTTGGCAGATCAGACCTGCCGCTCTGGCAACTTCAGGACGAGCCCATCGAGATCGGGCGTGATCGTGATCTGACAGGACAGTCGGCTCGTCGGTCGCCGCTCAGCGGCGGTGCCATCGAGCAGCGCATCCTCGTCGTCGGCCATCGCTGGCAGGCGCGCGAGCCAGCTCTCGTCGACATAGACATGGCAGGTCGCGCACATCGCGTTGCCGCCGCATTCGGCCAGAATGCCGTCGAGGCCGTGACGGGTCGCGGCCTGCATGACGCTCTCGCCGCCTGCGGTCTCGACGCGATCGGACTTGCCGTCGGGATGGATGAAGGTAATGCCAGGCATCAAGCTCCTCGTCAGGCCGGGGTGATCGTCACAGGCAGGCTGTCGAGCCCGCGCAGCGTGTTGTTGAAACGGCGCTTCGGCTCGCCCGTGATCTCGAGCTTTGCGATGCGCCGGGCCAGCGCGGTCAGCATCACTTCGCCTTCCAAGCGGGCGACGAGCTGGCCGACGCACATGTGGATGCCGGAGCCGAAGCCGACATGGCCGGAGGTGCGGCGGGTGATGTCGTACCTGTCAGGGGCATCCCAGCGCCGCGGATCGCGGTTGGCGGCGGCAAGGAACATCAGCACCTTCTCGCCCTCGCCGATTCGCGCACCGGAGATCTCGACCTCACGGGTGGTGGTGCGGAAGAAGGTCTGCACGGGGCTCTCGAAGCGCACGGCCTCCTCGAAAGCACCGCGTGCGAGCGTGAGGTCGTCGCGCAGCCGCTGCCATTGATCAGGAAAGCGCGCGAGGCAATACACCGCAGCGCCGATGCCGTTGACTGTCGTGTCGAGTCCGGCCGACAGCAGCGAACGCACCAGCAGCGGCGCTTCGGTGGCCGTGATAGCACCCTCGTCGACCTGCGCGTGGATGCAGGCCCCGAAGCCGCTGGGTGCCAGATTCTCGCGCTGGCACTGCTCGGCAACGTATGCCTGATGCGGCGCCGATCGTTCGATCGCCTCCTGGCGCAGCCGGTTGGGCGGGCCGAACGCGTTGAATACCACGCTCGCGTAGGGAATCAGATGCTCACGCCCCTCCGGTTTCAGGCCCAGCGCATCCGGAAAGATCGAGAGCGGGTAGGCCTCGGCGAGATCCGCGATCGCATCGAAGCTGCGCATCTGCAGCAGGGCATCGACACGCGCCTCGGCCGCCTCGGCAAAGCGGTCACGGACCTGCTTCATCACGGTCGGCGACAACACTTTTGACAGGACGGCGCGGGTGCGGGTGTGCGCCGGCGGATCGGCCTCGAGGATCAGGCTCGGCGGTCGCCACGGCGCCTCCTTCTTGAAGTCGGAAAGGCCGACGCCGCGGCTGGAGCAGAAGGTTGCGGGATCGTTCAGCACAGCGTGGACCTCGGCATAGCGCGCCACGCCATAGACGTTCCACTTGTCGAGATAGACCACCGGGCCGGCTTCCCGCAGCAGCTCATGCGCCGGATAGGGGTCGGCAAAAAAGCTCATGTCGAAGGGGTCGACGTCGAGATGCGGGACACCCGATCCCGCGCAGCCGGATGCGGTCATGGAAGACCTCCCTCATTTTGATCTTGTGAAAGGACGACGCATGCCCTTAGGTCTTTGGGCCCGCCGCGAGTCAGAAACCCGATATGCCGCCGTCCTCGACCAAAGCCCGCCACAAGCCCGCGCCCCATGATGCAGGGTCGACGCTCGATCTCGACCGTTACGTCCCGGCGTTCATCACCTTCATCGCCAACAAGCTCTCGAACAGCGCGACCGCGTTCTATCAGCGCGAGTTCGGTGTCAACGTCACCGAATGGCGGATCATGTCGCTGTTGGCGATCGAACCCGGCATCCCGGCCTCGCGCATCTGCCACGTCATCGGCTTCGACAAGGGGCCGGTGAGCCGGACGCTTGCCGGCCTCGAAAAGCGCGGGCTGGTGTCGATCCGCACCGACCCGAACGACGGCCGCACCCACTCGATCTCGTTGACGGCAAGGGGCCGCGCCACCCATGACAAGGTGATCGTCGCTGCGTTCGAACGCGAGCGACGGCTGTTGTCCTGCCTCAGCAAGGACGAACGCGAGGTGCTGATCGATCTCTTGCGCCGGCTGCACGAAAATCTCGGCGCAGTCACCGGCAGCGTCGACACCTGACGGGTCGCGCGCGGCGCGCAAGCTCCCGTCACTCCCGATCATGCGCCGGCATTTGCCGACGGCACCCCTTCTGCCGCGCATTGCTTCCTCCAGAAAAGAACGCGGCGGTTCGCCCGCCGTCATCTCTGTCTGGAACGGTTCGCACAGATTAGTTGCTTAGGCAACAAAAGAATCGGCAGGATATTGCGACAGGGTTGTTGGCGTATCCCACTCGTCATTCCGGGGCGCGTAGCGCGAACCCGGAATCCATCGTGCACCACCCCTACGGTGAAATGGATTCCGGGCTCGCGCCAAGAGGCGCGCCCCGGAATGACAGCGGAATGTGGCGTCGCTAACTCGGCCTTTACAATCCGATCCACTCACCCGACGCATCATCGTTCAGCCGCGCTACCGCATCGGCGCGGCGCGTCAGCACGGCGCGCTGGTTGATGTAGCCCTTGTCGGTGATCTCGCCGCCGTCGACCGACGGTGGCTCGGCGAGCAGCAGCGCGCGGGTGGCGTGACCGGAGGAGTTGGCGCTCTGCTGTTTCAGCTTCGCCAAACCCTGCGCGATGGCGCTGCGGACCTTGTCGTGCGCCAGCACGTCGCTGGCCGCCGCCGTTTCGGGCAGACCGGCATGGGCGCGGCAAGCCGCAATATTCGGGAACACCAGGAAACGCACCTCGTCACCGCCGTGACCGGCGACGACGATGTCCTGAGCCAGCGGCGCCAGCGCGGCGATGCCGGCAACGCGCAAGCCGCCGACGCTGACCCAGGTGCCGGAATTGAGCTTGAAGTCTTCGGCAACGCGACCGTCGAAGAACAGGCCGCGCTCGGGGCGCGCGCTATCGGCAAGCTTCACCGCGTCGCCGATCAAGTAAAAGCCCTCCTCGTCGAACGCTTGCCTGGTCAGCTCGGGTGCCTTCCAATAGCCGGGCGTGACGTTGGGGCCACGCACCCGCACCTCCAGCTTGTCGCCGGAGGTGACGAGCTTCAGCTCGGTGCCGGGAATGGGCACGCCGATGTTGCCGGAGCGCTCGGCGAGAAAATGACAGTCGGTGGCGAGCGGTGAGGTTTCCGTCGAGCCCCAGGCCGAGACCATCGGCAGCTTGCGGCCGACCGTCTCGAGTGAGAGCTCTTCGAGAGCATCCCACAGATTCTGCGGCAGCGCGGCCCCGGCATAGAAGGCGAATTTCACCTCGCCGAAGAAGCGGCGGCGCAATTCCTCGTCGCTGCGCAGTGCCGCGATCAGCATGTCGAAGCCGCGCGGCACGTTGAAATAGACCGTCGGCATCACGCTTCTGAGGTTGGCGAGCGAGGTCGCGAACAGACCGGGCGCGGGCTTGCCGCCATCGATGTAGAGCGCGCCGCCGTTGCGCAGCACGAGGTTGAAATTGTGGTTGGCGCCGAAGGTGTGGCTCCAGGGCAGCCAATCGAGAATGACGAGATCGCGGCTCCGTTCGAGGAAGGTCCAGGTCTGCGCCTTGGCTTGCTGGCTCGACGTCAGCATGCGCTGGGTGTTGATGACGGCTTTCGGCGTGCCGGTCGAACCCGAGGTGAACAGGAATTTTGCGATCGTATCAGGCGTCACCGCGGCGAAGGCTCTTGCGACGTCAGGCGTCTCGGGCGTTGCCGCAATGGCGTGGAACGCGAGCGCGTCGACGTCATCGGCATTGCCGCTGATGATGTGTGCGCTGTGCAACGGCTTGATGGCGGCCAGCGCTGGCGCGAACGGCTGGAGCGCAGAGACGTAGATCGCGCCCGGATCGAGCAGCGCAATCATGCTCTTGAGCTTGTCGAAATCTTTCGACATCAGCGAATAGGCCGGCGAGATCGCCGCCGAGGGCACGCCGACATGCTGGGCGGCGAGCGCGAGCAGCGCATGATCGATGCTGTTGTCCGAGAGGATCGCGACGGGGCGGTCCGCGCTGAGCCCTTGCGCCAGGATCCAGGACGCGGCGGCGCGCACCTTCCGCAGCGCCTGCGCATAGGTGACGGTGGTCCAGGGCATTTCGACGTTGCCGCGCTCGGCCAGGAAGATCGCATCCGGCCTTTGCTGCGCCCATTGCTCCAGCCAATCGCCGGTGCAGCGCGCAGTCTCGCCGAGAGGCTCGGGCGAGCGCAGAACGATGCTGCCGTCGGGCCGATGCTCTGCGACGGTCCTTGGCGTTGCGAACAGGCCTGCAACATCACCATGTGAGGCGACTGTCATGTGTTTCCTCCTCCATCCCGGTTACAGGATCGGCCGCGGCCTCGTTCCGGGCTGCTTTGGCCTATAATGTTGGGCACGCCAATTGTTGTCGTCAACAACAATCTTTCGCTCCGGGTCCAAGGGCGCTAGGGTTGCGCGACAGGAGACACGACGTGACAGCCACAGCATCCCGGGCCGACGGCCGCCACGCCCCGCGCAAGCGCGCCGGCAGCGGCGCAGCACCACGCGATGGTGCCGACGACATCGGCCTCGACGCACTGGTCGGCCACGCCGGCTATGCGGTACGGCGCTTCCAGATCTGGATCTTTCAGGACTTCATCAAGACGCTCGGCGAGGTCGACATCAGGCCGACGCAATATTCGGTGCTGACCGTGATCGGCGCCAATCCGGGCCTGTCGCAGATGGCGGTGGCAAAACGCCTCGGCATCGAGCGTGCCCGGCTGGTGCACCTGCTCGACAGCCTCGAACAGCGCAAGCTGGTGAAGCGGATCAAGTCGAAGCAGGACCGGCGTTCGCATGCGCTGCACCTCACCGCGCAGGGCGAGACGGCGCTGACGAAATTCAAGCGGCTCGCAGCCGAGCACGAGCGGCACGTCGAGGCGAAGATCGGCAAGGAGAACCGGGCACAGCTGCTCCGGATCCTCTCCGGCTTCACCTGATCCCGACTGCCTATGATTTGGGCAGATAGGTCACTGAGGCGACCGGCCGGGCGCCGGCCGAAATGTCCCCCAAGCCACTGATCGCACGATAGGATCCGGCACGATCATCCTGCCCGGATTCTGCACACAATGGCACATCGCTTGCTTCACTCCGGGCGAGGACGAATTGCCGGAGTTTTGCCGCCATGGGGGCCGAGCAGCCTGAAACGATCGCCGCGATTGTGGCCGCGCACCGCGCGGGGACGCTGACGCCGGCGCAGACGGTCGCGCGGACCTATCAGCGCATCCGCGATCACGACGATCCTGCCGTGTTCATCAGCCTGCGCGACGAGAAGGACGCGATCGCGGAAGCAGAGAAGCTCGCGGCCCGGGCGGATGCTGCCAGCCTGCCGCTTTACGGCGTGCCGGTCGCGGTGAAGGACAATATCGACGCGCTGGGCTTCCCTACCACCGCGGCCTGCCCGGCTTTCTCCTACACGCCCACGCACGACTCGACCGCCGTCGAGCGCCTGCGCGCAGCGGGGGCGATCATCATCGGCAAGACCAATCTCGACCAGTTCGCGACCGGCCTCGTCGGCGTCCGCTCGCCCTACGGCATTCCCCGGAATTCGATCCGCGAGGATCTCATTCCCGGCGGCTCGAGCTCGGGCTCGGCCACTGCGGTCGGCGCCGGGCTCGTGCCGTTGTCGCTCGGCACGGATACCGCCGGCTCGGGCCGCGTGCCGGCGATGCTCAATAACATCGTCGGGCTGAAGCCGAGCCTCGGCATGATCTCCACCGCAGGCCTGGTACCGGCCTGCCGCACGCTCGACTGCATCTCGGTGTTCGCACTGACGGTGGCCGATGCCGCGCTCGCGCTGTCGGTGATGGCCGGCCCCGACCAGGCCGATCCATTCTCGCGCGACCGGCCGTTCGGCGCGATCACGCCGATGCCGGCAAACCTGCGCTTGGGTGTGCCGCGCAACGGCCAGCTGATCTTCTTCGGCGACAAGAAAGCGGAAGCCGCCTACAACGATGCGCTGAAGCGATGGACCGCGCTCGGGGCAAAGCTGGTCGAGTTCGACCTCGAGCCGTTCTACGAGACGGCGCGGCTGCTCTATGAGGGCCCCTGGGTCGCCGAGCGTTACCTCGTGATCAAGAACCTGCTGGCGTCCGCGCCAGACACGATCCACCCCGTCACGCGGGAGATCACCGCGGCCGGCGCGCGGCTGACCGCGGCGGAAACCTTCTCGGCGCTCTATCGCCTGCAGGGCCTGCGCAAGATCGCCGAGCGCACGTTCGCCAACATCGACGCGCTGGTGCTGCCGACGGCGCCGACGGCCTATACGACCGCGCAGGTGCTGGCCAATCCGATCGAGCTCAACAGCCGGCTCGGCACCTACACCAATTTCGTGAACCTGCTCGACCTCTGCGGTCTCGCTGTGCCGGCTGCGATGCGCAGCGACGGAATTCCGTTCGGCATCACTCTGCTGGCGCCCGCAGGGCGCGACGCGCTGCTCGCGAGCATCGGCCGGGTGTTCCATGCCGATACCAAACTGACGGTCGGCGCGAAAGGTGTGGCACAGGCCCCGCTCGCGCCACTGCCCGCAAGCAATGGCGATGAAATCCCGATTGCGGTGGTCGGCGCGCATCTCACTGGCATGGCGCTGAACGGCGAGCTGACGGCGCTGAACGGAAAGCTGATCGAGGCGACGAAGACCGCGCCCGACTACAAGCTCTATGCGCTCAAGACGACGCCGCCGAAGCCGGGCATGCTGCGCGTTGAGGCCAGCAAAGGCGCTGCCATCGAGCTGGAGATCTGGTCGTTGTCGTCGTCCGCCTTCGGCAAGTTCGTCAACGCGATCCCCGCGCCGATGGCGATCGGCACAATCAGGCTCGCCGACGGACGCAGCGTGAAGGGATTCCTCGTCGAGCCGGAAGTGCTGGGCGATGCGCGGGACATCACGGCGTATGGCGGCTGGCGGAAGTTTATGGCTGAAGCTACGACGGCGTAGACAGCGACCGCGGCCTTACACCGGCTTGCGCCAGGCGGCTTCGTTCTTCTTCTCGTAATCGTCGAACGCCTTGACGAGGCCGGACAGCACCTCTGCGGACGTTTCGAACATCGCGGTGAGCTGGGGCTCGTCGACCTTGCGGATGTCTTCGCGCAGATGCGTCACCGTCTCCTGTAGACGCTGCTTCATCTTCTGGGTGTGATGGCGCGGATCTTTCTCGGAGGAGGCCATGGTGTTTTCTCCTTATCGGATCGATGGGAGGAAACGATCGGTGCAAAGCCGGGTTCCTGAGAACCGACGCCTCTCCTTCACCTCGTGGTGAACACGCAACTCACACCGACACCGCGTAGATCTCATACTCCCCGCGCACCAGCTCGATATGCGCACGCATGGCGGCGGCGGCACCCTGCTTGTCGCCGCGCATGATGGCGACGACGACGCGGTCGTGCTCGGCCTGCGACTTGGCGAGACGGCCGAGATTGCGAAACTGGGCGCGGCGGAACGGCTGCACGCGGACGCGGGTCGCGAGCGTGATCTCGGCGATGTAGCCGTTCTGCGAGCCGGCATAGAGCGCGTTGTGGAAGCGCTCGTTGACCTCGTGGAAGCGCTCGGGATTGCCGGTGTAGCTCAGCACCCGCAGCTCCTCGTGGACGGCCTCCAGGCCGTGACGCTCCGCCGCCGACATGCGTTCGGCGGCAAGACCGGCGCACAAGGCCTCGAGCTCCGCCATCGCCTCGAACATGCCTTTCAGCCGCTCGACGGATGGCCGCGCCACCACGGCGCCGCGATGCGGCCGCGCCTCGACGAGGCCGCTCGCCACCAATTGGCGCAGTGCCTCGCGTACCGGCGTGCGCGAGACGTTGAAGCGCCGCGCGATGTCGGTCTCGTCCAGCGGCGAGCCCGGTGCCAGCGTTCCCCGCACGATCTCGTCGGCAAGCTGCAGCCGCAGCTCCTCGGCGCGCGTGACCTTCAGCAGCGACGGCGATGCACGGTCGACGCGCGGCACCACCGGCTCGGCCGGCAATGCGCCCTGCGGAAGATCATCAAGCGTCATACGGTCTCTTTCGGCTCCTCGATGATGCTGACATGAGCGGCAACGACGCGCCAGCCCTCCGGGAAACGTATCCACGTCTGCATCTGCCGGCCGACCTTGCCGGGAGCCGTATCGCGATAGAACAAGGTGGACGCCACGGCCGTGTCGCGGCCATAGCTGGTGATCACGGTTTTGGCGGTGCGGCGGTTCAGCCCGACCGGCGAACGGCCGGCGCGGAAACCGGAGATTGCCTCGTAGCCATAGAGGTTCTCGCCGATGCCGTAGCGCAAGGTGCGCGGATCGTTGCGGAAGAGCTCGCCGAGCACGGCGACGTCGTTGCTGACGAGGGCTTGCTCATAGCGCTCGAACGCGGCTTTGACTTCCGCGATCACCTCGGGGAGATCGATCTGCATCTTAGAACCCTCTCGGCGCGGGCGCAGCGACGACGCCCATCTTCTCCAATGCGTGCGCGACGCGCAGCGCGATGTCCTCGCGCCAGGGCGCACAAATGATCTGCACGCCGATCGGCAGCGGCTCGAGCGGCACGGGGACCGCGACCACCGGCAGGCCGATGAAGGAGATCGGCTGGGTGTGGATGCCGATATTGGCGCGCACCGGCAAATCGACGCCGTCGAGATTGAAATTGACCTGGCCGAGCTTCGGCGCGGTGCAGGGCGTCGCCGGCGCCAGCAGCACGTCGACCGACCGAAAGATCTCGGCAAGCTGCGCGCGATACCAGCGGCGGAATTTCTGGGCGCGGTCGACCAGCGGGGCCGGCACCATGGCGCCCGCGATCAGCCGGTCGCGCACCGCCGGGTCGAAATCGCCAGGGCGCTTGCGCAGGCGATCGAGATGGAGCGAAGCGCCTTCAGTGGTGGTGATGACATAGGCGGCGGCACGGGCGCGCGATGCTTCGGGAACATCCACCACTTGCGTTGCGCCCAGCGCCTTGGCGACGCGGCTGACGGCTTCGACCGCTTCCGGAAACACGTTCTTCTGGAAGTGGCCGCCGGCGATCGCAACGCGCAGGCCGGAGATGGACTCATCGAGCCGCGGCGTGACGGGCTCCAACCCGCGCGTAGTGCAGGCGCCGTCGTCGGCATCCGGACCCTGCATCGCGTCATAGGCGAGCGCGAGATCGGCGACGGAGCGCGCGAACGGGCCGAGATGATCGAGGCTCGCCACGAACGGGAAGGAGCGCGCACGTGACAGCCGGCCATAGGTCGGCTTCAGGCCGAAGATGCCACAGAAGGACGACGGCACGCGGATTGAGCCGTTGGTGTCGGAGCCGAGCGCGATCGGCACCAGCGCGCCGCCGACGGCGCTGCCCGAGCCGCCGGAGGAGCCGCCGCTCATCCGCGTGGTGTCGTGCGGATTGCGCGAGGGACCGTCGTGGATGTTCTCGCCCGTGAAATCGTAGGCGTATTCGCCCATGTTGAGCGCGCCGACGAGAACGGCGCCGGCCGCCTCCATCCGCTCGATCAAGGTCGCATCGCGCCTGGCGGGCGCGAGGTCGCGGTTGATCTTCGAGCCGGCGCGCGTTGAAAGGCCCGCCACATCGAACAGGTTCTTGACGGCGAAGGGGACGCCGGCGAGCGGACCGACTTTCCTGCCCGCGGCGATGTCGGCATCGATCGCGCGCGCTTTCGCGCGGGCGCGTTCGGCGGTGACGTCGGTGAAGGAATTGAGGATGCCGTCATGCCGCTCGATGCGCGCGAGCGCGGCTTCGGTGGCATCGAGCGCGGACATCTTGCGCCCCGCAACCGCACTTGCGATCTCGGAGGCCGTCATCTCTGGCTTGGCAGACATGGCGTCAGGCCGTGAAGATCGGCGCCGGCTCGGTCTCGTCCGGCAGCGCGAATTCGTCGACCAGACGGCCAAGCCGCAGCGAGACCTCGAGGTTGGCGCGAACGGCAGGCCGCCAGGCCTCCTCGATCGGCAGCGCCAGCGCCTTCGACACGGCGTCGATATAATCGTCCAGGGGTTCGGCCATCACGCTCTCAAGCAATCAGTGCAGTCTTAGTGTGTCGGCAACGGCGGATGCGGGATCGCCGTCAGCAGCTCCTTGGTGTAGTCGTCCTTGGGATCGCCGAGAACCTGCTCGGAAGAGCCCTCCTCGACGATCCGTCCGGTCCGCATCACAATGACACGATCGCACAACAAGCGCACCACGTTCAAATCATGCGAGACGAACAGATAACTCATACCTAGCCTCGCCTTGAGGTCCTGCAGCAGGTTGAGGACGACAGCCTGCACGGAGACGTCCAGCGCCGCGGTCGGCTCGTCCAGGATGACGAGCTTGGGATGCAGCGCGATCGCCCGGGCGATACCGACGCGGGCCTTCTGGCCGCCGGACAATTGGTGCGGGAAGCGGTCGAGCAGATTGTGCGGCAGACCGACCATGGTGGCGAGTTCCTCGCAGCGGGCGCGGAGCGCGTCGCGGCCCTTGATATCGCCAAGCTGCATGATCGGGTCGGCGATCGCGCGCGCGGCGGTGAAGCGCGGGTTGAGGCTGTCGGTCGGGTCCTGGAACACCATCTGGATGCGGCTGCGCTGCGGCAGCCGGGCGAAGGCGGCAGGAGCAATGCCGGAAATGTTCTCGCTGTCGAACTGGATCAGGCCGGAGGTCTGGTCGAGCAGACGCATCACCATCATCGACGTGGTCGATTTGCCGCAGCCGGATTCGCCGACCAGACCGACGCTCTCGCCATGACCGATCGCAAAGGAGATGCCGTCGACGGCGCGGAACACGTCCGGCTCGACCGGCGGCTTGCGGCCGAACAGCTTGCCGAGCACGGCGGTCGCGCCCTGGCGGGGATATTCCTTGACGAGCTTGTCGACGAGGAGAAGGGGCTTTGCACTCTCGTCACCCCCGGGCTTGACCCGGGGGTCCATCGAGGGAGAGGCGTCTTTCGAAGTGTGATGGATGGCCGGGTCAGGCGCGGCCTTGACGGGTGGGGATTGCGACGCTCCGGCCTCTTCCTCCGGCAGCAGATCGCGCAAGCTCACCCCGAGCCGCGGCGTCGCGCGCATCAGTTTTTTGGTGTAGGGGTGCTGCGGGTTCGCGAAGATATCCGCCGCCGTGGCGGTCTCGACGACTCGGCCCTTCTCCATCACGACGACGCGGTCGCAATAGGCGGCAGCGAGGCCAAGATCGTGCGTGATCAGGATGGTCGACATCGCGCGGCGTTTCGTCAGTTCGACGATCAGGTCCATCACCGCCTTCTGCGTGGTGACATCCAATCCGGTCGTCGGCTCGTCGGCGATGAGCAGCTGCGGATTGCAGGCCAGCGCGAGCGCGATGACGACGCGCTGGCACATGCCGCCCGACAGCTCGAACGGATAGGCGTGATACCGCTCGCGTGGGCGGGCGATCTTAACCTGCTCGAGCGCCTCGATCGCCTTCTCGCCGTGGTCGGCGACCTGGGCCTGCTGCACATGGGTGCGCAGCACGTCCTCGATCTGGTCGCCGACTTTGCGGATCGGGTTCAGAGCGGCGCGCGGGTTCTGGAAGATCATCGAGACTTCGCGGCCGCGCAAGTCCCGCATCTGGTCTTCGGTCGCCGCCTTGACGTCGATGCCGGAGAACATCACCGAGCCCTCGGCGATCTTGCCGGCGCGGTCGAGAATGCGCATCACCGCGTAGGATGTCACCGACTTGCCGGAGCCGGATTCGCCGACGATGGCGAGCGTCTCGCCCTTGGCGACGGAGATGTTGACGTGCTGCACCGCCTTGACGATGCCGCGTCGGGTGGTGAATTCGACCGTGAGGTCCTGGACGTCGAGCAGCGGCTGGGCGGTCATGCCGGTCTCCCGCCGTTCAAAAGTTCAAAAACAACCCCATGCACAGTAGAATGGCGACTGAAATCATTGGAGAATTTCTGACCTACGTCTGCCATCACGTCCTCCGCTGGGGATCGACGATATCGCGCAGGCCGTCGCCGAGGAGGTTGAAGCAGAACACGGCGATCATCAGGGCAAGGCCTGGGAAGAGCGCGATCCACCATTCGCCCGACACCATGAAGCCGGCGCCTTCGGCGACCATGATGCCCCATTCGGCGGTCGGCGGACGGACGCCGAGGCCGATGAAGGACAGGCCGGCGGCGTTGAGGATGGCGTAGCCCATGGTCAGCGACATCTGCACGATCATGATCGGCATGATGTTCGGCAGGATGTGCACCAGGAGGATGCGGAACTCGCCATTGCCGGAGAGACGCGCGGCCTGCACGAAGCCGGCATTGCGGCGGACATTGGCTTCCGCGCGGGCGACGCGGGCATAGAGCGGGAAGTTCACGATCGCGGTGGCCAGGATGATGTTCTGCACGGTGTTGCCGAGCGCGGCGACGATGCCCATCGCCAGCACGAACAGCGGGAAGGCCATGATGGTATCGGCGATGCGGCCGACGACGCGGTCGGTCCAGCCGCCGAAATAGCCGGCCGCGATGCCGGCAAGGCCGCCCATCAGGAACACCAGAGCAACCGACGCGATCGCGATGAAGAAGTCGAGGCGCGTGGCGACGATGACACGGCTGAAGATGTCGCGGCCCAGCTGGTCGGTGCCGAACCAGTGCGCCGCCGACGGCGGTTTCAACGCAGCGGCCGTATCCGAGGCGAGCGGATCGTACGGCACCACGTAAGGGCCGAACAGCGCGGCGAACACGATGATCAGGAGCAACGCAAAGGCAAAGCCCGTGACCTTGTTCTCGCCGAGGACATAGCGGGTCTGTTCAAGGATCGCGACGAGGCCTGACGTGCGGGCGGGGCCGACAGGTTCAACAGCAGGCGCTACGGAGCTCATGTGCCTCTCCTTTTGCGCATGATCTGATCGGAAAACCGGTCTCCACTTTTCCGGATCATGCGCTAGCCCTCCAACCGCACGCGCGGATCGATCACGCCGTACAAAATGTCGATGATCAGATTGAGCAGCACGTACATCACCGCCATGGTCAGCACGAAACCCTGCACCGGCGCGAAGTCCGAGGAGATCAGCGCCTCCACCGCGTAGGAGCCGATGCCCGGCCATGCGAACACTTTCTCGACCAGCACGTTGGCGCCCAGCAGGAACGAGAACACCATGCTGAGCGTGGTGATGACCGGTAGCATCGCGTTGCGGAACGCGTAGGTGACGATCACGGTTGCCGGCGACAGGCCGCTGGCGCGCGCGGTGCGGACGAATTCGGATGCGAGCACCGCGAGCATCGACGCGCGCGTCATGCGCGCGATCGGCGCCAGCGAGAAGATTGCGAGCGTCGTTGCGGGAAGAATGAGCTGGCTCAGCGCCGAGCGGAACGCCTCGAGATCGCGCGCGATCAGGGTGTCGATCAGATAGAAGCCTGTCACCGTCGGCGGCGCGCTGTAGAACACGTCGAGACGGCCGAGCGGCGCCGGCGACCAGCCGAGCCGGAAGTAGAAGACATAGACCAGCACGAGGCCGGTGAAGAACACCGGCAGCGACACGCCGGCCGTGGTCGTGACCCGGCAGAGATGGTCGATCCATGATCCCGGCCGCGTTGCCGCCAGCACGCCGAGCGGAATGGCGATCGCAACGGACACGAACAGGCCGAGCAGCGTCAGCTCGGCTGAGGCCGGCAGGCGGTTGCGGATCTCGGTCGCGACCGGCTGGCCCGTCGTCAGCGAGTTGCCGAAATCGCCGTGCGCGAGATCGTTGGCATAGCGGAAGAACTGTTCGACCAGCGGCTTGTCCAAGCCGAGTTTTTTCCGGATCTGCTCGACGGCTTCCTTGGTCGCGGCGGGGCCGGCGAAGTATGCCGCGGGATCGCCCGGCAGCGCGCGCGTCAGCAGGAAGGTGACGATGACGACGCCGATCAGCGAGGGAATCGCGAACATCAGGCGCTTGCCGATCATGGTCAGCATAGCAACCTCCTTCCGCATTCCGATTGGGAACAAGCTCGCACGGCTTGCGCCGCTGCGCCCCCTCTCCCCTTGTGGGAGAGGGTTGGGGTGAGGGGTAGCGACAAACGAGATCGGAGTTCGTGGCTACCCCTCACCCGTCTCGCCGCTACGCGGCGAGCCACCCTCTCCCACAAGGGGAGAGGGAATGAGAGAGGCGTGCGCACCTCACTCATGACCCCTTACCCCTTCGCCATCGCGCGATAATCGAGCCTGCGGTGGAACCAGTATTGGTAGCCGCTGATGTTCTTCTGCATCGCGACGTTGACGAAGGGCTGGTAGAGCGGGATGCGCGGGACGTCGGCGAAGGCGAGATCGACGAAGCCCTTCACGTCGGCATCGTAAGCGGCCTTGTCGCCGGTGGCGGCCGCCGTGCGCGCACCGTCGATGAACTTGTCCATCGCCGCCGACTTGTAGCTCATGGTGTTGAAGACAGAGTTGTTGCCGTGATAGCACCAGTAGAAGAAGTACTCGGGGTAATCGAGCCAGCCCGAGAACACGTTGGTGAACAGCGGCATCTCCTTCTTGTTGAGCTCGGTGCGCCAGTTGGCGCCTGGCACCTTGTTGATGGTGGTCTTGATGCCGAGCTGGGCGAGGCTCTCCTGCACGAGGATGCAGAGCGGTTCGTTGACGCCGGCGAAGTTGAGATCGAACGAGATCGTGGTCTCGAAGCCGTTGGCGTAACCGGCTTCAGCCAGCAGGGCCTTCGCCTTCTCCATGTCGGTGTTGTACTTGTGCGGCTGCGGCCAGGCGACTTCGGTGGCCTTGTCCTTTGCGCCGAACATGGGATTGCCGAGACCGAACAGCACGGCGTCCATGATCTTCTGGTACGGCAACGCATAGGCGATGGCCTGTCGCACCTTGACGTTATCGAACGGCGGCTTGGTGACGTTCATGCCGATATACTGGATGCCGTTGGAGAACGGCAGCGACACCACGTTGAGCTTGCCGTTCGCCTTCATCTCCTGGAAATCCTTGAACGGCAGCTCATAGGAGATGTCGGCATCGCCGCGCTCGAGCAGTGCACGGCGGTTGCCGGCCTGCGGCACCATGCGCCAGATCACGCGCTTGATCTTGGGAAGCGGACCGCCGACCCAATCCTCATTGCGCTCCATGATCACTTCGGTGCCGGCGGTCCACTTCGTCACCTTGTAGGCGCCGGAGCCGGCGGTCTGCTGTTTTGTAAACTCGAGGCCCCAGGGATCCTTCTCGCTGGCATTCTTCTTCACCAGCTCGGAATTGACGATGCAGGGCACGATCACGGCGAGATCGGGGATCGTCAGCTTGTCCTTCTTCAGGAAGTCGACGCGCACGGTGTGATCGTCGACCACGACGAATTGCTCGGCCTTGGTGAGCGAACCCGCGCTCATCTGGAAGGTCGGGAAGCCGCCGACGCTGACGGCGCGGTCGAGCGACCATTTCACGTCTTTCGCGGTAACAGGCGCGCCGTCGTGGAATTTGGCGTTCTTCTTCAGCTTGAAGGTGACCGACATGTCGTCGACCTTGAAATCCTCGGCGAGCTCGCCCTTGAACTTGTCGCGGTCGTAATAGGGCACGCCGCCGGGACCGCTCTTCATCTCGTGGCTGATCAGGCGGTCGTAGCAATTCCAGGAGACTTCATAGCCGGGCACGTTGGTGCCGATGCCATGGATGTCGAGATTGTTCGGGCCGCCTTCGGAAACGATCAGCAAGGTCTCCGAGCGGGCATCGGCCTTGGCCGGGGAGATCACGGACGGCATGGCCGGGAGCGCCGCGCCAGCGGCCAACCCGGAAACGGATTTGAGGAAATCGCGGCGCTTCATGAAATCGCTCCAACACAAAGTTTTTAGCTGGAACTGGATTCGCAAGGTTTGTGCCAAGGCTTAACGGAAGACTAAAGTCCATCTAAGCCGCTGATATCACAAATTATTCCTGTTCTCAGCACTCTGCACCGCAACGCGCAATTGCATACAAAGACGCACAATTGCGTAAAACTTAGGCTGATCGACTTGAGGGATCATTATGGAGGCAGCCGCCGGCGCTCGCCCCTGCCCCCAGAGTCATTCCGGGGCGATGCGCAGCATCGAACCCGGAATCCATCGGGCGGCAGAACGCGCGGCACAATGGATTCCGGGCTCGCCGCTGCGCGGCGCCCCGGAATGACGGAGGGGGCACTCAGTTGGGCCAGATCAACTCCTGCAGCTCAACCAGATCATCCGCCCGCTCCTGCCAGCCCTCGATGCAGATGTGGCTGTTCAGGTCGCTGGCGCGGTGCAGCAGCATCAGGGCCATCAGGCGGCGCTTGAGGGTAAAATCCAGTGTCGTATAGCCAAAGCCTTCGAGCAGGCTATTCACTCTGCCCGGACGGCCCGCCGCCATGAAGGCGCTGGGGCCGAGCAGATCGTAATCGCGCCACCCCGTGAGCACGTCGCCGAAATCGAACAGGCCGCCGAGCGACCATTGGCCGTCGTCACAGGCGAGCAGAAAGTTCTCGGGGATGTATTCACCGATCAGGATCACCGGCGGCGCGTCCATCGGGATCAGCTTTGCGGCATCGCGCAGGAAGTCGTCGAGGCCCTCGAGGAATTTTGGTGCGAGGCCGAGACGCTCGTGCCGCGCGCGGCAAGCCTGCATCTGCCGGCGCAAGAACGCGTCCCAGCGCGGCTCGATATGCGCGAGCGGTCCAAGCGGCGCGCGCTGCACGCTCGCAATGGTCTCGCCGATCTGGCGCAGCAGCCGCTCCTTCTGCGGCTCCGGCAGTGATGGCCAGACCTCCGAACCCAGCGTGCCGGCAAGGCGCGTGATGACGAGATAGAGCCAGCCGTCGCGCATCCCCTCCGCGACGATCTCGGGGATCGGCAGGTGCAGACGGCCTTTGAGCTGCGCCAGCGACGCGCGCTCCGAGACGAATTGCGCTGCGAGCAGCGGCGGAAAGATCTTCAGGATCAGCGTCTCGCCGAGGCCGACCACGAGATTGGTGCCGGTCGCAAACACATGCGGCGAGCCGGCATCGAGGCCATGGCTACGTGCGATGTCGAGGGCGATCGGCAGCCATTGCGTGGACGCGGAGCGGAAAGCGCGGAAGCTTGCGGCGTCGGCGAGGTGAGGCAATGTCAGCGACATCGCGTGCTTTATGCGTTTGAGTTCGTCATGCCCGGGCGTGTCCCGGGCATCCACGTTCTTCGTACCGCGTGGCAAGGCGTGGATGGCCGGGACAAGCCCGGCCATGACGCGGTGGAAAGATCGTGCGCGCCAACATCAAGCTTCATTCGCAGCGCAGCCACCCTACCTGTCCGGACTGGCGCGCTCGAACTGGCGCAAGAGCTTGTTGCCGCGCTCGACGGCGGAATCGAGTGCTGATTGCGCGCTCTTGTGGCCGGCGAAGGCCTGCTCGAGCTCGTCCTCGATCACGCCGCGGATCAGGATGAAGGAGCCGAGCCGGATGCCCTTGGAGTTCTCAGTCGGCGGATTGAGCGTGATCTGCTCGAACGAGATCGCCGAGCCCGGATTGCGCTCGTAGAAGCCTTGCGAGCGCGTCAGCTCGAAGGCGGCGCGGGTCACGGGGAGATAGCCGGTGTTCTGGTGCCAGGCGGCCTGCACGCCGGGCTGGGACAGATAGGCGAAGAAGCGCGCCACGCCCTTGTATTCCTCGCGCGGACGGTCGCGCAGCACCCACAGCGTGGCGCCGCCGATGATCGAGTTCTGCGGCGCGCCCTTCACGTCGGGCCAATAGGGCATCATGCCGTAGCCGATCTCGAACTTCGAATTCGCCTTGATGTCGGCCCGCGTGGCCGAGGAGCCGATGAAGATGCCGCATTCGCCTTTCTGGAATCGCGGCTCGGCCGACTGGCCGCGGCCGCTATAGTCGAACAGTTTTGTCTTTTGCCACTCGGCAAGCTGGCCGACGTGCTTGACCACGATCGGATTGTTGATGGTCAATTCCGCATCGAGGCCTGCAAAGCCGTTGGTGCGGGTGGCCAGCGGCAGATTGTGGAAGGCGGCGAAATTCTCGACATGGATCCAGGACGGCCAGGACGTGGTGAAGCCGCAAGCAGCGCCGCGGTCGCGCAGGCGCTTGGCGACCGCTCCCAGTTCCGGCCAGGTCTTCGGCGGCGCCTCCGGATCGAGGCCGGCGTCGCGGAACATGGTCTTGTTGTAATAGAGGATCGGCGTCGAGGAATTGAACGGAAAGGACAACAGATTGCCGGCCGCATCGGTGTAATAGCCGGAGACCGCGGGCAGATAATCACTGAGCGAGAACGGCTCGCCCTGGTCCCGCATCAGGCTGAACACCGGATAGATCGCGCCCTTGGCCGCGGTCATGGTGGCGGTGGCGACCTCGTTGACCTGGACGATGGCGGGCTGGGTGCGCGAACGGAAGGCGAAGATCGCCGCCGTCACCGTCTCGGTGTAATTGCCCTTGTAGACGGGCACGATGCGGTAATCGGATTGCGAGGCGTTGAAGTCGGCGGCGAGCTTTTCCAGCTGCCGGCCGAGCTCGCCGGACATGGCGTGCCACCAGGCGATCTCGGTGGCAGCCCGCGCAGGGGCGGCCAATGCGAGGGCCGCAAAGGCGGCAACGAGCTGCAAAAGGCGCAAGGCTGACATCAGGATGGCTCTTCCCAGGCCGCGGTCGACGTGGCGGCTGTCCTGCTTAAGGCCCGGCAGTGGCCGTTTCAACCGGGAATGAACGCCGGCCGCGCCGCACAATCAGCCCGCTGGCCGGGGACGGGATGGGGCTTCCCTTAACTTCTGCTGGAGCCCCGTTCCGATCGGAACGGGTTCTAAATTATTAATTTGACGGGTTTTCTTTACGCGAACCGGTATCCACTTCGCTTGAAAACGCTTTAGATTGCATTGAACCTTTTCCTTCCGCCATAGACTCCACCACTGAGGGGTTGAGTGTGCCAGTGTTGAGCCGTGCCGAACTCTCGCGGACCGGGGTGGTCTTCGTCGCGCTTCTGCTTGCCGCAGTCTCGTCGAGCATGCGCGCGACGAGTGCGGTTGCGCGCGAATTTCGCGCCGCCGACACCCAGGCCGAAGATTACCCGACCGTCCAGGCGCTGCGCTACATGGGCGCCCTGATCGCCGAGCGCACCAAGGGCCGCCACGAGATCAAGGTGTTCCACTCCCGCCAGCTCGGGGAGGAAAAGGAGACGATCGAGCAGACCCGGGCCGGTGCGATCGACCTCAACCGGACCAATGTCGCCCTGATCGGCAATTTCGTCCCGGCGATGAACGTGCTGGCGATGCCGTTCCTGTTCCGGTCCATCGAGCACATGCAGAAGGTGCTGGACGGACCTGTCGGCAGCGAGATCCTCGGTAGCTTCGAGCCCTACGGCTTCGTCGGGCTCGCCTTCTACGATTCGGGTGCGCGCTCGATCTATAACGGGGTCCGCCCGGTGAAGACCATCGCGGACCTCAAGGGATTGCGGATCCGCGTGCAGCAGTCGGAGTTGATGAGCCAGATGATGCGCGCGCTCGGCGCCGAACCGGTCGAGCTGCCCTACGGGCAGGTGCTCACCGGGCTTGCCAACCATCTGATCGACGGCGCCGAAAACAACTGGCCATCCTTCGTGACCACGAACCATTACAAGCATGCCGGCCATTACACGCTGACCGAGCACACGATGAGCCCGGAGGTGCTGGTGATCTCTCTGAAGGCCTGGAACAGCCTGTCGGCGGAGGAGCAGACGATCTTTAAGGAGGCCGCGCAGCGCTCCAGCCGGTTCATGCGCGAGAAGTGGCGCGACCTCGAGGAACAGTCGCAGCGCAAAGCGCAGGAAGCCGGCGTGACCATCATCAGGGACATCGACCGCAAGCCGTTCGAGGACGCCATGGCCGCAATCTACGCCAAGGCCGCGCGCGACCCCGCGGCGGCCGCGCTGATCGAACGGATTCGCAAGGTGGAGTGAGGCCTGTTGGCTGCGCTTGGACATAGCGATCACGCGGACAAGCCACCCGGCCCGATCGGGCAGCTGCGCGCGCGCATCGTCGGCCTCTTACGGGCGGTGCCGATCCGCTGGCGCATCCTGTCGATCGCCGCGCTGAACTCCGCCGTGGTCGTGGTGCTGGTGGCGATGATCTGGAACGGCGCCAAGGTGCTCGGCTCGGCCTGGGACGATGTGCGCCAGGTGCGCGAGTCCGACCGGATCTTGGCGCTGCTCGAAAGCGAGACCGGGCGGCTGCAGAACCTGATCCACCGCTACATCAACCAGCCGAGTCCGGACCTGTTCGCCGAGATCCTGTTGCTGCGCGAGGCGGTGCTGGGCACGCTGACCAACCGCGCCGCCAAGGACCCGATGCTATCAGGGTCGGTCGAGGAGCTGGAGCGCACCACCGACCGCTTCCTCAACGGCTTCGGCGAGCTGCGCAGCGTGCAGTCCACCATCGCCAAGACCTATGAGGAGCAGGTGCAGGGCCCGGCCAGGGACATGGCGGGACTCTACTCCATCATCGAGGGTGCCACCGGCCATCGCGACGCGCTGATCTGGCCCTCGCTCGGCAAATCCCGCGAAGCCTTCACCGCGATGCTGGTCGCGGCCAATTCCTATTACCTGTCGCAGTCGTCGGGCGCCGCCGACGACGCGCGCCGCCATACCGAGACGATCGAGAGGACCATCCCGGTCATGATCGATCTCGCCGACAACGACCTGCAGAAGATGGCCTTGCGGCGGCTCGCGGCCCGCACCGCCGCACTTCGCGAGGGCTTTGCAAAACTCTCCGAGCAGCTTGCGAGCCGCACCGAGCTGCTCCGCAACACCATCGACGCCAGCCAGGCCGAGGCGATCGGCGCCATCGACGACCTCTCGACCAAGATGCGCCAGCGCGAGCAGAAGGCGCAGGAGGTGTTCGACCGCACGCTGGCGGATATCTCACGCAGGGTGCTGTCGATCGCGGTGATCTTCCTCGGCATCATCCTCACCGCGGGCGTCCTGATCGCGCTGTCGATCCGCCTGCCGCTGCAGCAGATCATGTCCGCGATGCGGGCGATCACGCTCGGCGACCTCGACCGCGAGGTGCAGGGCACGAAAGCGCGCGACGAGGTCGGGGCCATGGCGCGCGCGGTGGAGGTGTTCCGCGAGAACGCGATCGCCAAACGCCGGACCGAGGACGAGCTGCGCGCGTCCAAGGAAAAGGCCGAGAGCGCCCTGCTCGAGCTCAACACCGCGCAGCAGAACCTGATCGACGCCGAGCGGCTGGCCGCGCTCGGCGGCCTGGTTGCCGGCGTCGCGCACGAGGTCAACAACCCGATCGGCATCAGCCTGACGGTGGCTTCGAGCTTTGCCCGGCGCACCGAGATTTTCGAAGCCCAGCTCAAGGGCGAGGGCGGCCTGCGCCGCTCACAGCTGGAGGAATTCGTGCAGTCCTCGCGCGACGCCTCGCAGCAGCTCGTCGCCAACCTGACCCGCGCCGGCGAGCTGATCCAGTCGTTCAAGCAGGTCGCGGTCGACCGCTCCCATGCCGAGCGGCGGCAGTTCTCGCTCAGCGAAGCTACCGACCAGATCATCGCCAGCCTCAAGCCGGTGCTGAAGCGCTCGCCGATCACGCTGGAGGTCGATGTCCCCGAGGGGCTGCTGCTCGACGGCTATCCCGGCTCCTACGGCCAGATCCTGACCAACCTCTTCCTCAACGCCGCCAACCACGCCTTCGCCGACGGCCGCGCCGGCCGGATCGCGATCTCGGCGCGGCCGCGCGGCACCGAGGACATCGAGATCAGCTTCTCCGACGACGGGGCCGGCATGACCCCGGACGTGCAGCGCCAGGCCTTTGACCCTTTCTTTACCACCCGGCGCAATGAAGGCGGCACGGGACTTGGCCTTCATATCGTCTATAACCTCGTCACCCAGCAGCTCGGCGGCCGGATGATGCTGGAATCCAAGCTGGGACAAGGCACTACTTTTCGCATTATCATGCCCCGCGTCGCCAAGGGCGGCGCGCAAAGCACAGAAAGTGACGGATCTTCGCAATGGCCGAACAGGACGATGTCCTCCACCTGATCGACGACACCGGTACCGCGTCGGAGGACAGCAACGCCCGGAAATGGAAGATCGCCGTCATCGATGACGATCCGGCCGTGCATGACGGTACGCGTTTCGCGCTGTCGGACTACAGCCTGAACGGCCAGAGCCTGGAGATCCTGTCGGCCTATTCCGCGGCCGAAGGGCGCAAGCTGATGGCCGAGCACCGCGACGTCGCCGCCGTGCTGCTCGACGTCATCATGGAGACCGACGTCGCCGGCCTCGAGCTGGTCGAGTTCATCCGCAACGAGATCCGGAACGAGACCGTGCGCATCATCCTGCGCACCGGCCAGCCCGGCCAGGCGCCGGAGCGGCGCGTCATCGTGCAGTACGACATCAACGACTACAAGGCCAAGACCGAGCTCACCGCCGACAAGCTGTTCACCTCGCTGACCGCGGCGCTGCGCTCCTACCAGCAGCTTGAGCGCATGGTGCAGACCCGGCGCGGGCTGGAGATCATCATCGACGCGGCGTCCACGCTGTACGACTTCAAGTCGATGCAGCGGCTCGCTGAGGGCGTCCTGACCCAGCTCGCTTCGCTGCTCAACGTCGACTGCGCCGGCATCCTGGTGCTGCGCGACAATGGCGGCATCGACCCCGAGCTCTCGGTGCTCGCCGGCAGCGGCTGCTACAGCCGCTTCATCGGCACCACCTCATCGAAGGCGCTCGACCCCGAGCTGCGCGAGATGGTGGAGGCCGCGTTCCAGCGCCGCAAGAACGAATTCGCCGACCACCGGAGCGTGATCTATTTGCGCACCGGATCGGGCCGCGAGGTCGTGGTGCTCCTCCAGGCCGAGCGCGAGCTGTCGGAGACCGACCGTTCGCTGGTCGAGATCTTCTCCTCCAGGCTCTCGATCGCCTTCGACAACGTCATCCTCTACCAGCAGCTGCAGGACGCCAATACCCAGCTGGAGGACCGCGTCGCCCAGCGCACCCGCGCCCTGATGCAGGCCAACCGCCGCCTCTCGGCGCAATGGCTGCGGCTGCAGCGCGCCAACGGCTTCAAGAACGAGATTCTCGGCACCGTCGCGCACGACCTGAAGAACCCGCTCGGCGTCATTCTCGGCCGCACCGAGATGCTCAAGGAGCTGATCTCGACCGGCGCCTCGGAAAGCGGGGTCGTCGCCCAGGTCGACCACATCCGCGACGCCACCAAGCGCCTGACCACGATGGTCGATCATTTGATCTCGGACGCGATGGCCGATGCCTTCGACATCACCATCCGCCGCGAGCCGGTCGACGTCGCCGCCCTGGTCAAGGAAGTCGCCGAGGCCAACCAGCCGCTCGCGGTCAACAAGCAGCAGGCGATCAGCGTCACCGCGCCGCCCAACATCGTCACCATGTGCGACACCGACCGCATCCGCGAGGCGATCGACAATCTCATCAGCAACGCCATCAAATACTCGCCGATCGGCGGCAAGATCGACGTCACCGTGATCCACGAGGGCAGCGACACCATCGTCAGCGTCAGCGACGAGGGCGCCGGGCTGTCGCCGGAGGACCTCGGCCGGCTGTTCGGCCGGTTCCAGCGGCTGTCGGCCAAGCCGACTGCCGGGGAGAGCTCGACGGGACTTGGGCTCTCCATCGTCAAGCGTATCATCGACATGCACGGCGGCGAGGTGACCGCCGAGAGCGAGGGCCCCGGCAAGGGCTCGACCTTCACCATCACCCTCCCTGCGACTGAAGCGCCGTGATGCCAAAGCCCGTGATGCAAAGCCCATGATGCAAAGCCCATGACCCAAAGCCAGCACATCATGATCGTCGACGATGAGGCTCCGGCCCGGGAGATGGTCGGCGATTACCTCAAGATGCACGGCTTCACCGTGACGCTGTGCGACGGCGGCAAGTCCTTGCGCGCCGCGATCCAGGGCAGCATGCCCGATCTCGTCGTGCTCGACCTCAACATGCCCGAGGAAGACGGGCTCTCGATCATCCGCGACCTCAAGAGCCGCATCAACGTGCCCGTCATCATGCTGACGGCGACCGCGAGCCCGATCGACCGCGTCGTCGGCCTCGAGCTCGGCGCGGACGATTACGTGGCGAAGCCCTGCGAGCTGCGCGAGCTGATGGCGCGCATCCGCTCGGTGCTGCGGCGGAGCGGACCGGCCAAGGCGGCAGAGGCGCCGGCGGCGAAGTCGGACAAGGAGCAGCTGGTGCGCTTCGGCACCAAATGGCTCGACCTCGAAGCGCAGGCCTTGCGCGACGACGAGGGCAACGAGCATCCGCTGACCGCATCCGAGTTCGGGCTGCTCAAGGTGTTCGCGGCCAATCCGAAGCGCGTGCTGTCGCGCGAGCGCCTGCTCGAGCTTGCCAACGCCCGCGACGCCGAAGCCTTCGACCGCGCGGTCGATCTGCGCATCATGCGCATCCGCCGCAAGATCGAGCCCGACCCGGCCAAGCCTGCCGTAATCCGCACCATCCGCGGCGGCGGCTATCTGTTCTCGCCGCAGGGCGAGAAGGCGTAGGGCGAGCGGCACAACCCGCTCTGCCGTAGCCCGGATGGAGCACAGCGCAATCCGGGGGTGCTGTAGCCGCGGATGGAGTTGCCCCGGATTTCGCTGCGCTTCATCCGGGCTACGAGATTATCGCCCCGGGACGACAGCGGTAGGTGCGGCGCGACCAAACGCAATCCTCCTAAATTCGTTCCGCGGCGCGCCCGTCCGGCCCCGAATCCCCACCCCCGTATTTTCCGTACGTTGAAATCACAAGGTTTTTTGCCCCGAATGTTTCGTCGCACCCTGTCCGGCGAAACAATTTGACGGCGCACGAAACCATTTTCCGCTTTTCGTGCAGACGTCCCGAAACGTTGGCTCATTAACACTTTGACCCAAGGAAACGCCGCTCGGTTGCGGCGCTACGGGGAGCCAAGTCCATGCCGAACGTCATTGCCATCAACGCCCAAGCCAGCCAGAGCATCATTGCCGCTCAGGCGACCTCGGACGACATGCTCCTCGCAAGCATTGCCGACGGCAACCGGACGGCCATGCACATCCTTTACTGCCGGCACAATGTACGGGTGTACCGATTCATCCTGCGCATCGTGCGCGACGCCACCACGGCGGAAGATCTGGTCAGCCAGGTGTTTCTGGACGTGTGGCGGACCGCCGGCCAATTCCAGGGCCGCTCGCAGGTGTCCACCTGGCTGCTCTCGATCGCCCGCTTCAAGGCGCTGACCGCGATGCGCCAGCGCCGCTTTGAGGACATCGATCAGGAGGACGTGCGTCAGATCCCTGATGGTTGCGACACGCCGGAGACCTCGCTCGACCGCAGCGACACCAGCGCCATCCTGCGCGCCTGCGTGCAGAAGCTGTCGCCGGCGCATCGGGAGATCATCAACCTCGTCTATTACCACGAGAAGTCGGTGGAGGAGGTCGGCCAGATCATCGGCATCCCCCAGAGCACGGTGAAGACGCGGATGTTCTATGCTCGCAAGCAACTCGCCGATTTGCTTAAGGGCGCCGGCGTCGACCGTTTCGCCGCTTAACAACAATGTTTTCAAGGGGATAGGACCTCCGTTTTGGCCCTCTCCCCGGACACGGAAGCGTTACCACTGACGAAACAATTGAAACAAACGACAACATCAGGCGGAAAAACTTCCCTTCTATAAAGCTCCCATACGGTTTCGTTAAACCTCCCAAGACCTCCAGCGACCCGGACGATGCCCCGTCCGGGTCGTTTTTATTTGGGCCTGAGTGGTTGCCGGCTCCGCGGTCGGTGCGCTCCCTCCCCCGCTTGCGGGGGAGGGCTGGGGAGAGGGTGTTTCCGCAACGGGGCACTCCCCCCAGAGGAAAGAACCCTCACCCGCCGCACTCTGCGAGTGCGCCGGCCTCTCCGGCAAGCGGGAGAGGCGGGAGCCCGCGGCCACCGTGCTCTGCAAAGCAACAGCCCCCGTCACGAAGCCGTGACGCTGCGTAACGACCGCCCCACCGCACGCGAACAGCCCTCGTGACCTCCCTCACGAGTGCCTCATGCTCGACCTGCTCTTTGCTCTCCTCGCCGGCATCCTCACCATCGCGGCGCCCTGTACGCTGCCAATGTTGCCGATCCTGCTCGGCGCCTCGATCGGGCGCGCGGGGCATCTGCGACCCGCGATGATCGCGCTCGGCTTCGTCTTTTCCTTCTCGATGGTCGCGCTGGCGCTCGGCGCGATCACGCGGGCCTTCGATTTCGATCCGAACGTGCTGCGCGAGGCGGCAGCGGTCCTGCTGCTCGGCTTCGGCCTGTTGATGCTGTGGCCGGCGCCGTTCGAATGGCTGTCGCTCCGGATCAACGGCTGGCTCGATCTCGGCAACATCGGCGCCACGCAGCGCGAGGGCGCGCTCGGTGGGCTGATCCTCGGCACCACCTTGGGACTGGTCTGGACGCCCTGCGCAGGGCCCGTGCTCGGCTCGATCCTGACGCTGGTGGCGACGTCGAAGAACGTTGCCTGGGCCGGCACGCTGCTGGTCGCCTATGCCATTGGCGCTGCGATCCCGATGCTGGCGATCGCCTACGGCGGACAGGCCGCGACCACGCGCGTGCGCAGCCTGGCCCGGATCTCGCCGCGGCTGCAGCAGGGCTTTGGCGTCGTCGTGATCGGCTTCGCGGTCGCCGCCTATTTCCAATACGACACGCTGATCGTGGCGTGGCTCACCGGCTTCTACCCCACCGGCCAGATCGGCCTGTGATCCCCCTCATCTTCACCGGAGGACGCTTTCCATGACTCTCAAGCTGCTCGCAATGTCTGCTGCACTGATCGGCATCACAGTGACCGGCGCCGTGATCCCCGGCATCTGCGACGAGGCCGCACGCGCCGCGCCTGTCGTCACCGCCGCCGCGAACCAGCAGGCCGCGCCCGACTTCACCGGCATCACCAACTGGTTCAACTCGAAGCCGCTTCATATCGCCGATCTCCGCGGCAAGGTCGTGCTGGTCAATTTCTGGACCTATGGCTGCGTCAACTGCGTCAACACGCTGCCGCATGTCACCGGCCTCTACGCCAAGTACCGGGATCGAGGCCTCGTCGTGGTCGGCGTGCACACGCCGGAATTCCCGTTCGAGCGCTCCGCCGCCAACGTGCAGGCCGCGCTGAAGCGCCATGGCATCACCTATCCGGTGGCGCAGGACAATGAGTCCAAGACCTGGAACGCCTATCGCAATCAATATTGGCCGGCGCAATACATCGTCGACCAGAGCGGCAAGATCGTGTTCCAGCACGCCGGCGAAGGCAGCTATGACGAGATCGATCGCACGGTGGCCAAGCTGCTGAACGCGAGCAGCTGACGCCGCACGGTCATCGCGCGGCGGGCTTCAATTGTCGCCCTTGTTGCTTGACTCCACGGAGCCGTCCGTGGAGTTTCGCAACCGACGCAATCAGCCGCCCGCAATGGACGCGACCACCAGCACCGACATCCGCCTTCGTGAAGGTTCCTCGATCGCGCAGCGGCTGGTCGTGGCCGGCTGTGCGGCTGCCGTTGCCCTCTGCTTCACGCCGGGTCTGTTCACGCAGGACCTCCTGGAAATCACGATATCGACGGTGGCGCTGCTGGTGGGAGCCGGATTCGTCGTCGGCATCATGATGGCGCCGGCGGTGGTGTGGATCATCACGCCGGACGAGATCCTGATCGGCCGGCAACGGCCGTTCGGAAAACTAAGGACGCGCCTCGTCGGGAAGGACGAGATCACGGCGCTGCAGGTCCCCGGCAGCAAGAGGGTGAAGGCCCGCTTCCAGCTCGTCTTCACCCTGGCCTCGGGCGAGCGGCTGACCTCGCCGCCGATTTCCGATGTCACCCATGTCCGCGACACCGTGGCGTGGATCGCGGCGCATTTCGACGTTCCCAATGTCGAGGCGCCGAGCAACCCGCTCGACGCCAGCAATCCCGAGATGCATCTCGGCGAGCCTCTCGAGGCGTTTCCTGCACGGGAGATCCGCATCGTCGCACTGATCGCGGTGGCTTTGTCCGCGGCCCCCTATGCCTACAAGCTGTGGCGCGGCCTCTCGCCGAGCCATGTCGATATCCTGCTGCTGCCGCTGGGCGCGATCGCCGCATTCGCCGTCTATCGCTATGCCAACCTTGCGACCGGCGCGTTCTGGATCATCGGGCCGAACGATATTCGCGTCGAGCGCCTGTGGGGCGACGGCAGCCTGCGCGCCGACCGCATCGCCGGACCCGACGTGAAAACGATCACGGTCGAGCGCCGGGGCCGCTCCGAGGACGAGCATTGCATCGTGGTGATCCGGCTGCATTCGGGGCGGCGGTTTCGCAGCCCCCGCATCGGCTCGCGCGTCGAAGCCCGCGCCGTGGCGACGGAGATCGTCCGGCGGCTCGGGATCCCGGCGGGGAGCAACAAGATTTAGCTGGCGCAAATTGTCGGCCTCGATCTCACCACGCGTTCGATCTAAGCCTCTCCCGCTTGCGGGAGAGGTCGCCGCGTAGCGGCGGGTGAGGGTTCTATCCTCTGGGGGAGTGTCCCATTGCGGAAGCACCCTCTCCCCAACCCTCCCCCGCAAGCGGGGAAGGGAGCGCACCCCGCCCAGCCGCACATCCTATGCTTTTCGCGCCATCCCCTGTTCGTGGCATTGCGCCGGGCCCGTCAAAAAACCAAAGCATTCTCGTGACATGCCAGGACGGCGCGCCATCAACTTGCCATGAACTTGCCCCTCAGGTTTGATGGTTCCGAATGATTTGCGCTGTGGCAGCGGGGAGAGCTTGAAATGACGAATTTTCGTCGCCTGACCGGGATTTTCGTGGCTGCGATGGGACTGGTCCTGTCCACGCCGCACGCCTTCGCCCAGCAGCCGGACCGCGGCGACGAGCCGGGCCTGATCGCCGATGACGGATACCAGCTCGAGCCGGAATGGCAGAAGCAGGTGGTCTACTTCCGCACCACCGAGCCGCCGGGCACCATCATCGTCTCGACGGCCGAGCGTCACCTCTATCTGGTGCAGCCCGGCGGGCGCGCCATCCGCTACGGCATCGGCGTCGGCCGCGACGGATTCCAGTGGCAGGGGCTGGTGACCATCACCAACAAGAAGGAGTGGCCGGACTGGACACCGCCGCCGGAGATGATCCAGCGCCAGCCCTATCTGCCGCGCTTCATGGCCGGCGGCCCGGGCAACCCGCTGGGGGCCCGCGCCATGTATCTCGGCACCACCGTCTACCGCATCCACGGCACCAACCGACCCGACACGATCGGCACCAAGGTGTCGTCCGGCTGCTTCCGCCTGGTCAACGGCGACGTCGCCGACCTCTACGATCGCGTCCCTGTCGGCACCAAGGTGGTCATCCGGCAGAAGCCCGAGCTCTAAGGTTCATGATCCCGGCATGATTGCTTCGGACGGCCGCAGCGTGCCTTGCGCCAACGCGGTCGTCCGGATCCGGATCATGCACTCCGTCCTCGCCTGATTCCTTTTCCCGATTTTTCGAGAGAGCAACATGATGCGCACTTTTCGTGGCGGCCTGCTGATCGGGGTCGCCATCGCCGTGCTGGTCGCCATCGGCGCGATCATTTACGAGTTTTACGACACCCGCACCCTGAGGCGCACGGTTCGCCGCGGCGAGGTGCTGTGCGGCGTCAACAAGGGCCTGCCGGGCTTCTCGATCCCCGACGACAAGGGCAACTGGACCGGCTTCGACGTCGATTTCTGCCGCGCGGTGGCCGCTGCGATCTTCAACGACCCCGGCAAGGCGAAGTTCGTTCCGCTCGACGCCAACGAGCGTTTCAAGGAGCTGCAGAGCCGCAAGGTGGACATCCTCTCGCGCAACACGACCTGGAGCATGGCACGCGAGCTCGACTACGATTTGTATTTCCCGGCCGTGGCCTATTACGACGGCGTCGGCTTCATGGTGCCGCGCACGCGCAACAAGGAGACCTCGCTCGACCTGGCAGACAGCAAGGTCTGCGTGCAGAACGGAACCACGACGACACTCAACGTCGCCGATTACTTCCGCATCAACAACATGAAGTATGAAGAGGTGAAGTTCGATAACCTCAACGACGTGGTGAAGGCGTACGACACCGGCAAGTGCGACACGTTCTCCGCCGACGTTTCTCAGCTCTATGCTCTCAGGCTGAACCTGACGAAGCCCGGCGACCACATGATCCTGCCGGACATGATCTCCAAGGAGCCGCTCGCCCCCGTGGTGCGCCAGCGCGACGACGACTGGATGATGATCGTGAAGTGGACGCTTTACGCGATGATCAACGCCGAGGAGCTCGGCGTGACCTCGGAGAACATCGACGAGGCCTTGAAGTCGAAGAAGCCGGAGGTGATGCGCCTCGTCGGCACCGAAGGCCGTTACGGCGAGCAGCTCGGCCTCACCAAGGACTGGGCCGCGCGCATCATCCGCCACGTCGGCAATTACGGCGAGATGTATGATCGCAACATCGGCGAGAAGTCGAAGTTGAAGATCCCGCGCGGCATGAACCAGCTGTGGAACGCAGGTGGCGTGCAGTACGCACCGCCGATGCGGTAAGGGGTGTCTCCGGGGAACGTCGTAGGGTGGGTTAGCCTTGCAATTGCGCTAAGCGCAATTGCTCGGCGCAACCCACCATGCTTCCGCGTTTGCCGGACGAAGATGGTGGGTTACGCACTGCAGATGCGCTTCGCGCTTCTGCAGTGCTAACCCACCCTACGAGAGCATCTCAATACCCCCGCGACTTGGCCAGCTGCTCGGTGTGATAGTTCGCGTCGCCGAACAGCTCCTCGCAAACGCGGGCGCGCTTCATGAAGAAGCCGATGTCGAACTGGTCGGTCATGCCCATGCCGCCGTGCATCTGCACGCCTTCCTGCACCGCGCGCGTGGCGGTGGTGCCGGCGCGCGCCTTGGCGACGGCTACGGCGGGTGCGGCCTTGACGACGTCGGCATCGAGTGCCTGCAGCGCCTTCATGGTGGCAGCACGGGTGATCTCGATGTCGATGTAGAGCTCGGCGGCGCGATGCTGCAGCGCCTGGAATTCGCCGATGAGCTTGCCGAATTGCTTGCGGCTCTTCAGATACTCGACGGTGCGGCCAAACACCTCGTCGCTAAGGCCGACCATCTCGGCGGCGACCGCGCCGCGGCCGATATCGAGCACGCCATCGAGCAGGCCGGCCGCCTGGTCGACCTCGCCGAGCACGCTGTCGGCGGTGACCTCGACATTGGCGAACTCGATCCGCGCCGCATTGTGCGCATCGACCATGATGGTGCGCTCGATCGCAACGCCCTTGGCCTTGGGGTTGACCAGGAACAGCGTCAGGCCCTCGCGCTCGCCGGCAGAGCCCGCGGTGCGCGCGGCGACGATGAGGAGATCGGCGACATGACCGTCGATCACCAGCGCCTTGGCACCGGAGAGCTTGAAGCCGTTGCCGGCGCGCACAGCCTTGAGGCTGGTCTGCAGCGGGCGATGCTTGGCGCCCTCGTCGATCGCGAGCGTCGCGAGCAGCGAGCCGTTCGCGATCTTCGACAGATATTCCGATTTCTGCGCGGCATTGCCGCCGCGGGTCAGCACTGATGCCGCCACCACTGACGTCGCGAGGAAGGGCGATGGCATCAAGGTGCGGCCGATCTCCTCCATGATAATTCCGGCTTCGACGAAACCGAGATCGCTGCCACCGAACTCTTCCGGCACGAGCAAGCCGGCAAACCCCATCTCGGCGAAGGAATGCCAAAGATCCTTGGAGAAGCCGGTGGGGTCCTTGCTGTCGCGCAAGTGGCGCAGGTGCGACACCGGCGCCTTGTCGCTGATCAGCCCGCGCGCGGAGTCGCGGAGCATGGATTGTTCTTCGGTGAGGACGAGGGCCATATGCGTGTTTCCGATTCGAAATCTATCTGGTTCGTCATTCCGGGATGCGCCGCAGGCGCAGGCCCGGAATCCATCGGGCGGCAGAGGGGGAGGATGAATGGATTCCGGGCTCGCGACTTCGTCGCGCCCCGGAATGACGGAAACCTCACGCCCCCGGCAGATCTAGGATGCGCTTGGCGACGATGCCGAGCATGACCTCGGACGTGCCGCCCTCGATCGAGTTGGCCTTGGTGCGCAGCCAGGCGCGCGGGCGCGCGCCCTGCCTGGAGCGCTCGCTCTCCCATTCCAGCGCATCGACGCCGCCCGCCGACATCAGGATCTCGTGGCGGCGCTTGTTGAGCTCGGTGCCGTAATATTTCATCGCCGAGGAGAACGCCGGATGCGCCTGCCCGGCCTTGGCGAGATCGACCGCGCGCTCGGCGCAGGCCGCCAGCGCGGCTTCATCGACGTCGAAGGTCGCGATTCTACCGCGCAGCATGGCGTCGTCGAGCCTGCCCTGCCCATCGGTGCCGACGGAATCGGCCGCGATCTGGCCGAGCGGCCGGCCGACGCCGCGCTCGCCCATCCCCGAGATCATCGCGCGCTCGTGCTGGAGCAGATATTTCGCGACGTCCCAGCCGCGGTTGATGGTGCCGACGACATGCGACTTCGGCACGCGGACATTGTCGAAGAAGGTCTCGCAGAACGGCGAGTAGCCCGAGATCAGCAGGATCGGCTTGGTCGAGACGCCCTTGGAGGTCATGTCGAACAGGATGAAGCTGATGCCGTCATGCTTCTTCGCGGCCGGGTCGGTGCGGACCAGGCAGAAGATCCAGTCGGCGTAATTGGCGTAGGACGTCCATATCTTCTGGCCATTGATGATGAAGTCGTCGCCATCGCTCTCGGCGCGGGTCTGGAGCGAAGCGAGGTCGGAACCGGCGTTCGGCTCCGAATAGCCCTGGCACCAACGGATCTCGCCCGCGGCGATCTTCGGCAGATGCTCCTTCTTCTGGGCCTCGTTGCCGTATTTCAAGAGCGCCGGCCCGAGCATCCAGATGCCGAAGCTCGACAGCGGCGGCCGCGCGCCGATCCGCGCCATCTCCGCACGCAGCACCTTGTGCTCGGCAGCGCTTAAGCCGCCGCCGCCATACTCCTTCGGCCAGTCGGGCACGGTCCAGCCCTTGTCGCGCATGCGCTCGAACCAGATGCGCTGCGGCTCGGACGAGAATTTCGCGTTGCGTCCGCCCCAGAACACGTCGGCATCGGACGTTGCGGGCTTGCGCATCTCCGGCGGGCAATTTGCCTCCAGCCAGGCGCGGGTCTCGTTGCGGAATGTTTCGAGATCGGCGAATTCAGAATCGCTGGTTTTGAGATCGGTCATTGGTCGTTTCCATCACCCAACATTCGAATTGTTGACAGCGAGTCTGGGCCAAGCCCCCGCGGAATTCAACCACTTATCGGTTATAGTCATTGCTGCGGCGAGCCTTGAAAACAAAGAGGAAACGACAATGCGCCTAAAACTTCTTTCGCCTGGCGAAATGAACGAGAGCCAGCGGCAGACCTATGACGAGTCGATCGCCGGCAAGCGCGGCAAGCCGCCGCCTCCGATGATGGCTTGGCTCAATAGTCCCGAGATGGCCCGGCACGCCACGCGGCTCGGCGAGGTCATGCGCTTCGACACGATCTTCCCGGCCAAGCTGTCGGAGATCGCGATCCTGGTGACGGCGCGGCACTGGACCGCGCATTACGAATGGTACGCGCACAAGCGCCTCGCGCTCGCCGGCGGCATGAAGGGCGAGATCATCGATGCGATCCGCGACCGCCGCACCCCCGATTTCGACGATCCCATGGGGAAGATGATCTACGATCTCGCGAAGTCGCTGCACGAGGGCCACGGCGTCGAGAAAGGTCTCTACGACGAAGCGGTCAAGCTGCTCGGCGAGCGCGGCGTCGTCGAGGTCATCGGACTGTGCGGCTACTACACGCTGGTGTCGATGACGCTGAACACGTTCGAGTTCGGCCTGCCCGAGGGCGAGGTGTCGGAGCTGGCTTAGTTTCCCATTCAGAAACGATGGGTTTCGAGTTTGGCCGTAGCACTGGCTCGAAGCGGGGCTTACGTGCATGTTTTCGAGGGAGCATTCACATGTCGCAAAGCCCCACCATTCCTGCCGGCACCAGGATCGGCCACGTCCATCTCAAGGTCGCCGATCTCGATCGTGCGCTCGGCTTCTATTGCGGCGTGCTCGGCTTCGAGCTGATGCAGCGGATGGGCTCGGGGGCGGCCTTCATCTCGGCCGGCGGCTATCACCACCACATCGGGCTCAACACCTGGGAGAGCAAGGGCGGCTCACCGCCGCCGCGTGATGCGACCGGGCTCTATCACACCGCGATCCTGTTTCCGACGCGCCCCGCGCTGGCGGATGCGCTGCATCGGGTGCTCACGGCCGGGATTGCGCTCGATGGCGCCAGCGACCATGGCGTCAGCGAGGCGCTTTACCTGCGTGATCCCGACCAGAACGGCGTGGAGCTGTATTGGGACAAGCCGCGGGAGCAATGGCCGTTCGGGCCTGACGGGAAGCTCGCGATGTTCACCAAGCGGCTGGATGTCGAAGCGCTGTTGCGGCAGCGGGAGGGGTGATGCCTAGAGGCGGGCCCGGCGCCACCAGCGCCGTTGCCCACCCTGCATGCGCTGCGTGATCAGCGCCCTGCGTCCATGTCCCCCGCCTCGCGCTGGCCGCTGAGCCAGAGCGCGAGCAGGGTCCAGAACGCGCCGGACAGCAGATACGCACCCGAGGCGATGACGCCAAGATTGGTGGCGAGCAGCAGTGCGACCAGCGGGGCGAAGCCGGCGCCGAACAGCCAGGCCATGTCGGAGGTCAGCGCCGACGCCGTATAGCGATAGGCCTGCCGGAAGTTCGAGGCGATAGCACCGGAGGATTGGCCGAAGGACAGGCCGAGCAGGATGAAGCCGATCACCATGTAGATGGTCTCGCCGAACGCGCCGGCGTCGAGCAGCTGCGGCGCGAAGCCGCTATAGACTGCGATCGCGATCGCCGATCCCATCAGCAGCGACTTGCGCCCGACGCGGTCGGCAATGATGCCGGAGGCCACGATCGCGGCGACGCCGAACACGGCGGCGACGATCTCGATGATCAAAAAGCGCACCGGGCTTTCGTGGGTGAACAGGAACACCCAGGACAGCGGGAACACCGTGACCATGTGAAACAGCGCGAAGCTCGCCAGCGGCGCAAAGGCCCCTAGCATGATGTTCTGGCCTTCGCGCGCGACCGTCTCTGAGATCCGCGCCGGCTGGAGTTCGCGGGTCTCGAATAGCGTAGCGTATTCTTCCGTCGTCACCATGCGCAGACGCGCGAACAGCGCGACGACATTGATGGCGAAGGCGACGAAGAACGGATAGCGCCAGCCCCAGTCGAAGAAATCATCGGCCGAGAGGAGGCCGGCGAAATAGGCGAACAGCGCGCTCGCCACGATCAGCCCGAGCGGCGCGCCGAGCTGCGGCACCATCGCATACCAGCCGCGCTGGGAGGCCGGCGCATTCAGCGCCAGCAGCGAAGCCATGCCGTCCCAGGCGCCGCCCCAGGCCAGACCCTGCGCGATGCGCGCCAGCGCCAGCAGCCAGATCGCGGCGACGCCGATCTCCTGATATCCGGGCAGGAACGCGAGCGCGACGGTGGCGGTGCCGAGCAGGAATAGCGCCGAGATCAACTTGGCCGTCTTGCCGTATTCCCGGTCGATCGTCATGAAAACGACGGTGCCGATCGGACGGGCCATGAAGGCCAGCGCGAAGACCATGAAGGAATAGAGGGTCCCGGTCAGCTCGCTCGCGAACGGAAAAACCAGACGCGGAAACACGATCACCGAGGCGATCGCGAAGACGAAGAAGTCGAAGAATTCCGAGGTACGGCCGATGATGACGCCGATGGCGATCTCGCCGGGACTGGCCTGGTCGTGGCCGTGCTCGCCCGTGTGGAGGTTTGCCATTGCGGGGGTCTGTGCCGTCGCCATTCGTGCGCCCTTAACGTCCTGAAAACCAAAGCCGACCGCCCGGCGGGGCCCAGGCAATCTGGCCCTATCTGGCCCAACCTCCCGCACTGCAACATTGGACAAATTGTCCAATGTCCCCATTGTTGCGCCGCAGCTACCCCTTGGCCCCGCAAAGGAAACTCAATCTCATAAGGCTCGGCCCGTGTCCCGTCTCAAGATCCTGGCGCTACTACCTCTGGCTGCCGCGCTCAGCGGCTGCGACTACGTCGTGCTGGCGCCAGCCGGCGATATCGCCGCGCAACAGCGTGACCTCGTCATCATCTCCACCGTCCTGATGCTGCTGATCGTCGTGCCCGTGATGGCGCTGACGGTGCTGTTCGCCTGGCGCTACCGCCAGTCCAACACCGAGGCCCGCTATGAGCCGGACTGGGATCACTCGACCAAGCTCGAGCTGGTGATCTGGTCGGCGCCACTTCTCATCATCATCTGCCTCGGCGCGCTAACCTGGATGGGCACGCATCTGCTCGACCCTTATCGCACCCTCGGCCGCATTCATGCCGAGCGCGCCGTGGACAAGTCCAAGGCCCCGCTCGAGGTCGACGTCGTCGCGCTCGACTGGAAGTGGCTCTTCATCTACCCGGACTACGGCATCGCCACCGTCAATGAGCTCGCAGCTCCGGTCGATCGCCCGATCACCTTCCGCATCACCGCGTCCTCGGTGATGAACTCGTTCTACATCCCCGCGCTCGCCGGCCAGATCTATGCGATGCCGGGCATGGAGACCAAGCTCCACGCCGTCGTCAACCACGCCGGCACCTACAAGGGTTTTTCGGCGAACTATAGCGGCGCCGGCTTCTCGGGCATGCACTTCAACTTCAAGGGACTCGACGACAACGGCTTTGACGCCTGGGTCGCCAGCGCCAAGTCGGCCGGCGGCTCGCTCGGCCGGGCCGAATATCTTCAGCTGGAGAAGCCCAGCCAGAACGAGCCGGTGCGGCGCTGGGGCGCCGTCGATGCCGATCTCTACCGCCTGATCCTCAACATGTGCGTCGAGACCGGCAAGATGTGCCAGAGCGAGATGATGGCGATCGACGCCAAGGGCGGCAACGGCCATCAGGGCCTGAACAACACCCTGCCGCTCGCCTACGACAAGTATGCCCGCCGCGGCACGGTGCTCGGACCAGAGCCGACCTTCGTCGCCGGCACCTGCACGCCGGATGCGCCGCAGGGGCAGACCACCGCCTCGATCAAGGCTCCGACCGATTTCGCGCCGCTCCTGGGTGCCGGCCTGAAGCGGCCGTCGTTCACGCCGCTGAAGTCCTCGTCCTTCTTCCTCGGACAGCGTCCCAAGTCCGATTCCTGAAGTCAGATTCCTAAAGAGAACGCGCATGTCTCCTGATCTTCTCAAGCTCATCTTCGGCCGGCTCGGCCTCGAATCGCTGCCGCTGCACGAGCCGATCGTCGTCGGCACCTTCGTAGTGGTCGCGCTCGGCGGCGCCGCGCTGCTCGGCGGCCTCACCTATTTCCGCCTCTGGGGCTATCTCTGGCGCGAATGGTTCACCACGGTGGACCACAAGCGCATCGGCATCATGTACATGATCCTCGGCATCGTGATGCTGCTGCGCGGCTTTGCCGACGCGCTGATGATGCGCGGCCAGCAGATGCTCGCGTTCAACGGCTCCGAAGGCTATCTCAACGCCCATCACTACGACCAGATCTTCACCGCCCACGGCGTGATCATGATCTTCTTCGTGGCGATGCCGCTGGTCACCGGCCTGATGAACTATGTCGTGCCGCTGCAGATCGGCGCGCGCGACGTCTCGTTCCCGTTCCTGAACAATTTCAGCTTCTGGATGACGGTCGGCGGCGCGGTGCTGGTGATGGCCTCGCTGTTCATCGGCGAATTCGCCCGCACCGGCTGGCTGGCTTACCCGCCGCTGTCGAACATCGGCTACAGTCCCGATGTCGGCGTCGACTATTACATCTGGGCGCTGCAGGTCGCCGGCGTCGGCACGACGCTATCCGGCATCAACCTGATCTGCACCATCGTCAAGCTGCGCTGCCCCGGCATGACCATGATGAAGATGCCGGTGTTCACCTGGACCTCGCTCTGCACCAACGTGCTGATCGTCGCCTCCTTCCCGGTCCTGACCGTGGTGCTCGCGCTGCTGTCGCTCGACCGCTACGTCGGCACCAACTTCTTCACCAACGATTTCGGCGGCAGCCCGATGATGTACGTGAACCTGATCTGGATCTGGGGCCACCCCGAAGTCTACATCCTGGTTCTCCCGGCCTTCGGCATCTTCTCCGAGGTCACCTCGACCTTCTCGGGCAAGCGGCTGTTCGGCTACACCTCGATGGTCTACGCCACTGTGGTCATCACCATCCTGTCCTACCTGGTCTGGCTGCACCACTTCTTCACGATGGGCTCGGGTGCCAGCGTCAACTCGTTCTTCGGCATCACCACGATGATCATCTCGATCCCGACGGGCGCGAAGATGTTCAACTGGCTGTTCACGATGTATCGCGGCCGCATCCGCTACGAGCTGCCGATGATGTGGACCATCGCCTTCATGCTGACCTTCGTGATCGGCGGTATGACCGGCGTTCTGCTCGCGGTGCCGCCGGCCGACTTCGTGCTGCACAACAGCCTGTTCCTGATCGCGCACTTCCACAACGTGATCATCGGCGGCGTGGTGTTCGGCGCGTTCGCCGGCATCAACTACTGGTTCCCGAAGGCGTTCGGCTTCAAGCTCGATCCGTTCTGGGGCAAGATGTCGTTCTGGTTCTGGGTCACGGGCTTCTACCTGGCCTTCATGCCGCTCTACGTGCTCGGCCTGATGGGCGTGACCCGCCGCCTGCGCGTGTTCGACGATCCGTCGTTGCAGATCTGGTTCGTCATCGCCGCAATCGGTGCCGTGTTCGTCTTCATCGGCATCCTCGCGATGCTGATGCAGTTCGCGGTCAGCCTGCTCAAGCGCGAGCAGCTCAAGGACGTCACCGGCGATCCCTGGGACGCGCGCACGCTGGAATGGGCGACCTCCTCGCCGCCGCCGGACTACAACTTCGCCTTCACCCCGGTCGTTCACGACAATGACGCGTGGTGGGACATGAAGCGGCGCGGCTATCAGCGTCCGCTCACCGGGTTCAAGCCGATCCACATGCCCAGCAGCACCGGCACCGGCATCATCCTCGCCGGCTTCGCCACCGCGATGGGCTTTGCTCTCGTCTGGTACATGTGGTGGCTCGCCGCCCTGAGCTTCATCGCGATGCTCGCCGTCGGGATCGGCCACACCTTCAACTATCACCGCGACTTCGACATTCCGGCTGACGACGTCATCCGGACCGAGGACGCGCGCACCAAGCTGCTCGCCGGAGCCAAGTAAATGACTGCCGCTGTTCATCCCTCGCAGACCGGCGAACCGGTCTTCTACCTCGCCGACGAGCATCCGCATCCGGAAGGCTGGAGCACCTCGCTCGGCTTCTGGATCTATCTGATGAGCGACTGTCTCATCTTTGCGATCCTGTTCGCCACCTACGGCGTGCTCGGCGGCAATTACGCCGCCGGCCCCGCGCCGAAGGACCTGTTCGACCTGAACCTGGTCGCGGTGAACACGTCCATGCTGCTGCTGTCCTCGATCACGTACGGCTTCGCCATGCTGACGATGCAGCAGAACAAGGTCGCGCAGACGCAGGTCTGGCTCGCGATCACCGGCCTGTTCGGCCTCGCCTTCATCGGCATCGAGCTCTTCGAGTTCGCCCACATGATCCACGAGGGCGCCACGCCGCAGCGCAGCGCCTTCCTCTCCGCCTTCTTCACCCTGGTCGGCACCCACGGCCTTCACGTCACCTGCGGCCTGATCTGGCTGGTGACGCTGATGGTGCAGGTCGGAAAGTTCGGCCTGATCGAGGCCAACCGCCGCCGCCTGATGTGCCTGTCGATGTTCTGGCACTTCCTCGACGTGGTCTGGATCGGCGTCTTCACCTTCGTCTATCTCCTGGGAGTTCTGCGATGAGCACCGATACCCACGCAGCCGGCGCGCACGACCATCACCACGAGGGCGGCCACGCCCACAGCACGTTCTCGGGCTACATGCTCGGCTTCGTGCTCTCGGTCGTGCTCACCGCGATCCCGTTCTGGCTGGTGATGAGCGGCGCGCTGCCGAGCAAGCAGATCACCGCGCTGGTGATCATGGCCTTCGCAATCGTGCAGATCGTCGTGCACATGGTCTACTTCCTGCACATGAACACGACCTCCGAGAACGGCTGGACCATGATGGCGCTGATCTTCACCATCGTGATGGTGGTGATCGCACTGTCGGGTTCGCTGTGGGTGATGAGCCACCTCAACAGCAACATGATGCCGATGCACCAGATGAGCGGCATGAAGTGAGCGAAACCGGGACCGTGACGGGTGAGGACGGAGATGCGCGCAGCAAGGCTGCGCGGTCGCCGTCCTTGTGGCTCACGGTCCTCTCGCTCATTGCTTTCGTGCTTCTGATCGCGCTTGGCGTCTGGCAGATCGAGCGCCGCGCCTGGAAGCTGGCGCTGATCGACCGGATCGAGCAGCGCGTCCACGCGCCGGCTCAGCCGATCCCCTCGCCCGCGGCGTGGTCCACCGTTAGCGCCGCAAATGACGAATACAGGCACGTCAGCCTCAGCGGGCGCTTCCTGCATGAGAGCGAGACGCTGGTTCAGGCCGTCACCGAGGAAGGCCCCGGCTATTGGGTGCTGACGCCGCTTGCGCGCGACGACGGCATGCTGGTCCTGATCAATCGCGGCTTCGTGCCGTCCGAGCGCCGCGACGCATCGACGCGCCGGGACGGCAATCCGCAAGGTCGAGTCGAGATCACCGGCCTCCTGCGCATCACCGAGCCGAAGGGCGGCTTCTTGCGGACCAACGTGCCCCAGCACAACCGCTGGTACTCGCGGGACGTCGCCGCCATTGCGGCGGCGCGCGGTCTTCGCGAGGTCGCGCCCTTCTTCGTGGACGCCGACGCCGGATCACAAATCGCCGGCGGCCCAATCGGCGGATTGACCGTGATCCGCTTTCCCAATAACCACCTGATCTACGCGCTGACGTGGTTTGCCCTGGTTTTCATGCTGGCCGGCAGACTTTTCGTCATATTCGGCGGCGGGCTGTTCCGTCGCAAGCGCTTCGTCCACGACAAGGCCGGCGGCTCGGATGCCGACGCCCGCAGGACGGGATCAGATGCTGGAACGATCGTCGAGCCGACCTGACGACGGGAAAACGCTTTCCCAGACGCTTGGGCGTGACGGGCAAGCCGTCACGCTGCAATCGCAGGCCGACGCGCGCAGCGAGCTGATCGGCACCATGCCGACCGAGGACGAGACCAACCGCAAGAACATGGCGCTGCTGATCCAGCTGCGCTGGACCGCGGTGGTCGGCCAGATCGTGACCATCGGTGCCGTGCATTTCGGCCTCGGCATCCCCCTGCCGCTGGAGCGGATGGGCGCGGTGATCGGCGCGCTGGTGCTGCTCAACGTCTCCAGCCTGGTCTGGGTGCGCCATCGCGCTGCGATCACCAACAACGAGCTGTTGGTCGCCTTGATACTGGACGTCGCCGCGCTGACCGCGCAGCTCTATCTCTCCGGCGGCGCCACCAATCCCTTCACCTCGCTGTTCCTGCTCCAGGTGACGCTCGGTGCGGTGCTGCTCGATGCCCGATCGACCTGGTCGCTGGTGGCGCTGACCTGCGCCAGCTTCGTCTGGCTGACATTGGCCTACCGGCCGCTCGATCTGCCGCCCAATCCGTTGAGCGAGACCTATACGCTCACCGTAACAGGCATGCTCCTGGGCTTCGTGCTCAACGCCGTGCTGCTCGTCGTGTTCGTCACCCGCATCAACAGGAATTTGCGCGAGCGCGACGCGCATCTGGCGGCGCTGCGCCAGCATGCCGCCGAACAGGACCATATCGTGCGCATGGGCCTGCTCGCCTCCGGTGCGGCGCATGAGCTCGGCACGCCGCTCGCCTCGCTCTCGGTAATCCTCAGCGACTGGCGCCGCATGCCCGATCTTGCCGCCGATCAGGAGCTTGCCGAGGACCTCGCGGAGATGGAAACCTCGTTGCAGCGCTGCAAGTCGATCGTGACAGGCATCCTGGTGTCGGCGGGCGAAGCGCGCGGTGAAGGCTCCTCACCGACGACGGTGACGGCCTTCGTCACCGCGCTGGTCGACGAATGGCGCAATGCGCGCTCCGCCCGCACGCTCTACTTCGTCAACACCTTCGGCGAGGACGTCGCAATCGTCTCCGACGTCGCGCTGAAGCAGGTGATCTTCAACGTGCTCGACAACGCCTATGAGGTCTCGCGCGAGTGGGTCGAGCTCGTCGCCGAGCGCGAGGGCGACAATCTCGTGCTGTCGATCTCCGACCGCGGCCCGGGCTTTGCGCCGGAGATGCTGGCGCAGCTGGGCAAGCCCTACCAGTCGAGCAAGGGTCGCGCCGGCGGCGGGCTCGGCCTGTTCCTGGTGGTGAACGTCGTGCGCAAATTGGGGGGCACCGTGAGCGCCAAGAACCACAGGAAGCGCGGCGCCACGGTGCGCCTCACGCTGCCGCTCGCAACATTGGCGATCGGAGGGAATTTTGACGCCTGACCGTTCGCTGATCGTCGTCGAGGACGATGCGGGTTTTGCCCGCACGCTGAAGCGCTCGTTCGAGCGCCGCGGCTACGAGGTGGTACTCGCCGCCTCGATCGAGGAGGTGCGCCAGGTGCTGGAGGAACGCTCTTTCGGTTATGCCGTGGTCGACCTCAAGCTCGGCGGCGCCTCGGGCCTTGCCTGCGTCGAGCTCCTGCACACGCATGACCCGGACATGCTGATCGTGGTGCTGACCGGCTTTGCCAGCATCTCCACCGCGGTCGAGGCGATCAAGTTGGGGGCCTGTCACTATCTGGCAAAGCCGTCGAACACCGACGACATCGAGGCCGCCTTCCACAAGGCCGAAGGCAACGCCGAGGTCGCGCTCGATTCGCGGCCGACCTCGATCAAGACGTTGGAATGGGAACGCATCCACCAGACCTTGATCGAGACCGACTTCAACATCTCGGAAGCGGCCCGCCGGCTGGGCATGCACCGGCGGACGCTGGCGAGGAAGCTCGAGAAGCGCCCGGTGAAGTAGGAGCGCTATCGCCATTTGAGAGCATTCCCTGCGGCCCATCCTTCGAGACGCCCGCTTTAAGCGGGCTCCTCAGGATGAGGGAGGAGTGCGCGGCAGCAGTTTTCAACGAGCACTGATGCTGATGAGCCTCATCCTGAGGAGGCGCGTCAACGCCGTCTCGAAGGACGAGGCGTGCGCACCGGCCGCTATTTGCCGAACTGCGCGATCAATTCGGCTAGCGCGACGTGGCCTGTGCACGATCCCGTTCCCGGATCAGACCCGCCGTCCTCCAGAGCGGTGGCGTAGAGGACCGCGGGATCGGCTTCGAGGCGCGCGCGCAGCGCCGCCAGCTTCGGCCAGCGGCTCCTCTCCGCGACCGCGTGGAAGTCGAGCCAGCGTGCGACACCGACAAGCACGGCGTCGGCGAGGGTCGGCCGGTCCCCGAGCAGAAATTGCTGCGTTTCGATCATTTCTTCGAGCTTGTCATGACGCTCGATGACCCTTGCTGTGCCGAAGGCGCGCAGGACCGACTTCGCGGCAGGCTCCATGGCTTCGGCTTCCAATGCGGCCCACAGCGGCGCGAACGCGGCGGTGAAACCGGTATTCACGAACGCCATGAGCTGATGCATGCGATCGGCTTGCCGCGACAGCGGATCGAAGCTGATGCGCCGTTCGACATCCCTGGCCTCTAGCCAGGCCGCGATCGCCATCGTTTCCGTCAGCACCTCGCCCTGCTCGGTGATGAAGACCGGCGTCTCGTGTCGCGGATTGATACGGGCGTATGACGGGTTTCGCATCTCGCCCAACATATCGACCCGACACAGCCGATATGGCTTGCCCAGCCATTCGAGAGCCGCAACGAGCCCCATGGAGCTTCCCTTCGGGAAGCCGTAGAGTAGAATTGGGTCCATGATCCATTCTCCGTGATTTCTGATGATCACGCTGCGCAGCGGTGATGCGACCCTAGCCGCTCGCCGCATCAAGTAAATTACGAACTTTTTTGTAACCTGGAGGCGCCGATGAAGGATCTCGTGTCGAGATGTCCCATCGAGGAAGTGATGCAGATTCTGAGCGGTCGCTGGCCGACTCTGCTGATCTATTATTTGAAGCAGGGCACCAAGCGCTTCAGCGACTTGCGCCGCGATAATCCGACCATCTCACACAGGATGCTCGCGCTCGAGCTTCGCAAGCTGGAGGACGCCGGCATCGTCAGCCGCACCGAATTCGGCGGATATCCGCTGCGCGTGGAGTACGATCTGACCTCCGCCGGTCACGCGCTCGTGCCCTTGATCGATGCTTTGGGGGACTGGTGGACGTCGGTTGCGGCGGCGGCTGACGGAGAAGGCCGCCGGAACGAAATCAGCGTCTCGGCAAGGGCGCAGCGAACCAGCGGCTGAAGGCCCAAGCGAGGAGACTGCCGTGACAATGCTCGTCGAGCGCTTCAACCTGCCGGCTGCGCATTCGCCCGCGCCGAGCGAACGCGATGCCGAAACAGTTCAGTTCGCACAGGCCGCGCTGACGTCCGCCAAGCGGGAGGGCCTGCAACTCGCAGTGCGGGCGCGCTATGTCGCCCTCGTCGTCATTGGCTGCCTGATCATGGTGATCAACCCGGCCTGGGAGCAGCTCTACTACGTGGCGCTGCTCGGCTTGTTCGCGCTGATCGGCTGGGCCCAGGTCAGGGTTGGGCGGGTTGGCGTGTCGCGGCCGGAATTGGCACTCCTGTTTTGCGACTTGGCGCTGCTCACGTGCCTCATCGTGGTTCCCAATCCGTTCGGAGCCTCGCACTGGCCGGTCGCGATGCAGTACCATTTCGGCAACTTCATCTATTTCTTCGTCCTGCTCGCGGGCGCCACACTGGCCTATACTTGGCGGACCGTGATTGCGGTCGGCGTTTGGACGGCTGCGCTCTGGTTGATCGGCATCGCCTGGGTCTGGTGGCAACCCGATCGCGATCCTGCGCTGACGGCCCGCATCGCGGCCGCGACAGGCAACGATGAGCGCTTGTTTGCGATGATCTCGCCGAGCGAGATCGTGTTCCACGTTCGCATCCAGGAGATCGTCGTCTTCATGATCGTGGCCATGACCTTGGCGCTCGCGGTCCGCCGCAGCAACGACCTCCTGGTCCGGCATGCCGCGGTGGAGCGCGAGCGCGGCAACCTGGCGCGCTACTTCTCCCCCAATGTCGTGGCGGAATTGTCGAAACAGGACGAGCCGTTGAAGCAGGTGCGCACGCAACACGTCGCGGTGCTGTTCGTCGACATCGTCGGCTTCACGGCCTTTGCCGATGGACGATCGCCGCAGGAGGTTGTGCGGACGTTGCGGGAATTCCACGGATTGATGGAGCAGGAGGTTTTCCGCCATAGCGGCACGCTCGACAAATATCTCGGGGACGGATTGATGGCAACGTTCGGCACGCCCTTTGCCGGCGAGCACGACGCCAGCAACGCGCTGCGATGTGCCCAGGCGATGATCGCGGCGGCGGAGAGTTGGAACGATCAGCGGGCAGCGTCAGGCGAGCCAAAGCTGCATGTGAGCTTTGGCTTGCATTATGGGCCGGTGGTGCTCGGCGACCTCGGGCAGACCTGTCTGGAATTTGCCGTGATCGGCGCGACCGTCAACGTGGCAAGCCGTCTCGAGGCCTTGACCCGCACCTTGGGCTGCGCGCTGGTGGCAAGTGACGACCTCGTCAGCCAGGCGAAGGCCGAGCTGGGCGGTGCAGCCACAACGTTTCAGACATTGGAAGCGCGAGAGGCGCGGGCGGTCCGCGGCATTCAGCAGCCGATCGCGATCTGGACCCAGCCGCGCGGCGCGTAGAACCGAACTCCCGCGGCCTCAGGAAGCCAAACAAAAAGCCCGGCCAAACGGCCGGGCTTTTGATTGCTTGCGTTCGGTGCCGGCTTACGCGGCCTCGTCGGCGACGGTGCTGTCGTCGCCATCGGTATCGTCGGTATCGCCCTCGGCATCCGTGTCAGCTTCGCCCTCGGCAGCTTCCGCCTTGGCATTGCGGCGCGGGCTCTTGGCGAGCTGCGCCTCGATCTCCTTGACCGCTTCGGTCTCGGTCGAGTGCTGCACCACCGCGATCTCGCGGGACAGGCGGTCGAGCGCCGCTTCATAGAGCTGGCGTTCCGAGTAGGACTGCTCGGGCTGCGATTCCGAGCGATAGAGGTCGCGCACGACTTCCGCGATCGCGACGATATCGCCCGAATTGATCTTCGCTTCGTATTCCTGGGCGCGGCGCGACCACATGGTGCGCTTGACGCGGGCGCGGCCCTTGAGCGTTTCCAGCGCCTTCTTGACCAGCGCCGGATCGGACAGCTTGCGCATGCCGACATTGGCGACCTTGGCGGTCGGCACGCGCAGCGTCATCTTGTCCTTGATGAAGTTGATGACGAACAGCTCGAGCTTCGCACCGGCGATCTCCTGCTCCTCGATGGCCAGGATCTGGCCGACGCCGTGAGCGGGATAGACCACGAATTCGTTGGCCTTGAAGCCCTGACGCTGGGTCACGACCTTCTTTTCCTCGACCTTCGGCGCAGCCGCGGGCTTGGCGGCCGGCTTGGCGGCGACGGGAGCCTTGGCGGGCGCAACGGCAACAGGAGCCTTCGTCGCGGCGGGCTTGGCAGCGGGGGCCTTGGCAGTCACAGGCTTGACATTCAAAGGCTTGGCGGCAGCAGGCTTGGCAGCGGTCGCTTTCGCGGCCGGTTTGGCAGTCTTGTTAGGCATTGCGCTTCTTTTGTTCTTCGAGGACTTTGCAGCCGGCGCCTTCGTCGCGGTCCGACCCTTGGATGCGCTACGGCTGGCCGCGGCGACTTTTTTGGCCTCCTTATGGGAAGCCCTCGCTGAAGTACTCTTTTTACGCGTTTTCTGTGACACAGCCTGCGCGCGGAAACTGCCACGCCCCTGTTCGACATTTGGTTTCACGGGAACCCAGAGGGGCCAACGGGGCTGACGGGGTTCGGCTTAATGTGCCCAATATAGCACATTTCCCGCAAAAATCAATGATTTAGGGGTCTTGAGGGCTGGTTTTCGGCGGCAGCGCCGCTATTAGGGTTAAGTTTGGGCGCGAATTAGTCCCCAGAGCCGGGGTTCGGAGAAAAATATTTCTCGAACTTGCCTTCCATACCGTCGAATTCCTTGGCGTCGGCAGGTGATTCTTTCTTCTGGGTGATGTTCGGCCAGCTCTTGGCGTAGTCGGCGTTGACCTGGAGCCACTTTTCGAGGCCCGGTTCCGTGTCCGGCTTGATGGCGTCGGCGGGGCATTCCGGCTCGCACACGCCGCAATCGATGCACTCGTCGGGATGGATGACGAGCATGTTGTCGCCCTCGTAGAAGCAATCGACCGGGCAGACCTCGACGCAGTCGGTGTACTTGCACTTGATGCAGTTTTCAGTGACGACGTAAGTCATCCAACGCTCCGAAAAGCTCTTTTAGAAGTCGCGGCTTGCCTAGCGCGGATGGCCGGGCGCCGCAAGGTCGGGAAGGCCCGATCATGACGGCTTTGTGTGTTTGATCGATCAAGAAATGAATGCAAAGCGCAATTAATTGCGCGTCCCGAGCTCCTCGTAGAGCACGCGAGCCGAAGCGGCATCGCCACGGCGCTCGTTGAAGGCGGTGACCTTCAGCACGCGCACGGTGCGATCGAGCGCGATGGTGAGGACGTCGCCAAGCTTGATCGCATGGCCCGGCGATGTCTCGCGCACGCCGTTGACACGGACATGGCCGGTGACGACGAGCTCGGCCGCGGAGGTGCGCGCCTTCACCACGCGCGCGTGCCACAGCCATTTGTCGATGCGCTGCCGCTCGGTCGTCGTCGTGGGATTACTCCTTCCGCCCCAGCTGCTCTTTCAGCGCGGCGAGCTTGGCGAAGGGCGAGTTCGGATCGATCGGACGATCGCGCTCGCGCGGGTTCGCGCTCGAGGCGTAGGGGCGCAGTGACGGACCCGACTCGCGATCGCGGCGGTCACGGCCCTTGTCGCGGTCGCGGCCACGATTGTCGCGGCCCTTGTCGCGATCTCCACCGAACTTCTTGTTGTCGCGGTTGCGATCGCGATCCTTGTCGCGGTCTCCCTTGCCCTGGAAGCTGCGATTGCGGTCGTCGCGGCGCTCACCGCCCTCGCCGCCTTCACGCGGCTTGCGGAAGTCGCGGCCGCCATCGCGGCGATGGCCGCCGCCATGACGATGGCCCGGCTTCGCGCCGTCGGCGGCTTCGCCGGGCGCGGCGCTCGCTGCATCGGGTGCAGCGCCGGGCCGCGGACGCTGGTTGTTGTGACGCTGATGGCGATGGCGCTCGTGGCGCGGCTTGCGATCTTCGTGACGACCGGCAGGGCGCCAGACCTCGACCAGGTCGGGCTCGGCCGGTGCGACTGTTGCCTCAGGCGCGGCAGCATCGGGGGATGCAGCAGCTTCCGTCGCGGCGGTCTCGGCGGCGGCCGCTTCGAGGCCGGCAGCCTCGGCGGGCGTCGCAGCCTCTTCTGCGGGCGGCGCGATTCCGGGGGCGTCCTCGGGGGTGACGGGCGCTTCCGGAGAGGCTTCCAGCGCCGGCTCCTTGTGAGCCTTCTCAGGAGCGGGCTCGTCGTGCGGCTCCATGCCGGGGGCGTCTTCGACCGTGACGGATTCGGCCGTAGCATCAGCGGCCGTGGCCTCAGCCGGCAGGCCGGCAACGGCCTCGGCTGCAGTCTCGGTCGAGGTCTCTACGCTGCCTTCAACGGGCGGCGTCTCGGCCGCGACGGTCTCGGTCACGACCTGCTCGGTCGCGACGGGCTCGGTCACGACAGGCTTCGGCGGCAGCGGCGGGCGCTTCTCCATGCGATAGCCGAGCGCGCGCAGCACGGAGGCGAAATCCTCGCCGGCAGATCCGGTGAGCGAGGTCATCGCCTGCGTCACCACGAAGCTGCGGCCATCGAACGCGCCGGCGGGCTTTTCGCCCGGCGAATTCTCGCGCCAGGCCAGCGCCGGGCGGATCAAGTCGGCAAGGCGCTCCAGGATGTCGACGCGCACGGCGCGCTCGCCGGCCTGCTTGTAGCCGAGCACGCGATAGGCATCGCGCGGCAGCGCCTTGTCGACCGGGAACGAGGTACGCCCCGAGGAGGCCAGATGCTGCGCGCCCGAGAGCGCGGAGAGATCGACATTGTCCTGCTTCAGCGCCCAGAGCAGCGCGGCCAGCGCACGCGCGGCGGGCTTGAGCAGGCCGGGGAAATAGATGTGATAGGCGCCGAAGCGGACGCCGTATTTGCGCAAGACGGCGCGCGAGGACTGGTCGAGATCTTTCAGCTCGCTGGCGATCTTCGGACGCTCGAGCACGCCGAGCGCCTCGACCAGCTGATAGGCGATGCCGCGGGCAATGCCGGTGACGTCCTCGGCCTTCGACAGCTCGAACATCGGCCCGAGCAGCTTTTCGATGTGCGTCTTGAGCCAGAGCTCGAGCCGCGCCTGCACCTTGTCGCGGGGCGCGCCGGTCAGGCGCTCGTCCGAGATGATGCGGATGCGCGGATGCAGCGCCTCGTCTGCGGCGGCAAGGCGCGCCACGGCATCGCCGGTCCAGCGGATGATGCCTTCGGACGTCAGCACGAACTGCTCGTCCGGCGCATTGCCCAGCTTTTCGGCGCGCGCGTTGATCTCGCCGGCGAGCACCGCTTGCGCTGCAGCCTGCAAGGCTTTCGCATCGGAGCCGGCTTCCGCCGCATCCGGTGCAAAGGTGAAGCCATCGAGGCGGCCGATGACATGGCCTTCGACGATGACTTCGCCGGTCTTGCCGATTTCAGTATTCAAGCTCGTGTTCTCCCGCAGGCGGCGCATCAATACACTGGTCCGGCGATCAACGAAACGCTCAGTCAAGCGTTCATGGAGCGCATCCGACAATTTATTTTCGACCTCCCGCGCGATCCCCTGCCAGCGTTCCGGGTCTTTCAGCCAGTCCGGGCGGTTGGCGACGAAGGTCCAGGTGCGGATCTGGGCGATTCGGGCCGACAGCGTGTCGATGTCGCCGTCGATGCGGTCGGCCTGGGTGACCTGGGACTCGAACCAGGCATCGGGAATGCAGCCCTTGCGCATCAGGAAGCCGTACAGCGTCGTCACCAGCTCGGCATGGGCGGCCGGCGACAGCTTTCTATAGTCCGGGACCTGGCAGGCTTCCCAGAGCCGCTCCACGGCAGCCTTGCCATGCGCGATATCGCGCACCTCGCCGTCGCGGGCGGCGTGATCGAGCACGCGCATGTCCTCGGCGATCGGCGCGCGCGTCAGCGTCTCGTGGCCGGGGGCGAGGTTCAGCGAGACCTGGAGCGCGCCGAGCGAGGAGAAATCGAGCTTGGAATTGCGCCATTGCAGCACCTTCACGGCATCGAAGGTGTGGTTCTGCAGCGCGTTGACGAGCTCGGGCTCGAACGGCGCGCAGCGGCCCGTGGTGCCGAAGGTGCCGTTGCGGGTGGCGCGGCCGGCGCGGCCTGCGATCTGCGCGAATTCGGCCGGCGTCAGGCGGCGGAACTGGTAGCCGTCGAACTTGCGGTCGGAGGCGAAGGCGACGTGATCGACGTCGAGATTGAGGCCCATGCCGACGGCATCGGTGGCGACGAGATAATCGACGTCGCCGTTCTGGAACATCGCCACTTGCGCGTTTCGTGTGCGCGGCGACAGCGAGCCCAGCACCACGGCGGCGCCGCCATGCTGGCGGCGGATCAGCTCGGCAATCGCATAGACTTCATCGGCCGAGAACGCGACGATGGCGGTGCGGCGCGGCTGGCGCGTGATCTTGCGATCGCCGGCGAATTCGAGCTGCGACAATCTGGGCCGCGTGATCATGGACACGCCCGGCAACAGGCGCTCGATGATCGGGCGCATGGTGGCGGCGCCCAAGAGCAGCGTCTCGTCGCGGCCGCGGCGGTTGAGGATGCGGTCGGTGAAGACGTGGCCGCGCTCGAGATCGGCGGCGATCTGGACCTCGTCGACGGCGAGGAAGGAGACGTCGATATCGCGCGGCATCGCCTCGACGGTCGAGACCCAATAGCGCGGATTCTTCGGCTTGATCTTCTCCTCGCCGGTGACGAGCGCGACGCTGGCCTCGCCGGCTCGGTCGGCGATCTTGTTGTAGACCTCGCGCGCCAAGAGGCGCAGCGGCAGGCCGATCATGCCCGAGGGATGCGCCAGCATCCGCTCGATGGCGAGATGGGTCTTGCCGGTGTTGGTCGGACCGAGCACCGCAGTGACGCCCGCGCCGGGTGCGCGCTCGGAAGCGAAGGGGGAGGAGGAAAAAGCCATGTCTAGGGGATTAGGTAATGGCGATTTGGGCGAATGTCAGTGCTATCCGGGGCGGAGAGGGGGCTGGCTCTTCGTTCCTCATCCTGAGGAGCGCGTCAGCGCGTCTCGAAGGATGAAGGCCCGGCTGGTGCTGCTGGGCAAGCCAAGCCCCTCGCCCTTCGAGACGGCCGCTTGCGCGGCCTCCTCAGGGTGAGGGGCACACCGCGGGCGTGAAAACGCCCGCCCCAAATCCCGCGCAACTGTCTCACTTTGCGACGCTTTTCCCGTTCGCTTTAAGCTTCGGAACGACTCTAGAACGAATCGCGGCCGAATCGCTGACTCCCCTGTGAGTCCCGTTCCGTTCACGCAACATGTCGCGGGACTCGTCTTGGTTGCGCACTAGATGGAGTTTTGCGGGGGCGCACAAGCGACCGGGGTGGTTAAAGCTGGGGACGGCGCCGAGTCGAATCAGAATCGGGGAGGAGTCAAATGGATTCCCTGCGGCGGGGTTTGGTCAAACGAAGTGTGCGAAAACAACCCCATGCACAGTAGGTAAGTCGTTGAAATCATTAGGGCGCGCTTTTGGGCTCCCATTTCGCTCGTCATTCCGGGGTGCGACGCAGTCGCGAACCCGGAATCCATCGTGAAACCGTCTCTGTAGCCCGATGGATTCCGGGTTCGCGCCAAGATGGCGCGCCCCGGAATGACGGCCGAGAGAGCCGGCGCGGCCTCCTTGCCTACTGCGTCTTCGCGACGCGTGGCGGCTGGGGGGCGGTGATGAAGCTGGTGGCTTCCAGCATGGCGGGGCCGAGCGGGGTCGGCACTTTCAGCCAGAACGGGACCAGGATGCGCGTGCCGGCGATGGGGGCGAACGCGATCTCCATGTTGCGCTGGGCGGCGAGGTATTTGATCACCGGGCGGTCGGGGATGTAGCCGGCGATCGGCACGAAATAGATCGCGCAGACCACGACCGGGCCCTTGTACCCCTTCTCCGCCTTCACGGTCTCCATGCGCTTGAAATCGAGCTTGAGCTCGTAGCGCATGCGGCCGTCGAACACCGGCGCGGAGCTGTGGCAGGCGTCCTGCGAAACGGGATCACCGGTGCCGGGCACGCGCAGCAGCGAGGCCGTCATGGGGTCCCAGACGCCGCGGCGGTGGGCCTCGGTGACGACGATGCGGTCCGGATCGACCGGCGGCTCCGGCAAAATGCCGAAATCCTTCACATTGCCCTTGTCGAGGGTGATGCGGATCTCTTCGGTCTTCTTCTGGGTGGTGGTGGAGGCCTGGTAGCCGGTCGCAACCAGCGCGCCGCCAACGACGCGCCCCTGGCTCGCGCCGGTGCCGGACCCGCCCGTGAACGACTTCAAAAGCCCGGTGGTGCCGCCGGCGGCCGCCGCCGAGAACACGTCGTCCTGGATATCGATGTTCCAGGCGCCCTTGCCGACGGGAATGCCCGCCAGCGTCGCCTCATATTGCGCCTCGAGCTTGCCTTGCGCCGCCGCCGGCGCCGCGCCGGACGCCAGGCCCAGCACCACCGCCAGGCCACAAAGCGCCATCAGCCGGCCGGCCAAGGGGACGTCCAAGCGGACGCCCCGACACAGACAGGCTGAGCGCAGGACTTGCGCGAAATGAAGCGTTGTCGGCACGAAACAATCCAATCAGAGCGCGATGTGCTGTTACTTAAGCCAAAACCGGCGGCAAACAATGTGTCGGGGCGTGCAGCCCCGGGAACTCCACCGGACTCTTCGACGGCGAATACGCCCTTTATGTGATGGTAAGGCGCGACAATCATTGCCGTTTTGGTGATCGGACGGTAACGGGGGACGTTCCCACCTCTCCCCACCCTCAGCTGTCATGCCCCGCGAAGGCGGGGCATCCAGTACGCCGCAGCGCCTCTGGTCAGCCGCGCCGCCGCGGAGTACTGGATCGCCCGCCTTCGCGGGCGATGACACCGAGGCGGGGCACGAGATCCCGGGTTCGGGCTCTGCCCGCCCCGGGACGACGGGCCAAAAACGGCCCGTCGCCTTGACGCAAGGCCCCTTCCCCCCTATACGTCCGCCCGCTCCCTGCAAGGACGAAAGAATTTGCCCCCGTGGCGCCGAAATGGCGGCCGCACTCGTTGGGGGTTCGAACTAAAGGATTTATGCCATGTCTCGCCGCTGCGAACTGACGGCCAAGGGCCCCCTCGTCGGCCACAAGGTCAGCCACTCCAACATCAAGACCAAGCGCCGCTTCCTGCCGAACCTCGTCAACGTGACGTTTATCTCGGAAGCCCTGGGCCGCAACGTGCGCCTGCGCGTCTCCACCAACGCGATCAAGAGCGTCGACCACAATGGCGGCCTGGACGCCTACCTGCTCAAGGCCAACACTGATGCGCTCTCCCCGCGCGCGGTCGAGCTGAAGCGCGCCATCCAGAAGAAGGTCGGCGACACCCAGCCGGCCAAGCAGGCGAGCTGAGATTTTTTCGAAATTGGGCGGGGGCTAAGTTGCGTCGCGTGGCGTAGGCTTAGCCGAGTAAAGAGTTTGAGTAGCGGCCGGATCGGGAGATCCGGCCGTTTTTGTTTGTGGAGCGACGGTAGGTTAGTAGCGCACCGACGAAAGTGCCACTTGCCCGCAAGAGTAGCACCGAGCATCTTGTGGTTGAGCACGTCTTTGGTTGGGGCAGGAGGATGGACGTCGCCACTGAATTTAAGTCGAAGATTCTTAGCCGGAGCAAAGAACCCGACGAGTATCGAATTTACCGGGCAGGTCTCGAGTGGGATCTGACCGACCCTATCGTTATTGATCGAGCTGAGGACTTTAAATCAACACCAAGATGGAGCGATCGCCTCACTCCCTATCATCACCAAGTAACCAACCTCATTACTTTCTGTCGACGACTTCCGGTAACTCTGCTCGCGGACGACGTTGGCCTCGGAAAAACGATCAGCGCCGGCTTGATCATTAGCGAACTTGTGGTTCGATCTCGACTGTCTAAAGTCCTGATCGTTTGTCCAAAAATTCTCGCCCAGCAATGGAAGGAAACCGCCATCAATCCCATTGCGAAAGCGTTCGACAAACCTCAATCTCTTGGCATCGACGTCGATAGACTTCAAAGAGCCACGTTGTCGGATGAAGGCATTTCTGAATTCTCACGCTTCTACTTGGAGCGCCGGGAACAGGAGACCACGCGCGCGTCCGATGCACGCAAGCGCAAGAGACTAGAAGACGAGTTCACACCTCGACTGGAAATGACGCTCGTCGGACTAGACGGAAGAGTGCATAGGGAGATCGGGGTAAACCTCGTCATCTGCTGTGACGGCACCGGCAACGAGATTTCGGAGAACTCTCCGACGCCCTGAAGCTCCATCGCTGCCCGCGCAAGACCCACAAGACGCAGCCGTGGCAGCTGGTACCCTGCGAACTCAAGGCCGGCACCGCAGCGCCACCCGTAAACACCCCCCGCGCCCGTTAACCGTCCATTAACCAACGCACCCTAGCCTGCTGCAATCGTCCAGCCATCATTAGCTCGAAATGCCTTCCCGGTTCGCTCCAGGAGAAGCGCCGATGTGCGTTGAGTTGTTGACGTATGCCGATCTCGGTGCCCGCCTCAATGTCTCGCGCGAGGCCGCGCGGGCACTGGCGCGGCGTCGCCGGTTGCCGCGTTCGCGGTCGGACGACGGCAAGGCGGTGGTGAGCGTCGATCTCGCCGAGCTCCGGTACACGCCCCGCCCGCGAAAGGGCCGCGGGGCGGACCCCGTCGATGCCTCCATGGCAAAGATCGAGGCAATCAAGATTGGGGCCTTCAAGGCGGAGATCGCGCGGCTCGAAGACGTCGCAGCCGCCTACAGGGCCGTGTTCGAGCGCGAGCGCGAACGTGCCGATCGCCTCGCCGTCGAGCTGACGCAGGCGGCCGCCGAGACGACGGCCGCCAATGCATGGGCGGCACGACTGGAAGACGAAGTGGCGGCGCTGCGGAGCGATCGCCGCCCTGGCGGCTCGATCGCAGGACACGCGGCGCGCCGGTTGGGGCATCTGGCCGCCTTCATCGTGCAAGCAGACCGCGCGGCTAGAGCGCGATGAGATTGGGATGAATCGTCATCGCGCTCCAGGTTTTTGTTCGAGCATGATCTTTTCGGAAAACCGCTTCGCACTTTTCCGGATCATGCTTGCAGGTAGCACGCGAGACTTTCTTTAATCCCCGGCTTGCCGGAGCAATCGCGAGGGAAGAATGACTGGCAACACCGATATCCATGAAATGAAGGCCCGCATCGTCGTGTTCGGCGTCGGCGGCGCCGGCGGCAATGCCGTCAACAACATGATCACGGCCGGGCTGCAAGGGGTCGAGTTCGTGGTCGCCAACACCGACGCGCAGGCGCTGGCGATGTCGAAGGCGAAGCGCCTGATCCAGCTCGGCACGAAGGTGACCGCAGGGCTCGGCGCCGGCTCGCAGCCGGAACTGGGACGCGCCGCAGCCGAAGAGGCGATCGACACGATCCGCGAGCAATTGACCGGCGCGCACATGGTGTTCGTGACTTCAGGCATGGGCGGCGGCACCGGCACCGGGGCTGCACCCGTCGTCGCCAGAATCGCGCGCGAGCTCGGCATTCTCACCATCGGCGTCGTCACCAAGCCGTTCTATTTCGAGGGCCAGCGCCGCATGCGCTTTGCCGAAGCCGGCATCGAGGAGCTGCTGAAGACAGTCGACACCCTCCTGATCATCCCGAACCAGAACCTGTTCCGGGTGGCCAGCGAGAAGACCACGTTCGCCGACGCCTTCGCCCTTGCCGACCAGGTGCTTTACTCGGGCGTGGCCTGCATCAGCGACCTCATCGTCAAGGAAGGCCTGATCAATCTCGATTTTGCCGACGTCCTCTCCGTCATGAAGGAAAAGGGCAAGGCCATGATGGGACGGGGCGAGGCTTCCGGCGAGAAGCGCGTGCTCGCAGCCGCCGTGGCCGCGATCTCCAATCCGCTGATCGAGAATCCCTCGATCAAGCGCGCCAGTGGCCTCATCATTTCCATCACCGGCGGCAAGGATCTCATGCTGTACGAGGTCGACGAAGCGGCGACCCGCATTCGCGACGAGGCCGACCCGGACGCCAACATCATCGTCGGGGCGTCCTTTGACGAAAGCTTAGAAGGCATCGTCCGCGTCTCGGTGGTGGCGACCGGAATCGATAATCTCGATCCGGCGCAGGCGCACCCGGTGGAAACCGCCCTCACCCAGCTCGCCGGCAGGCTGCGCAATGACGGCCGTCGCATCGCCGATCGCATCGAGCGCAGTGCCCCCCTTCCGCAAGCGGCAAGCCCGCCGCTGCGGCCGCAGCCGCACCACCCCGTCGGACCGCCGGCACGGCCGAGCCTGGACCATGCGCAGCAGGCGGCGCTTCAGCCGCTGGATCCTTACGGGCGTGCGCCTGCGCGCAATGCGCCCGACGAGAGCGCTCTCGATATTCCGGCCTTCTTGCGCCGCGCGGCGAGCTGAGCGGCGGCGAGCGGGGAAGTTACCTGCTCGGCAACCAGCGAGCCCAACGACAACTTGTCATCCCGGGGCGCGACGAAGTCGCGAGCCCGGGATCCATAACCACCATCGTGAGTATGGATTCCGGGCTCGCGCCAAGAGGCGCGCCCCGGAATGACGGCGTAGAGCGTGCGCAGCCGCCGAGGCTTCAGGCCGCCGTGCTGTGCGGCTTCTCCGCTGCTTCCTTGTCCGTTTCCTTGTCGCGGGACAGCCAGGCCGGAAAGCGAAGCAGGCGTTCGTTGGTGTCCTTCGGCAGCTCGATGGGCGGGGCTTCAACGGCCGAACTCGGCAAGTCCAGCGCCGCATGGCCGGATCGCACTGCATCCGCGCGCTGATCCAGTTCACGCAACAGGGGATCGAGCACGCTGTCGACCTCGGTCGCCACCGACACCAGGAAACTATTGAGCTCGCGCGCCTCGGGCACAACGGCCGCAGCCGATTCGACCGCCCTGGAGAGACCGTCCACGACAGGTGCAAACGCTCCGGCGGCTTGCTTGATTCGCGTCTTGATCAGTTCGATCTCGCTCAGGACGCGCTCACGCTCCCGCCTTTTCTTCTCCTCCGAAAGGCGGGCTTCAATTTCGGCGATCTGCGCCGCCAGGGTCGTGGCTTCGGATGCGAGCGCATCGCGTCTGCCGCGCGCGCGATCGAGATCGCGGCTGAGATTGTCCACTAAGTCGTCCCTTGCGAACATGGCTTTGCTCCATAGGACAGGCGTTCTGCCCTGTAGGACGGCCTTGGCGCGAACCGCCAGCCTCGCCATCGACCAGATGGCCGGATCGGCCGAAACAGGCATCAACTTCCGTCGCGTCACATGGGCCGACATGGTGATCCCCCATCGTCGACATTAGGCAACCGCATGGTTAACAAGAGGTTAATGTCAACACAGCCTTCGGCCATGGGACCGGGTGCCGGCGACGTCGCCTCCTCGCTGCCATCCATTTTCCGCTATACTCGCCCCGGTAGCATCACCCGGAGGCGCATCCCATGGAATCCGCCCACCCCGCCGACCACAAGGGCGCCGGCAAGAACCTCGTCATCTGCTGTGACGGCACCGGCAACGAAATCTCGGAGAACATCTCCAACGTCCTGAAGCTCTATCGCTGCCTGCGCAAGACGGACAAGACGTCGCCGCGGCAGATGGTGTTTTACGATCCCGGGGTCGGCACCATGACGGAGCCGTCGACGTGGGGGCGCTGGAAGGCCAACATCAAGCTGGTGTGGGGGCTCGCGACCGGATACGGGCTCGATGACAACGTGCTGTCATCCTATTGCTTCCTGGTTCAGCATTACGCGCCCGGCGACAAGATCTATTTGTTCGGCTTCTCGCGCGGGGCTTACACGGTGCGCGTGCTGGCGGGGCTGATCCACAAAATTGGTCTGATCTCGCCGGAGCAGGCGAACCTCTCAGGCTCGGGCCTCATCGCCTACAAGCAATATTCCGGCAGCGGGCGCGGCAACGACGTCGAGGATATCAAGAACATCGTGTTCGACGAGAGCGGGCCGCTGCCGAAGGACGAATTCGACCTCGCCGCGCAGTTCGCACGCATCACCTCGACGCGCTGGCCGACCATCCATTTCGTCGGCGTCTGGGACACGGTGGCGAGCGTGATCGTGCCGCGCGCCGATCGCTTCTACTGGCCGAGCCTGGAGGAGCTCGCCTTCACACTGCGCGATCCCAGCATCAGGATCTTCCGGCAGGCGATCGCGATCGACGAGCGGCGGCGCATGTTCCGCCTGAAGCCCTACGCGGAGCCGCAGGAGTTCTGGAGCAACCGCTACGTGCCTGACGAGAAGAAGGTGCCGCAAGACATCATGCAGGTGTGGTTCGCCGGCGTGCATTGCGACGTCGGCGGCGGCTATCCGGAGGCCGAGAGCGGGCAGTCCAAATATCCGCTGCTCTGGATGATCGACGAGGCCGAGAAGGCCGGGCTGAAGTTCAACCCGCGCACGGTGAACCAGCTCGCCTGGGGCGTCCAGCGCAAGAACTCGCCGTTCACCTACGTCGAGCCCGCTTTTACCGGCAAGAGCGGCATGCTGCACGATTCCATGACGGCGGCCTGGCGCCTGCTGGAGTTCTTGCCGAAGCGCGCGAAGTACAGGGAATGGCCGGCGCGGAAAGTCTATTTCGGCTTCTACATCCCCGATGGCGAGCCGCGCCTGATCCCCGAAGGCGCGCATGTGCATGAGAGTGTGCTGAAGCGCATGGCGGTGGAGCCGGGCTACCGGCCGGTGAACCTGCCGAAGGATTACGTGACGGTGCCGATGCCGGTGCCGCCGGGGGCGGATGTGGGGGCGGAGGTGGAG
>NZ_JADYVF010000008.1:0-315689 GCF_020193625.1 Bradyrhizobium sp. IC3123 | reverse complement strand
GGCAGCCACAAACTGCTCTGGGTGGGCTCGATCCGATCGCCAGCGGCCTGCCGGGGTTGCAGCCCCGGCAGGCCATTCCTCTCGGAACACCCCAATCAATATCCGATTGCGCTATTACAAGGGTGGGTTAGCCGTTTCCATACGCGGTCCATCCCCACGGGACGGGGCAAGGCGTAACCCACCACGTCTGCGTCCGCGGCGACAGAAGTGGTGGGTTACGACGGGCGGACTGCGCTTCGCGCATCCGCACGTCTAACCCACCCTACGCAGCGATCCACTTGGCTAACTCCCGCCACGGCTCCAGCGTCCAATGCCCGGACGCAGCACCCGACGGCGAGGGCAGCACGAATGTCTCCGGCCAGCTTCCATCCCGCGCCTGCCGCCCCGGCGCAATCGCAGCCGACGGCCGGCCGTAAAACAAGCTCGCCGCCTTCTTGCTCGTGAACGCAATCATCCGCGGCTGATACGTCTCCATCTTCGCCCTGAAGCCCGGCACGTCGATCGCTTCCGCCGCGATCTGGTGATCCATCCCGGCACCCGTCTTGCAGAGATCGGTGAAGCCGATCCCGAGCTCGATCAGCGACGCGAACTCGCTCGGCTGATAGCGCCGTGGCGTGATGCCGGCCTCATGGATCGCACGCCAGAAGCGGTTGCCGGGATGGGCGTAATAGTGTCCGACCTCCGCCGAGCGCGTCGAGGCGGCGGTGCCGACGAAAACGAGGCGGAGGTGGGGACGGAGCTGATCGGGGAGGCGGTGGAGCTTGCTATCGGACAAAATCACTTATCCGTGGAGTTGTAGCCGGCAGGAGCGTCAGGCGATATGCTAGCGACAAAGACCCCGGATGTCGCTACGCTCGTCCTGGCTGCGCTTGTTTCATCTGGGTTGAAAATGCAAGATCAGTTCGAATGGCCCGAGCCCGAGCACGAAGCCGATAAAGTCATTTTGCGCAACGTCCGCAATCACGGCTGCCATATCACGGGCATACCAGATGCAAATCCACCGTTTGCATTTTCAATTGGTCTGCATCTGAACTATGGTCATCCCGAACTCATCATTTTCGGCCAGAGAGCCGAAACGGCGCAGGCCATCATCAACCTTGTCCGTGACCGAGTGCAATCCGGCCATAAATTCGTCGACGGCGATGTCTCCGATGATTTGCTGGAGAACGGCTACAAGCTCGGGTTCTGGGAAGTGCCGTTCGTGGCCTATCCCGAATATCTCGGCACGGCGATCTGGTTCTACTGGAAATCGCGGCGTGCATTCCCCTGTCTGCAGGTCATCTGGCAGGACGTCAATCGGCGCTTCCCTTGGGAAGTGGAATGTTTGCCCGCGGTCAAAGAGGACCAGCCGTTATTGAAGAAGAGGATTTCTTAAAGCGAGTTTCGAAGAAAAAGCCGGGCTGTCGGCCCGGCTCCTCTTTTTTCGGATGGATGCCCGGGTCAAACCCGGGCATGACGAGGAGAACTCTCTCACAACACCCGATTGCTCTCCTTCACCTTCTCCGCATCCAGATACAAGCTCTCGCCCATCTCCTTGAACTTCGCGCTCATCTTGGCCATCCCGTCCTCGGCCGTCCCGCTCATCGACATCCCCACGCTGTTCGGATCGTTCAGCGTTGCCGCATAATCCCGCACGTCCTGCGTGATTTTCATCGAGCAGAATTTTGGTCCGCACATCGAGCAGAAATGGGCGACCTTGTGGGCTTCCTTCGGCAGGGTCTCGTCGTGGAAGTTCTTCGCGGTATCCGGATCGAGGCCGAGGTTGAACTGGTCGGTCCAGCGGAATTCGAACCGCGCGCGGGAGAGGGCGTCGTCGCGCAGTTGCGCGGCGGGGTGGCCCTTGGCGAGGTCGGCGGCGTGGGCGGCGATCTTGTAGGTGATGACGCCGGTCTTGACGTCGTTGCGGTCGGGCAGGCCGAGATGCTCCTTCGGCGTGACGTAGCAGAGCATGGCGCAGCCGAACCAGCCGATCATGGCGGCGCCGATGCCCGAGGTGATGTGATCATAGCCCGGCGCGATGTCGGTGGTCAGCGGTCCAAGCGTGTAGAACGGCGCTTCGCCGCACTCCTTGAGCTGCTTGTCCATGTTGATCTTGATCTTGTGCATCGGCACGTGGCCGGGGCCCTCGATCATGACCTGGCAGCCCTTGTCCCACGCGATCTTCGTCAGCTCGCCGAGCGTCTCCAGCTCCGCGAACTGGGCCCGGTCGTTGGCGTCGGCGATCGAGCCCGGACGCAGGCCGTCGCCGAGCGAGAACGAGACGTCATATTTGCGCATGAGATCGCAGATCTCGTCGAAATGCGTGTAGAGGAAGCTCTCCTTGTGATGCGCCAGGCACCACTTCGCCATGATCGAGCCGCCGCGCGAGACGATGCCGGTGACGCGGCTGGCGGTGAGGTGGATGTATTGCAGGCGCACGCCGGCGTGGATGGTGAAATAGTCGACGCCCTGCTCGCACTGCTCGATCAAGGTGTCCTTGTAGAGCTCCCAGGTCAGCTTGACCGGATCGCCGTTGCACTTCTCCAGCGCCTGGTAGATCGGCACGGTGCCGATCGGCACCGGCGAGTTGCGCAGGATCCATTCACGCGTGGTGTGGATGTTGCGGCCAGTCGAGAGGTCCATCACGGTGTCGGCGCCCCAGCGGATCGCCCATACCATCTTCTCGACCTCTTCCTCGACCGACGAGGTCACCGCCGAGTTGCCGATATTGGCGTTGATCTTGGTCAGGAAGTTGCGGCCGATGATCATCGGCTCGAGCTCTGAGTGATTGATGTTGGAGGGGATGATGGCGCGGCCGCGCGCGATCTCCGAGCGCACGAACTCCGGGGTGATGAAGGCGGGCACCGAGGCGCCAAAACTTTCGCCGTCGGCGAGCGCGGCTTCGGCGCGCTCGAGTTGCTGCTTGCGCCCGAGGTTTTCGCGCTCCGCGACGTAGATCATCTCCTTGGTGATGATGCCGGCGCGGGCGAATTCGAGCTGCGTCACCTTGTGGCCGTCGAGGCCGCGCAGCGGCTTGTGATAGGCCGAGAAGGCGCGCGCGGCCTTGTCGGTGGAGACGCTGCCATTGTCCTCCGGCTTGATCTGCCGGCCCTCATATTCCTCGACGCCGCCGCGCTCCAGCACCCATTGCTTGCGGTTGCGCGCCAAGCCGGCATTGACGTCGATGGTGACGGAGGGGTCGGTGTAGGGCCCCGACGTGTCGTAGACCGGCAGGTTCGGCTCGCCCGCGCCTTCAGACAGGATGATCTCGCGCAAGGGCACGCGGATATCCGGCGCGGCGTCGGGTGTCGCGAAGATTTTTCGCGAGGAGGGCAGGGGGCCGGTGGTGACGGCGGGAACGGTCTGATCGGGGTTGGAGCGGATGTTCATGGGATCCTCCTAATTCAGTTCGATGGCGTCGCTGCGCGAGCGACAAATTCGGCTGTCATCCCCGCGAAGGCGGGGATCCAGTATTCCAGAGGCGGTGCGGCTAGAACCGAGAGGCCGCGGCGTACTGGATCGCCCGGTCAAGCCGGGCGATGACAGTGGCGTGTGGGGTGAGAGCGGGGCGATCATCACGCCGCCTCCTTCGAACCGTCGAGCCATTGCCGCACGCGGGCATCGGGGTCGGGGTTTTGGGTGACGTCGGAGACAACAGCAATCGAATCCGCGCCTGCGGCAAAGATCTCGGCGGCGTGCTCGAACTTGATGCCGCCGATGGCAACCAGCGGGATGGTGCCGATGCGCTGCTTCCATTCGGTGATCTTGGGAATGCCCTGCGGCTCGAAGCGCATCGATTTCAGGGTCGTGAAGAAGATCGGGCCGAGCGCGACGTAGTCGGGCTTCGCCGCCAGCGCGGTCTCAAGCTCGGCGTCGTCATGGGTGGAGATGCCGAGCTTGAGGCCGGCCTCGCGGATAGCGCCGAGATCTGCGTCTGCAAGATCCTCCTGGCCGAGATGCAGGTATTGTGCACCCGCAACGATCGCTGCGCGCCAATAATCGTTCACCACCAGCTTGGCCTGCGTGTCCTTGGTGATGGCCAGCGCGTCGGTGACGATCTGCAGCGCGTCGGCGTCGTTCAGCTCTTTGGCGCGCAGCTGGATGGTGCCGACGCCGAGCTTGGTCAGGCGTTCGACCCAGGCCAGGCTATCAACCACGGGATAGAAGCGATCAGGATACGGCATGCCAGAACGGGGTCCCAACGACAGGGGTGGAGGGCGAGGCGAAGTCGCGGGCGTTCATCAGCCCGGCCTCGTAAGCGGTGCGGCCGGCCTCACAGCCGAGGCGGAAGGCGTTCGCCATTGCGACGGGATCGGCGGCTTTGGCGATGGCGGTGTTGAGCAGCACGGCATCATAGCCGAGCTCGAACGCCTGCGCGGCGTGAGAAGGCGCGCCGAGGCCAGCGTCGACCACCAGCGTGATGTCGGGCAGCCGCTCGCGCAACAGTTTTAGCGCATCGCGGTTGGTGATGCCCTTGGCGCTGCCGATCGGAGCGGCCCACGGCATCACCACCTTGCACCCGGCGTCGACCAGGCGGCTCGCGACCGAGAGGTCTTCCGTGCAATAGGGGAACACCTCGAAGCCGTCCTTGATCAGGATGCCGGCGGCTTCGACCAGGCCGACGACGTCGGGCTGCAGCGTGTCGTTGTCGGCGATGACCTCGAGCTTGATCCAGCTCGTGCCGAACAATTCGCGGGCGAGCTTGGCCGTCGTCACCGCCTCGCGCACGGTGCGGCATCCCGCGGTGTTCGGCAGCACTGACACGTCGAGCTCGCGGATCAGCTTCCAGAACGCATCGCCAGTCTTGCCGCCGGCGGATTCGCGCCGCAGTGACACCGTGACGATGTTGGCACCGGAGGCGCGGATCGCCTCTTGCATGATCGCAGGCGAGGGATAGAGCGCGCTGCCGATCAGCAGGCGGGAGGCGAAGGTTTTGCCGTAGAAGGTCACCATGTGGGAGGTGTCTCCTTAGAAGACGGTGTCAGCCCAGATGTAGCTGTCATCCTCGCGAAGGCGGGGATCCAGTACGCCGCGGCAGTGCGGCTGGAACCGTGAAGCCGCGGCGTACTGGATCGCCCGGTCAAGCCGGGCGATGACAGGGGAATGTGCGGCGCGCGCCGGCGCGACAAATAGACAGCCATCACCATCCTCACCCTCCCTGCCGCGGCGTGATGATCTCGATCTCGTCGCCGGCGTTCAGTCGCGTCTCGGCCCAGCGGCTTTTCGGCACGACGTCGTAATTCAGCGCGATGGCGAAATGGCTGCCTTCGTAGTCGAGCTCGGCGAGCAGCGCGTCCACGCTGGACGAAATCACCTCGCGCTGCTCACCATTGACGATCAGGCGCATTGCATTACCTCGTTGTCGATCTGGCCGCGCTCGACATAGGCGAGCGTCAGCTCGGCGAGCGCGGGCGCAATCAGGAAGCCGTGGCGGTAGAGGCCGTTGACGCTGATCTTGCGATCGCGAATGCCGATGCGCGGCAGATTGTCGGGATAAGCGGGGCGCAGCCCCGAGCCGAACTCGACGATGCGGGCCTCGCCGAACGCCGGGTGCACCGTATAGGCCGCGCCCAAGAGCTCCAGCGCGGAGCGCACGCTGACGCCGGTGTCCTCGGCCTCGATCGAGGTCGCGCCCAGCATGAACAGGCCGTTCTCGCGCGGGATCACGTAGAGCGGCCAACGCGGATGGATCAGCCGCACCGGGCGCGCCAGCTGCACCTCGTCCGTCTCGATCAGGATCATCTCGCCCTTGACGCCGCGAAGCTCGCTCTGCTCGTCGCGGGCACCAAGGCCGCGGCAGTCGATGACGATGCCGTCAAGCTCGTTCGCGGTGACGTCGCTGCAGAACTTGATGGTGCCGCCGGCAGCCTTGATGCGCTCGTGCAGCTGCGGCAGCACGCGGCGCGGCTCGACATGGCCCTCGGCGGGGAAGAACAGCGCGTCGCGGAAGCGGCCCTCCAGCGACGGCTCGAGCGCGGCAAGGCCGGCGGCATCGAGCCGGCGGTGATCCGCGGTCATGCGCGCAAACCGCTCGAAATCGTTGCGCTCGCGCGGGTGGGCGACGACCAGCGAGCCGTTGAACGGCGTGTCGGGCAGCTCGCGCCGCCAGAGATCGAGCGAGCGCAAGCCCAGGCGGCTGATGATGGGCTCGGCGATCTCGGCCTCGCAATAGGGCGCGAGCATGCCGCCGGCCCAATGGCTGGTGGCATCCGTCATCGCCTCGTCACCGCGCTCGTGCAAGGTGACGGCATGACCGGCCTGCGCGAACAGCAACGCCTGCCAGGCGCCCGCGATGCCTGCGCCGATGATGGATACCGGTGAATCCGGTCGCTTGATGGTCTGCAACATCCCTGTCCCTTCGCCGGCATGACCCGGATCAGGTTCAAAGGGTCACCGCGGTCCTGGGCGGTATTGCCCATTTAGCGGTATCTCAGCTCCTCCTCGGAGCACCCCTCGGAACGGTGGTAATGTATGCCAGCAGGATGGGGTGGTCAACGCGGTAACAGTCGTCATGCCCGGGCTTGTCCCGCCTGCGCGGCCGAAGCCGCTTCGGCGAGGCGAAGGCCCGGGCATCCATTCTTGGCGCGGATGCAAAGACGTGGATGGCCGGGTCAAGCCCGGCCATGACGGAGATCAATGAGCGGGAACCTGTGCCCGCGCGTTGCGGACCCGCTGGGCGAGCTTCCTGTGCGTCGGCGCGCCGAACATCGGCTGCGGGTTGCCGTTCGGCTCGAGCCAAGGTTGGCCCATAGTGCCCTGACCCATGGTCTCGCCGGCATTGGCGACCTGGACGGCCTCCTGCCGCTGGCGCTTTGCAGCATAGTAATAGCCGCCCGCGAAATAACGCACGGCTCGCGCGTGATCGCCATTGGCGGCGCGGTAGGCGCCGGCGAGGTACTTCACGGCGTAGGTGAGGTTGGTGTTGGGATCGCGTAGGCCGGCTGCATCGCCGGTGTAGCCGACCCCGCGGGCGGTCGCGAGCTTGATCTGCATCAGCCCGATGGTGCCGCCGCGACCGACCACATGCGGCTGATAGCGGCTTTCGCGCATGATGACGCGATGCACCAGCGCTTCCGGCACGCCGTTGGCGCGGGCATGGGCGGCCACCATCTCGGCATATTCGGCTTGCCCGGCGAAAGCTGCCTGCGGCAACGTCAATCCGGCCGCGAGCAGCGCGACAATTCGTAAGATTTTCATCGAAATATTCCTCGGCATAACGGACCCGCGCCCGAGCGCGTTAGGCCGTGGGAACACGGCGATGATGTGGCGAAATGTCACCAACGGCGATTTTCGCCGGCTCGTCGCTTTTGCGACTTAAACCTGGGTTAAGCTCGGAGCTGGTGGAGTGCCTTACGCGACAGCGGGTCTGTCCATTTCGCGCATTCGCCCAACAATCGCTAGTCAAAGCCAGCACTCGGGAGACGTCCATGACCCCTGCAGACATCGACGACATTCCCAAGCAGAACCCTTGTGCACAATGTGGCACACCGATCCCGTTCCCTGACTGGATCGAGCCGGGCGAGGGGCGCGTCTCCTATCTCTGGACCTGCCACGCCTGCAATTACCGCTTCGAGGCGGTGGCGATCTTCCCGCACGAGGCGATCGAGCACCCGCCGCTCGCGGCTTGATCAGGCGGCAAGGCGCGGTGCCTGCGAGACCGGCAATCGCATCCGCACGATCAGGCCGCGCGGGGCGCGGTCATGCAGCGACAGCTCGCCGCCGTGGCCGAGCGCGATTGCGCGCGCGATCGACAGGCCGAGCCCGAAGCCGGTGGAGTAGTCCATGGTGCGCGCGTCGTCGCCGCGCGCGAACGGCTCCAGCATCTCCTGCTTGCGTGCATCCGAAATGCCGGGGCCGTCGTCCTCGACGTCGATGACGAGCATGGTGTCCGAGGCGTCGAGGCGGATCGTCACCTCGGCGCCGAAGCGCACCGCGTTCTCGACCAGGTTGGTGACGCCGCGATGCAGATCGTCGGGCCGCGCGGCGGCGGTCGCGGACGCCGGCCCGACATAGTGCACGACTTGGCCCATGTCGCCGAATTGATCGGCGACGAGCTGCAGCGTGCTGGCGATGTCGACCAGCGTCACCGCCTCGACCTTGCGGTCGTCGCGCAAGAGCGACAGCACCGATTCCAGCATCGCGCGCATCTGGTCGAGATCCATCAGCATGCGCTTGCGGTTGGCTTCGTCCTCGATGAACTCGGCGCGCAGGCGCAGCCGCGTGATCGGCGTGCGCAAATCGTGGCTGATCGCGGCCAGCATCCGCGTGCGGTCCGACATCAGCCGCACGATCCGCTCGTGCATGCGGTTGCGGCGAAACCCGCAAAACCAAGGGAGCCATCATGACCTCGATCTCGGCGGCCTCCGCCGGCAGCTATCAATCGCCACTGCAACGGCTTCAGCAGGAATTGCAGTCGCAAGTCTCCGCCGGCACGATCTCGTCGTCGGACCAGTCCGCGCTCTCGACGGCGCTGACGGATATCGACACGGCGCTCCAGCAGAGCCGATCGAGAGGCCAGTCGAGCGGCGCGCCTCCCTCCAAGGACGAGATGCAGTCGAAGATCGAGGACCTCATCTCGAGCGAAGTGTCGAACGGGACGCTGACCTCCGAACAGGCCGAGGAGCTGAAAAGCGTGTTTCAGTCCGCCTTCGCGCGTGGACTAGGCGGTCCGCCGCCGGACGACGGCTCTTCGGATTCGACGACGACGGATTCGACGAGCAGCAGCTCGACGGACCAGACCACCGCCGAGATCCTCCAGCAATTCCTCCAGGCGCTGCAGCAATCGCAATCGTCAGCATCCTCCTACGGTGCCAATGGCAGCTCAACCGGCAATTCGAGCTTCGCCGCGCTCCTGATCGACTACAAGAGCTGACCTCGGCGACGCCGGGTCGGCGCGGTCTTCGCCGCGGTCCTGCCTGGCCCTAATGCGCATGATCCTCGGCGGGGAACCGTGCACCGCAAAATGTTCCTGAGTGACGCAGGAACAGTTCGCGCATGGCGCGACGAAATTGCGGCGCGCACGGAACTGCGCCCGATCAGAGCGGTTTTCTCCGCACGAGTTTTCTGTGAAGGAGAGGACAACAATGTTGATGAAATCGATCGTAACCGGCCTCGCCGGTACCGCGCTACTTGCGACCGTCGCATTCGCGCAAACGCCGCCCGCCGCCACCACCGACAAGGCGGCCCCTGCGGCCACCGCAACGACCACGACGGCTTCCGGCCAGTGGCGTACCTCGAAGATGGATGGCCTGAAAGTCTACAACGAGGCCAACGAGAACATCGGCACGATCAACGACCTGCTGATGGACAAGAACGGTGACATCAAGATCGCCGTGATCGGAGTCGGCGGCTTCCTCGGCATGGGCGAGCATCTGGTCGCCGTGCCCTACGAGAAGCTGAAGTTCGTCAACGAGCCCGTCGCCTATACCGGCACCGGCGCGAACACCGGCGCCCGGCCCGCAGGCACGACGACCGGCGCTGCGACCGGTACCGACAGGCCCGCAGCGACCGCATCGACGTCGTCCGCGTCGAAATGGTACCCGGACCACGCCGTGTTCAATGCCAGCAAGGACGAGCTGAAGAACATGCCGCAGTTCAAGTACGCGGAGTAATGCGGCTCGCGTAACTGCCTGAACGAAGCGCGCCTGGTTTTCACCGGGCGCGCTGTCGTGTCTTTAACTTCCTGCGTCCTCAACCCCCGCTGCCCTTGAGCCGTTCATTGCGTCGGCGCAGGGCTTCCAGGGTGGCGAGCAAGATGACCGAGACGGTCGTCAAGATCACGGCCGCTGCCGTGATGGTCGGGCTGATGTTCTCGCGGATGCCGCTGAACATCTCGCGCGGCAGGGTGCGCTGCTCGGGGCCCGCCATGAACAGCACGATCACCACCTCGTCGAAGCTGGTTGCGAACGCGAACAGCGCGCCTGATGCCAGACCCGGCAGGATCAGCGGCAGGATCACGCGACGGAACGCGTAGATTGGCGAGGCGCCGAGCGAGGCGGCGGCGCGTGCCAGGTTGGTGTCAAAGCTCTGCAGCGTCGCCCCGACCGTGATCACCACGAAGGGCGTCGCCAGCGCGGTGTGGGCCAGGATCAGACCGAGATAGCTGCCGGTCAGCCCGATCGGCGCGAAGAAGAAGTACAGGCCGACCGCGGTGATGACCCCGGGCACGACCACCGGCGACAGCACGAAGGCCAGCACGAGCGGCTTGAACCGGCTCTTCCACTGCGCCAGCCCGAGCGCCGCCAGCGTGCCGAGCACCATGGACAACAGCGTCGAGGCGATGCCGATGATCATGCTGTTCTTGAGCGAGTTCATCCATCGCGGCGAATTGATGAAGTCGTCGTACCAGCGCAAGGAAAGGCTCGGCAGCGGATAGGTGAGGTACGAGCCAGAACTGAACGACAGCGGCATGATCGCCAGGATCGGCGCGATCAGGAAGATGAACACGAGGGTGGAGACAACGATGGTCGCGGTCCACGCGATGCGCTGGCTGGGCGTGCGCAAGGAGTTGTCGGTCAATTCTTCATGCCTCCCGTGACCTGCTGGCCTGCACCAGCTTGCCGTAGACGAGAGCGAGCAGAACGGTGGCGAGCAGCAGCACCGCGCCCAGCGCCGAAGCAAGGCCCCAATTGGCCGTCTCGGTCGTGTAGAGGGCGATGAAGTAGCTGATCATCTGGTCGGCGGCGCCGCCGACGAGGGCCGGCGTGATGTAGTAGCCGAGCGCCAGGATGAAGACGAGCAGGCTTCCCGCGCCGATGCCAGGCAGGGTCTGCGGCAGGTAGATCCGCAGGAAGGCGGTGAGGGGCGGTGCACCGAGCGAAGCGGCGGCACGCATGTAGGCGGGCGAGATCGCCTTCATGCTGCTGTACAGCGGCAGGATCATGAACGGCAGCAGAACGTGGGTCATGGCAACGCAGACGCCGAAGCGGTTGTAGATCAGGCGCAAGGGTGCGTCGATGATGCCGAGCCAGAGCAGACTATCGTTCACGACGCCCTTGCTCTGCAACAGGACGATCCAGGCGCAGGTGCGAACCAGGAGCGACGTCCAGAACGGCAGCAGCACGAAGATCATCAAGAGGTTCGACCGGCCGGGCGGCAGCGTCGCCAGGAGGTAGGCGACCGGAAAGCCGAGAATCAGGCAGAGGGCCGTGACAGCGAGGCTGATGAGGAAGGTGCGGAGGAAAATGTCGCGGTAGATGGCCTGATCCGGTGGTGCGGCGACGATCGCGCCGTCGGCGTTTCGCGTCAGGTCGAGCGCGGCGAGCAGGTAGAAGCCGGTGATCGGGCCGCCGGCGTCCTTGATCGTGGTCCAGGTGGCGCGTTCGCGCCAGGCGGGGCTGATCCTGCCCAGCGTCTCCCTGGCCGTACCGGGCTCAGGCACCGCCTTCAGATTGCGTCCTGTGCTGGTCAGGATCGTGCGGAAGCCGTTCAGCGCGTAGTTGAGCCGTTTGGCCGCAATCGCAAGGGTGCCGGCGGCGCGCGCCGCCAGGATGTCGCTTGCAAGCGCCGCATAGGCGTTTTCATCCGGCAAGTCCTTGCCGTCCCAACTGGCAAGAGCAGCGACCGTTTGCGGCAGGACCTGACGCACCTCCCAGTCCTCGACCGAGCGCCACAGCATGCCGGCGATGGGACCTGCGAAGGTGAAGAGCAGAAACAGCAGAAGCGGCAGGACCAGCGCCAATGCCTTGACCTGGCGTGTCCGCTCCGCACGCCTCAATCGGCGTTTGAGCGGCACCTCAGTCTTGTTATCGGCGCCGAGCGCGGGCGCTGCTGTCATGGAGAAAGCCTCTTGGAGCAGCCTGAGCAAGCGCCTCGTCCTTCGAGGCGACCGCTTCGCGGTCTCCTCAGGATGAGGCTCATTGACATTGGTGCCAGTAACGTCGCTGCCACAGACTCAGACCTCATCCTGAGGGCCCGCCGTAGGCGGGCGTCTCGAAGGATGCGCCACGGGCGAGTTGTCCGCGCGCACGTCTAGCTGCTCCCGCTATTTCGCGGCCCATTTGTTGAAGCGCTCGGTCAGGCGGTCGATGTTCTCGAGCCAGAAAGCCACGTTGATCTCGACCGCGTTCTTGATGTTGTCAGGCGCCGTCGGCAGGTCCTTCAGGACGGCGGGCGCGAGCCGGCCGGCGGCATCCTTGTTCGAAGTGCCATAGGCAATGTTCTCCGACAGCTTGGACTGGTTCTCCGCCTTTCCGACGAAGTCCAGGAACTTGTAGGCCGCATCCTTGTTCGGGCTCCCCTTCAGGATGACCCAGCTGTCGAGGGTGAAGAGCGCGCCGCCCCACACCATGCCGAAGTTCTTCTTCTCGTTCTTGTTCGCGGTGTCGATGCGGCCATTGTAGACCGAGGTCATCGCCACCTCGCCGGAGGCGAGCAATTGCGGCGGCTGCGCGCCGGCCTTCCACCAGACGAGGTCGCCCTTGATGGTGTCGAGCTTCTTGAAGGCGCGCTCGATGCCTTCGTCGGTCGCCAGCACCTTGTAGACGTCCTTCGGTGCGACGCCGTCGGCCATGAGGGCGATCTCCAGCGTGGTCTTCGGGCCCTGGCGCAGCGCGCGCTTGCCCGGAATCTTCTTGGTGTCGAAGAAGTCGGCCCAGCCTTTCGGGGCCTCCTTCAGCTTGTCCTTGTCGTAGCCGAGGACGAAATCGTAGAGGATGGCGCCGACCCCGCAAGGATTGACCGACGGCGGGATGTAGGCGGCCTCGCCGCCGATCTTGGAATAGTCCAGTTTCTCGAACAGGCCTTCCTCGCAGCCGACCGCGAGCTCATCGCTCTCGACCTGGACGACGTCCCAGGTGGCGGCGCCTCCCTGCACCTTGGCGCGCAGCACGCCGACGCCGCCGTCCCAGGATTCGTCGTTCATCGCGATGCCGGATGCTTTCTTGAACGGCTCGAAATAGACCTTCTTCTGGGCCTCCTGATACGCGCCGCCCCACGAGACGACAGTGAGGTCACGCGCTTCTGCGACATTGGTCAGCGCGACACCGGCGCCCAATGCCGCGGCGAAACCCAGAGCAATCTTGCGCTTCAGCATGGTCTTCGTTCCTTCTTCATGTGAGTTGCGTTGACATTGATTGTTTCAGTTTCGTCGCCGGCAGATCAGACGGGATCGAGGGCGAGGCAGTCTTCCGGGCGGAAGGTGATGAACACGCTTTCGCCAGGTCTTAGGCCGTGATGCGCTCCCGGCTGAAGCTTGACCATGAACTCGGCGTTGCCGGCCACATCCAGCACGGCCAGCGCGTGGTCGCCGAGATAGATGGTGTTCTGCACTTTTGCCGGCAGCCGGTTCGGTCCCTCACTGGAATTGCCATTGGGAATTATTGCGACACGCTCCGGCCGCACCGACAGAGAGGTCGATGCGCCCGCGCCTGACACGTTGACCGCCCGTGCGGCGACTGTGCCGCCACCGGCCAGCGCCACGCGGCAATAATCCCTTTCGACGGTTTCCACGGTGCCGGCGAGCACATTGTTCTCGCCGATGAAATGGGCGACGAAGCTGTTCACGGGATGCTCATACAGCGCGTCGGGGCGGTCGATCTGCTGCACGATGCCGTCGTTGAATACGGCGATGCGGTCCGACATCGTGAGCGCTTCGCTCTGGTCGTGGGTGACATAGACGACCGTGATGCCCATCGTCTCGTGCAGCTGCTTGATCTCCAGCTGCATCTGCTCCCGCAGCCGCTTGTCCAGCGCGCCCAGGGGCTCGTCCATCAGCACGAGCTGCGGATTGAACACCAGCGCGCGGGCCAGCGCCACCCGCTGCTGCTGACCGCCGGACAATTGCCCGGGCCGCCGGTGCGCCAAAGTTTCCATCTTGATCATGCGCAGCGCTGCGCTGACGCGCTCTTGCGTTTCCGCCTTGCTCGACTTGCGAACCGATAGCGGGAAGGCGATGTTTTCCGCGATCGTCAGGTGCGGAAACAACGCGTAGTTCTGGAACACCATGCCGATGTCGCGCCTGTGCGGCGGCACGTTCTTGATCGGCCGCTCGCTGAGGTAGATCTCGCCATGGGTCGGTACCTCGAAGCCGGCCAGCATCATCAGCGTGGTCGTCTTGCCCGATCCCGACGGGCCGAGCAGGGTGATGAATTCGCCCTTCCTGATGTCGAGGTCGAGGTTCTTCACCACGAGATGCTCGCCATCATAGGTCTTTTGAATGCCGGAAAAACGCACCAGCGCCGGCGCAGGCGTGACCATGCCGGCTTCCATGTTGTCCTCGCGTTGTCCCCTACAATGCGCGTGCGAGATTAGCATCCTGCAGCGAGAATGCCAGCGGCGCAAGCGACGAGGAATTGTGCGGGTCCGGCGAGTGGCGGGACAACCGCCTCTGACGGGTGGCGGCGCCTGCACGCACGCCTCGTCCTTCGAGACGGCGCTTGCGCGCCTCCTCAGGATGAGGCTCATCGGCGTCCGTGCTCGTTGCAACAGCTGCCGCGCACTCCGCCCTCATCCTGAGGAGCCCGCCCAAGCGGGCGTCTCGAAGGATGGCCGCAGGGAAGAGCTCTCACATGCGACGGCCCTGCGATGCGCAGGGACGCGCTACATCCCCGACAGCTTCGTCACGAATACGTTCAGCGAGCCGCCGGCTTCGGCGACCACGCGCAGGGTCTTGGAATCGAAGGCGATGTCGGCGAGAGTGAGGCTCTCGATCCTGGCCTCGACCTTGAGGCCGTCCTCGCTCTTCTGGTAGTCGGCGATTGCGGCCGCGATCTTCTCGCGCGCGTTGGCGGCGATCGGCTTCAGATCGAGCGTTGCCCTCTGCAGCAGCGCCTGCTGCATCTGCGGGACGACTGCGCGTGCAGCGGCGCCCAACAGGCCGAACGCGGCCTCGGATTCCACCGCGAGCTGGATGTCGGTGAGCCGCAGCGTCTGTTGCGCCTGGTCGAGCACCGGCCGGCCCCAGATGTGCACATTCGCCTCGGCGCCGAGGCCGAACCAGCTCTTCTTCTCCTTGGCGCGCACCAGAAGCGAGATCAGCAGCTGGTCACCCGACGGGATGACGTTGGCGCTCTTGACGGTGACGTCGACCGGGCCGGAGCCGTCCTCCGGATAGGTGCGGCCGACCATCTGCGCTGCGATCAGCTTGTTGATCTCGGTGAAGGGCACGTCGATCGGCACCCCGATGTTCACGCCGGTGCCGGTCGGCGGCACGATCGAGATCTTGTCGGGGAACGGACAGTCCGGCTTGGTCGGCGTCGAGGTCACGCGTGTCTCGGCTTCGAGGCCGAGCAATAAGGTCACGGCCTGCGCATCGACGCGCGGCTGCGCCGCGATCGCGCGCACCGGCTTCATCTCGAGCCAGAGCGGCGGCAGCGCCGCCGAGGCGCTGGATCCTTGCAGCGGGATCGAGCGGCAGGCCTTGATCCATTGCGCCTTGGCATTCTCGCGCAGGCTGGGATCGTTGCGGATGCGCTCGGAGACGGCGTTGACCTGCTCGCCGACGGTCTTGTCGATCAGCGGCTTGACCTGCGCGGGCACGTTGACCTTGGCGCCGGCGACGTTGAGGTTGGTGTCACCGAGATTGACCTGGGCGCCGAGATTGGGCTCCAGATACCAGGCGGCGGCGAGCTTCGGGCGCGAGGTGACGACGACGTTGCCCTTGATCTCCGCGCTCGCGTTCAGGTTCTTGATGTTGACCGCGCCGATCCGCTTCGCGGCGTCGCCGCCGAGCACGCTGCCAAGCGCATCGCCAAGCGCGCCTGTGGCCTTCGACGACAGAGAGCCGGTCACGTTGAGCTTGCCGGTGAGCGGGGTCGAGATCGTCAGCACGTCCTTGTCGCCGGCTGCCGCCATCGGGCCCCGGGCGGCGGACCAGCCGATATCGGCATTCTCCAGGATCTGCGAGATCGGGTTGTCGGCCTTGCCGGCGAAATTGCGCGGCGCGGCCCTCTCGGCCTGCTCGCGGATCGCCGACAGCGCGATGGCGACCGGCGCGATCACGATGGAGCTCTTCGAGGCCGGCGGCAGCGGCGGCAGCTGTGCGACCGGCGGCGCCGAATTCGTCGCGCGCGGCGCCAGCCAGTCCATCGCCTTCAGGCTGATGAAGAACGACGCCGCGAGCACCGCGACACCGATCAGGATAGTCTTCAGATTCCACGTCAGACGCATCAATCCCCCAAGTCGCCCCGACGGGGATTCTACAGGGCGGGCGAGGAGGGCGCTAGAGCGCACCCGTTGGGTGGAATTGGGGCGAACAGGTTACGGATTGTGAACGCGCCGTCGGCGTGCCGTCACGCCAAGCGCAAGGACTAACGCGCGATGCGATTAGGATGAATCGTCATCGCGCTTTAGGTTGTTGTTTGCGCATGATCTTTTCGGAAAACCGCTTCGCACTTTTCCGGATCGTGCTCTAGCTTTGCCGCGGGCGCCGGACCGCTCTCACCTTGCCGCGATTGCCACCGCCGCAGAAGAAACGGTCACCGCCGTCCGATTCCAGGCCCGACACGATCGTGCCGGCGGGCATGTCGATCTGCTCGATCACTTGTCCCGTTTCCGGATCGATCCGACGCAAATCGCTCTGTTCGTTCTCCCAGGTGCCGTGCCAGAGCTCGCCGTCCACCCAGGTCACCCCGGTCACGAAGCGCTTGCTCTCGATGGTGCGGAGGATCTTGCCCGTTTCGGGATCGATCTGATGGATCTTGCGCTCGCGATATTGTCCGACCCAGAGCGAACCCTCGGCCCAGGCAAGGCCGGAATCGCCGCCGCCGCCGGGCGCCGGAATGGTGCCGAGCACCTTGCCCGAGGCCGCATCGATCTTCTGGATGCGGTCCTCGGCGATCTGGAACAGGTGCCGTCCGTCGAACGCCGTTCCCGCATGCGCGGCGACGTCGATGGAGCGCGCGATCCTGCCGTCGGCCGGATCGAGCGCGTTCAACTTGTCGCCGGAAGCGAACCAGACGCGCGTGCCGTCATAGGTGACGCCATGCACGGCCTCGACGCCTGGAAAGGGTCCATACTCCGTGACGATCTCGGCGGCTGAACGTTTCATGTGCTCGATCCCTCATGCTTGCGCCCATCCTACGTCTTCAGGAGCGGCGTGGGGAGTAACAAGCCTGTCGGGAAACCCGGAACGGGCGGCGTCATCCAGCGGCGCGCCCGTCCGTGTCCGAACGACTGCACCTTGCCCGACCGCGCCAGGTCCTCGAGCGCGCGCTGCACGGTGCGCGGACTGATGCGAAGCGCAAGCGCGAGCGCCGAGCTCGACCATGGCTCGCCGTCGGTAAGAAAGGCGAGGACGGCGGCGTGCTTCTCCTCAACGGGCCGCGCCAGCACGAGGACGTCGCGCGTCTTCCGCGGCGCCAGCACGAAGCCCTGCTTCGTCGCGCTGATATCGGCCAGCGGCGCGAGCTTGCTGCGGAGCCGTCCGATCTCGACGCGCAGGCGCGCGCGGTGCGATTCGTCGGCGTGCCTGGCTTGAAAGGCGCCGGATATCAGCGTCTCGCGCGAGACATCCGCAGGCCATGCCTGGGCCAGGAGACGCGCGAGCGCGAACAGCACGGGACGCGTTCCGAGCGAGACCGCGGCGCCTTGCCTGCGCACGACGTGATGAAAGGTATCCACGACCAGCGCCGTCGAGGTCGCCAGACGTTCGACCTCTCCCAGCAAGAGCGGATGTTCGCTGCCGCGGGCGATCAGGCGCGCTGCCGGCGTGTCGAGGATCAGGCTCGCGCTGTCGACCTCGGCCACGAGCGCCGGAATGTCTGCAAGGCGCGCCGCGTGAGCCGCGCGGCCGAGCGCCGTGCGCGCGTCGTTCGTTCTGAGCCGCCTGATGGCGATGCCGGCGAGCACGAGCTCGCGGACGACCTGCGATGCGGGCGGGAGCATCGCGGGACGGACTTCGGCGAGCGTGCGCTCGGCCTCGTCGAGGCGACCGACCAGAAGCAGGCGGCGCGCCTCGACATGGCCCGCATGGGCGGCATTGACGAGATCGCCGTGCTGTTCGAGCGTCGCGCGTGCCGCGGCGAGCGTCTTCACCGGCCAGTTCAGATCGCGTGAGACCAGCGCGATCTCGGCTTCGGCCACCAGGCATCTTGCGCGTGCCACCGCCTCGCGCGGACCGAAGGCACGCGCGGCGGTGCGCAGCAGCGACTTGGCCTTGGCGAGATCTCCGAGCTGCGCCATCGCGATGCCGCGCAGCGCCAGCGACGGCGCATCGTTGCGCAGCGCGACGCGGTTCAGGGCGCCGAGCGGATCACCGGCCTCTAAGGCGCGCGCAGCGGCAGTGATCAGCGATTCCATGTCAATCCCGCCACACTTGTTACTCCCACCGCGCAACCGCTTGGTGCCAGAAGTCGTTGGCAGGACGTCGAGCAAAAGCTTTGGAGAGTCATGATGACATCAGCAGAAAAGGCAGGAACCAACGGACACACCGCCATGCAGACCCCACCGGTGGTGTCGCCGCAGGACTGGGAGGCGGCCCGTCTGCAGCTGCTCGTGAAGGAGAAGGCGCATACCCGTGCCCGCGACGCCCTGGCGGCCGAGCGGCGCCGCATGCCGTGGATGGCGGTCGACAAAACCTATGCGTTCGAGGGGCCCGGCGGCAAGCTCAGTCTGCACGACCTGTTCCAGGGCCGGCGGCAACTGATCGTCTATCGCGCCTTCTTCGAGCCCGGTGTGTTCGGCTGGCCCGATCACGCCTGCCGCGGCTGCTCCATGGTGGCCGACCAGGTCGCCCATGTCTCGCACTTGAATGCCCGCGACACCACGCTGGTGTTCGCCTCGCGCGCGCCGCAAGCCGACATCGTCAGGCTGAAGCAGCGGATGGGCTGGATCATGCCCTGGGTCACCATCACCGACAGCTTCGATGCCGATTTCGGCGTCGACGAATGGCACGGGACGAATGTGTTCTACCGAGACGGGACACGCATCTTCCGCACCTATTTCGTCAAGAGCCGCGGCGACGAGCAGATGGGTGGGACCTGGAACTATCTCGACATCACCCCGCTCGGCCGCCAGGAGGTGTGGGAGGACTCGCCGAAGGGCTATCCGCAGACCCCGACCTACAAATGGTGGAATTGGCACGACAGCTACACCGAAGGCGCCGCGCCCGACAAGCGATGGGTGGAGATCTCGGACGCCGGCGAGAAAGCCTTCCGCGAGGAGGCCGCGGGAGAGCGGAAATGACCGGTCCGGTCAGCGCGGTCCCCAGCGCCAGTCCCGACGGCGTCGCGGCCGCGCGCCACCTCGCCAGATGGCTGGGGCTGGCGGCCACGCCGACCTTCGCCATCATGGCCGTACTGACGGCTTTGCCCGGGGGTGGGCCCGCGGAGATGCTGTGCGGCGCCGGGCAGGGCTCTCTGCTCGGCGGGATGGTGCCGATGTATCTCTTGATGAGCGCGTTCCACGCCGCGGCGTGGCTGAGGCTGATAGCGGAGTGGCGGGGCGCAGTCAGCCGGTAAGCGCACCGCAATCGCACAGCGGAAAGAGCGCGTTGCGATCTATTGCCCACCCGCCGCTTGCAGATACGCAACCACCTTACCCGCTTCGTCCTTCGAGATGCCGCCATAGGGCTGCATCTTGTGGCCGGACACGACCTCGTCCGGCTTGACCATGAAGCGGGTGAGCTTGTCCTGGTCCCAGGCGAAGCCGGCTTCTTTCATGGACGAGGAGTAATTGTAGTCCGGCAGCGAGCCGGCCTTGCGTCCGACGATCTTGTTGAGATTGGGACCGAGGCGATTGTCGCCTTCCTTCATGGAATGGCAGGTGCGGCAGGAATTGTTGAAAGCCTGCTTGCCGGCGTCGTCAGGCGCGGGTTGCTGCGCGAGCGAGGCGGGCGCGGACACGAGCAGCGTCAGTGCTCCGGCGCCGGCGAGGGCGTGCAGCCATGGGCTTGGCGAGGGTTGCCTTCGTGGTCGCATTTGCGCCTCCATCGGGGATTGCGCCGCAACAGGCGCAACGGGATGTCAGGGCAAACGAAAACGGCCCCGGTGGGTTCCGGGGCCGTTCGCGTTACGTTGTCCTGTCGCTTCAGCGGCTCGCGGCGCCGAGGTCTGCGCGGCGCTCGGTCATCGGCAGCACGATCACCTTGGTGCCGACGTTGACGCGGGAATAGAGGTCGGTGACGTCCTCGTTGGTCATGCGGATGCAGCCGGAGGACACGCGCTTGCCGATCGTTTCGGGGGCGTTGGTGCCGTGGATACGGTAGATGGTGCCGCCGAGATACATGGCGCGCGCGCCAAGCGGATTGCCGGGGCCGCCGGCCATGTGGCGCGGCAGATAGGGCTGGCGGGCGATCATCTCCGGCGGCGGAGTCCAGGCCGGCCACTCGGCCTTGCGGCTCACCGACTGGATTCCGGACCAGGTGAAGCCGTCGCGCCCGACGCCGATGCCGTAGCGCAATGCCTGGCCATTGCCGAGCACGTAATAGAGATAGGTGTTGGGCGTATCGATGATGATCGTGCCCGGCGCTTCGCGCGTCGCGTAAGAGACGGTCTGGCGGCGGAAGCGGGCCGGCAGCTCGACCGCCTCCTGATCCTCGGGCTCGGTCTGGTAGGTCGGCGCCTGATAGGGCTGATACGACGGCTGATACGGCTGCAGCGGCTGCGGCGCGGTCATCGGCGGCAGCGGCTGGAAGAACGGGAAGATCTGCACCGGCGCGGCCTTGGCTGCGCCAGCGAACGCGATTGCGGAGACCGCGACGGCACTGAGTGCAACGGCGCGCGAAAACGTCTTGAACGTGTCCAGATTGAACATGTGATCGCCCCTGTTTGCTCGGTGTTTTGCTCACCGCGGCACCGTTGCGGTGCTCCGTTGCCTGAATTCCTAACGGCAAAACGTTTCGGGACATTTGCGCGGAAAACCGAAAACGGTTTCACGGCGGCAAGAATTGTTTCATGACAGTTTCGTGGCCCCGCCGGCTCGTTAACGAACAAAACAGCGCGCCGACACTTCTGTGACGTCACACGCCTGAAATATCCTTCGTTGATGGTCGATGCCTGAGAATCATCAAACTCTCGGGATTTTCCCATGCGGGTATTAATCGCGACGGACGCCTGGCATCCCCAGGTCAACGGTGTGGTCCGCACCCTGACCTCCCTGGCGAATGCGGCCAAGACCCTCGACGTCGAGATCGACTTCCTCACCCCCGACGGCTTTCCGTCCTGGCCGCTGCCGACCTATCCGGGCCTGCGCTTTGCGCTGCCTTCGGCGAAGGAGATCGCGCGGCGGATCGAGAAGGCCGCGCCGGAGGCGCTGCATATCGCGACCGAGGGCCCGATCGGCTGGGCGGCGCGCGCCTATTGCCGCCGCAACCGGCTCGCCTTCACCACCTCCTACACGACGCGCTTTCCGGAATACGTCTCGGTGCGGACCGGCATCCCGGCGGGCGTCGGCTATGCGGTGCTGCGCCACTTCCACGATGCCGCCGCCATGACCATGGTGGCGACGCCCTCGCTGCGGCAGGAGCTGTCGGAGCGCGGCTTCAAGCGGCTCGGCTTCTGGACGCGCGGCGTCGACACCGGGCTGTTTCATCCCGACGCTCCGGCACAGCTCGACCTGCCGCGGCCGATCTTCATGACGATGGGGCGCGTGGCGGTGGAGAAGAATCTCGAAGCGTTCCTCTCGCTTGACCTGCCCGGCACCAAGGTCGTGGTCGGCGACGGCCCGCAGAAGGCGGCGCTGGAGAAGAAATATCCGGACGCAGTCTTCCTCGGCGAGAAGAAGGGGGCGGATCTCACCGCGCATCTCGCCGCGGCCGACGTATTCGTGTTTCCGAGCCTGACCGACACCTTCGGCGTGGTGCAGCTCGAGGCGCTCGCCTGCGGCACGCCGGTTGCGGCGTTTCCGGTCACGGGCCCGAAGGACGTCATTGCCGATCACCCGATCGGCGCGATCGACCACGATCTGCGCACCGCCTGCCTGCGCGCGCTCACGATGTCACGCGAGACCTGCCGCAACTTCGCGCTGGAGCGCTCCTGGGAGAACAGCGCGCGCCAGTTCGTCGGCAACCTCACCTCACTGCAGCCCAGCCGCTCCTTGCGCGCCTCGCCTCGCATGGCGCGGCGGCCGGTGCGCGGCTGACCGTTTATTCGAACCACAGCGAGAACCTCATCGATGGCTAAGATCATGAACCTTGACGGCACCCAGCAGCTCGACCTCACGCGCGGCACGGTCGAGCAGGCCTATGACCGCTGGGCGCCGGTCTACGATCTCGTGTTCGGCGGCGTGTTCGCCAAGGGCCGGCAGGCGGCGATCGCGGCCACCAACAAGATCGGCGGCCGCGTGCTCGAGGTCGGCGTCGGCACCGGCATCTCGCTGCCGCTCTACGCGCCGAACCTGCGCATCTTCGGCACCGACATTTCGGAAGCGATGCTGGACAAGGCGCGCCGCCGCGTGACGGAGCAGAAGCTGAAGAACGTCGAGGGCCTCGCGGTGATGGACGCCGAGAAGCTCGAATTCCCCGATAATTCCTTCGACGTCGTGATGGCGCAATACGTCGTCACCGCCGTGCCGAACCCGGAGAAGGCGCTCGACGAATTCGCCCGCGTGCTGCGTCCGGGCGGCGAATTGATCATCCTCACCCGCGTCAGCGCCGACACCGGCATGCGCCGCTTCATCGAGCAGAAGCTGCAGCCGGTGGTGCGTCCGCTCGGCTTCCGCACCGCCGAGTTCGCCTGGTCGCGCTACGCCAAATGGCTCGCCGGCGCGCACGGCATCGAGCTTGCCGAGCGCCGCTTGATTCCGCCGCTGGGACACTTCTCGCTGGTGCGCTTCCGCAAGGTCGACGTCGCCAAGGCGGCTTGATCTGAAGCTCACGCGTCGCGTGCGTCATCGCGCCGCTGCACATCGTCACATGACAAAATGATGATGTCACACGGCCTACATCGAATCTCTGTAAATCCTGAACCCGAAAGCATTTTGGGGATGAGCATGATCAAGAACTATCTCGAGCAGCTGCGGATCCAGCGCTGGGACGACCATCGCTACTATCACCACAGCCGCATCAATCAGAGCCTGCACTTCGTCAGCGCGCTGAGCTTCCTCTTCGCCTATGTCTGGCTGTTCATCGATCCCGTCGTCTCCGCGCTGGTCGGCTGGCTGGTGTCGATGACCTCGCGCCAGGCCGGCCATTTCTTCTTCGAGCCGCACACCTACGACCACATCAATCAGGCGACGCACGAGTACAAGGAAGAGATCAAGGTCGGCTACAATCTGCAGCGCAAGGTGGTGCTGATGGCGATCTGGGCGCTGTCGCCGCTGGTACTGGTCGTCGATCCCACCCTGTTCGGCATCTTCACGCCCTGGCAGAGCGCGACCGACTTCATGCGGCAGGTGGCGAAGATCTGGCTCGTGGTCGGCGGCGGCGGCCTGTTGTTCCGCACCGTGCACCTGTTCTTCATCCGCGACGTCGAGACCGGCCTCGTCTGGATGACCAAGATCCTGACCGATCCGTTCCACGATTTGATGCTCTATCGCGGTGCTCCGCTCGCCCTGATGCGCGGCGAGCTGATGGATCCCGGCCTGCACCTCAATCCCGAGCACACGCTGGGCTTCATCGACGAGCCCGTGCTCGAAGAGCAGCACGCTTGAAGCGCGCGGCGCACGCGACACGCTCCGATGTCTGATGGCTACGTCATGCCCGGCCTTGTGCCGGGCATCCACGTGTTCGGGACTGCGAACGCGGTGCTTCCTTCACCTCTCCCCGCGTGCGGGGAGAGGTCGAATTTGCGCGGAGCGCAAATTCGGGTGAGGGGGACTCTCCGCGGGGATGCTGCCAGATGGTCGTGCGTCAATGCTCACCGCACGCGCGGAGAGTCCCCCTCACCCCGACCCTCTCCCCGCAAGCGGGGCGAGGGAGAAGGGCGAGCGGTGATCGGGGCCAAGTGTCAGAAAGCCTCAGCGCCCGAAGCGCTTGGCCAGCATCTCTTTCAGGATCTGGCGCTTGATCTGCTTGTTGGTGAGCACGCCATCGTGCCACCAGAAGCCGTCGGCCTTCATCTTCTGCGCGGCGCGGACGAAGCGGTCGGCGACTTCGGTGAAGTCGGCGTCGGTGTAGTTGAGGCTGAAGATCAGCCGTCCGGTGCCGACCCAGCTCAACGCCAGGCCTTCGGCGCGCAGGTAATATTGCAGCATCCAATTGTAGCGGGACGGCGTGGTGTATTTCACCGTCCAGATCGAGGAGAAGTTGGCGAAGCGCACCGGCAGGTCGGCATCCTGCATCATCTGGTTGAGCTTCTTCACGCGCCCGTTCCAGGTCTCCTCCAGCCCATCATAAACGGCGCGGAAGTTCGGGCTGGCGAGGCGGCTCAAGAACTCGTCCATCGCCGTCATGACGTAGGGGTGCGAGTTGAAGGTGCCGCGGGCGAAGCAGATGTCGGCGGGGCGGTCGTCGCGGAAGCGCCGCATCAATTCGCGCTTGCCGCAGACCACGCCGACCGGCAGGCCGCCGGCGAGGCTCTTGCCGTAGGTCACCATGTCGGCGCGCACGCCGAAATACTCCTGGGCGCCGCCGGCGGCGAGGCGGAAGCCGACGAACACCTCGTCGAAGATCAGGACGATGCCGCGTTCGCTGCAAACTTCGCGCAGCTTCTTCAGCCATTCGGTGTAGGCCGCGCGATCGAAATGGCCTTCGCGCGAGGAATCGACGAGCGAGGAATCCCCGGGCGCGTTGGCGTTAGGATGCAGCCCCTGCAGCGGGTTGACCAGCACGCAGGCGATGTCCTTGCGCGTGCGCAGGACATGCAGCGTCTTCTCCGACATCTCGGCGAGGGTATAGGTCTCGTGCGCAGGAATGGGATTGCCGACGCCCGGCTGCACGTCGCCCCACCAGCCGTGATAGGCGCCGGCGAAACGAACCAGATGCGTGCGCTTGGTGTGGTAGCGCGCCAGCCGCACCGCCTGCATCACGGCCTCGGTGCCGGACATGTGGAACGAGACCTCGTCGAGGCCGGAGATTTGGCAGAGCCGCTGCACATTCTCGAGGATGACGGGATGGTAGGGGCCGAGCACGGGGCCCAGCGCATGCGCGCGCTTCTCGGCGCCCTCGATGCACTCCTTGTAGAAGTCGTTGCCGAAGATGTTGACGCCGTAGGAGCCCGTGAGGTCGTAAGCGGTGTTGCCGTCGACGTCGGTGACGGTGACGCCGCGCGAGGATTCCATGAAGGTCGACGTGCCCAGATGCTCGCGGACGAGACGCGAGAACTGGAACGGCACGCGGTAGCTTTCGGTGAAGTTCAGGTCGGAGATCGTCTCCGCCGCTTCCTTCGTCATCGCGCGACCCCGGGGGTAGCGCTCGGCGTAAAGCCTGGCGAGACGGAAAAAGGCGTCCTTGCGTTGCGCTGCGATGTTCGCCGGCGCGCCGTCGCAGGCGAAGTATTGATCACCCTCGAACTCGTAGAACGGCAGCAGCCGCGCCACCCGGCGCGACATCTTCGAGTGCCCGGCCAGCGAGCGGTGCTTGGCGCGGGAGAGTTCGACCCGCGCCTTGATCTTCGGGAGGACGGCGGCAGCGGACGCTGCGGCGGCCACGGACATCGAGAGAATCGGGAGTGTCGTTTCCATGACAACAAGCGCTAAACCTGCGAGCTGACAGATTCATGACAGTCAAAGCCCTCATCGCCTCTTTCACCCAGCAGGAAGACCTCAACTTCCTGTTGACCAACCGCATCCCGCGCGCGGCCCTGACCCGCTTCATGGGCTGGTTCTCCAAGATCGAGAATCCCCTGGTGCGGGACTTCTCGATCGCGCTGTGGAAGCTGTTCTCCGACCTCGATCTGTCGGAGGCGCGCAAGACGCAGTTCAGCAGTCTGCACGACTGCTTCACCCGGGAGCTGAAGCCGGGCCTGCGGCCGTTCGATCCTGATCCTGCAGTGGTGGCGAGCCCCTCGGACGGCATCGTCGGCGCTCACGGGAAAATCGCGGACACCGAGCTGTTCCAGGTCAAGGGCGCGCCCTATTCGCTGCTCGATCTCGTCGGCGATTCCGCGCTGGTCGAGCAGCACCGCAACGGCTCTTTCGTTACGCTGCGGCTGACGTCGAGCATGTATCACCGCTTCCATGCGCCTTATGACGCGCACATCGAGCGGGTCACGCTGATCCACGGTGACGTCTGGAACGTCAACCCGATCGCGCTCAAGCGCGTCGAGCGTCTGTTCTGCAAGAACGAGCGCGCGGTGATCCGCACGCATTTGTCGACCGGCGAAGCCGTGACGCTGGTGCCGGTGGCGGCGATTCTGGTCGCGAGCATCCGCCTGCACTTCCTCGACATGGTGCTGAACGCGCAGACGCGCGGCCCGGTCAATTTTCCCTGCGACGTCAACGTGAGCAAAGGCGAGGAGCTCGGCTGGTTCGAGCACGGCTCGACCATCATCATCCTCGCGCCCGGCGATTTCTCGTTCTGCGACGGCATTGCCGAGGGCACGCGCATTCGCGCCGGTCAAGCGCTGCTCAGGAGAAAGTAGCCTTCAATCCGCCGCCCCCGCCGCCTATATCGTCGGGCGGGGACGATTCGATCGATACGGATGTGACGATGGCGCGGGCGCCGGTCATGGCGGCGGGTGGTATTGTGTTGCGGCGCGCGCCGGTGCCGCTGGTTGCAGTCGTGCGCCAGCGCAAGCGCAACGAATGGGTCCTGCCCAAGGGCAAGCTCGACGACGGCGAGACGCCGAGGGAAGCCGCGCACCGCGAGGTGTTGGAGGAGACCGGCCACGACGTGGCCGTGCACGAATTTCTGGGCACGCTGGTCTATCAGTCCGGCGGGCGCTCCAAGGTCGTGCATTACTGGCGGATGGAGGCCGACGGCGGGCCGGTCCGCAAGCTGATGAACGACATCAAGGCGGTCGACTGGCTGACGCTGGACGACGCGATCGCCCGTCTGTCGCGCGAATACGAACGCGTCTTCCTGACTCAGATCGGACCGATCGCGCTCGCGGCGGCAGGGCTGGCGCCTCTGTTCGCCCCGGAGCAGGTTTCCGAGCCGGTGTCGCCGTTGGCGAAAGACGACATCCATGCATCTTTGCAGACGCTGACACCTGCGGAAGCAGCTTCCGTCGATGAATTGCGGCACGGCCTGTTGCGGAAGGTGAAGGCCTGGCTGCGCGGCGAGGCGTGAGTTATTTACGCGCAATTTCAGTGCGGCATTGAAGGTGCACCCTCTCCCCTTGTGGGAGAGGGTGGCTCGCCGCAATAGCGGCGAGACGGGTGAGGGGTCTCTATCCTCACGAGCGGGTCCGGCGAGTGGATAGAACCCCTCATCCGGCGCTTCGCGCCACCTTCTCCCACAAGGGGAGAAGGAAGACTACCGCCGCTCCTTCTCCTTCGGAGCGGGCGCGGGTCTGTGCGGCGCTGCGGGACGTTGCGCGGCGGGGAGGCGTGGCTGGAAGCCGCCGGGGCGCTGCATACCTGGTTGTTGAGCCGGAGGCTGGCCCGGTTGCAATCCTGTGCGCGGCAATGGCTGCTGCGGATCTGCTTGCTGTGTCCCGCCCGGTTGCGGCGGCACGATTCCTCCGGGCTGAATCTGTCCATCACGCTGCGGCAGGGTCTGCGGTACGCGTGGACGGCCGGCACCTTGCGGCTGGCCGGGCTGCGGCTGCATGCCTTGCTGTAGTCCCTGCCGGCTCGGCGTGCCCGGCTGCTGCTGACCCGGACGATTGTCCTGTCGCGGCTGGACGTTCGGTCGTTGCGGCTGCCGGCCTGGGGTTGTCGTCGGCCGCAATTGTTGCTGCTGCGGCGGTTGTGCCGGCCGCGGAATGCGGCTGAGCGCAGCCGGATTGGCGCGACGGAAGTCGCGCTGCTCGATGACGATCTGCCGGCCCGCGGTCTGCGCCAGATGCACCTGGCCGACGAAGCCGCGGTCGCGCGCGATCTGCGGCGCGGGAATTATGATCGGCACGGCAGCAAAGCGCATGCCGCCGGCCGTGGCTGCGCCCGCTCGGATCGCAAAGCCGCTCGCGGCTTGCGTCAGCGCGCCGAGCCGCGCGCCGCTCGCGCGTTCCTCGACATCGATGTGGCCGACCCGGCCGTCGGCGTCGGGATAGAGCTTGATGTTGACGTTCGCGCCCGGTTCGCCGCCGCCCCTTCGGGCACGTCGACGACCCCGGTGGTGCCGCGGATGCCGAGCGTTGCCGTCGGCGTCGTGATCTTCATGTCGCCCGTCTTCGCCACCGCGGCCGCCACGAAGGCAACCGTGCCCTTGCCGACGTCGAAGATCGCCGAATTCTGCTTGCCGCCGTCGTCATAGACGTAATTGTCGATGGTGATCTTCGCGCTGGCCGAGAGGTTGAACGTGGTGGCGTCGTTGAAGGTGATGCCCGAGCGCGGAGTTCGACGAGGTCTGCACGATGTCGTTGAGATAGATATCGTCGCGCACGCGCAGCGGATAGGAATTCTTGTCGCGGATCACGGTCGCGATCCCCGTCACGGTCGCGACGTTGCCGATCGGCTCGACGGCGGGGGGCTGTGCGTCTGCAGACGGTGCCGGCGTCGCCGTCGGCGTCGGCGAAGGCGCGGGCGTTGGCTGGGCTTGCGGTTGCGCCTGTGCGAACTCGATCGTCTCGGATGCGCACGCTACACCAGCGCCTGCCAGCGGCAAGGCCAGCAGGGCGAGCGCGAATACGAGGCGGCGCCAAGCCAGCATTGATGTCACGAAGGACTCCCGGTGAGAGCGTGAGGCGAGATCGGGCGATTTCAACGGGGTGTGGCTGAATGGTGGATGAACGTCTGTCGTCGGGGCAGGGGCTAGCTATCCTTCCGTCATGGCCGGGCTTGTCCCGCCTGCACGGACGAAGCCGCTACGGCGCGGCGAAGGCACGGCCATCCACGTCTTGATTGCGGTACGAAGAACGTGGATGCCCGGGACAAGCCCGGGCATGACGAAGAGTTGTCTACTTTTCGCGATGCGCTCCGCGGGTCAGCTCACGCGCTTCCAGGTCTGGCCGCCGCAGAACATGCCGCCGAAGGCGCAGCCTTGCACGCGCATCGTATTCGGACCTTTCATCGAGATCGTGGAGTCGTAGTTGCGGCCGGAGTTGGGATCGCGAATGCGGCCGCTCCACTTCGATCCTTCGGGCTTCATGTTGATCAGGATGCGCTCATTGGTCTTCTCGGCATAGCCGCAGAGATTGGCGCCACACTGCTCGACGCGGACATTGCCCTTGTTCTCTTCGGTCGCCCAGATGCCGATCGGCGAGTTCGCTGCGGCCACGGGCGCGGCAGCCACCGGAGCCGGCGCGGGAGCCGCGGCGACGGGAGCGGCAACAGGGGCAGGCGCAGCAACAGGAGCAGGCTGCGAGCTGTCGAAGCCGACAGAAGGAGCGGCGGCAGCGGTCGCGGCTGGGGCAGCGGGCGCGGCTGGCGCTGCCGGCGCAGTCGCTTGCGGCACGGGCTGCTGCTGCACGGGAGCCGGCGTGGGTTGCGCCGTCGTGGGCGCCGGAGCCGGCGTGGTGTCGTCGTCATCGTCCTTGGAGCCGCCAAGACCCTTGAGGTTGATGTTGTTCAGCTTGATCGGCTTGTCCGACAGGCCCGGCGCGACGATGGTCACGCAATTGAGCGAAGCGCAGTTGCGCGGCGTCTCGATGCGGATGTGCTGGCCCTCGATCTGGAACGAGATCGAATTGCCGGCATGCGCGGCGGCGGTCGAAGCCAGGAAGAGGGCGGTGGCGGCGATGGAGAGCTTGTTCATGACAACCTCCGAAAATAGCGCGGTCCCGATATGGACTGGTGTCGCTGGTGAATGAAGCGTGGTTCGACCCTAAGCCGCGGCGGTCGGGCGTTCTGTGATGGGCGTCACAACGAGCGAACAACGCCTGGGTGATGCAGCGCACATTCAGCCTCGCCTGCGCTGCGTAACGTCGTCGCGACACCGAGGGAAACGCAGATGCAGCGGCTTGCAACCTGGCTTGCCACCTGTCTTGCCACATCGATCGCGTTGCTGGCGATCGCGCCGACGGCGCAGGCCGGCGCCTACACGTTCTCGATCGGCGGCAACCGGTTCCATGTCGAGGCGCCGCGCAATTGCCGATCTGCGTCCTGTATCACGGTGGCTTCCAGGCGCAGCCTCAGGTCGACGGACGATGTCGGCATGGCACGAGCCGCGCAGCCGGCGCCCACGCTGATGGTCCAGGCGCCGCAGCCGGCTTGTCCGACGGCAGCGGTCAAGCCGCCCCAAGCGGCTGTGGTGGTGCCGGCACCGGCGCCTCCCGTGCTTGCCGCGGCGACGTCGCAGCCCGTTGCACCGCCGCCGGCGCCAAGCTTGGAGATTTCGAGACTGGAGACGTTGAGGCCCGGTCCGCCGCGGGTTGATCTGGAGCGCACCGATCAGCCGAAGACCGCCGCGCTCGAACCGCCGCGCATCGAGCCGCCGGTCATCGTTCCGAGCACCGAGATCAATCAGACCGCAGCGGTGGCGCAGATCAGCACTGACCCGGGCCACGCGCTGCTCGGCGAATGGGAGAGCGCCGGCGCCAAGGGCACGGTCCGCATCGAGCGCTGTGGAGCTGCGTTGTGCGGTTACGCGCTCAGTGAAGCGTCGAGCCGCGGCGAGAGCGTGCTCGTCAACATGAAGCCGAAGAAGCACAATGTCTGGACCGGCAGCATCTACAGCCGCTCCAGCGGCAACACCTACTACGCCACGATGACGCTGAAGAGCTCCGGCAAGCTGCACGTCGAAGCCTGCGCGCTCGGCCGCTTCTGGTGCTCCGGCAACGACTGGACGCGGGTCGATGCGCCACGGGAGGAGCTGATCACGACGTCACCTCAATGGAGCGCGCGGTCGTAGCTCGTGGCGATGCGCATTGTTGTGCCCTCGCCCCTTGTGGGAGAGGGCAGCTCCGCTGGTCGACACGAATTCACTTGGGTGAGGGGTTGTCTCCACAAGCACTGTGCCGCGAGGATAGAACCCCTCATCCGTCGCGCTTTCGCGCGCCACCTTCTCCCACAAGGGGAGAAGGGAAGAGAGTCACTGTGTGCTTTGAGTCTAAATCATCCCGAGCACGATGGCGCCGACGAAGGCCATGGCGAGGTAGGCGGTGATCACGCTCAATCTGCCGGCGAACGTCATGAGGTCGCTCCCTCGGTGCGCGCTGCTTGGCGCGCAGCCCTTATGGTTAACAGAAAGTCTCTTTTCGAAAAAGTCAGGCTCGCTGTCGCTCGTCATCGGCAGCAACCGGTGCCGCCGCGCCCGGTATGGTTAAAGAACACTGAAATCAACACGTTGAAGAGTCTTTAAGTAAATTCATCGAACGTGCGTGCATGACGCGCGGAGTTCGTTTGTATCTCGTCGGCTCCATCGTCCTTGTTTCGCTAGCGGGTTGCGGTCGCGGCTTCTTCCAGGCCGAACGCGAACCCTGGCGGGCCGAGGCAGAAGCCGCATGCCTGAAATCGGGCGCAGTCAAGGAAAGTGCGGACATCGTCCGCATCGACCCGATCTCCGGGCCTGGCAGCTGCGGCGCCGAGTTTCCGCTCAAGGTCGCCGCCATCGGCGAAGCCTCCGGCACCTATGGCTTTGCCGACGAGGCGCTGCGTCCGCCCGGCAGCATCGGCAACCAGCCGCGTTGGCCGGTGCAGCCGCAGTCGAATTATCCGCAGAGCCAAGGCTATCCAACATCGTCCTATCCGGCATCGTCCTATCCGCAGCGCTCGAACTATCCCGAGAGCGCGGTGCGCCAGCCCGCCGGCTACGGCACGTCGTCCGGGCCGATGTCGCTCAACGCACCCGGCGTGGCCGCGCAGGAGGACGAGATCGATCTGCCGCCGGAGGGCACCGATGCCGCGGGGGCGGCGCGCTACATGAACACACCGAGCTATCCGGCTCGTCCGGCGCCTTACTCGCAGGCGCCGGCGCAGCAGCCGCTGCCGCGTCTTGGTCCAGCGCAGGGTAATCCCGTCACGAGCGTCGGTCCCGTCGCGATCAAGCCGACCGCGACGCTCGCCTGTCCGATCGTGTCCGAGCTCGACCGCTGGCTCGCCGACACCGTGCAGCCGTCGGCGATGCGCTGGTTCGGCGTGCGCGTCGCCGAGATCAAGCAGATCTCCGCCTATTCCTGCCGCGGGATGAACGGCAATTCGCGGGCCCATATTTCGGAGCACGCCTTCGGCAACGCCCTCGACATTTCCGCCTTCGTGCTCGCCGACGGCCGCCGCATCACCATCAAGGACGGCTGGCGCGGCATGCCGGAAGAGCAGGGCTTCCTGCGCGACGTGCAGGCTGGGGCCTGCGCGCACTTCACGACCGTGCTGGCGCCGGGCTCCAACGTCTTTCACTACGATCACATCCATGTCGATCTGATGCGCCGCGCCAGCCGCCGCCTGATCTGCCAGCCGGCCGCGGTGTCGGGCGAAGAGGTCGCCTCGCGCGCGCAATCGCGCAGACCCTATGCGAGCGGGCGCGAGCCGTCGGTGACCGGTTCGCTCGGTGCTCGCAAGAGCACGATGCACAAGCGGGAAGACGACGAGTACATCGACGAATAGCCCGATTTGCCAGTAGCCCGGATGGAGCGAAGCGCAATCCGGGAAAAACTGTCCCCGCATTCCGCTTCGCTCCATGCGGGCTACGATCGCGTCAAAGGCAATGTCTATCGTCCGCTATCTCACCCACCCGCAGGTGCAAATCGATCCCGATGTGCCGGTGCCGCAATGGGGCCTGAGCCCGGTCGGTCGCGCGCGCACCGAAGCCTTGGCGAATGCAGGCTGGCTTGCAAGCACGACGCAGATCGTCGCCAGCGGCGAGCGGAAGGCGATCGAGACCGCCGAGATCATTGCCGCTCGTCTCGGACTGATGATCGAGATCCGCGAGGCCATGCACGAGAACGACCGTTCGGCGACCGGCTTCCTGAAGCCGGCCGAGTTCGAAGCCGTCGCCGACCAGTTCTTCGCCGCGCCTCATCTCAGCGTGCGCGGCTGGGAGCGTGCCGCGGATGCACAGGCGCGGATCGTGCGCGAGGCTGAGGCGGTGCTGGCGCGACATCGTCCCGGCGACGTCCTGTTCGTCGGCCACGGCGCAGTCGGCACGCTGCTGTTTTGCCACATTGCGGGCCACCCCATCGCCCGCATCCACGATCAGCCCGCCGGCGGTGGCAACTGCTTTGCGTTCGCGCGGGAGGGGCGGCGCGTCCTTCACGGGTGGCGCGCAATGGAAGACATCGAAATTTGATCCCAGCCGAGCCGGAGTTCACCCCGCAGCCGGCTTCCGCGGCGCCGGTGCCAATCCCATGCAGCGCTGCACCTCACCCGGGACGTTGTAGGTGCGCATGATGTGGCGGCTGTCGCGCAAGCCGGACGCCTCGCGTTGCACCACGAACATCCAAAGCGCCTGGCCAGCTTCCAGCACCAGCTTGCGCCTGGCCGGTTGCATCGCTTCCGGCACATCGGTCGCTGCGTGGGCGGCGTCGAACTCGCGCAAGCGCGACAGGCTCTGTTCGAGGGCGCGGCCCATCCGTCCAAGCGCCGAAGCCTGTTCCTGGACGATCTCGTAGTGGAGGATGTCGAGCGGCGGGCGAAGATCACGAGACATGGCCGCAATATAGCCGCCCGGCCCACAGGCGCAACGCGCGGCTACTTCGCCTTATACGCCGCCAGGAACATCCGCGTTGCGCTCTCGACCACCGCACTCATGCGCTGTTCCGACGGCGCGGGCGCCGCCTGGAACACGAAGGGCAGGAACAGCGAGGCCTTGCTGAGCTCCATGAACTGCGAGGCGGCGAGATCGCAATCGTCGATCGCGAGATCGCCCGAGGCGACACGGGCCTTGAGATAGTCGGAGAGGCGGTTGATGCTCTTGTCCAGCACGCGCGCATAGTAACGGCGGCCGACATCCGGCATGCGCTCGGCGATCGCCATCACGGTGCGGATCGCCGATCCGCCACCGGGGCGGCAGACCAGGTGAAGATAGGCGAGGCCGAACTCCTTCAGCGTGGTCTCGGCCTCGCGCTCGGGATCGAAACTGAACACGACCTGGCCATGCTGGAGCGCCTCCTGTTCGACGATGGCTTCGAACAGCGCGAATTTGTCGGCGAAATAGACGTAGAGCGTGCCCTTGGAGACCTGCGCGGCGCGGGCGATCTCGCCCATGCTGGCGCCGTCGAAGCCAAGATCCATGAACACCTTGCGGGCACCGTCCAGAATCTGGCGGCGCTTGGAATTGTCCTCGTCCGGGACGACGTGCAATTGTTCGCCGGCAGCTACAACCATTGGTTTAGGGTCTCGGAAGCTTTTTGGTTCGGATCAGGGCCATGAAACGCCAACGAAGGCTTCGCGGCAGTAAGGTCTGCAGGACACGATCTCTATATTGACCGAACCGTTCGGTCAATGGTATTTGAGATCCAGCGAGGAGACCGCCCGCAGCAGCGGGCGCCCTCGGTTGCGTTTTTGGGGAGGCCTGGATGGCCGCATCGAGAGACCAGACGGCTCGCGTCCTTCGCCAGGAAGCGGTGGAGGACCAGGCGGGTGGTGATGCTGGCTCCGAGGCATCCGCACTCCCTGCCGAGCAGTTGCGCCCTCATGTCGCCGAGGAAACGAAGCGTCCGACCCGCGAGGCGCCGGAGAACCCGGTGACCGACAAGCCGCCGGCACCCGCGGCGGAAGCGCCCGCCGCCGCTGCGCCCAAATCCGGCAAGCGCAAATTCGTCCTGACCGGCCTCGGCCTCGCGCTCGCGTTCGCCGTTGCGGGCTATGCCGGCTATTACACGCTGGTCGGCCGCTTCTACATCTCGACCGACGATGCCTATGTCCGCGCCAACAACACCATGCTCGGCGCGCGCGTTGCCGGCCACATCTCCGCGATCCTCGCCGGCGACAACACGCCCGTCCAGGCCGGCGACATCATCTTCCGCATCGACGACGGCGATTACAGGATCGCGGTCCAAGCCGCCGCGACCAAGATCGCGACCCAGCAGACCACCATCGATCGCATCGGCCGCCAGGTCGCCGCACTCGACAGCCAGGTCGCCCAGGCCAAGGCGCAGCTCGTCTCCGCGGAAGCGGGCCTCAAGCGCGCCGACCTCGATTACGAGCGCCAGCAGGCGCTGAGCAGCAAGGGCTTTGCCTCGCGCGCCACCTTCGAAAGCTCGGAAGCCGGACGCGACCAGGGCGCCGCCGCGGTCAAGGCTGCAAAGGCCGCCTTTGAGGTTGCCGTCAGCAATGTCGACGTCGCCAAGGCGCAGCAGGCCGAAGCGCAAGCGCAGCTCGCCGAGCTCAAGACCACGCTGGCCAAGGCCGAGCGCGACCTCGGCTTCACCGCGGTGCGCGCACCGGTCAACGGCACGTTCTCGAACCGCCTGGTCAACACCGGCGACTTCGTCGCGGTCGGCCAGCGCCTCGGCAACATCGTGCCGCTGGACGAGGTCTATATCGATGCGAATTTCAAGGAGACGCAGCTCAAGCGCATCCGCCCGGGACAGCCGGTGACGATCAAGGTCGATGCCTATGGCATGCGCAAGTTCTCCGGCGTGGTCGACAGCATCGCGGCGGGCGCCGGCTCGGTGTTCACGCTGCTGCCGCCCGACAACGCCACCGGCAATTTCACCAAGATCGTGCAGCGCGTGCCGGTCCGCATTCGCGTGCCCAAATCGGTGGCGAAGCAGAACCTGCTCCGCGCCGGCATGTCGGTCTACGCCACCGTCGACACCAACAAGGGCGCTGCCGACGCCGACAGCGAGGTCGACCTCGACCATCCCACCGCGGTTCATCCGCAGTAGGGACGATGACATGAGCCGCGCCGCTGCCCCGAATGCAGGTGCGCTCCCTCTCCCGCTTGCGGGAGAGGTGAGATGAGTCCGAGCTGACACATGGCCACCGCCACCACCGCTTCACCTGCCATGATGGCGGATCCCGCTTCGGAGCGCATTGCGCCGAAGCGGCTGTTCGCGTTCATCATCATGGTGTTCGGGATGTTCATGTCGATCCTGGACATCCAGATCGTCTCGGCCTCGTTGAGCGAAATCCAGGCCGGGCTGTCGGCGAGCTCCAGCGAGGTGTCCTGGGTTCAGACCGCCTATCTGATCGCCGAGGTGATCGCGATCCCGCTGTCGGGTTTCCTGTCGCGCGCCTTCGGCACGCGGCTGCTGTTCGCGATCTCGGCGGCGGGCTTCACCGCCGCAAGCCTGCTTTGCGGCTTCGCCACGACGATCGAGGAGATGATCCTCTGGCGTGCGCTGCAGGGCTTTCTCGGCGCCGGCATGATCCCGACCGTGTTCGCTTCGGCCTACACCGTCTTCCCGCGCACCAAATTCCACATCGTCGGACCCATCATCGGCCTCGTCGCGACGCTGGCCCCGACCATCGGGCCGACGGTCGGCGGCTACATCACCGACCTGATGTCGTGGAACTGGCTGTTCTTCATCAACGTCGTGCCCGGCATCGGCATTACATTAGGTGTGCTGGCGCTGGTCGATTTCGACGAGCCGCATTTCGAATTGCTCGACCGCTTCGACTGGTGGGGCCTGCTGTTCATGGCGAGCTTCCTCGGCACGCTGGAATACGTGCTGGAGGAAGGATCGCAACATCAATGGATGCAGGACACGTCGGTCGCGATCTGCGCCTGGATCAGCGGTCTCTCGGCCATCGCCTTCTTCTGGCGCGTGTTCACGGCGGCCGAGCCGATCGTCAATCTGCGCACCTTCTCCGACCGCAATTTCGCCGTCGGATGCACGCTGCAATTCTGCATCGGCATCGGCCTCTACGGCCTGACCTACATCTACCCGCGCTATCTCGCCGAAGTGCGCGGCTACAGCGCGCTGATGATCGGCGAGACCATGTTCGTCTCCGGCATCACCATGTTCCTGGTCGCGCCGCTGGTCGGCCGGCTCATGGCGAAGGTCGACATGCGCTACATGATCGCATTCGGCCTCATCGTGTTCGCGATCGGCTCCTACCAGATGACCTTTATCACGCGCGAATACGATTTCTACGAGCTGCTGGTGCCGCAGATCCTGCGCGGCATCGGCATGATGTTCGCGATGGTGCCGACCAACAACATCGCGCTCGGCACGCTCGCGCCCGAGAAGGTGAAGAACGCGAGCGGACTGTTCAACCTGATGCGCAATCTCGGCGGCGCGGTCGGCCTCGCCGTCATCAACACCGTGCTCAACGAACGCACCGACCTGCACATCGTCCGCCTGCAGGAGCGGGTGACCTGGGGCAACGCGACCGCGACTGAAACCCTGACCATGTTGATGCAGAAGTTCCAGGGGCTCGGCGATTCCGCGCTGATGGCGATGAAGCAGCTCAGCCAGATCGTGCATCGTCAGGCCGTGGTGATGAGCTTCGGCGATGTCTTCCTCATGCTGGCGCTGTTCTATCTCGGTCTCAGCCTGCTGGTCGCGCTGCTGAACAAGCCGGCTTCCCCGTTCGGCGCGGCCGGCGACGCGCACTAATTTGCAACACTCGTGCGTGATCTCGCGCGAGCCCCGTTGCAATCGGCTGGCGACACATCTATAAAGCGCACCTCATTCATTCGAACCGGGGAGAGATTTGCATGATGTCGTCGCAATCGCAGATCGTACGCCCGCGCTCGATGATGACCTCGATCACGTTCTGGCTCGGTATGTACGCGGCCTGTTAGAGGCCTCTTCCGCCAGCTTCGATTGGGCCAAGGTTTTGGCCAAGCGTCCCGATCGCTTCGTTTCCCAAGTCAAAGTCAGTCTTACGTGACGCCGTCGCGGCCTTCGCGGCCGGCCTGCGTCCATCGATGGAGCCGGCCCGCGCGAAGCGGCCGGATGATGCCATGACCGCTCTGTCAAAGAAGCCCGCCGCCATTCGCGTGGTGCTGCCCTTCGTCTTCCGGCACTGGCTGAAGCAGCCGGTGCGCGGCCTCGTCGTGGCCGGCGGCCTGTTGGGCGCAACCGTCGCCGACCTGTTCATGCCGGTCTTCTCCGGACATCTGGTCGATGCGTTGACCCGCGGACCGTCCGATCCCGATGCGCGCCATGCCGCGCTGGTCGCGTTCGGCGCCATCGTGGCGCTGGGCGCGGCCTCGGTGGTGCTGCGGCTCGCAGGGTTGCAGGCGATCGTGCCGTTCACGCTCAAAACCATGTCGGACGTCGCACAAGAGGCATTCACCCGCGTGCAGCGCTTCTCGACCGACTGGCATGCGAACTCCTTTGCCGGCTCCACGGTGCGGAAGATCACTCGCGGCATGTGGGCGCTCGACCTGCTCAACGACACCATCCTGATGGCGCTGGCGCCCTCGCTGCTGGTGCTGGTGGGCTCGATGATCCTGATCGGGATGCACTGGGCCTCGCTCGGCGTGGTGATCGCGATCGGGGCGATCTTCTACGTCACGATCACGGTGGTGCTCTCGACCCGCTACATCGCGCCGGCGGCCCGCGTCTCCAATGCCTGGGACACCAAGGTCGGCGGCACGTTGGCGGATGCGCTGACCTGCAATGCCGTGGTGAAATCCTTCGGCGCGGAGTCGCGCGAGGACACGCGGCTCGCCGGTGTCATCAACCGCTGGCGCGTGCGCGTGCGGCGGACCTGGTACCGCTATAATTACACGGCGATGTCGCAGCTCTCGCTGCTGCTGTGCCTGCGCGCGTCCGTGATCGGCGGATCGGTGCTGCTGTGGATGTCAGGTCACGCCTCGCCCGGCGACGTCACTTATGTGCTGACCAGCTACTACATCATCCACGCCTATTTGCGCGACGTCGGCATGCACATCAACAACCTCCAGCGCTCGGTCAACGACATGGACGAGCTGGTGGCGATCCATGACGAGCCGATCGGCATTGCCGATGCGGCCGACGCGCGGCCGATCGCGATCGAGGGCGGCGAGATCGTGTTCGACGACGTCACGTTCCGCTATGGCGGCCATCGCGTGCCGCTGTACGACGGCTTGTCGGTCAGGATCCGCGCCGGCGAGCGGGTCGGCCTGGTCGGCCGCTCCGGCTCCGGCAAGACCACCTTCGTCAAGCTGGTGCAGCGGCTCTACGACGTCACCGGCGGCCGCGTGCTGATCGACGGGCAGGATATCGCGCTCGCCACGCAGCAATCGCTGCGCAGCCAGATCGCGATCGTGCAGCAGGAGCCGATCCTGTTTCACCGCACGCTCGCCGAGAACATCGCCTATGGCCGGCCCGGTGCCAGCCTTGAAGCGATCGAGCAGGCGGCCCGCCTCGCCAACGCGCATGACTTCATCCTGCGCCTGCCGAAGGGCTACGGCACGCTGGTCGGCGAGCGCGGCGTCAAGCTGTCGGGCGGCGAGCGGCAGCGCGTCGCGCTGGCGCGCGCCTTCCTGGCGGATGCGCCGGTGCTGATCCTGGACGAGGCGACCTCGAGCCTCGATTCGGAATCGGAGGCGCTGATCCAGGAGGCGATGGAGCGGCTGATGAAGGGGCGCACCTCGATCGTGATCGCGCACCGGCTGTCGACGGTGAGGAGCCTCGATCGCATCCTGGTGTTCGACCGCGGCGAGATCGTCGAGCAGGGCACGCATACGGTGCTCGCAGCCAAGCAAGGGGGCATCTATCGCGGCCTGTTCGAGCGTCAGGTGGTGGAGCTCGGACAGATCGCAGCAGCGGAGTGAGGCGCGCGGCGGCGGGGCGAAGTCCCGCCGTCACGGCGTCGAGGGATGGAATGAGATGAAAGACCTGACGCGCGGCTCCATCGCTAGCCACATCCTGAGCATGGCGCCTCCGATCATGGCCGGCATGATCTCGATCATGATCTGCCAGCTGGTCGATCTCTACTTCGTGTCGGGGCTGGGTGATGCCGCAGTGGCAGGCGTGGCCGCCGCGGGAAATGCCGGCTTTCTCGTCAACGGCCTGATACAGGTGCTCGGCGTCGGGACAGTGGCGCTGATTGCGCATGCGGTGGGACGCAAGGACCGGCGGGACGCCAATCTGATCTTCAATCAGGCGGTCGCGCTGTCGGTGCTGTTCGGCCTGCTGACCCTGGTCACGGGAGCGGTGCTGTCGCGTCTTTACATGCGTTCGATCGCCGCTGACCAGGCCACGATCGAGGCGGGGACCACTTATCTGTTGTGGTTCATGCCGGCGCTCGCGCTGGAATTCGTCATGCAAGTCATTGCCTCCGCGCTCAGCGCGACCGGCATCGTGCGCCCCGCCATGTTGGTGCGGGTCCTTGCCGTCATCATCAACATTGCACTGGCGCCGGTCCTGATCTCCGGCTGGGGCACCGGTTATCCGCTCGGTGTCGCCGGCGCCGGACTGGCGAGCACGATCGCGGTGGGCGCCGGCGTCCTGATGCTGCTGGCGTATTTTCGCAAGGTCGAGCGCTACGTTGCATTCAATCCGGTGCAGTGGCGTCCGCAACCACGCCACCTCAAGCGCATCCTCAATGTCGGTCTGCCGGCCGGCGGCGAGTTCGCAATGATGTTCATCTTCATGGCGGTAGTCTACTACGTGCTGCGCGACTTCGGCGCGGCGGCACAGGCAGGCTTCGGTATCGGTCAGCGCGTCCTCGCCCTCATCCAGATGCCGGCGCTCGCGGTTGCACTGGCGGCCGGGCCGATCGCCGGGCAGAATTTCGGCGCTGGCGACGCCGCGCGGGTGCGAGAGACTTTCGTCAAATCGGTGCTGATCACCTCCATCGTGGCGGTCGGCTTCATGATCCTCGCGCAGCTGAAGCCGGAGCTGCTGCTGGCCGGATTCTCCAACGACCGGGAGACGATGGAGGTCGCCTTTCTGTTCCTGCGGATCATCTCGCTCAACATGGTGGCGCAGGGCCTCATCTTCACCTGCTCCAGCATGTTCCAGGGCCTCGGCAACACCAGGCCTGTGCTGCTGAGCTCGATGACGCGCGTGCTCACCTATTCGCTGCCGGTGCTCTGGCTGTCGACGCGACCCGGATTCCGCATCGAGCACGTCTGGCATCTTTCGATCGCGGCGACGACGCTGCAGGCCGGCTTGAGCCTTTGGCTGCTGCGCCGCGAGTTCGGCAAGCGCTTCGCGCCGCGGGACCAGGCCGCGGAGACGGTGGAAGCCAAGCCGGTCGCGCCTTCCGCTCCCGCGTAGCGAAAGTGACCTCCCGCGAGTTCGCGGCGCTTTAATGCGCGCCAAGGCTGTTCCAGACGAGCGTCAGGCCCGACAGAAACAAGAGGCCGAGCACGACATCGCCGAAATGCTTGTCGTTCAGCGCATGGTAGACGCGCGCGCCCGCCCATGCGCCGATCAGCGTGCCCGGAAACGCGACGGCCGCGAGCCAGACCACCTTGAGGGCGACGAGACCTGATGCCGTCTGCAACACCAGCGCGGTGGCGAGCACCGTGAAGTTAAAGAGTTGGAAGATGCCGCGCCGCTCGTGCTTGTTCCAGCCGCGGATGTTGGCCCACAGGATCGGCAGCGGGCCGGACAATCCGGCAAGTCCGCCCAGAATGCCGCCGGCAAAGCCGATCGCACCGTCTGCGATCCGGCCGCCGATCTTGATCGCGAGCGGCCTCTTGTTCAGATACAGTGCGCTCGAAAAGATCAGGATCAGCACGCCGACGCTCAGCCTGAACACCTCCGGGTCCGCGGAGGCGACCATCATGGTCCCGAGCGGCACGCCAATCAGTCCACCGATCAGGAACGGCCAGACCAGCGAGAGATCGAAATTCTTCCACATCGAGGGCAGCGTCGAGGTCTGCGCGATGACCGAGCAGATCAGCACCAGGGGCACCGCGAGCGAGGGCGGCAGCACGTAGAGCCAGATGCCGAGTGCCATCAGCGCCGTGCCGAAGCCGGCCAGTCCCGAGACGAAGCCGCCGGCGAGCGCGCCGAGCAGCAGCAGGACGTAGGTGAGCGTTTCCAACGGATTGTCCTTGTCGCACGCGGCGACCCCGAACGGTTGATCGCACGGCTCGCATAAACATGCCTGCCGCCATCGAGGTCAATCCATGCCGCATGCAAGCGTGCTCTGCGGGCGCTTCACCGTCGGTGATCTAAAGTGCGATGAATATAGCTCGATTGCTACGAGGGAGGTGCGCTCCCTCTCCCGCTTGCGGGAGAGGGTTGGGAGAGGGTGTCTCCACAACGGGACAATCCCCAAGAGGAGAAAGCCCTCACCCGCGCCTTCGGCAAAGCCGAGGCTTCGCCTCGGCGTTCTTGGAGGACGGCCGCCGAAGGCGGCCTATGCTCTCTCGCAAGCGGGAGAGGTGAAGGAAACCATTTCCGCTTTAGACGATCTGCCTCGTATCGGCAGGCTTGTGCAGCGCGCCGACCAGGATACGCAGCGCTTCCGTCAATTCCGATCTGTTTCGGGCCGCGCCGAGCGAGACGCGTGCCGCATGCGGCGGTGCCCCGTCGACGGTGAAGGCATCGCCGGCGACGACCGCAAGCCCGTTCCGCAGCAGATGTGCCGCGACGTCGGGGCGTCCTTCCGGCAGCCGCAGCCAGAGATGATGCGCCGCGGGCCTGGCGAGGAACTGAAAGCCTTTCAGCGCGCGTTGCGCGAGCTGCTGGCGCCCGACCGCTTCGTTGCGGATGGCGCTGATGATGCGATCGGCGATGCCGTTTTCGATCCAATGCGTCACCAGCGCGACCATCAAGGGCGCCGGCATTTGCACGGTCGCCTGCAAGGAGGTGCGCATGTCCCGCTGGGCGCCGCTGTCGGGCGTCACCAGATAGGCAACACGCAGCGCCGGCGCGATGCATTTTGACAGCGTCGTTGCAAGATAAGTCCGCTCCGGAATGAGGTTCGCGATCGGCGAGGCCGAGCGGTCGAGCAGCCCGTAGGCATCGTCCTCGATCAGGATGGTGCCGGCATCGCGGATGATCTTCGCAATAGTGCCGCGCCGCTCGGCGGAAAGCGTCGCCGTGGTCGGATTGTGCAGCGTCGGAATGAGATAGACGGCTTTCGGCGTATGCACGCGGCACGCCTTTGCCAGCGCATCCGGCAGGATGCCGTCCTCATCCATGGGGACACCGACGAGCTTGACACCGAGCAGTGCCGCGGCGGCCTTGATGCCGGGGAAGGTGAGCGCTTCGGTCAGCACGGTGTCGCCGGGCCGCGCAAGATGGGCGAGCAGGTTGAAGAGGATCGTCTGAGCGCCGGGAAAGATCACCAGCCGGTCGGCCTGTGCATGCGGAACGCGGGTGCGCATCCAGCGCGCCGCGACCTCGCGCTCATGCGCGCTGCCGCCGGGCGGCTGGTAGTTGAGATACGCCGTCAGGCCCGATTGCGCGCGGAGGGCTTCGAGCCCGGCGATGATGCGCTCGTCGAGCTGCGCCTCCAGCGGGTGCGGCGGCACGTTCATCGACAGGTCGATCGCGACCGGGTGCGGCAGGTCAACCGCGCGCCGCGCGCTGGTCTCCGAGACGAACGAGCCCTGTCCGACCCTGGCTTCCATGATGCCGCGGCGCCGCGCCTCGGTGTAGGCGCGCGTCACCGTGGTGAGGTCGATGCCGAGGGCCTTTGCCAGGGCGCGCTGCGTCGGCAGCTGCTGACCACGCACCAGCCTGCCGGCGGCAATGTCGGCCTCCATGGCGTCGACGATGCGCTGGTAGCGCGGGCCCGAAAGCTCCGAGATTGCAGGGATCCATTCCATGCAATTTGGCCCCATAACCTTTGAATGTATGGATGCAAGATACTATTGTATGGATCATCGAAAAGGAAGAGGTGTGGTCATGTCTGTCTCTCCGGCGGCGGTCTCTCTGGCCAAGGCGATGTGGCGCGGTTTCAGCGGCAAATGCCCGAATTGCGGAGAAGGGCACATGTTCGGCCGCTTCCTGAAAGTGACGCAGGCTTGCGACCATTGCGGCGAGGAGCTCTTCCACCAGCGCGCAGACGACTTTCCTGCCTATCTCGTGATGGTCGTGGTGGGCCATCTCGTGGTGCCGGCAATCCTCGCGGTCGAGACCGCCTACGCGCCGCCGGAATGGCTGCAGCTCGCGGTGTGGCTGCCGGTGACGCTGTTCGCCTCACTCGCGCTGCTGCAACCGACCAAGGGCGCCATCGTCGGCCTGCAATGGCAACTCGGCATGCATGGTTTCGAGGCGGGCAAGCTGCGGCGCGAGGCGGGCGAGCTTGCGCCGGTGTTGGCCAAGGTAGACACGCGCGCCACCTGAGGCGGCGTTTACATTGCGCGGCCGGCCGCTACACTCCATCGTACCAAGCAAGAACGATGGAAACGCCATGGCCCCGCGCGCGAAGACCTTCCTGCTCTGTCATGGCGCATGGTCCGGCGGATGGGCCTGGAAGAAGATGCACCCGCTGATGGCGCAGGCCGGCCACCGCCTGGTGGCGCCGACCTATACGGGCCTCGGAGAGCGCGCGCATCTGGCCAATCCTTCGGTCGATCTCGACACCCATATCCAGGACATCCTCAACGTCATCGCGTTCGAGGATCTCAGCGACATCGTGCTGCTCGGGCACAGCTATGGCGGCATGGTTGCGACCGGCGTCGCCGACCGTGCGCGCGAGCGCGTAACGGAACTGATCTATCTCGACGCCTTCGTGCCGCGTGACGGCCAGTCGCTGTTCGACCTCAACGAGGGCGGGCGCGAGCCGATGCGCAAGGCAGTCAGCTCGGGCGACGGCTATCGCATCCCGCCGAACCCGCCGCCGCCGGACACCTCGCCGGCCGATCTCGACTGGCTCAATGCGCGCCGCGTCCCGATGCCGATCAAGTGCTTCGAGACGCGCCTGAGGCTCGAACATGGCGAGCCGGCGATGCCGCGCAGCTATATCTATTGCACGCGCCTTCCGCCCGGCGATGTGTTCGGGCAGTTTGCCAGGCGCACGAAGAGCGAGAAGGGCTGGCGCTATGTCGAGCTCGACGCCAGCCACGCGCCGAATGTGACGGCGCCCGAGGCGTTGATGGCGGTGTTGGACGAGATCGTCGCATAGGTCGCAGCCGTCATTCCGGGGCGTGCGCAGCACGAGCTACGATGCGCAATTGCGCATCTGAGAATCCATTTCTCCTCCGCGCCGGCCGCCTGATGGATTCCGGGCTCTCGCTTCGCGAGCCCCGGAATGACGGCGGTTGGCTGGCGAGGTGATCGGCCAAAATGGTGAGGGGTCCGATGCGTTGGCACCGAACCCCTCGTCGCACATCAGCCGGCCTGTAAGCCGGGTTCTGTAGGGCACCGTCCGCTTGCGCGAACGATACGTGACGGCCATTCCTCTGGGACCATGTTTGCACACGGCCTCGAGCAACCTACCCGGACGGCGGGCCTGACATCGCCCCGCGGCGTTATCGCTTTCGCGAACAGCCCGCTTAAGCCGTCCCTATTCGGTTTTGCTCCCGGTGGGGTTTGCCATGCCGGCTCCGTTGCCGGACCCGCGGTGCGCTCTTACCGCACCTTTTCACCCTTACCGCGCCGAAGCCCCGAAGGGCGAAGGCGGGCGGTTCATTCTCTGTGGCACTTTCCCTGGGGTCACCCCCGCCGGACGTTATCCGGCACCGCATGTCAAGGGAGCCCGGACTTTCCTCCCCGGCGGCCTTTCGGCACCTGCCGGAGCGGCCGTCCGGCCGACTGACTGATAACGCATGGGGCATTTATGACGGTTTCGTCAAGCCGATATCGCCGCGCACGGCTCGCCCGAAATATTTTATCCTGAAGATGTCGTTTGGCGCGCCGCCCGTTCGACTGGTTGTCGGCAACACAGCCGAACACAGGAGTGAAGCAATGCAATATCTGCTGATGATCTATCAGAACGAGGTCGAGTACGCGAAGATCGACGCGGCGACCAGCCAGAAGATCCTGGCCGACTATCAATCCTTCACGCAAGAGATCATCCAGAACGGCAATTTCAAGGCCGGCGACCGCTTGCAGCCGACCACGACCGCGACAACGGTGCGCGTGCGCGACGGAAAGACGCTGACGACCGATGGTCCGTTCGCGGAAACGCGCGAGCAACTCGGCGGCTATTACCTGATCGAAGCCAAGGATCTCAACGCCGCCATCGAGATCGCGGCGCGGATTCCGAGCGCACGCATCGGCTCGATCGAGGTGCGGCCGATCTGGGTCTATGAGAAGTGACGGCTCTCTCACCTTCGTCATTCCGGGATGCGCCGCAAGGCGCAGGCCCGGAATCCATATCCCCGAATCGTGGTTATGGATTCCGGGCTCGCGGCTTTGCCGCGCCCCGGAATGACGAGAGGGGGGGTGATCGCGTGACATGACCCCTGGCGAGATCGACAAAATCTTCCGCGACGAGGCGGGGCGGGCGCTAGCCACGCTGATCCGTCTCGTCGGCGATTTCGATCTCGCCGAGGACGCGCTGCAGGATGCGTTCGCGGTCGCGCTGGAACGCTGGGCGTGTGAGGTCCCCGACAATCCGCGCGCCTGGCTCGTCAACGTCGCCAAGCATAAGGCGATCGATCGCATCCGCCGTCAGGCTGTCTTCCGCGGCAAGCAGCAGGCGATGGTGCACGAGCTCGAGCTCAACGCGCTGGGCCCGGACGAGCCGACCGCAACGCTCGACGACGACATGCTGCGGCTGATCTTCACCTGCTGCCATCCCGCGTTCGCGCCCGAGGTCCAGGTCGCACTGACGCTGCGCACCGTGTGCGGACTGTCGACGGCGCAGGTGGCACGCGCCTTCCTCGTCGGCGAGGAGGCGATGGCGCAGCGGCTCGTCCGTGCCAAGCAGAAGATCAGGCTTGCCGGCATCCCCTATGAGGTGCCGGAACGCGAGATGCTGGCGCCGCGGCTCGATGGCGTGCTCGCCGTGGTCTATCTCGTCTTCACCGAAGGCTATGTCGCAACCGAGGGCGCGGACTTGATGCGGCCTGATCTGGCGAGCGAAGCCATCCGGCTTGGCCGCCTGCTGAACCGGCTGATGCCCGACCGCGCCGGCATCAAGGGCCTGCTGGCCCTGATGCTGCTGCACGACGCGCGCCGCGCCGGGCGACAGACGCCGGCCGGCGACATCGTCCTGCTCGAAGAGCAGGACCGCTCGCTGTGGCACCGCGCGCAGATCGACGAGGGGCTGCGGCTGGTGGAGCACGCGCTGCGCGTGCCGGGCCGGCCACAACCCTATGCGGTGCAGGCCGCGATCGCGGCGCTGCATGCGCGTGCGCCGAGCTTCGAGGAAACCGACTGGCCGCAGATTGCGGGGCTGTACGAGGTGCTGCTGCGCATCAATCCGTCGCCCGTGATCGAGCTCAATCACGCCGCGGCGCTGTCGATGGTCGATGGGCCGGCACGAGCGCTCGATCTCGTCGATGCGATCGCCGCGCGCGGCGGGCTTCGCGGCTATGAGCTGTTGCCCGCCGTGCGCGCGGATCTGTTGCGGCGGCTCGGCAGGACGGAGGAGGCGCGCGAGGCCTATCGTGCGGCGACGGTGGCGACGCAGCTCGAGCCGTTGCGAAGGCTCTATGCGCGAAGGATGAGGGAGATGGATTGAGTTTCCGTCATGGCCGGGCTTGTCCCGGCCATCCACGTTCGTCATGCGTGGAGGCAGGACGTGGATGCCCGGGACAAGCCCGGGCATGACGGAGCAAGAGGTCACATTCTCGGAAGACGTCTGCTATGTCGACGCCACCGGCGTTCCTTCCGCCGGCAGGCTCGACAGCAGCGCCTGTAAGGTCGACAGCGTCGAGTGATCGGCGACGCCGTCCAGCCGCGCCGGGCGGAAATGGCGCTGGAAGGCGGTGACGACTTCCATCGTCGCAGCGTCGTACTTGCCGTTCAGGGGCACGCCATAGCCGTATCTTGCCAGCGCCTGCTGCATGCTCAGCACCGCGTCGCTGATGGTGCCGAGCATGAGAGTCTCGCCGCGGACAATCGGCGCGGGCGTCACCCAGTGGCCGACGCCGGAATTGGCCAGCGAATGCCACGGAAATTTCTCGCCGGGATCCTTCTTGCGGGCGGGCGCGACGTCGGAATGGCCGAGCACCCGGTGCGCCGGCACCTTGCGGCGGAGCATGATGCCGCGGCACAGCGCGATCACGGCGGCAATCTGGCGCAGCGGAAACTCAGGATAGCCCCAGTCATGGCCGCGATTGATGATCTCGATGCCGATCGAACAGGAGTTGATGTCGTCCTCGCCGGCCCAGGAGGAGACGCCCGCGTGCCAGGCACGCTTGGCCTCAGGCACGCATTGCACGATGCGGCCGTCCTCCAGCACGACATAATGCGCCGACACTTCGGTGCCGGCGGTGCAGAGGCGCGCCAGCGCGCCTTCGACATCGGGCATACCGGTGTAGTGCAGCACGATCATGTCCGGCTGCCGTCCCTTGCTGCGCTCGCCATGGTTCGGGGAGGGGATGATGTCGGAGACGATCGAGGAATCGGGCTCGAAGGTGCGCAGGCCCGCCACGGTCTTGGGAACCGGGAGAACGCGGTGACGCTTCGAATCAGATCCAGGCGTGGACGAACCCGAGGGCATGAGCAGCTCAATGGACGGAGAGTGGGGCAAGCCCTTCTCTTTACTATTCCTTTACCCTCCATCGCGCGCAATTGCGCGGCGCGGTTAACGGATTCATTTTGGCAATGTGTGTGGATGACGCATCACTCCATCGTCACCTTTTCCACTTGTCACGAACCGAGCAACGCTTTCTTAACGCTAAGGGCCGTTACTGAGGGATGAAGAGCCGACCCGCGTCCGGAGGCGGCCAAAGCGTATTTTGGCTCGAAATCCCATGGCTGCCCGACAAATTCCGCTGGGAACACTGGGTTTGTGGCCCGGGACGATCGGGCTCGGTAACCATGCTGGACGAGGGCTTTGTCGTGGAACCGCCGCGACGCGCAATGATTCGAGGCGTTATGGGCTTGTTCGGCCTCGATTCCGCTTGGGTATCTCGGCCGGCGGCCGGCAGGCGTCGCGCATGAGTTCGGTTCCGCACATCCCCGTTCTTGGCCGTGAGGCCATCGCGCATCTCGCCCCGCGCGAGGGCGGCGTCTACGTCGATGCCACTTTTGGCGCCGGCGGCTATAGCCGCGCGATCCTGGACGTGCCGGGAACCCGATTGATTGCCATCGATCGCGACCGCACCGCGATTGCCGGCGGTGCCGAGCTGGTCGAACGCGCCGCGGGCCGGCTGACGCTGGTCGAGGACCGCTTCTCCAACCTCGCCGAAGTCTGCGCGGCGCAAGGCGTCGATGGCGTCGACGGCGTCGTAATGGATGTCGGCGTGTCCTCGATGCAGCTCGACCAGGCCGGCCGCGGCTTCTCCTTCCGCCTCGACGGTCCGCTCGACATGCGGATGGGACAGACAGGTCCGACCGCGGCCGAAATCGTCGCGCGCGCCTCGGAAGGCGATCTCGCCGACATCATCTATCTCTTCGGCGAGGAGCGGCATTCGCGTCGCATCGCCCGCGCCATCGTGGCGGACCGGCAGGAAACTCCGTTCACGACCACGCGCGCGCTCGCCGATCTCGTCGGCAGGGTGGTGCGATCGAAGCCCGGCGACATTCACCCGGCGACACGGACGTTCCAGGCGCTGCGCATCTTCGTCAACGAAGAGCTCGAGGAGCTCCAGACCGCGCTCGCTGCGGCCGAGCGCGTGCTCAAGCCCGGCGGCCGCCTCGTCGTCGTCTCGTTCCATTCGCTGGAAGACCGCATCGTCAAAAATTTCCTCTCCGAGCGTTCGAAGACCGGCGGTGGCTCGCGGCATCTGCCGGAAGTCGCGCAAATTGCGCCGAGCTTCCAGCTGCTGACGCGGCGACCGGTCGTCGCCGGCGAGGACGAAGTTGCGCACAATCCGCGCGCGCGCTCGGCAAAGCTGCGCGCGGCCGAGCGCAGCTCGGCGCCGGCGCATGAGACCAATGAGGCATCGTCCTGGCCGAAGCTCGCCGACGTGATGAGGGGCGGCTAGCGCATGCGCATCATTCACCTCCTCGTCATCGGGGCGCTGATCTTCGCAGCCGCTCATGTCTACCGGATCAAGATGGACTCCACGGCGCGTACCGAGAAGGTGCTGCGGCTGCGTGCGGAAATCCGCGAGCAGCGCGATGCGATCGCAGGGCTGCGGGCCGAATGGGCCAAGCTCGATGCGCCGCATCGGCTGCAGGGCCTGTCCGACCGGCATCTGCACCTCAAGCCGGTCAACGGCACGCAATATGATTCGCTGAAGAGCCTGCCGGAGCGTCCGCCCCGGATGTTCAGGCCGGGCGAGCCCGATCCGATCGGGGCCATGCTCAAGACCATCGAAGCCGCGAGCGACCCTGATGCGGTGACGGGCTCCGTGCCTCAGCGCGAGGACAAGCAATGAGCCCGGCAACGCCTGCAAAACCCGCCCAAAAGCTGGCCGAAAAGCCGACTGAGCCGTGGCGGCGGCGGCTGATCCGAAGCCTGCTCTACGGGCGCAACGTCGATCGCGCCGCGAAGGCGCGCGCGCGTGTCGGCCTCGCCATGCTCGCCTTCGCTTCGGTCTATGCCCTGATCGGCGGGCGGCTCGTGATGTTCGCGATCGGCGCCGACGCCCACAGCGCGCGCCGCGCCGCAGCGCAAGAGGTGGTTGCGACCGCGCGGCCCGACATCGTCGATCGCAACGGCGCCATCCTTGCGACCGACGTCAAGGCGGCGAGCCTGTTCGGCGAGCCGCGCCGCATCATCGACAAGGACGAGGCGATCGAGCTCCTCACCGCGACCATTCCCGACCTCGACGAGGCCGAGGTGCGCGAGCGCCTGAGGACACGCAAGGGCTTCGTCTGGCTCAAGCGCGAGGTCACGCCGGCGCAGCAGCAGGCCGTCCACAAGCTCGGCATTCCTGGTATCGGATTCCTGCGCGAGAACAAGCGCGTCTATCCGACCGGCAACGAGGTCGCTCACCTCATCGGTCTCGTCAATATCGACAACCAGGGCATCGCCGGCCTCGAGAAGTGGCTCGACAATCAAGGGCTCGCCGACCTCCACCGCGCCGGCTTTGCCACCGACCGGTTGCAGAAGCCGATCGAGCTCGCGGTCGATCTGCGGGTCGAGCATGCGCTGCGCGACGAGCTGTTGAAGGCCAAGGACAAGTTCCGCGCCAAGGCCGCCTCAGGCATCGTCTCCAACGTCAAGACCGGCGAGATCGTGGCGATGGTCTCGCTGCCGGACTTCGATCCCAACAATCCGAAGGAAGCGCACGACCCCGATCGCATCAACCGCCTCACCACCGGCGTCTACGAGATGGGCTCGACCTTCAAGGCGTTTACGCTGGCGATGGGGCTCGATTCCGGCAAGATCAATCTGAACTCGATGTGGGACGCGCGCGGAAACCTGCATTACGGCAAGTTCACGATCCACGACAGCCATCCGGTCGGGCGCTTCATCAACACCAAGGAAGTGTTCACCTATTCCTCCAACATCGGCGCGGCGCGGATTGCGCTCAACCAGGGGGTCGAGGCGCACAAGGCATTCCTCGCCAAGCTGGGCCAGACGACGCGGCTGCGCACCGAATTGCCGGAGAGCGCGGCGCCGCTGCTGCCGCGGCGCTGGAGCGAACTGAACACGGTCACCGCCGCGTTCGGCCAGGGCCTGTCGGTGGCACCGCTGCAGGCGGTGATGGGCATCAACGCGCTGGTGAACGGCGGCTATCTGATTCCGCCGACGTTCCTGAAGCGCAGCGAATCCGAAGCCCAGGCGATGGCCAAGCGCGTCATCAAGCCGGAGACCAGCGACAAGATGCGGTTCCTGATGCGGCTCAATGCCGAAGTCGGTTCGGCGAGAAAGGCGGACGTCAAGGGCTATTACGTCGGCGGCAAGACCGGCACGTCCGAGAAGGTCGTCAACGGCCGCTACGCCAAGAAGCGCGTGCTCAATTCCTTCACCGCCATCCTGCCCTGCGATGATCCCAAATATCACGTCCTGATCATGCTGGACGAGCCGCAGGCACTGCCGGAAACGCATGGTTTCATCACCTCGGGCTGGAACGCGGTGCCGACCGGCGGCAAGGTGATCGAGCGGATCGCGCCGCTTCTGGGGGTCGAGCCGCGGTTCGAGCTGCCGCCTGCGGAGCGCCTTATTCTTGCAGCATCCAGGACAACCCAGTAATCAACCGGGTGGGCCATCGCCGCTGCTGAGTCGGGATTTTCCCCGGAGGATTCGGCTTTCCGGCACGGCATGTCGACTGGAACACCATGAAGCTGCGCGACCTCTTGGGTCAGGATGTCAAGGGCAATGATGCCGCGATCGAGCCCGCCGCTGCGGCGCTCGAGGTGAGCGGCGTTGCGCTCGACAGCCGCGTGGTCCAGCCGGGCAATCTCTTCTTCGCGCTCGCAGGCAGCAAGACCGACGGCGCCCGCTTCGTCGATGCCGCGATTGCGGCGGGCGCGGTGGCCGTCGTCGGCGACCACGCACCGGCCGCCTGCAAGGTGCCGTTCATCACGAGCGCCAATCCGCGCCGCGCGTTGGCGTTGGCCGCAGCGAGGTTTTTCCCGGCACAGCCCCCGACGATTGCTGCGGTGACCGGAACCAGCGGCAAGACCTCGGTCGCCGCGTTCACGCGCCAGATCTGGGAGCGGCTTGGGCACGCCTCCGCCAGCATCGGCACCATCGGTCTGGTATCGCAGAAGCGCACGGTCTATGGCTCGCTGACCACGCCGGATCCGGTCGCGCTGCACCGGCAGCTCGACGAGATCGCGCGCGAGGGCGTCACGCATCTCGCCTTCGAGGCGTCTTCGCACGGGCTCGACCAATATCGCCTCGACGGCGTGCGCGTCTCGGCCGGCGGCTTCACCAATCTCTCGCGCGACCACATGGATTACCATCCGACCGTTGCGCATTATCTCGCGGCCAAGCTCCGCCTGTTCCGCGAGTTGGTCCCGCCTGATGGCGCTGCGGTGATCTCGGCCGATCATGATTGCTCGGCGGAGGCGATCGATGCGGCAACATCGCGCGGCCTGCGCGTCATGGCGGTCGGCCGCAACGGCGATGGCGCCGGCGAGGGCATTCGCCTCACGGAGGCCGTAGTCGAAGGCTTCTCGCAAAAGCTTACGGTCGAACATCGCGGCAGGGCTTACGCGATCCGGCTGCCGCTGGTCGGCGAATTCCAGATCGAGAATGCGCTGGTGTCGGCCGGCCTCGCCATCGGCACGGGCAGCGATGCTGAAAACGTGTTTGCGAACCTCGAACATCTCGAAGGCGCCAAGGGCCGGCTCGAGCGCGTCGGCGAGCGCAACGGCGCGCCGATCTTCGTCGATTATGCGCACAAGCCCGATGCGCTCGCGAAGGCGCTGCATGCGCTGCGGCCTTATGCGAAGCGCAAGCTGGTCGTCGTATTCGGCGCCGGCGGCGACCGCGATGCCGGCAAGCGCCCGATCATGGGCGAGATCGCGGCGGCGAACGCCGACGCCGTCATCGTCACCGACGACAATCCGCGCAGCGAGAAGCCGGAAGCGATCCGCGCCGCGATCCTCGCCAGCGCCAAAGGCGCCCGCGAGATCGGCGACCGCGCCGAGGCGATCCGTGCAGCGATCGAGGGCTTGCAGGAGGGCGATGCGCTGCTCATCGCCGGCAAGGGCCACGAGACCGGGCAGATCGTCGGCGGCGAGGTGCTGCCTTTCAGTGATCACGAGGCGGTCGCCGCCGCATTAGCGTCGAGGGTTGCATGAGCGGGCCAATATGGACGGTTGCCGAGGTCGCGCGCGCGCTGGGCGTGGCCGGATCGTTCCCGGAGACGGCAATCGATTTCGTCACCCAGGACAGCCGGCTGGTGAAGCCGGGCAGCCTGTTCGTTGCGCTGAGCGGCACGCCGAGCGGCGGCTTCATCTCGGCTTTCGCCAGCGCGCGCCACGGCTGGGAGTTCGCCGACAAGGCGGAAGCCGCAGGCGCAGTGGCGATGATCGTGCCGCACGAGATCGCGGGCATCCGCATCCCCCAGATCGTGGTCAAGGACACGCTGATCGACGGCCTCTGGGGCCTCGCGCGCGCCGCACGCGCGCGCTTCAACGGCCCGGTGATCGGGCTCACCGGCAGCGCCGGCAAGACCAGCACCAAGGAATTCATCGCCGCCTATCCGAACGCCTATGCGAGCCCCTCAAGCTTCAACAATTTCTGGGGCGTGCCGCTGACGCTGTGCAATGCCAGGCGGGACGCCAGCCTCTGGGTCGTCGAGATGGGTATGAACCAGAAGGGCGAGATCGCGCGATTGAGCGAGCTCACGCAGCCGACCGTCGCGCTCGTCGTCAACGTTCAGCCGGTGCATCTGGAAAAGCTCGGCTCGCTCGAGGCCATCCGGCGCGAGAAGGTATCGATCGCGCTCGGACTGCCCGAGAACGGCGTGCTGGTGCTGCCCGCCGGAATCAAGGCTTCCGAGTGGAAGGGCAAGGTCGTGCGCTTCGGCGGCGAGCATGCCGAGGTGCACGAGGTCGCGCACGCGCCGCACGGCGAGAGCTGGCAGGTCGTGGCCGCGATCGGCAGGAAGGAGATCGCCTTCAGCCTCACCCCTGGCGCGCCGCACCGGGTGCACAATGCGCTGGCAGCGCTCGCCTCGGTTCATGCCGCGCATCTCGACGTCGCGACGCTCGCGGTCAAGCTCGACCGCGTCGGCATCATGACCGGCCGCGGCGTCGAGCAGGCGGTCGGCGACATCACCGTGATCGACGACAGCTTCAACGGCAATCCGGCCAGCGTGGCCGCGGCGCTGCAAAGTCTGCAGGCGCGCAACATGAGCGGCGGCCGCCGCATCGCGATTCTCGGCGACATGCTCGAGCTCGGCGAGGACGCAACGAGCTATCACACCGGCCTTGCCAGCCACCTCGACGGCATCGACGGCGTCTATTGCGTCGGGCCGCTGATGCGCCACCTGTTCGACGCATTGCCCTCTGGCAAGGGTCTTGGCTGGCACGACGATCCCGCCACGCTGAAGCCGGACGAGGTCGCAAATCTGCTGAAGGCAGGCGACGTCGTGGTTGTCAAGGGCAGCAAGAAGATGTTCTGGGTCAACAAGTTTGTGCCGGGGCTGGTGGCCGCCTTGCAGGCAAAGGCGTAAACTGCTTGGAAGACGCCGTTCCCGAATCCCACACTTTGCGGCGGAAGCCGTCCGTTTCCCGAAACGCGCGGCCCATGACGAAGACCAGCGAATGCGCGTGAAGCACCTGGACGTGCAAAGGCGCCATAGGACCGTCTGAATGTTTTACTGGCTGATCGAGCTTTCCAACACATTTCCGGGCTTCGGTGCCTTTCGCACCTTCCTGAACGTCTTCCGCTACATCACCTTCCGCACCGGTGGCGCCATCGTGACCGGCGCGCTGTTCGTGTTCCTGTTCGGCCCCTGGATCATCGATCACTTGCGCATCCGTCAGGGCAAGGGCCAGCCGATCCGCACCGACGGTCCGCAATCGCATCTCTCGAAGAAGGGCACGCCCACCATGGGCGGGCTGATGATCCTGTCCGGGCTCACGGTCGGCACCGTGCTGTGGGCCAATCCGCTCAACCCCTATGTCTGGATCGTGCTGGCGGTGACGCTCGGCTTCGGCTTCGTCGGCTTCTATGACGATTACCTCAAGGTGACCAAGCAGACCACGACCGGGTTCGGCGGCAAGCTGCGCCTGCTGATCGAAGCCGTGATCGCGCTGGTCGCCTGCTATGCGCTGGTGCGGCTCAACCGCGATCCCGCCTCCACCGCGCTGACGATTCCCTTCCTAAAGGATACCGTGCTGCATTTCGGCTGGTTCTTCGTTGTCTTCGGCGCCTTCGTCATCGTCGGTGCCGGCAATGCGGTGAACCTCACCGACGGCCTCGACGGCCTCGCCATCGTGCCCGTGATGATCGCGACCGCAAGCTTTGCGATGATCGCCTATCTCACCGGCAACTTGGTGTTCGCCGACTACCTCCAGATCAAATATGTCGCCGGCACCGGCGAGCTCGCGGTGCTCTGCGGCGCGCTGCTCGGCGCCGGGCTCGGCTTCCTCTGGTTCAACGCGCCGCCGGCCTCGATCTTCATGGGCGACACCGGCTCGCTCGCGCTCGGCGGCATGCTCGGCGCGATCGCGGTCGCGGTGAAGCACGAGATCGTGCTCGCGGTGATCGGCGGATTGTTCGTGCTCGAGGCGGTTTCGGTCATCGTGCAGGTCGTGTCCTTCAAGCTCACGGGCAAGCGCGTGTTCGCGATGGCGCCGATCCACCATCACTTCGAGCAGAAGGGCTGGACCGAGCCGCAGATCGTGATCCGATTCTGGATCATCTCGGTGATGCTGGCGCTTGCCGGCCTCTCGACGCTGAAGCTGCGGTGACCGATCGATGATCCCCGTCACCTCGTTCGCCGGCAAGACGGTCGCGGTGTTCGGCCTCGGCGGCTCGGGGCTCGCCTCCTGCCATGCGTTGAAGGCCGGCGGGGCCGAAGTGATCGCGGCCGACGACAATGCCGAGAACGTCGCCAAGGCCACGCAGGCCGGCTTCATCACCGCGGACTTGCGCAACGTTTCCTGGGCGAATTTCGCAGCCCTCGTGCTCGCGCCCGGCGTGCCGCTCACCCATCCGGTGCCGCACTGGAGCGTCTTGAAGGCGCGCGAGGCAGGGGTGGAGGTGATCGGCGACATCGAGCTGTTCTGCCGCGAGCGGCGCCGCCATGCGCCGGACGCGCCGTTCGTCGCCATCACCGGCACCAACGGCAAGTCGACCACGACGGCGCTGATTGCGCATCTGACCAAGGTCGCCGGCTACGACACTCAGATGGGCGGCAATATCGGCACCGCAATCCTGTCGCTGGAGCCCCCGCGCACGGGCCGCGTCCACGTCATCGAGATGTCGTCATACCAGATCGACCTTGCGCCCTCGCTCGATCCCTCCGTCGGCATCCTGCTCAACGTCAGTGAGGACCATATCGATCGCCACGGCACGATCGAGCATTACGCCGCGGTGAAGGAGCGCCTTGTGGCCGGCGTGCAAGGCGGCGGCACCTCGATTGTCGGTGTCGATGACGGCTTTTGCCGCGACATCGCCGACCGGCTCGACCGCGCTGGCAAGAACGTGGTGCGCATCTCGGTCAAGAACCCGCTCGCGTCGGGCATTTACGTCGAGCACGGCACCATCGTGCGCGCCGCGGGCGGCGCCCGCAGCGAGATCGCCGCGCTCGGCGGCATCGGCTCGCTGCGCGGCCAGCACAACGCGCAGAACGCGGCCTGCGCGGCCGCCGTCGCGCTCGCCATGGGCATCAGCCAGGACGTGCTGCAGAACGGCCTGCGCAGCTTTCCGGGCCTGGCGCATCGCATGGAGCAGGTCGGGCGCCGCGGCAACGTGTTGTTCGTCAACGATTCCAAGGGCACCAACGCGGACGCCACCGCCCATGCACTGTCGTCCTTCGCCGACATCTTCTGGATTGCCGGCGGCAAGCCGAAGGCCGGCGGCATTACGAGCCTGACCGGGTTCTTCCCGCGCATCCGCAAAGCCTATCTGATCGGCGAAGCCGCGCAGGAGTTTTCGGGCACGCTGGGCACACAGGTCGGGCACGAGATCAGCCAGACCCTGGACGTTGCGGTCGAACACGCGGCCCGCGATGCGGAAGCCTCTGGCCTCACCGATGCCGTCGTGCTGCTGTCGCCCGCCTGCGCCTCCTTCGACCAGTACCGCAACTTCGAGATCCGCGGCACCAAGTTCCGCGAGCTGGTGCAAGCGCTGCCGGGTGTGCAGCCGGTGGTGTGAGGACACCGACACCAACGATTGAATGACATAATGACTCTGGTAGGCGCCTGGCTTGTAGACGAGACCGATGAACTGGCGCTAGCCCGCCTGGGAAATGTCCTGCTCGAGTTCGATGAGAGCGGTGGGCTGCGCTACACAATTCGTGAGCACGACAAGCGACAAATCATCAATCTTCGATATCGGGTGGAGGGCTCGACGATTGTCACCGACCAGCCCTCAGCTCCACAAGTTGAACGAACCCAGTTCTCATTCGCCGAGGATGGCGTTCTCACTCTGGCGTTTGGCGGCATACCCTATCGATTCGTCAGGGCTCCCGGTTCGTAGCCCGGCACCAACGCTTCGCTCAAAAGTTACCCGTCCCTTTAACCTCCCGGTAACCAACCTCGGCGACCAATGAACGGACCTCTGTCCGAAAGCGGCCGCCCATGCTCTCCCGTGAAGAACGCACCCCCTTTTCCGAGTGGTGGTGGACCGTCGACAAGCCGCTGATGGGCGCCATCCTGGGGCTGATGCTGACCGGGGTGATCCTGTCGCTGGCGGCGAGCCCGCCGGTTGCGACCCGCATCGGGCTCGATGCCTTCCATTTCTTCAGCCGCCACGTGCTGTTCCTGGTGCCGTCCTGCATCGTGCTGCTCGGGGTGTCCTTCCTGTCGCCGCGCGCGATCCGCCGCTCGGCGCTGATCATCTTCGCGGCGAGCATCGTCCTGATCGTGCTCACGCTCGCCTTCGGCCCGGAGGTGAAGGGCTCGCGCCGCTGGATCACGCTGCTCGGCGTCAACATCCAGGCCTCCGAGATCGCAAAGCCGTCCTTCGTCGTGATCGCGGCCTGGCTGTTCGCGGAATCGACGAGGCGCCCGGAGATGCCGGCGACCTCGATGGCGGTGGTGCTGCTGCTGATGCTGGTCGCGCTATTGGTGATGGAGCCGGATTTCGGCCAGACCATGCTGGTCCTGATGGTGTGGGGCTCGCTGTTCTTCATCGCGGGCATGCGGATGATCTGGGTGTTCGGCCTCGCAGGTCTCGGCGCGGCCGGCCTGTTCAGCGCCTATCTGTTCGTTCCGCACGTCGCGGGGCGCATCAAGCGCTTCATGAACCCGGCCTCCGGCGACACCTTCCAGGTCGATACCGCCATGGAGGCTTTCTACAACGGCGGCTGGTTCGGGCTCGGACCGGGCGAGGGCATCGCCAAGCGCAGCCTGCCGGACAGCCACACCGACTTCGTCTTCGCGGTCGCGGGCGAAGAGTTCGGCATCATCCTGTGCCTTGCGATGCTGGCGCTGTTCGCCTTCGTCGTCATGCGCACGCTGTCGCGCGCCTATGCCAACGAGGACATGTTCTCGCGCTTTGCGGCCTCCGGGCTCGCGATCCTGTTCGGCGTGCAGGCGGCGATCAATATGTCGGTGAACTTGCAGCTCATCCCCGCCAAGGGCATGACGCTGCCCTTCATCTCCTATGGCGGCTCCTCGATGGTCTCGCTCGCCTATGGCGTCGGCATGATGCTGGCGCTGACGCGGCTGCGCCCGCGCACCGAGGTCGAGGCGAGCGGCCACGCCGAGGCGATGCGCAGTTACGCGTGAGCCGTCATTGCGAGGAGCGAAGCGACGAAGCAATCCAGGCTGTCTCCGCGGAGGTGGTCTGGATTACTTCGCTTCGCTCGCAATGACGAGAAAGACCCTGTAAAACTCCCTCATTATGGACACGTCCCCCCTGATTCTTCTCGCCGCGGGCGGCACCGGCGGCCATCTGTTCCCGGCCGAGGCCCTCGGCGTCGAATTGATCCGGCGCGGCTATCGCGTCCGCCTCGTCACCGACGAGCGCGCGCTGCGCTATAGCGGGCTGTTCAGCAAGGACATGATCGACGTGGTCAGAAGCGAGACCGCGCGCGGCCGCAATCCGCTTCAGCTGGCCTATGCCGGCCTCACGCTTGCCGCCGGCACGCTGTCCGCCTACGCGCTGATCAAGCGGCTGAAGCCCGTCGCCGTCGTCGGCTTCGGGGGCTATCCGACGCTGCCGCCGCTGGTCGCGGCGAAATTCGCCGGCGTGCCCGGCATCATCCACGACGCCAACGCCGTGCTCGGCCGCGCCAACCGGTTCCTGTCGAGCCGCGTGCGCGCCATCGCGACGTCCTTGCCCGGTGTGCTCGATCGCGATCCGGCGCTGGCAGGCAAGACGACGACCGTCGGCACGCCGATGCGTCCGGCGATCCTCGCGGCCGCCGCGGTGAAGTATGCCGCGCCCGAGCCGAACGGTCCGCTGCGTCTGCTCGTCGTCGGCGGCAGCCAGGGCGCGCGCATCATGGCCGACATCGTGCCTGATGCGATCGAGCGGCTCGAGCCTGCGCTGTGGAGTCGTCTCGTTCTCACCCAGCAGGTGCGCGAAGAGGACATGAGCCGCGTCCGCGCCGTCTACGACAAGCTCAAGATCAAGGCCGAGCTCGCGCCGTTCTTCACGGATCTGCCGGCGCGGCTTGCCTCCAATCATCTCGTGGTATCGCGCTCCGGCGCGGGTACCGTGGCCGAACTCGCCGCGATCGGCCGGCCCTCCATCCTGGTGCCGTTGCCCGGCTCGATCGACCAGGACCAGTTCGCCAATGCCGGCGTGCTGGCCAAGGTCGACGGCGCGATCCGGATCCCGCAGACCGAATTCACCTCCGACCGGCTGGCGTCCGAAATTTCTGGCTTCGCCGCCGAGCCCGCGCGCCTCGCCGCCATGGCGGCGGCTGCGAAGGGGGCGGGGCGGCTCGATGCGGCCGAGCGGCTAGCGGATCTCGTGGTCAAGGTCGCGGGAATCTGACGCCTGTTCCGGCCCGGATGGCCAAAAAGCCACTTGTCATGCCCCGCGAAAGCGGGGCATCCAGTATCCGACGCAGTTGATTTGAATCTCTGGCGTCGCGGTGTACTGGATCGTCTGCCTTCGCGGACGATGACCCCAAGGAAACCACATGAGACTGCCGCGCGAGATCGGACCCATCCACTTCGTCGGGATCGGCGGAATCGGTATGAGCGGCATCGCCGAGGTGCTGGTCAATCTCGGCTACGCCGTGCAGGGCTCCGATGCCGCCGACAATTACAATCTCGACCGTCTGCGCAAGAAGGGCGCGAAAGTCTCGGTCGGCCACAAGGCCGAGAATATCGACGGCGCCGAGGTCGTGGTCGTGTCTTCCGCGATCAAGCGCGACAATCCGGAACTGATGGCGGCGCGCGAGAGGCGCATTCCCGTGGTGCGCCGCGCCGAGATGCTGGCCGAGCTGATGCGGTTGAAGAGCTGCGTCGCCATCGCCGGCACCCACGGCAAGACCACCACGACGACGATGGTCGCCACGCTGCTCGACGCCGGCGGGCTCGATCCGACCGTGATCAACGGCGGCATCATCAACGCCTACGGCTCCAACGCGCGGCTTGGCGCCGGCGACTGGATGGTGGTCGAGGCCGACGAGAGCGACGGCACGTTCCTGAAGCTGCCGACAGATGTCGCGATCGTCACCAATGTCGACCCCGAGCATCTCGATCACTTCAAGACCTTCGAGGCGGTGCAGGACGCGTTTCGTCACTTCGTCGAGAACCTGCCGTTCTACGGCTTTGCCGTGATGTGCATCGATCATCCCGTCGTGCAGAGCCTCGTCGGCAAGATCGAGGACCGCCGCATCATCACTTATGGCGAGAATCCGCAGGCCGATGCGCGGCTGGTCGATCTCACCGCCGGCGGCGGCGGCTCGAAGTTCAAGGTCGTGATCCGCGACCGCAAGAACGGCACCACGCACGAGATCGCCGATCTCGCGCTGCCGATGCCGGGCCGGCACAATGCTTCCAACGCGACGGCGGCGATCGCGGTCGCGCACGAGCTCGGCGTGTCTGACGAGGCGATCCGCAAGGCGCTGGCGGGCTTCGGCGGCGTCAAGCGGCGCTTCACCAAGACCGGCGAGTGGAACGGCGTCCCCGTGATCGATGATTACGGCCATCACCCCGTGGAGATCGCAGCCGTGCTGAAGGCCGCGCGCGATTCCTATACCGGCAAGGTGATCGCGGTGGTGCAGCCGCATCGCTACACCCGCCTGCAATCGCTGTTCGAGGAGTTCTGCACCTGCTTCAACGATGCCGATGCGGTCGTCGTCGCCGACGTCTATGCCGCCGGCGAAGCGCCGATCGAAGGCATCGACCGCGATCATTTCGTCGCCGGCCTGCGCGCCCACGGCCATCGCGAGGTGATCCCGCTGCCCAATGCCGGCGAACTAGCCAAAATCGTCCATGGCATCGCCAAGAGCGGCGATCTCGTTGTATGTCTCGGCGCCGGCAACATCACGCAATGGGCGTATGCGCTGCCGGACCAGCTGAAGGCGCTGGGGTAAGGGCGGTGGGTTTCCCCGACATCACGCCCGCTCTCAAAGCCGCGATGCCGGATCTGCGCGGGCGGCTGCTGGCGAACCAGTCGCTGGCCGAGTTCACCTGGTTTCGCGTCGGCGGTCCGGCGCAGGTGCTGTTCACGCCGGCGGACGAGGACGATCTCGCTTACTTCCTTGCCCATCTTGCGCCCGACATCCCGGTCTACGTTATCGGCGTCGGCTCCAACCTCATCGTGCGCGACGGCGGCGTTGCCGGCGTCGTCATTCGTCTCGCGCCGCGCGCCTTCGGCGAGGCGACTGCGAGCGGCGACATCGTCACCGCGGGCACGGCTGCGCTCGACAAGCGCGTGGCCGAAGTTGCGGCCTCCGCCAATATCAGTGGGCTCGAATTCTATTTCGGCATTCCCGGCACGATCGGCGGTGCGCTGCGCATGAATGCCGGCGCCAATGGCGGCGAGACCAAGGACGTGCTGATCGAGGCGAGGGGCGTCGGGCGCGACGGCACCAAGCACGTCTTCTCCAACGCCGAGATGAAGTTCGTCTACCGCTCCAGCGGCGTCGATCCCTCCATCATCTTCACCTCCGCGCGCTTTCGCGGCGAGATCAGGGACGCGGAAGCGATCCGCGCGCGGATGGCGGAGGTGCAGAGCCATCGCGAGACCGCGCAGCCGATCCGCGAGAAAACCGGCGGCTCGACCTTCAAGAATCCGCCCGGCCATTCCGCCTGGAAGCTGATCGACGCCGCCGGCTGCCGCGGCCTGCGCGCCGGCGGCGCGCAGGTCTCGGAGATGCACTGCAACTTCCTGATCAACACGGGCGAGGCCACCGCGCACGACATCGAGACGCTGGGCGAGACGGTACGTGCACGCGTGAAGGCGAATTCCGGAATCGAGCTACACTGGGAAATCAAGCGGATCGGGGTTTCATGATCACCGTCGTTCCGGAGCGCGACGAAGTCGCGAGCTATGGTGCGCAATTGCGCACCCGAGTATCCATACTCACGATCGTGGTTATGGATTCCGGGCCTGCGCCTTTCGGCGCATCCCGGAATGACGATACACATGGGTGACAGAAACATGCGCATCACCATCCTCTTCGGCGGCTCCAACCGCGAGCGTCTCGTCTCGGTTGCCACAGCCCAGGCGCTGCATCAGGCGCTGCCCGAGGCTGACCTCTGGTGGTGGGACGTCGAGGACAAGGTGCACGTCGTGCAGTCGAAGCAGCTGCTCGAGCATGCCCGCCCGTTCGAGGACGAATTCAAGCCGGGCACGCGCGGCGTCCCGCTCGCGCAGGCGCTCGACCGGGCCAAGGCTGAGGATCGCGTGCTGGTGCTCGGCCTGCACGGCGGGCGTGCCGAGAACGGCGAATTGCAGGTGATGTGCGAGGCGCGCGGCGTGCCCTTCACCGGCTCGGGCTCGGCGTCGTCGCATCTGGCCTTCGACAAGATCGCAGCCAAGCGCTTCGCCGCGCTCGGCGGCGTGACGCCGCCGGAAAATCTTGCGCTCGATGATATCGACGAGGCTTTCGCCGAGTATGGAAGGCTGATCGCAAAGCCCGCGCGCGACGGGTCGAGCTACGGCCTGATCTTCGTCAATGCCAAGCAGGACCTCGTCGCTGTCCGCAACGCAGCGAAGCATGAAGAGTACGTCATCGAGCCCTACATCGCCGGCGTGGAGGCGACCTGTGGCGTGCTGGAGCGCACCGACGGCTCGATCATCTCGCTGCCGCCGATCGAGATCATTCCGGGCGAGGGCAATTTCGACTACGCGGCGAAATATCTTCTGAAGTCGACCCAGGAGATCTGCCCCGGCCGCTTCGCACCCGAGATCACCGCCGCGCTCCAGGCGCAGGCGATGCTGGCCCATCGCGCAATGTCCTGCACCGGCTATTCCCGCTCTGACTTCATCGTCTCGGACAAGGGCCTCGTCTATCTCGAGACCAACACGCTGCCCGGGCTGACCAAGTCCTCGCTCTACCCCAAGGCGCTGAAAGCCGAAGGCATCGAGTTCGTCGACTTCCTGCGCGGCCTGGTCGAGCTCGCCTGCCAGCGCGTGCGGAAATAGTCAGGACTGGTTAACGGCCGGACCGGCGAAACGGGCCGGTTTGGTGGCCAAAACCGGTAAAATGCCGGACATGGCGGCGCAAATGCCAGATATCGCGAGGCAAAATGCGCAGGTCGTTAACGAATTTTACCTTTTGTTTACCAGGACGTCCGAAGGTTAACGCTGGCGGCGCATATGGCGCTTTGGCTGCCGGCGCGTGAGCTGTCGCGGGTGATGTCACCTCCAGCGAACGCTTTGAAGGGGAGAGGTTTTCTTCTGCTGAAGACCAGCACCCGGCCCGGCAAGTCCGAGACGTCATGTTCGCCAGGATCCGCGCGATGTCGCGGGCAAACTGTTGACGAGCTCGTGCAATGGATGGTGCAGGACGCCTCACCCGATCGCTTTTCGGATCGCTGAGGCCCCAAGCTGACCTGAAGGCGGCCGCTATCGGAGCGGTCGTGCTTCTGCGCGAGTGGGTGCAGGTCAAGCGCGAAGAGGCGCGCGCTGCCGCCAGGGACAAGGCCAAAGCCAAAGCCCAGGCCAAGGCCGCCGTCGAGCGCGAGCCGCCGCCGCGCCTGGTCGCGCTGGTCGAGTGCTATCTGCCGCGCCGGGTCGGCCTCAGCATGACCGTGCTGCTGTTGATCGGCAGCTGCGGCTTCGGCATCGTCAAGGGCGGCCACCTCCAGGATTTCGTCACCGCGGTCAGCGATGCCCGCAATGCGCTGGCCAATTCCGCCGGCTTCCGCATCACCTCCGTCGTCATCAACGGCCGCAAGCAGCTGACCCAGGACGAGATCCTCGCGATCGGCGGCGTCAGCGGCCGCTCCTCGCTGCTGTTCCTCGATGCCGAGGCAGTGCGCGACAAGCTCAAGGCCAATCTTTGGATCGCGGATGCGACCGTGCTGAAGCTCTATCCGGGCCAGCTCATGATCGAGCTCACCGAGCGCAAGGCGTTCGCGCTGTGGCAGGAGGCCGGCCGGCTCTCCGTCATCGCCGACGACGGCGCCGTGCTCGAGCCCTATGTCTCGCGCCGCTTCCTGTCGCTGCCGCTCGTGGTCGGCAAGGGCGCCGAGACCCAGGCCCGCGATTTCCTGGCGCTGCTGGCGCGCTACCCGCAGGTCCATTCGGTGACCAAGGCTGCGATCTATGTCGGCGAGCGGCGCTGGAACCTGCGGCTCAAGGACGGTCTCGACATTCGCCTGCCCGAGCAGGACGTCGGCAACGCGCTTGCGATGCTGTCGAAGCTCGACAAGGAGGACAGGCTGTTCTCGCGCGATATCGTCGCCGTCGACATGCGCCTGCCGGACCGGCTGGTGGTGCAGCTCTCCGAGGACGCCGCCAAGGCGCGCGAGGAGCTGTTCAAGGACAAGAAGAAAAAGAAGGCCGGGGATTCCGCATGACCGGTCTCGATCGCACCCAGACGCCGAAGACGCGCCCGATGCCGCACAAGCGCGGCGGCATCGTCGCCTGCCTCGACATCGGCACCAGCAAGATCGCCTGCATGATCGCGCGGCTGAAGCCGTCGCCGCCGAGCGATGCGCTGCGCGGCCGCACCCATGCGGTGGAATTGATCGGCTACAGCCAGATCCAGGCGCGCGGCATGAAGGCCGGCGCGGTGATCGATCTCGGCGAATGCGAGCAGGCGGTGCGCCAGGCCGTCGGGCTTGCGGAGAAGATGGCCAAGGTGCGGGTCGAGTCCGTGCTGTTGTCGGTCTCCGGCGGCCGGCTCGCCGGCCAGCTGGTCGAGGCTGCCGCCGACATTCGTGGCGGCGCCGTGACGCCGGCCGATGTCAGCCGCGTCACCTCCACCGGCATGCGCCACGCCACCGGCGAAGGCCGCACCGTGCTGCACGCCCTGCCGGTCGGCTACACGCTCGACGGTGTCAAAGGCATCCGCGATCCACGCGGCATGGTCGCGCACCAATTCGGCGTCGACATGAACGTCGTCACCTGCGACGCCACCGTGGCGCGGAACCTGATGCTGGCGGTGGAGCGCTGCCACATCAATGTCGAAGCCATGGCAGCGAGCCCCTATGTGGCCGGACTCTCGGTGCTGACCGACGACGAGGCCGATCTCGGCGCCGCTGTCGTCGAGATGGGCGCCGGCACCACCACGATTGCCGTTTATTCGGGCGGCCGCTTCGTGCACGCGGCAGGTTTTGCGGTCGGCGGGCAACACATCACGATGGATCTTGCGCGCGGACTCTCGGCGACCATTGCCGATGCCGAGCGAATCAAGACCTTATACGGCACCGTCATCACCGGCGGATCGGACTCGCGTGAGCTGATGTCTGTGCCGACAGCCGGTGACGAGCAGGATCTGCCGCAGATCGTCTCCCGCGCCACCATCGCGAACATCGTCAAGCACCGTGCCGAGGAAGTCTTCGAAATGGTTCGGGACAAGCTGAAGGATTCGCCCTTCGCCGCAGAGCCGAACGGCCGCGTCGTGCTCTCGGGCGGGGCCTCGCAGCTGACCGGCCTCGTCGATCTCGGCACCCGGATTCTCGGCCGGCCCGTGCGGGTCGGTCGTCCGCTCGGTTTCGGCCGGCTTCCCAACGAGGCGAAGAACGCCGCGTTCGCGGTGCCGGCCGGACTTCTGGTCTACCCGCAATATGTTCACCTCGAACATGTCGAACCGCGGCATACGCGGCAGCAGATCAAGACAGGGACCGGCGGATATTTCGGAAAGGTCGGACGATGGCTACGCGAGGGCTTCTGATGACCGCTTTCCGCAATCTTCGATTTTCACCAACTCCCGCGGCCACCGGCCGGGGCGAACCCACGCGCGCGTGATCGAGAGGCAACCATGACCATCAGCATCAATGTTCCTGATATTCACGAACTGAAGCCCCGGATCACCGTGTTCGGCGTCGGTGGCGCCGGCGGCAACGCCGTCAACAACATGATCACGGCGGGCCTGCAGGGCGTCGACTTCGTGGTCGCCAACACCGACGCGCAGGCGCTGACCATGTCGAAGGCGCAGCGCATCGTGCAGATGGGCACGGCCGTCACGCAAGGCCTCGGCGCCGGCTCACAGCCGAACGTCGGCGCCGCGGCCGCGGAAGAGGTGATCGACGAGTTGCGCGACCATCTCTCGGGCGCCAACATGGTGTTCGTCACCGCCGGCATGGGCGGCGGCACCGGCACGGGTGCAGCTCCCGTCATCGCCAAGACCGCGCGCGACATGGGCATCCTCACCGTCGGCGTGGTGACCAAGCCGTTCCACTTCGAGGGCCAGCGCCGCATGCGCACGGCCGAAGCCGGCATCTCCGAGCTGCACAAGGTCGTGGATACTCTCCTGATCATCCCGAACCAGAACCTGTTCCGGGTCGCCAACGAGAAGACCACCTTCGCCGACGCCTTCGCGATGGCCGACCAGGTGCTCTATTCGGGCGTCGCCTGCATCACCGACCTGATGGTCAAGGAAGGCCTGATCAACCTCGACTTCGCCGACGTCCGCGCCGTCATGCGCGAGATGGGCAAGGCGATGATGGGCACCGGCGAAGCCTCCGGCGACAAGCGCGCGCTGACCGCCGCGGAAGCCGCGATCGCCAACCCGCTGATCGACGACTCGTCGATGAAGGGCGCCAAGGGCCTCCTCATCTCCATCACCGGCGGCAAGGACCTCACTTTGTTCGAGGTCGACGAAGCCGCGACCCGCATCCGCGAGGAAGTCGACCAGGACGCCAACATCATCGTCGGCGCCACCTTCGACGAAGCGCTCGACGGTCTGATCCGCGTCTCGGTGGTCGCCACCGGCATCGAGCAGGCCGCGATCGCCCGCAACAGCCAGGCCACCTCTGCGCCCGTCGCCAATCCGGCACCGCAGATGCAGCAGGCTGCCGCCCCGGCCGCCGCCGCCGAGAGCCGTCTCGCCGACCTGACCGCCCGGCTGCGTGCCGACAATCAGCGTCTGGCCGAGCGCGCTCAGAAGCTGGAAGCCCAGACCCCGGCCGCCGCGCCGGCTCCGGCTGCCGCCGCGCCCCGTCCGAACGTCGAGCGTGCTGCGCTCGCCGCGATCGCCGCTGCCGTTTCCGAGGTGCCGCAGCCGCCCGCGCCACAGACCTATGGCGACGTCACCGTGCGCCCGATCGCGCAGAAGCCGACCCTGTTCCCGGAGGCCGACATGGCCCCGGTCGCGGTGCAGGAGCCGATGACGCCTGATACCTTCATCCCGCCGCAGGCCGAGCGTCCGGCCCGCGCGCCGCGCATGCCGCGAATCGAGGAGCTGCCGATGCCGGCGCAAGCCGAGATTCGGCAGGCCCGCGGCGAGGCTGAGGAGGAGACCCCGCAGAAGACCCGCCTGTCGCTGCTGCAGCGCCTCGCCAATGTCGGCCTCGGCCGTCGCGACGAGGAAAGCGAGCCACCGGTCGCGGCCCGCACCGCCGGTCCCGCCATGCCGCCGCTGCCCGAACGCCGGCCGCAGAAGACCGTGGCGCAGCAGATCGCGTCCAACGAGCCGGTATCGGAGTATGCCCGCCGTCCCGCGCCGCAGGGTCTGGACGTCCATGGCCGCCCCGCGCCTGTTGCGCCGGCGCCACAGGGTGACGACCATCTTGATATCCCGGCCTTCCTGCGGCGGCAGGCGACCTGAGGATTGTTACAATAAGGCAGACGAAAAAAGGTCCCGGCGAGGAGCTGGCCGGGACCTTTCCTTTTGTCCCGGGCATGTCCGGATTGAGCAGCCAAACAACTGATTTTAAATGATTAATTACGGCTTCGGTGGTTCAGTAGAACTGCCGATAGCGGTCCCGAAACCCGGCGCAATTTGGTTAAGCCTTGGCGCGAATACGGCAGGTTTGGGGTAACAATCGGTAAAAAAGCGTGAGTTGGCGCTGTTTGAGGCTGCAACTATGGTTTGCCGTGACTTGGGGATACGGAGATTCGGTAGCGTCGGCTCTGGCCGGCCAAGCAGGTCTCGTATAAGTCGCAGTGGGTCTTAGTGGGGCGGGTTCCTGATGAAATTTAGCCGGCAAACAACGCTTCGTGCGCAAGCCTCTGTGGCAGGCGTGGGCGTTCATTCCGGTCTTCCCGTCACTCTCACGCTTGGGCCTGCGCCTGTCGACGCGGGTTTTATTTTTGTCCGGACCGGACTTGAGGGAAGTGACCGCGAAGTTCAGGCCACCGCCGAGCAAGTGATTGCGACTGACTTTGCCACGGTCCTCGGCGACCGCAACGGTCCGCTGGTGTCCACTGCCGAGCATGTGCTTGCTGCACTGCGGGGAATGGGTGTCGACAACGCCACCATCGAGATCGACGGTCCCGAAGTCCCGATCATGGACGGCAGCGCCGCCGCCTTCATCGCGGCAATCGACCAGGCCGGCATCGTCACCCAGCCGGCGCAGCGCCGTTTCATCCAGGTTCTGAAGCCGATCTCGGTCAAGATCGGCGACTCCTTCGGCGAGGTCAGGCCCCACACCAACGGGTTCCGCGTCGAGGTCGAGATCGATTTCACCAATCCCGTCATCGGCCAGCAGGCTTACGCCTTCGACCTCAATCCGGAAGGTTTCCGCCGTGAAGTCGGCCGGGCCCGGACCTTCGGCCTGATGTGCGACGTCGCGCGGCTCTGGAGCGCCGGCTATGCCCTCGGCGCCTCCTTCGACAACACCGTCGTGTTCGACGACGAGCGGCTGCTCAACACCGAGGGCCTGCGCTACGCCGATGAATGCGCCCGTCACAAGGTGCTGGACGTGATCGGCGACCTCTCGCTGGCCGGCCTGCCGCTGCTTGGCGCCTACCGCTCGGTGCGTGGCGGTCATAAGCTCAACCACGCCGTCTTGACGGCGCTGCTCGCCGACCGGACCGCCTGGCGGGTGGTCGAGGGCGAGGCTGCCCGCCGCACCACGCGTGCCGTGGGCGAGGTCGGTCGTGGCATCGTCGGCGGCCGGGTCGCTGCGGCCTTCGGACCGGATGTGTCCTGACGCGGCCTGTCGCCTTCGGAACGTGGTTGGCGGCCCCGGGAAACTCCTGGTAACCATGATCGGCTAGCATTGCGGCAGGTTCGCCTTAATCCGGGCGAAATGCCTCCCTATCCGGTTCGTTAACGATCGTTTTCGGATACATCGGCGTGGTCGCGTGGCAGGCACCACGGTCACATTTCGCGCCCATGAGGGGTTCGTGGGCTGGCGGACACCGCATCATAGGGCGTCAGGGCTTAAACTCATGTCGGCACAGCGTATGACGCGCGGATTTTTTTCGGTCTCGTCGCGAGCCCGGGGGCTGATTCAGGCCGTCACCTTCATCGTTCTTGCGCTGCCGCTCGCCGGATGCGGCACGGGCGCGCTCTGGGACAAGTTCACCGCCAAGGATGACACCTTCGTCGAGGAGCCCGCCGACAAGATCTACAATGAGGGCCTGTACCTCATGAACGAGAAGAAGGACATGAAGGCGGCGAACAAGAAGTTCGAAGAGGTCGACCGCCAGCATCCTTATTCCGACTGGGCCCGCAAGTCGCTGCTGATGTCGGCCTATGCGTCCTATCAGGGCGGCGATTATGACGGTTGCATCGGTGCCGCCACCCGCTACGTCACGCTGCATCCCGGCAGCCCGGATGCGGCCTATGCGCAATACCTGATCGCCGCCTCCCATTACGACCAGATCCCGGACATCAGCCGCGACCAGACCCGCACCGAAAAGGCGATCGCCGCACTGGAAGAGGTGGTGCGCAAATATCCGAACTCGGAATATGCGACCTCGGCCAAGGCCAAGATCGAGGGCGCGCGCGACCAGCTCGCCGGCAAGGAAATGAATGTCGGCCGCTACTACGCCCAGAAGCGCGACTACACGGCCGCCATCAATCGTTACAAGACCGTCGTGACGCAGTACCAGACCACTCGCCATGTCGAGGAGGCGCTGTTCCGGCTCACCGAGGCCTATATGGCGATCGGCATCGTTGGCGAAGCGCAGACCGCGGCGGCGGTGCTTGGGCACAATTTTCCTGACAGCCGCTGGTACAAGGACGCCTATAATCTTGTAAAATCCGGCGGTCTCGAGCCGAGCGAGAATCAGGGGTCCTGGATCAGCCGGACCTTCAAGAAGATGGGTCTCGGCTAGGAAATTTGGTTCCATGCTGGCGCGTCTGTCGATCCGTGACATCGTCCTGATCGAACGGCTCGATATCGAATTCGCCTCCGGCCTCGCGGTTTTGACCGGCGAGACCGGTGCGGGCAAATCCATCCTGCTCGATGCCTTTGCGCTGGCGCTCGGCGGCCGCGGCGACGCCGGCCTCGTGCGTCACGGCGCGGAGCAGGGGCAGGTCACGGCCGTGTTCGATGTCCCGAAGAATCACCCTGCGACGAAGATACTGGCCGAGAATGGCCTCGACGACACCGGCGAGATGATTCTCCGGCGCGTGCAGCTCGCCGACGGCCGCACCCGCGCCTTCATCAACGACCAATCGATCAGCGTGCAGACGCTGAAGGCGGTCGGCACCGCCCTGGTCGAGATCCACGGCCAGCACGACGAGCGCGCGCTGGTCGATGCCGCCACCCACCGCCGCCTGCTCGACGCTTTTGCCGGCCTCGAGAAGGACGTCGCGGCCGTCGAAGCGCTCTGGGATGCGCGCCGCACCGCCAACACCGCGCTGGAGGAGCATCGCGCCGCCATGGAGCGCGCGGCGCGCGAGGCCGATTATCTGCGCCACGCCTCCGACGAGCTGAAGCAGCTCGCGCCCAAGGACGGCGAGGAAACCGCATTGGCCTCCCGCCGCACCACCATGATGCAGGGCGAGAAGATCGCCTCCGACCTGCGCGAGGCGCAGGAGGCGGTCGGCGGCAATCATTCGCCGGTTGCCGCGCTCTCGGCGGCGGTGCGCCGGCTGGAGCGCCGCGGCGTCAACTCGCCGGCGCTGGTCGAGCCCGCGGTAAAGGCAATCGACGCGGCGATCAACGCGCTGGAGGAGGCCGATCAGCATCTCCAGGCGGCGCTGGCCGCAACTGATTTCGATCCGGCCGAGCTCGAGCGCATCGAGGAACGGCTTTTTGCTTTGCGTGCGGCGTCTCGCAAATATTCGACCCCGGTTGACGGCCTCGCCGCGCTGGCCGCCAAATACGCCGCCGACGTCGTCCTGATCGATGCCGGCGCCTCGCGCTTGAAGAAGTTGGAGCAGGCCGCGATCGAGGCGGACAGCCGCTATGCGGCGGCCGCCAAGAAGCTGTCGCTGGCGCGGCAGAAGTCGGCCGAGAAGCTCAACAAGGCGGTCAATGCCGAGCTTGCCCCGCTCAAGCTCGAACGCGCGAGGTTCATGACCCAAGTTGAGACCGACGAGGCTGCGCCCGGGCCGCAAGGTTTCGATCGCGTCGAGTTCTGGGTGCAGACCAATCCGGGCACCAGACCGGGGCCCTTGATGAAGGTCGCCTCCGGCGGCGAGCTGTCGCGCTTCCTGCTCGCGCTCAAGGTCGTCCTGTCCGACCGCGGCTCGGCGCCGACGCTCGTCTTCGACGAGATCGACACCGGCGTCGGCGGTGCGGTTGCGGACGCCATCGGCGGGCGCCTGGCGCGGCTGGCCGGCAAGGTCCAGGTCATGGCTGTGACCCACGCCCCGCAGGTCGCCGCCCGCGCCGACCAGCACCTGCTCATCTCCAAGGACGCCCTCGACAAGGGCAAGCGCGTCGCCACCCGCGTCAATGCGCTCGCCGCCGACCACCGCCGCGAGGAGATCGCCCGCATGCTCGCCGGCGCCGAGATCACGGCCGAGGCGAGGGCTGCAGCGGAACGGCTGCTCAAGGCGGCGACGGCTTAGGCTTGTGTCCCGGACGCGCGTAGCGCGAGCCGGGACCCAGAATGCCTGCCGCGACATGGGCCCCGGCTCTGCAGCGCACCGCTGAAGGAGCGCTGCGCTGCGCCCGGGGCACGAGATTTCCACAAGCCTTTACCCTCCCGCCCGCTCCGTCGTATCCAAGCGCCATGGCCAGAGCAGCAAAATCCAAAGCAACACCGCTACGCGACGTCGCCGAGCTCACCAAGGCGCAGGCCAAGGTCGAGCATAAGCGGCTCGCCCTCGAGATCGAGGGGCACAACGATCGCTACTATCAGGAGGACGCGCCCACCGTCACCGACGCCGAATACGACGCGCTGCGCCAGCGCCTCAACGCGATCGAGGCGCGTTTTCCCGAGTTCGTCACCGCGGACTCGCCCTCGCAGAAGGTCGGCGCCGCGCCGTCAGGGCGCTTCAAGAAAGTCCCGCATGCCGTGCCCATGCTGTCGCTCGACAACGCCTTTGCGGAGGAGGACGTGCGCGACTTCGTCGGCCGCATCGTGCGCTTCCTGAAGCTCGACGACGACAAGATCGGCTTCTCCGCCGAGCCGAAGATCGACGGCCTCTCGATGTCGCTGCGCTACGAGGGCGGCGAGCTCGTCACCGCCGCGACGCGCGGCGACGGTGCGGTTGGCGAGGACGTCACCGCCAACATCCGTACGCTCGAAGACGTGCCGCAGAAGCTGAAGGGCCGCAACATCCCCGACATCTGCGAGGTGCGCGGCGAAGTCTACATGACCAAGAAGGCGTTCCTGGCGCTCAACGAACGGCAGAAGGCGGCAGGCGACACCATCTTCGCCAATCCGCGCAATTCGGCCGCCGGCTCGCTCCGCCAGAAGGACCCGACCATCACCGCCTCCCGTCCGCTCGGGTTCTTCGCCTATGCCTGGGGGCAGATGAGCGCGATGCCGGAAGACACGCAGAGCGGCATGATCGGCTGGTTCGAGCGCTGCGGTTTCAAGACCAATCCGCTCACCAAGCTCTGTCACTCGGTCGAAGAACTGCTCGCCTTTCATCATGCGATCGAGGAGCAGCGCGCGTGGCTCGACTACGACATCGACGGCGTCGTCTACAAGATCGACCGCATCGACTGGCAGGAGCGGCTCGGCTTCGTCTCGCGCACGCCGCGCTGGGGTATCGCGCACAAATTCCCGGCCGAGCGCGCCATGACGGTGCTGCGGGACATCGAGATCCAGGTCGGCCGCACCGGCTCGTTCACGCCGGTCGGCAAGCTCGAGCCGGTCGGCGTTGGCGGCGTCATCGTGCAGAACGTCACGCTGCACAACGAGGACTACATCAAGGGCATCGGCAACAAGGGCGAGGTGCTGCGCGAGGGGCGCGAGATCAGGATCGGTGACACCGTGGTGATTCAGCGCGCCGGCGACGTCATCCCGCAGGTGGTCGACGTCGTCCTCGACAAGCGGCCGAAGACCGCCAGGGAATTCCACTTCCCGAAGAAGTGCCCGTGTCCGCTGCACACCGACGTCGTGCGCGAGGAGACGGCGACGGGCGAGGAGGGCTCGCGCGCCCGCTGCACTGGCGAGTTCGCATGTCCCTATCAGAAGATCGAGCATCTGAAGCTGTTCGTGTCGCGGCGGGCCTTCGACATCGACGGTCTTGGCGAGAAGCAGCTCCAGTATTTCTTCGACGAGGGCTGGGTGAAGGAGCCCGCCGACATCTTCACGCTGGAGAAGCGCAACGCAAAACTCAAGCTCGAGGAGATCGAAGGCTACGGCGCGACCTCCGTGCGCAACCTGTTCGGCGCCATCGAGAGCCGGCGCAGAATCGCGCTGGAGCGCTTCATCTTCGCGCTCGGCATGCGCCATGTCGGCGAGACCACGGCGCTGGCGCTGGCGCGCGGCTACGGCTCGTGGGACGCCTTCCATGATGCCTGCCTCAAGGTTGCCAAGGGCGACGAGGAGGCGATCGCGGACATGGACGCGCTCGACCAGATCGGCGACACCGTGATCAAGAGCATCGCCGATTATTTTGGCGAGAGTCACAATCGGGGGATTGTGGAACGCCTGATGAAGGAGGTCGAGATCGTCGACGCCGAGAAGCCGAAGAGCAATTCGGCCGTCGCCGGCAAGACCGTGGTGTTCACGGGCTCGCTGGAGAAGATGACACGGGATGAAGCCAAGGCGACGGCCGAGCGGCTCGGGGCCAAGGTGTCGGGCTCGGTTTCGAAAAAGACCGATCTCGTCGTCGCGGGCCCCGGCGCCGGCTCGAAGCTCGCGGACGCCAACAAGCACGGCGTCAAGGTGCTGACCGAAGACGAGTGGTTGAAGCTAATCGCCGAGTGAGGGGCGCGTTGGCCCCTCGCAACCGTCGTCATCGCACAGGCGCTCCCCCAACAGCTTCCCGTGATGGTACGCGGGGGCGCAAGAGTTCCTTCACCATTCGCGTTGACCCGATGTTTACCGCTTCACGTGAGGCCGCATTTACCAATGCGCGACGTCGCCCCGTGAAAACACCTGCATTCGCTTGAGTGTGCCGCCTGCGCAACGCCGATTAACGCCCCGGCAACCTAAATTAGATACTCACAATAAAGATCGAATTGCACGGATGTACTGAGTTCGATCGAACCAGCGTAAGCGTAGCGTGAGCGTATCGATGTCTGTGTTGCGTAACCATCCGAAGGGCGCGCGGTTCGCGTCCTTCGGCATCGGTCTCTGCATCTTCGCATTGATGCCGAGAGAGACCGGCTATCAGGACATTGCCTCGTTGCTGGCGCGCCAACCCGGCGTCGCCGAGCGGTGGCAGAAGCAGGTGTTCTCCGCTGCGTCCTCGATCCAGCTTGCCACCTACAGTTTTTCCCGCCCCATCGGCACCTCGGTTCCGCAGAGCGCGATGGTTCGGCTCACGAGCCTCGACGGCGGCGACGTCACCGGCGCGATCCGCCGCAATCCGGCGCTTCAGGCACCGCCGCGCTACCACGCATCCGACTTTCCCAAGGTCGATCGCGCCCTGAAGGGCGATCGCCTCGCAATCGTCCCGCCGACTCAGTCGCCTGAGACGGCCGCGCCGGCTGCAGCACCGGCCAAGGAAGATCCCGCGACCTCGAACAGCTCGGTGTTCGGCGCCAAGACCGCCGCATTGCCGCCGGCGATGTCGCCGGAATCCGCGGCCCCGCTCGATCCCGAGCTGCAGGAGGCGATGCGCGCGCCGCCGCTGCCGCAATATTCCAATCCGCCGCAGGCGAGCGAGGCTGCGCGCGCGTTCGCGGTGCAGCCGCTAGAAGCGCTGAAGCGCGCCACGGCGCCGGCTGTTCCCGCGCGCGATCCTTTCAGCGTCAAGACATCGAGCCTGTTCTTCGGCAGCTCCTCGTTGGGCGGCAATCTCGAGACCATCGAGAGCTGGCAGCCCGGCGCCGAGCCGCTGATCGTGATGCCCGACCCCGACATGAAGGTGACGGCCTCGCTGACCCCGCCGACGGCGGAGATCGCCAAGGACATCGAGAGCGGCGAGAGCGTCGCGCCGAAGGGCGAGGTCAACGCCGACAACCAGCGCGGCAAGTCGCCGGCGGAGCGACTCGCGCTCGACGACAAGTCGCGCGCCAAGTCCGAGAAGTGTCTTGCCGAAGCCGTCTATTTCGAGGCCCGCGGCGAAGCCGTGCGCGGCCAGATTGCGGTGGCGCAAGTGGTGATGAACCGCGTCTTCTCCGGCAAATATCCTGACACCGTATGCGGCGCGGTCTATCAGAACAAGCACCGTCACCTGGCCTGTCAGTTCACCTTCGCCTGCGACAACAATGCCGACGTGATCCGCGAACCCGAAATGTGGGAGCGCGCCAAGAAGATCTCCAAGGCGATGCTCGACGGACAGATCTGGCTGCCCGAGGTCGGCAAGTCCACGCATTACCATGCCTATTGGGTCCGCCCGTCCTGGGTCGCCGAGATGAAGAAGCTGTACAAGACCGGCGTGCACACCTTCTATCGGCCGCGCAATTGGGGCGACGGCAGCGAGTTGCCGAGCTGGGGCACGCCGGCGCAAACCGCCGCGCTCTCCGCCGCGCTCGCGCAGGAAGCCAAGAGCTCCGCGGAGTTGGGCGAGCGGCGGTAGCGCCTACAAGTGATCGTCATGCCCGGGCTTGTCCCGGGCATCCACGTTCTTCGTAACGCATGACGTTGATGGCCGGGACAAGCCCGGCCATGACGCGAGAGGTGCCATCACGCCTCGATGTCCAGCGCACAATCGAAATTCGGCGCAGAATGCGTCAGGGCGCCGGCCGACGCATAGTCGACGCCGGTGGCCGCGATGCCGGCGATCGTGTCCAGCGTGACGCCGCCGGACGCCTCCAGCGCGACGCGGCCCGCGTTGAGCCTCACCGCCTCGCGCAGCGTCGCAAGGTCCATATTATCGAGCAGCACCGCATCGGCCATCCCGCTCTCGAGCACCTCGCGCAGCTGCGCCAGCGTGTCGACCTCGATCTCGATCTTGACGAGATGGCCGGCATGGGCGCGGGCGCGCTCCAGCACCGGGCGGATGCCGCCGGCCACCGCAATGTGGTTGTCCTTGATCAGGATCGCATCGTCGAGCCCGAAGCGGTGGTTGAAGCCGCCGCCGCAGCGCACCGCGTATTTCTCCAGCGCCCGCAATCCCGGCGTGGTCTTGCGCGTGCAGCAGATGCGCATCCTGGTGCCTTCGGTGCGGGCGACATAGTCCGCGGCGAGCGTGGCGATGCCCGACAGCCGGCCGACGAAGTTCAACGCGGTGCGCTCCGCCGTGAGAATGGCACGCGCCGGGCCCGAGATCGTCAGCACGTGCTGGCCGCGCGCAACCCCCGTGGCATCGCGGACATGTGCGCGCACCTCGATCTCGGGCGAAAGCTTCTGCAAGGTCGCGAGCGCCAGCGGCAATCCGGCGATCACGCCGGACTGGCGCGCGACCAGGATGGCTTGCGCGCGCGTCGCCTCCGGGATCGTCGCCAGCGAGGTGATGTCGCCGGCGCGGCCGAGATCCTCGTCGAGCGCGCGCTCAACGGCCGCCTCGATCGCGAGCGGCGAGAGGAAGGCATCGGGATAGAGCAGTGAGGTCGGGGTGATCATGGGGCCTCCTTCAGGCGATCATGGATTGCGCAAGGCGTGGCCGCGGGCGCTCGTCGAGGCTCTCCGCGACCTCGCGCGCCGCGGCGAGTGTGGTCATCGTTCTCTGCGCCAGCGCTGGGTTCTCGGCCGGATGATCGGAACGGCAATGCGCACCGCGGCTTTCGCGCCGCGTCCAGGCCGCAGCGGCGACGAGCAGGGCCGAAATCGCCATGTTGCCGAGGACGCTGCGTCCGGCCTCGCGCTCGAGCCTGACGAAATGGCGCACGGCTTGCGCAAGCCCATCACCGTCGCGGATCACGCCGACATGCGCGCTCATCATTGCGCGCAGCCGCTTCACCTCCGCAGCATCCGGCGTGCCGGCGCGTGGTGTCACCAAAGACTCGGGAAGGCGTGCCGGCGGGGGCACAGTGCGGCCGGCGATGTCGTCGGCAATGCGGGCGGCATAGACGACGGCTTCGAGCAGGGAATTCGAGGCAAGCCGGTTGGCGCCATGCGCGCCCGTGGAGGAGACTTCTCCGGCGGCCCAGAGACCGTCGATCGAGCTGCGACCGCGCGCGTCCACCGCGATGCCGCCCATGTGGTAATGCGCGGCCGTCGCGATCGGAATCGGCTGCGCCGCGGGATCGATGCCGGCAGCGATGCAGCTCGCATGCACGGTCGGAAAACTCGTCGCGAAACGCGCGCCCAGCGCCTGTCGCGCATCGAGGAAGGCGCCGCGCCCGGCCGCGATCTCGGCGAACACGCCGCGGGCCACGATATCGCGCGGCGCGAGCTCCGCGAGCGGGTGGCGGGCGCTCATGAAGCGCTCGCCGTTGCCATTGATCAGCGTTGCACCTTCGCCGCGCAGGGCTTCGGTGGCGAGCGGTGCCGGGTCGCGGCCGACCATGATGGCGGTCGGGTGGAACTGCACGAATTCAGGATCGGCAATCACGGCGCCGGCGCGGGCGGCGATCGCAAGGCCCGAGCCGCTCGCTTCCGACGGGTTGGTGGTGACGGCGTAGAGATGGCCGAGCCCACCGGTCGCAAGCACGACCGCGCGCGAGGTGAGCACGAGCGGGCGTGCCGCGGGATTGCCGGCCTCGCGCAATTGAAGCCCGGTGACCGCGCCGTCCTCGGTCAACAGTGCTTCGGCGACGAAGCCTTCCATCAGGCGGATCGAGGGCGTGCGGCGCGCGGCCTCGTTCAAGGCCGCGATGATCGCGGCGCCGGCGCCATCGCCGCGCACATGCACGATGCGACTCGCGGAATGCGCAGCTTCGCGTCTGACCGCAAGCCTGCCGTCGAGATCGCGGTCGAACGGCACGCCATAGGCGAGAAGATCGTGGATGCGCGGCGCAGCCTCCCGCGCAATGCCGAGCGCAACGGCTTCGTCGACGAGGCCGCCGCCGACCGCGACGGTGTCGGCAGCGTGTGCTTCCGGCGTATCGCCTTCAGCCATTGCTGCGGCGATGCCGCCTTGCGCCCACGCCGAGGACGCGCCGCGCCCGAGCGGTGCCGCCGAGATCAAGGCCACCGGCCGCGGCGCGAGCTTCAGCGCGCAGAACAGTCCGGCAAGGCCGCCGCCGACGATGACGACGTTGTCGGTGCTGGCGAGGTCGTGGATGTCGTGTTGCATGTTACTCGCCCTCAATTTCTCAGATTGATCATGCGCTCGACCGAGTGCCGCGCGCGTTCCGCGAGCGCGGGGTCGATCGTCACCTCCTCGCGAAGCGTCAGCAGGCTTTCCAGGATGTTGGCGAGCGTGATGCGCTTCATGTGCGGGCAGAGATTGCAGGGGCGAAGCATCTCCACGTCGGGCAGCTCGGCCCGGACATTATCGGCCATCGAGCATTCCGTGATCATGACGAGCCGCCGCGGCCGCTTTGCCCGCACCCAGTTGATCATGTGCGCGGTCGAACCGGTGAAGTCGGCTTCCGCCAGCACGTCCGGCGGGCATTCCGGATGCGCGATGATCTGCACGGACGGATCGGCCTCGCGAAAGCTCCGCAGCTCCTCGCCCGTGAAGCGCTCATGCACCTCACAGGCGCCTTTCCAGGCGATGATCTTCACGTCGGTCTTCGACGCCACATAAGTGGCGAGGTATCGGTCGGGCAGGAAGATCACGGTCGGGGCGTTCAGGCTCTCGACCACCTGCACCGCGTTCGAGGACGTGCAGCAGATGTCGACCTCGGCCTTCACCTCCGCCGAGGTGTTGACATAGGCAACAACAGGCACGCCGGGGAATTTCTCCCGCAGCAGCCGCACGTCCGCACCGGTGATGCTGGCGGCGAGCGAGCAGCCCGCGCGCGAATCCGGGATCAAGACGGTCTTGTCCGGATTGAGCAGCTTCGAGGTCTCCGCCATGAAGTGCACGCCGCATTGGACGATGATGTCGGCCTTCACCTTGGTGGCTTCGACCGCGAGCTGGAGCGAGTCGCCGCCGATATCGGCGACGCAGTGGAAGATCTCCGGGGTCTGGTAGTTGTGGGCGAGGATGACCGCGCCCCGCGCGCGCTTGAGCTCGTTGATCGCGTGAATCGTCGGCGCCATCAGCGGCCATTCGATCGACGGGATCACGTGCTTGACGCGGTCAAAGAGCGGCGCAGTGGCGCGTTCGACCGCCGGCGTCCATTCCAGGGAGGGCATCAGCCATGTCGGTCCCGGACGCACCGGCGCGGCGCGCGGGGAGGCGGTGGGTTGGCCTTGCGGCCGGTTGGCAAAGTCGTCGGGACCGTAAATTGCAGTGATCGGCATTGAAGCCTCCCAAGTGTGGCGATTATGAGTGGGCATTATGCTCAGTTTGAGAATATATGGGGCCCGAGAAATCCGGCCGAGGAGGCCGGGCGAACGTCGCTGCGGTCGGTATATGCTCAACCTGAGTAGATCGAACATAGCACGCGTCGCTGCTCGCCGCTAGGGCCTGCCCGCACACATTCCCGTCACTGCGCGCCTGCCAGGCGAGGCCAGATTGAAATGCAATGCTCCCGCGTCAGCTCTTCGTGGAATGCAATCGTTTTTGCCTTGGGATTTTCATGCATATGCATTAAACGGGCTGTCCCGCGGCTGCTGATTTGCGGCTCCGCCAAGGACAAGACGAGGACAACCATGTCGACACAGATCGGCGAGCTCGCTCCGGCCTCGCGTTCCTCCAACTGGCGTACCCCGGCCGTCATCATCCTCTGTGGTTGTGCCATCGGCATGCTCGGTTTCGGTCCGCGCTCGGCACTCGGCTTCTTCGTGCAGCCGATGAGTCACGAATTCAGCTGGGGCCGTGACGTGTTCGGCCTCGCCATCGCCGTGCAGAATCTGTTGTGGGGACTGGGCCAGCCGTTCGCCGGTGCGGTCGCGGATCGCTTCGGCCTGTTCCGGGTGATGTGCGTCGGCGCGCTGCTCTATGCCGGCGGGCTGCTGTTGATGCGCTATTCCTCGACGCCGCTGTCGCTCAACATCGGCGCCGGGGTGATGATCGGCTTTGGCCTCGCCGGCTGTTCGTTCAATCTGGTTCTGTCGGCCTTCACCAAGCTCTTGCCCGCGGAGAAGCGCGGCATCGCGCTCGGCGCCGGCACGGCCGCGGGCTCATTCGGGCAGTTCCTGTTCGCACCGATCGGCGTTGCCTTGATCGACAATTTCGGCTGGCAGCAGGCGCTCTCCGTATTCGGCTTCCTGATGCTGCTGATCATCCCGCTGTCGCTGGCGCTCTCGACGCCGCCGGTGACAAGCGTGAACAGCGCAACGCCCGCGGATGACCAGACCATCACCAAGGCGCTTGCCGAAGCTTTCGGTCATCGCTCCTACGTGCTCCTGGTGCTGGGCTTCTTCACCTGCGGCTTTCAGCTCGCCTTCATCACCGTGCATCTGCCGGCGTTCCTGGTCGATCGTGGTATCACCGCACAAACCGGCGGCTGGGTGATCGCGGCGATCGGCCTGTTCAACATCATCGGATCGCTCAGCGTGGGGTATCTCCAGAACTACCTTCCCAAGCGCTACATCCTCTCGGCCATCTACTTCACGCGCGCGCTGGCGATCCTCGCTTTCATCTCGTTCCCGATCACGCCGTTCTCGGCGATCGCGTTCGGTGCAATCTCCGGCCTGACCTGGCTGTCGACGGTGCCGCCGACCTCGGCGCTGGTGGCGCTGATGTTCGGAACGCGCTGGCTCGCGACGCTCTACGGCTTTGCCTTCGTCAGCCATCAGGTAGGTGGCTTCCTGGGCGTCTGGCTCGGCGGCATCGTGTTCGAGAAGTTCGGGTCCTACACGCCGATCTGGTGGCTCTCGATCCTGTTCGGCGTGCTCTCGGCGCTGATCAATCTTCCAATCGTCGAGAAACCGGTCCAGCGGGTGGTTGCGCAGCCGGCCTGATCGGCTAAACATCCCCGACAAACAAAGTCAGGGAGTTCAGTCGTGGCCACATTCAAGGCTGTCAGGATCGACAAGGCGGACAAGGGCACCACCGCGCAGCTCGCGCTGTTCGACGAAACCGAGCTGATGGAGGGCGACGTCACCGTCCGCGTCGAATGGTCGACGCTGAACTACAAGGACGGCCTTGCGCTCACCGGCAAGGCGCCGGTGGTGCGCCGCTTCCCGATGATCGCCGGCATCGATTTCGCCGGCACGGTCGAAGCCTCCTCGCATCCACAGTGGAAGGCGGGCGACAAGGTCGTTTGCACCGGCTGGGGCATGGGCGAGACCCATCTCGGCGCCTATGCCGAGAAGGCGCGGGTGAAGGGCGACTGGCTGGTCGCTCTTCCGCAAGGGCTATCGGCGCGCGATGCCATGGCGATCGGCACCGCCGGCTTCACCGCGATGCTCTCGGTGCTGGCGCTGGAGAAGCACGGCATCTCGCCGAAGAGCGGCCCGGTCGTGGTGACGGGCGCTGCCGGCGGCGTCGGCTCGGTCGCGATCGCCGTGCTCTCGAAGCTCGGCTACCACGTCATCGCTTCGACCGGCCGGGCCTCCGAGGCCGACTACCTGAAGCAGCTGGGGGCTGCCGAGATCATCGATCGCAATGAATTGTCGGCCCCGGCAAAACCCCTCGCCAAGGAGCGCTGGGCCGGCGGCGTCGACAGCGTCGGCTCGACCACCCTCGCCAACCTGCTTTCGATGACGAAATATGGCGGCGCGATCGCGGCCTGCGGCCTGGCCGCCGGCATGGACCTGCCGTCCTCGGTGGCGCCGTTTATTTTGCGCGGAGTGTGCCTTCTCGGCATCGATTCCGTGATGTGCCCGATCGAGCCCCGGAAGGCCGCCTGGCAGCGCTTGGCCTCCGACCTGGACCGAACAAAACTCTCTGAAATTACTGAGGAAATTTTGCTCGACGAGGTTCAGGGCTGGGGCGCGAAAATCCTCGCCGGCCAGGTTCGCGGCCGCGTCGTGGTAAAAATTGTCTGACGGCGTTCAGACTTTACCAACCAAGCTGCTTCAATCTCGCCATGGTTCGTATGGTAAGCAGCGGGTAAAGAGATAAAGGCATCGCCCGCTGCGGGGGTTGGTTCGGAGTTGAGCATGCTTGCGCGTATTGTGTTGGGGGCTGTCACGGCGGCAGCGACGTTTGCGCCGGCCATCGCTGGAAGCATGAACGCCGACGAGGCGCGCCGCTTCGTGGCCGGCAAGGTGTTCGCCTTCACCTGTTTCGACGGCACCCGCGGTGCAGGCCGCATCCTCGACGATCTCGGCGCCGCCGGTGCGGTGCAATTCTCGGGCTCGGGCCCGGTCAAGCACCTCCGACTTCCCGGCAATACGCTCCAGATCCGCGGCCAGAATGTTTGCGCCTCGATCAAGGGCATTCCGTTCGAGCCCTGTTTCAACCTCGAAAAGACCGACGATCGCAGCTTCCGCGGCTCGGTGTCGGGCATGGGCTTCGCCTATTGCGACTTCCGTCACCAGGGCGGCAACCAAATGCTGATGGCGCGCGCTGCGGCGCGGCCGCGCTCGCTGCACAAGCCGGAGCACACCGGCACGGTTGCCGCCTCGACCACCGAGGTAGCCGCGCGCGTCGAGACGCCGCGTGTCGAGGGCAGCCGGCTCGAGCCGGTGAAGTCCGAGCCGGCGAAGAACGAGGGACCGCTGGAGCTGCGCCGCTCCACGCAGTGAGCTCGCCTGCGCGAGACAACCCGCGCCATTGATCGTCGAAGGCATCATCGAACATCAAGCCGCCTGCGCCGTAGTCATACGGACGGCGGCTTTCATGCCTTGGTAGCTGTTCGGGCCGCAGTTTGCGCGCGCCGGGGGGCGGTCCCACGCAAGGGTTCAACCATGTCGCTCTATTTCTTCCGCATCAGCACCGGCCGTTATTCCGGCGCCGCCGACCTGCCGTACGAGTTCGAGGATCGCGCAGCCGCCTGGACCGAGATGACCGAGGTGTGCGCCAATCTGCTCAGCGGCATCGCGCGCGGCCTGAAGCCGAACGCCGAGTGGTGCATGGAGCTGCTCGATGAGGACAAGCAGCCGGTCTTTCGAATCAGCCTCGTCGGCGAGGCCATCGGATGTAAAGCGTCCTAGCTCCGACTTGAAGCTGCAATTTACAACTATGACGGGATCGTTTCCTTTCGCGCTCAATCATTTAGCGTGCAAAGTCAGTATTTCTGCGAGGGATTTCGTTAACCAAATCGGAATGTGAGAAGCTCATTTTTTGGGCAATGGCGCAGTCAGGGGAAGCCGACAATGACTCGGCTGCGCGTTCCTTCGGGGGAAGCATGCCCATGTTGAGCCTAGTTCAGAATCTGAGGATCGGGACCAAGCTGGCGATTGCGTCGGCGCTCGGTGTGCTCCTGGTTGGGGCCATGATTGCAAGCCAGATGCTCGGCAATGCGGGAATTCGCGAGAGCAGCCAGAGCGCGCTTGCGCAGCAGCAGATCGCGCGCGACGCAGTCAAGGCCGAGGCTGCGGTTCGCGGCATGCAGCTCGCGGTACGAGACCTTCGTCTTGCCAATAGCCCGGCTGACATTCAGAAGGCCGTCCAGAACCTGGGCGACCGGCAAAAATCGACGAATGCGCTGGTCGATGAAATGCTGAAGCTTTCTCACGAGGCGGAGAACCGCGCTCGGATGGAGAAACTGAGATCGCTGGCTGCGAATTACGAAAAGGCCGCGCAGCAGATCGCCGGCGTGCGCGGCGAAGCCCTGGCCGCCAGCGGTGCAGACGGAGCGGCCCGCGCTGCGAAGCTCAATGAAGACGTCGTTCGCATCGCACGCGAGGTGACCCTGCCGATTGCCGGCGAGCTCGACGTGCTGATCAGCCAGATCGCCGACTACGCAAGGCACAAATCCGAGGAGAAGAATGCCGCGGCCGCGGCACAAATGAGATCGAGCGAGCAGCTTGCGATCCTGGTCGGCGCACTCGCCATGCTCGTCCTCGTCGGCTCCTGGCTGATGTCGTTCCTGACCATCGCGCGGCCGATCCGTGCGCTCACGGTCGCCATGGACAAGCTCGCCGGCGGCGATTTCTCCGTGGTTCTGCCCGGTCTCGGCCGCAAGGACGAGGTCGGCGGCGTCGCGGCGGCCGTTGAAAAGTTCAAGGTCGTGTCGGAGCAGAAGGCGCGCGAGGACGCCGAAGCCAAGATCAGGCAGGACCAGATTGCGTCCGCGCAGCGCAAGGCCGAGATGCACAAGCTGGCTGACAGCTTTGAAGCCGCGATCGGTGAGATCGTCGATACCGTGTCCTCGGCCGCGACCGAGCTGGAAGCTTCCGCCTCGACGCTGACCGCGACCGCGGCGCGCGGCCAGGAGCTCACGACCATGGTTGCTGCCGCTTCCGAGGAAGCGTCCACCAACGTGCAGTCGGTCGCGTCGGCGACCGAAGAGCTGTCGTCGTCGATCACCGAGATCAGCCGGCAGGTGCAGGAATCCGCCCGCGTCGCCGGCGATGCGGTGAACCAGGCTCGCACCACGACCGATCGCGTCGGGGAGCTCTCCGCTGCTGCGGCGCGGATCGGCGACGTGGTCGAGCTGATCAACACCATCGCCGGCCAGACCAATCTCCTGGCGCTCAATGCAACCATCGAGGCCGCGCGCGCCGGCGAGGCAGGCCGCGGCTTTGCCGTCGTCGCTTCGGAGGTCAAGGCGCTTGCCGAGCAGACGGCGAAGGCGACCGGCGAGATCGGCCAGCAGATCGCCAGCATCCAGACCGCCACCGAGCATTCGGTCGGCGCGATCAAGGACATCAGCCACACCATCGAGAAGCTGTCGGAGATCTCCTCGACCATCGCAGCCGCGGTGGAAGAGCAGGGGGCCGCAACGCAGGAGATCTCCCGCAACGTGCAGCAGGCGGCGACGGGCACCCATCAGGTGTCGTCCAACATCACCGACGTGCAGCGCGGCGCGAGTGAGACCGGTTCGGCATCCTCGCAGGTGTTGGGCGCCGCGCAATCGCTGTCCGGCGAGAGCAACCGGCTGAAGCTCGAAGTCGGAAAGTTCCTCGATACCGTCCGCGCGGCCTGACACGTGCCTTTGCGTCCGCATCGTAACGGGAGATGCCGGTGCGGCTGCAACAGAGAGTTGCAGCGAACCACGATCGCTGCGCACGAGCCGTATTTTTACGTAGCCTCCTGTTAACGCCTGTTTGCGATTATGCGCGCAATCCTTCGGGAAAAGAACCAGCCAGCATTGTTGAACTGACCTTCGCCCGGGTCGTCCGTCGTGACGTCTGCGGCGCAGATGATGTGCGCGTTGCCGGGTAATCATCGGGATTGTCGTGATGTCGAAATTGTCGATCGTCTTCAAGCTGCTGTCCGTGCTGTCGGTCCTCGTGCTCTCGCTCGCCGGCGTCGGCGTGATGGCGATCGGCACGATGCAGAACATCAACGCCCATACGGTCGAGATCGCGCAGGGCTGGTTGCCGAGCGTGCGTGCGCTCGGCTCGATGCGTGCTGACATCAACGAGCTCCGCGTCGCGCTGCGTCTGCACCTGATGCAGGATACTGCCGAAGGCAAGGAGGCTGCCGAGAAGCGCCTGGCAGGCTTGCGCGAACGGATCGAGAAGACCCGCAAGATCTACGAGCCGCTGATCACGCGCGCAGAGGAGCGCTCGCTCTACGAGCAATGGACCAAGGCCTGGGCCGAGTACCTGAACGGCGTGCAGGATGTAATGGCGCTGTCGCGTAAGAGCGTCGGCCGCTTCCCGACCGATGCCAACGAGATGTTGCAGACCAAGGTCGCGAAGATGGCTCAGGCCGCCGATCCGCTGCTCCAGAAGGGCATCGAAATGAACAATCAGGGCGCCGAGCTGGAGACGAAGCAGGCCGCCGACAGCTACGCTACGATCTTCCGTGTGCTGGTCGGGATCATCGTGGCCTCCGTCGTGATCGCGATCGCGGCCGCCTACTATCTCGTGCGCGACGTCTCGCGCGGCATCGCTTCGATCATCCGCCCGATGCAGTCACTCGGCGAAGGCGACCTTGCGGTGGAGGTGCCGCATCGCGGCGAGAAGACCGAGATCGGCTCGATGGCGGATGCGCTCCAGATCTTCAAGGAGGCGCTGATCGCAAAGAAGGCGGCCGACGCTGCGGCGGCGCGCGACGCCGAGGCCAAGATCGAGCGCGGCCGACGTGTCGATGCCATCACCCGCAATTTCGAGGTCATGATCGGGGAGGTCGTCGAGACCGTGTCGTCGGCCTCGACCGAGCTCGAGGCCTCCGCGGCGACGCTGAGCGGCACCGCGCAGCGCGGCCAGGAACTCGCAACCGTCGTTGCGGCGGCGTCGGAAGAAGCTTCCACCAACGTCCAGGCGGTGGCCTCGGCCTCCGAGGAGCTGTCGTCCTCCATCACCGAGATCAGCCGCCGCGTGCAGGATTCGGCGCGGATGGCGGCGGAAGCGGTCCAGCAGGCGGCGCGGACCAACGAGCGCGTCAACGCGCTGTCGCAGGCGGCGGCCCGCATCGGCGACGTCGTCGAGCTCATCAACACCATCGCGGGCCAGACCAACCTGCTGGCGCTGAACGCGACCATCGAGGCGGCGCGCGCTGGCGAAGCCGGCCGCGGCTTTGCCGTCGTCGCCTCCGAGGTCAAGGCCCTGGCCGAGCAGACCGCGAAAGCGACCGGCGAAATCGGGGCGCAGGTCTCGGGCATCCAGGCGGCGACGCAAGAATCCGTCAACGCCATCCAGGAGATCGGCGGCACCATCGAGCGGCTGTCCGAGGTGTCGGCCGCGATCGCCGCCGCCGTCGAGGAGCAGGGCGCGGCCACGCAGGAGATTTCGCGCAACGTTCAGCAGGCCTCGCTCGGCACGCAGGAAGTGTCGTCCAACATCACCAACGTGCAGCGCGGTGCGATCGAGACCGGCTCGGCCTCGAGTGAAGTGCTGTCGGCGGCGAAGTCGCTGGCGACCGACAGCACCCGCCTGAAGGTCGAGGTCGCGCAGTTCCTGGAATCGGTCCGCGCGGCGTAGAGGCACCCGCTCGATCGTTGTTGACCTCTCCCCGCTGGGGAGAGGTGGAGTGCCCGCCCGACGATCCAGTCTAGCTGCCCGTCTGCGGCGCAGCCGGCGGCGGTGCGATCTGCCGCCGGAACAGGATACGCTGGTAGAGCCAGCCGATCGCGACCAGCACGACGCCGAGGCACATGAACGAGAGCGCCCGATAGACGCCGGTCAGCGTCCACACGTCGACGGCGAAGGCCTTGAAGATCGTCAGCGCGATGACGGCGGCGGACGCCAGCCGCGCACGCTCCGAATTGACCAGGATGCCGACGCCGAGCAGCACCACGCCAAAAGCGAGCCAGCCGATCGAATAGGTATATTGCTCGGCGCTCGTGGTGCCGCCGTAGAGCAGGACCGGGCCGTGATAGAAGCGGCGGATCTCCAGCGTCACATAGGTGAGCGCGAACACCAGGGCACCACCCGCAATCGTGTTTGCATATGCGACACTGCGGTGTCCTGCCACCGCGTAGGAGAGCAGCAGCATCAGCACGGCCGGCAACGCATAGCCGAGCAGCAGCAGATTGAACACGAGGCTGCCGACATTGACGCTGGAGAGCAGCATCGGGTTCTCCAGGATCAGGAGGCCGAACACGCTGATAAAGCCGGCGATCGCCGTCAGCACGACCGCGCCGACATTGTGCACGATGCTGCGGCTGCGCAGCCGCAGGCGCTCCAGGCCGATTGCCATGGCAAGCGTGACACAGACTTGCAGCGCGAACTCGAGCAGCGAGGGCGGCGAGGTCATGCGGCCGCCGGTCGCAAAGTGCCGGATCTCCATGAAGGCGAGCAGCGCGGTGAACAGGATCGCCGCCGTCTCGACCACGCGCAGCGGCGGATCGTCGGCGCGGCGGCGCAGGAAGATGCTCGCGCCCCAGAACGAGGCGGCCGGCAGGCCATAGCCCCACAACAGCCAGTTGAAGATCGGCGTGGTCCCGACGGCATCGCCGACGATGCTCGGATCATAGACGATGCGCGCGGTGACGATCGCAGCGAAGACCGCAGCCAGCCGGCGCAGCACCGGAATCGGCCGCTGCAACGAGATCCAGGCGGTGCCGAGTGACATCAGCGCGAGCGCGATGGTGAGCCAGCCCTTCTCCAGGGCGAAGGTCAGCGCCAGCGCCAGCGCGCCGAGCGTACCGGTCGCGAACAGCGCGACCGAGGTTGCAACGCCGGGCCGTTCTTCGCGGCGCATCAGCGCTTCGGTCGCAGCGCCAAAGGCCGCAGCGAGCAGCACGGCGAGGATCGCAAACGGGATCGAGCGGTCGAGATGGGCAATGCGCGCATAGAGCGCAACCAGGATGCCGATCGGCGTCGCGACGCCCGCCGCCGACCACACCACGGGAATGATCACCGAGTTCGAGCGGCCTTGCGCGAAAAAGCCCGTGACGCCGAAACCGGCGGCGAAGATCGCGGCCGTCACCAGATGCAGCGTCACCGCGCTATCAATCGCGACCGGGCCGACGCCGGGCATCGGGCCGCCCGGCAGCACCAGCATATCGGGGTTGGCGCGCACCGCCCATTCGGCGAACACGATGAACACGGCCGCCGCGGCCGCGCCCAGCGCGCCGGTCGCCGCCGGTGCGCGCCAGGCGACGAACAGCGTGCCGCCGACGAGGAGCGTGAAGGCGATCAGCGCGAGATCCGCATGCGCGCTCGACAGCACGACCAGCATCGCGCCGAACAAATAGGCGCCAAGCGCGCCCGATGAGACCGGCTCGATCTCGCCGTCTTCCATGCTGGGCCCGAACATGAAGCCGCAGACGACGAGCAGTGCGGCGAGCACGAAGCCGGCGATGGCATGGAAGGCGTGCGGCGCGACCTGCACCTGTTCGGTATCGAGACCCGGGAAGATCCAGAGCACCGCGAAGGCAATGGTCGTGACCGCAAGCCAGCGCCATAGCCTGATGCGGGCGAGCCCGAAACTCGCGGCCGTCACGACCGCAAGATAGATGTAGAGCGCCCAATAATCCGGCTTGCCGGAGGAGACGAGGATCGGCGTCACGAAGGCGCCGACGACGCCGAGCCCGGCGAGCGCAGGGCCGTGCAGGAGCGCTGCGGCCAGCGTGCCCATCGCAACGATGCCGAGCAGCACGAAGGCCGTCGCAGGCACGAGGAAGTCGTAGAGTGCGTACGCCGCGTAGATGGTCGCGAACGCCACCGCCGTGCCGGCCGCGGTGAGGATCGCGGGAATGTTGGCGATAGGCAGCGCCGCGATGCTCGAGATGCTCTCCTTGCGCCGCGTCCATTCGCCGGCGCCAAGCAGCGCAGCGGCGAACAGGCCGCCGAGGAACACGCGCACGCCGGGGCCGAGCAGACCGGCCTCGATCGAATAGCGCACCATGAAGAAGCCGCCGAGCGCGAGCGCAAGCCCGCCGATCCACACCACCCAGCGGGTGCCGAGCCGCTCCTCGAAGCCGGGTGCGGCCTCCGGCACCGGAGGGGGCGCGGTGGCGCCCGTGCTCGGCTCAATCGGGGGCGGCGAAATCTCTTCCGTGACGAGCGGAGGCGGCGTCGTTTCGGTTGCCGGCGCCAGCGGCGGCGGCTCGGCGGCTGCAGTCGTGGCGGGGGCTTCGGCCTGCGCCGGCATCAGCGGGGGCGGCTGCACCGGCCGCTGCGCGTAAAGCATCTCTTCGAGCGAACTGATCCGGCGGCGCAACTCGGTCGCCTGGCTGGACGCCTTGATCGCGATCAGGAAGGCGATGATCGCAATGATCAGCGCAAAGACGTCAAACGGGCCGTCGAACATGAAGCCTCCAGGCAATCGGCGGGCAGGGGCCGATACCACTGATATCAGGATCTTAATTTCTTGAGCATGATCTTACCGGAAAACCGCAACGCACTTTTCCGGATCATGCTCTAGCGCCGGGAGCGAACGCGCAAGCCCGGCGCGGGCCGCTCCTGGAGCACCTCGCGGCGGAAGCGGTAGAGCGCTGCCGGCCGTCCGCCCGTCTGTGTCGACATCACCCCGGTCGGTTCGACCAGGGCTTCCATCTCGACCAGGCGGCGGAAATTCTGCTTGTGCAGGTGCCGGCCGGAGATCGCCTCCACCGTGTGCTGCAGTTCAGTGAGTGTGAATTCGGTCGGCAAAAGTTCAAAGACCACAGGACGATACTTCAGCTTTGCGCGCAGCCGCGCGATTGCCGTGGCGAGAATCCGGCGGTGGTCGAACCGCATCGAGGTCCCGAGCGGGGGAAGCGTCTTGCGCGCCAATGCCGCAGGACGGCCATCGCGGCGGGCTTCCTCGATCAGCCCGGCCTCGTAGAGCAACTCGTAGCGGTCGAGCACGCGCTCCTCGTCCCAGGGTGCGCCGTCGAGACCGAAATAGAACCGCACGCGATCCTTCCGCGGCAGTGCGCGAATCGTCTCCGCCGTCTCCTCCTCGGCCCATTCGGTCAGCGCAGGGATGATGTCGCGGGCGATGATCGCCGGCGGCTGGTCGCGCCAGTCTTCCCAGGGGAAGAAGCGATACCAGGGCGCGAAGCTCGCCGCGTTTGTCGCGAGCTCGCCGCCCGCCGGGCGCGTCAGCGCGAGATAGCCGATCGACACGATGTGGGCTCCGGTGTCGCCGGCCTCGGCATGACGGCCACGGTCGCCGAACGTGTAGAGCTGCTCGACATAGCCGAGCCGCAGCCCCGCCTGTTGCTCGACCCAGGCGCGCAGGCCGATCTCGAACGTGCGATGGCTCACCGCGTCGAACGGACCGAACGGCAGCCCGGCAAGCCGGTCAGCACCGGGTGCGGTCAGGATCAGCGGCTCGTGGTTCTCGATCGCGACGATGGCCGCGGTGAGGCCGATTTCGATTGGCGTCAGCAGCGTCTCGCTCATGCGGCTGCCGTGTCGTTGAATTGAACAGAATGCCGCTTGGTTAAGACGGCCCATCCGCGGACTCGGTGCACCTCTCCCGCTTGCGGGAGAGGTCGCGTCGCATCGACAGATGCGAGGCGGGAGAGGGCTCTATCCTCTGGGGGAGTCTTCGTCGCCGAGATACCCTCTCCCCAACCCTCTCCCGCAGGCGGGAGAGGGGGCGCACCTCCATCGTGACAACCAGCTGTCATTCGAGCTCGATCGCGAAGGGGCGGCCTTCCACCATCATCGCGCCGGGGCCCATTTCGTCGAGCGCGCGCAGCATGCGGCCGTTGCGTCCGAGTGCACGATCGGCGAGGCCGACGATGCGCCGATTGGGCGAGGCGATCGGCGAGGCCGCGCGAATCTTCCTGGCGATCTCGATCTCGTCGCGATTTGGATTAAGCGCGCAAACGGCCGCGAACGCGCTGGCGGTGGAGCGGCTGATCCCGGCGTAGCAATGCACCACCAGCGGGGCGCTGCGGTCCCAGCCGCGCACGAAGTTGAGCACCTGCTCGATATGCGTCTCCGACGGCGCGACGAAGCCGTCCATTTCCTCGGTGATGTCGTCCATCGACACTTTGAGATGGTTGGCCGGGAGCACCGACACCGGACGCGCCACCTGCTCGACATTGGCCATCACGGTCAGCACGTGGCTGGCCTTGGTGAGGCGGACGGTTTCGGGAAGCGCGGCGAGGGAACAGACGTGGATCATGGCGAACCTTTTTGCGCCCGATTATAGCGAGCGCTCGTAGGGTGGGCAAAGGCGCATCGCGCCGTGCCCACCATTTCGCAATTGCGCGCATGTCGCTTGGTTCGGTGGGCACGCTTCGCTTTGCCCACCCTACGAAGGAATAATGCTACGCAAACACGGCGCCAAACCGCTCCAGAAACTGCTTCTCGGCCCGCGCCGCGGTCCAGGGCGTCAGATAGTCGCGTCGGACGCTTTCGGAGAGACCCGGATCCTTGCCGAACAGGCGCCGCGCTTCGCTCGCGCTGAAGCCGGCGAGCTCGGTTGCCTCGAGATAGGCCGCACCGCGATCGGCGGCCTTGATGGCCTGCGTGATGTCATCTGGCAATACCGGCGGCAAACCGAAGCGGATATGGATGGCGCCGAGCAACCGCTTCTCGACGGCCTTGTAGTGACCGTCGAGCACGGCCTTGAACGGCGAGATCATGTCGCCGATCACATATTCCGGCGCATCATGCAGCAGGGCCGCGAGCCGGACGCGCTGGTCGACGCGGGGTATCTCATGCCGCAGCACCGTCTCTACCAGCAGCGTATGCTGTGCGACCGAAAAGATGTGCGCGCCGAGGGTCTGCCCGTTCCAGCGCGCCACCCGCGCCAGCCCGTGCGCGATGTCGCCGATTTCGATGTCGAGCGGGGAAGGATCGAGCAGGTCGAGCCGCCGGCCCGACAGCATGCGCTGCCATGCGCGGACCTCTTCGTTGCGCGCTGCCTTCTTCGCCGTCATTTGGCCTTGAGGCGCAGCTTGCGCTGGGTCTTACTGCAAGCTGCATGACAGTGGCAGTCGACCAGGTGGTCGTTGACCATGCCGGTCGCCTGCATGAAGGCGTAGACGATGGTCGGGCCGACGAATTTGAAGCCGCGCGAGGACAGCTCCTTGGAGATCTGTACCGACAGCGGCGTCGAGGCCGGCACGCTTGCCGTGGTCTTGAACTGGTTGACCTTCGGCCGTCCGTCCATGAAGTCCCACAGCAGCTTCGAGAAGCCCGGGCCCTTCTCCATGATGTCGAGATAGGACTTTGCGCTTAGGATCGCGCCTTCGATCTTGGCCTTGTTGCGCACGATGCCGGCATCGTTCATCAGCGCGTGAACCTTCTTGGGCGTGTAACGCGCGATCTTCTCCGGCTGGAAATCGTCGAAGGCTTTGCGGAAATTGTCGCGCTTGCGCAGGATCGTGATCCAGGACAGGCCGGCCTGGAAGCCGTCCAGCATCAGCTTCTCGTACAGCGCGCGGTCGTCGTATTCCGGCACGCCCCATTCGGTGTCGTGATAGGCGACATAAAGCGGATCTTCGCCCGGCCAGGGGCAGCGGGTCAGACCATCGGGATGCAAGCGGGCAGCGCGGCTCATGCGATCGGCTGCTTGGCTGGAATGCGAACGACGTCTGGTTCAGCGAGTGTCAAAGCCAGCCCCCCAGCGGTGAGCGACTGGCCTGCATCGAGTGCATCGGCGACACGATCGATGCGCACCAGCGCGATGCCCTTGCCGCCGGCCGTCGAGCCGATGGTGCCGACCGGCTTGTCGCCGGCGAGAATGGTTGTGCCAGGCTCGGGCGAGGCGTCCTCGAGCAGCACCTTCACGCTGCGCGTGCGCGCGGTGCCGCGATGCTGCATGCGCGAGACGACCTCCTGGCCGACATAGCAGCCCTTGTCGAAATCGACGCCGGCGAGGCGGTCCATGTTGGTCTCATGCGGGAACGCATCGCTGTACATGAAATCGAGCCCGCCGCGCGGCACGCCGAGCGCAATGCGATGCGCCTCGTACTCGGCTGCATCGACCAGCTCGGCGCCAATGAGATCGGACAGTTTCTGCTTGAGATCTTCCTGGACCAGGATGCGGTAGCCGAGCCCCTCAGCCCGCGGATCGGCAAAGGCAAGGTCGGGCTGCGCCGTCGGCTCGCCGTCCCAGGCCGCGAGCACGCCGAGGTCGAGCTTGTCCACGGTGACCTTGGCGCGCAGCTTGTAGAATTTCAGCTTGGTGGCGAGGGTGTCCGCCAGCGCCTTGGGGCAGTCGATCAGGAACCCGCCGCCGTGGCCCGCGGACGCTTCCGTGATCAGGAAATCCACGATGATCTTGCCCTGCGGCGTCAGCAATGCGCCGAATCGCCCCAGACCAGGTTTCAGCCTGTCCACGTCGGTGGTGACGAGGCCATTGAGGAAGTTGCGCGCATCCTCACCCGCGACTTTGATCACGCCCCGGTCGGGAAGAAACGCCGATTTCATGCGAAAATCTCTTGCGACATGTTGCTCCGGAACGTAAGCCCGCAACGCATAAACGACAAGACCTCGAGCCCTGCGCCCTGAGGATGAGAGAGGCCCAATGACCCAGCATTTCGATGTGATCCTCAAGGGCGGCACCGTGGTCAACCAGGACGGCGAGGGCGTCCGCGATATCGGCATCACGGGCGGTCGCATCGCCGAGCTCGGTCCGCTATCGCAAGACTCAGCCGCCGAGGTGATCGACTGCAAGGGCCTGCACATCCTGCCCGGCGTGATGGACACGCAGGTGCATTTCCGCGAGCCCGGGCTGACGCACAAGGAAGACCTCGAGACCGGCTCGCGCAGCGCCGTGATGGGCGGCGTCACCGCCGTGTTCGAGATGCCCAACACCTCGCCGCTGACCGTGACGGAGGCCGAATTCACCGACAAGGTGAAGCGCGCCCATCACCGCATGCATTGCGATTTCGCCTTCTTCATCGGCGGTACCCGCGAGAACGTCCAGGACCTGCCTGTGCTGGAGCGCGCACCCGGCTGCGCCGGCGTCAAGGTGTTTATCGGCTCGTCCACCGGCGCGCTCTTGGTGGAGGACGACGAGAGCCTGCGCCGCATTTTCCAGGTGATCCGCCGCCGCGCCGCCTTCCACGCCGAGGACGAATACCGCCTCAACGAGCGCAAATCGCTGCGCATCGAGGGCGATGCGCGCTCGCATCCGGTCTGGCGCGACGAGACCGCGGCGCTGATGGCGACGCAGCGCCTCGTCAAGCTCGCGCACGAGACCGGCAAGCGTATTCACGTGCTGCACATCTCGACCAAGGAGGAGATCGAGTTCCTGCGCGACCACAAGGATGTCGCCTCCTGCGAGGCGACGCCGCACCATCTCACCCTGGTCGCGCCGGAATGCTACGAGCGGCTCGGCACGCTGGCGCAGATGAACCCGCCGGTGCGCGGCGCCGATCATCGTGCCGGCATTTGGCGCGGCATCGAACAGGGCATCATCGACGTGCTCGGCTCCGACCACGCCCCGCATACGCTGGAGGAGAAGCAGAAGACCTATCCCGCTTCGCCTTCCGGCATGACCGGCGTGCAGACGCTGGTGCCTGTGATGCTCGATCACGTCAATGCGGGCCGGCTCTCGCTGGCACGTTTCGTCGACCTCACTAGTGCCGGTCCCGCGCGCCTCTACAACATGGCCTGCAAGGGCCGGATCGCCGCCGGCTACGATGCCGACTTCACCATCGTGGATTTGAAGCGCAGCGAGACCATCACCAACAAATGGGTGGCGTCCAAGGCCGGCTGGACGCCCTATGATGGCGTTCGCGTCACCGGCTGGCCGGTCGGCACCTTTATCCGCGGCCGTCGCGTGATGTGGCAGGGCGAGCTGGTGACGGCCGCGCAGGGCGAGCCGGTGCGGTTCCTGGAGACGCTGAAGCAGTAGAGTGATGTGGGGGACGCACGGGGCTTCCACCGTCATTGCGAGCGCAGCGAAGCAATCCAGTCTGTTGCCGCGGAAAGACTCTGGATTGCTTCGCTGCGCTCGCAATGACGAGAGGAGCGGTCTACACTTTCCTCTCGAACGGGAGTGCAGCCTGATGTCCCAACCCGCCGCCCTCATCACCACCGAGCAGCTCGCCGCCATGCTCGGCGATCCCAACCTTCGCCTCTACGACTGCACGACCTATCTTGAGCCCGCGCCGGAAGGCAGCGACGTGCCGTATCGCGCGGTGCCCGGCGACAAGACGTTCGCGGCCGGCCACATCCCCGGCGCCGATTTCCTGAACCTGCAAGGCGAGTTCTCCGACGCCTCGTCGCAACACTTCTTCATGATGCCCGATCTCGCCCAGCTGGAGGCCGCCTTCGGCCGCCACGGCCTCGATGCGGGCAAGACCATCGTGCTCTACAGCATAGGGACGATAATGTGGGCGACGCGGTTCTGGTGGATGTTGCGCGCGCTCGGCGTCGATGCCCACGTGCTCGACGGCGGCTTCGACAAATGGCAGCAGGAGGGACGGCCGACCGAGACGGGCGCACCGAAAGGCTATCCGGTGACGGCCTTCAAGGCGGCGCCGCGCCCAGGCTGCTTCGTCGACAAGGAAGCCGTGCTGGCGAAGATCGGCGATCCCGCAACCATCATCGTCAACGCGCTCGGGCCGCAGTTTCACCGCGGCCTCGAGCCGAGCCGCTATGGCCGGCCGGGCCGCGTTCCCGGCAGCGTCAACGTTCCCGCAGCCACACTCGTGAATGCCGACAAGACGCTGGCGGATCTTGCGGATGCGCAAGCGAAGTTCGCCTCCCAGGGCGTCACACGCGACAAGAATGTGATTCTTTATTGCGGCGGCGGCATCTCGGCGACGATCGACCTCCTGCTGCTGACGCAGCTCGGCTACGACAAGCTGACGCTCTACGACGCTTCGATGGGCGAATGGGCGAGGGATCCGGCGCTGCCGATCGAGACGGACTGAGGCGCGCGTTCCCGGGTCTGTCGGGAACATCTCCCGGTCATCGCGAGACTAATGCTTGTCCGCCGGCAACGGCTTCCGTGCGATAAGAGCGGCAGACTTCGCGACGCCTTTCGCAGAGTCATTCATCCGTCAACTGGCCCCGCCCGCGTGGCGGGGTCATTTTCAGGACGGCTTACTGCTTCAGGACGGCTTACTGCCTGCAGATGCCGACCGAGAATTCGCCGTTGCGAATGCGGCCGGGAAAGCCCTCGACGAACTTTGCCACTGCGTCCTCGCCATAGGTGCCGACGAGCTCGGCGAGGGCCGCGAACAGGCTCGCCTGCGCCAGGCAGTCGCCGTCGACGCCGTCATGACGCGCCTCGGCCCAGGCCTCGTTGAGATAGCTCAGTGCGGCCTGTTTCTGCTCGTGATCGGGCAGCGGCGCGCGGGCGGGGGCGTAGGAAATCGGCTGGCTCATGCAACTCGGTCAGGCTGGGGCGCGATCCACGGCGATGCGCTGTGCGAGAGGTGTAGCACGGGCGTTAACGACCGCTAGGCCACATCTTTAAGAACGGTTAACGGCTGTGAACAAAGTCGATGACAGGGTTCCATCCGCGCACATGCGTCGGCCGCGCCGTCATTCCGGGGCGCGCCTCGCGCGAGCCTGGAATCCATCGGGCATCAGAGACGGTGGATGAATGGATTTCCGGGCTCTCGCGCGCGAGCCCCGGAATGACGGGGTAGCTAGTTCGCGTAGCGCGCCGTGAGATCGCGCGAGATCTTCGAGCCTTCCTCGATGTAGCGGCGGATCGCCACCATCGCGGCCGGCGTGCAGCTGCGATAGGTCTGCTGAAAACCGTTATAGCCGCGGTTGAAGCCGGCGATCATGCGGGTGCGGCGCTCGCCGGAGGGGGTCTCGGCATCGATCAGCGCCTGCATCTCGTTGCGCCATTTGTTACCCTCGTTGGCCCCGCAGATGCCGCGCAGATAGTGCAGGCCGCCGAGGATCTCGGCCAGCCGCTGCAGTTCGCCGTCAAACGGCGCCGCCACGTCCTGGGCCCTCGCAGGCACGGAGGCGCAGGCGAGAATCAGGACAAAAATGGCCAGAAATCGCGACGACATCGGCGGCTGTATGCCCCCTCGGGACGGCTGGCGCAAGGCGGGCGGTCAGGCTCCAAGCAGCCGGTGAGCGGACAGGATGACCTCCTCCAGCCCCCCGGTCAGCTTGAGGTCGCCGAGGCTTGCCAGGGCGCCAGGGGCGATCCAGCGGTGATCGTCGAGCTCGTCGTTCAGCGCCGGCTCCCGGGCCGTCCAGCGCGCGGCAAAGGACATGATCAGGTAATGGCCGGCGCCGGCCGCGGCCGGCAGCACCTCGCGCCAGCCGGCGAGGCCAATGATCTCGATGCAAAGGCCGGTTTCCTCGTCGACCTCGCGGCTCAGGGCCTGATGCAGCGATTCGCCGAACTCGACCCGGCCACCCGGCAGCGAATAGAAGCCCTTGGCCGGCGAGCGGGCGCGGCGGACCAGTAGCACCTTGCCGTCGCGGAAGATCGCCGCGCTGACCGCAAGCTGGGGATGGGCAGGATGGACGATTGCGGCCAATCGCGTCACCTATCCGGATGAGTCGCCATGATGGTGTCGACGTCGGCTTCCGCCCCGCCATTGATGATGCCGCCGCAGGCTGCGATCAGGGGCTTGACCCAAAGCGTGGCCTGCTCGGCGAGGCGGACCCGCGTCGTGTCCTTCTCGACCTCGCGCATGGCCGAGCCGACCGCGGTCAGGATCGAGGTCATGGTATCCGTCAAGTGGTCGAACTGGGCACGCACGTTGGGATCGGCTTTCTCATAGGCTTCGATCGCCAAATCCCGCGCCTTGAAATTCGACGCCGTGAAATGCTCGGCATAGGACAGCGGCGTCCAGGTCAGGAAGTCTTCGGCGCATTCCGGCATATCCGGCACCATTTCGAGCAGCATCACGGCTTCATTGAAATGGTTGAGATAGTCGGTGGCAAGCCCGGTCCGCGGATTGATGTTGGCCACGCGCAGCCGTTCGGCCCAGGCGGTCGCCTCAGGGCCCGTCTGTACATGCGTCCGCGCGGGTTGGGAGGCCGTTGAGCTCATCTGCCGCAGTGTTAACGTTCGGGGTTAAAAGGACCTGAACGGACCCTATATAGGCCTCCAAGGATGTGTGGACGCTTCGTCATAACTTCGGCCCCCGCGGCTTTGCGGCAACTGTTCGGCTATGTCGAGCAGCCGAATTTCCCGCCCCGGTACAATGTCGCCCCGACGCAACCGATTCCGGTGGTGCTGCTCGAGAACGGCGCGCGCCATTTCCGCCTGATGCGCTGGGGTCTTCTGCCCGGCTGGGTCAAGGACCCCCGCGGGTTCACGCTCCTGATCAACGCCCGTTCCGAGACGGTGCTGGAGAAGCCTGCGTTCAAGAACGCGATTCGCCGCCGGCGCGGCCTGATTCCGGCCGATGGTTATTACGAGTGGAAGACGCAAACCGGCCGCAAGCAGCCCTTTTTCATCCACCGTGCCGACGGTGAGCCGCTCGGCTTTGCCGCTGTGTTCGAGACCTGGGTCGGTCCGAACGGCGAGGAACTCGACACGGTCGCGATCGTCACCGCCGCGGCGGGCGAGGATCTCGCCGCGCTGCATGACCGCGTGCCCGTCACCATCAGCCCGCACGACTTCGAGCGCTGGCTCGACAGCAAGGGCGACGAGATCGACGCGATCCTGCCCTTGATGAGGCCCCCGCGCGCCGGCGAATTCGCCTGGCACCCGGTCTCCACCCGCGTCAACCGCGTCGCCAATGATGACGAGCAGCTCGTGCTGCCGATCAGTGCGGAGGAGATCGAGGCGGAAGCCGAGGCGGCGAAGCCGAAGAAGGCGGTGCGGAAGGTTGCCGCTAGTCCGGCGGATGACGGGCAGGGGTCGTTGTTCTAGGCCGCGGCGGAACGTGTGTCGCGCTACACAATCTCCCGCGCCCTCAAGCCCGCGATCTCCGCCGCATCGAATCCCAGCTCGCCCAGCACCGCGTCCGTATCCGCGCCCAGCTCCGGCGCCATGCGATCCAGCCTGCCGCCGCCATGGGCCAGCTTGAAGCCGCTGCCGGCAAAGCGCAGGCGGCCGTATTGCGTGTCCAGCTCTTGGATCGCGCCGCGCGCCTTGATTTGCGGATGGTCGATGACCTCCTCGACCTTCCAGATGCTGGCGCAGGGCGCGCCGGCGTCCTCCAAGATCGTCTCCCATTCGCGTGCCGGCCGTTTCGCCAGCGCTTGCTCGATGATGGCGCGCAGCGCGCCCTCGTTCTCGTTGCGCGAGAACCAGTCGGCAAAGCGCGGATCTGACAGCGTATCCTCGCGGCCGAGCGCAGCCATCAGCGCGCGGTACTGCTTCTCGTTGTTGACGGCGAGCAGGATATGGCCGTCGCCGCACTTGAACAAATTCGCCGTGGTCCGGCGGCTCACCGCCTGATTGCCCGATAGCTGCTGTCGATGTCCGGCGACCGACCAGTCGGCGATCTGGCCCGAGAGAAACGCCAGCGTCGCCTCCAGCATGGAGACGTCGATCAACTGCCCCTTGCCGGTGCGGTCGCGTTGATACAGCGCGCTCGAGACGCCGAAGGCAGCGGTGGCGCCCGAGAGCACATCGCACACGGCGAATCCCGCGCGCGTCGGCCCCGTCTCGGGGTGGCCGGTGATCGCCATGATGCCCGACAGCGCCTGCATCTTGCCGTCATAGCCGGGCCGCAAACGATCGGGGCCGGTCTGGCCGAAGCCGGAGACCGCGCAATAGATCAGCTTCGGGTTGATCGCCGCCAGCGCCTCGTAGCCGATGCCGAGCTTGTCCATCACGCCGGGGCGGAAATTCTCCATGACCACATCGACGCGGCCTGCGAGCTTCTTCACGATCGCGATCGCCTCCGGCTTCTGCAGATCGAGCGTCAGGCTGCGCTTGTTGCCGTTGACGGCCTGAAACGCCGGCGCCAACCCGCGCTCGGCCCATTCGCGGCTGAGCGGCGTGCGGCGCATGTCCTCGCCCTCGCGCCGCTCGATCTTGATGACGTCGGCGCCGAGCAGCGCGAGCTGGTAGCTCGCATAGGGGCCGGCCAGCACTTGCGTAAAATCCAGGATCTTCACGCCCTCGAACGGTCGCGTCACCTCGCTCTCCCTCGGCTTATTGTTGTTGGAGGACGTCAGGCGGCGCGGTTGCCGCGCGCGATCTCCTTCTGCTTGTCGAATTCGGCGCGGCGCCGCGCCAGCTCTTCAGGCGAGAGCTGCGCAACGTTGTTGTAGTCGAGCTTCCAGGAGGCGTCCTCGTTCCAGCGCAGCGGCGATTGCATCGTGGTCTGGGGACCGCTCGCGGTCTCCAGCAGTCGGAGTGCCAGCTCGAGCGTCTGGGCCTGCGACGCGATGTCGTGCGGCTTGCCGGCGGAATTGCCGAGCGGGAAGTCGGAGAACAGGAAGCGCGGCACGGCCGCGTGCTCGACGATGTCCTTGGCGCAGCCCATGACCACGGTGGCAATGCCGTTGCGCTCCAGGTGCCGCGCCACCAGCGCCGTGGTCTGGTGGCAGACCGGGCAGTTTGGCACCAGCACCGCGACGTCGACCTTGTCCGCGAGGCAGCGCGCCAGGATCTCCGGCGCGTCGGTGTCGAGCGTCACGCGATGGCTGCGGTTGGTCGGCGCGCCGAAGAAGCGCTGGCTCACTTCGCCGATGCGGCCGGCGGCGCTCGCCTTCAACAGCTGCGGCAGCGGAAACCAGGTGCCGCTGTCGGTGGCCGAGGTGTGCTTGCGGTCGTAGCCGATGTGCGAGATGCGCAGATCGTGCTGTTTCGACGTGTCGCCGTCATAGACCTGATAAAACTTCGCGCTGCCATTATACGCCGCGCCCGGCCCCTGGTCGCCCTTGGCCGGATCGTAGGGCGCCGCGGTGGTGATGATGGTGACGCGCGATTGCGACAACGGCATCTTCAGCGGCTGGAACGGTGCCTCGTTGTAATGCGCCCAGCGGTACGGGGTGGTGTAGCCGATCGCCGCGTAATAATCCCGAGTGCGCTGCATGTAGGGGACGGGGGAATCGTAGTCGGGCGCAAAGCCGAATTCATCGTCGCGCGGAGCGGACATGGCGCGTCTCCTGGTTCTTGGTTGGGGCCAGACTAGAGATAGTTTTGGGCTTGCTCAACGGGGAGCGGGGGGACGCAGGACAGAATTGCAGGCTTGATAGAGCGAGCTGCGCTCCTCCCCTCTCCCCTTGTGGGAGAGGGTGGATCGCCGCATAGCGGCGAGACGGGTGAGGGGTATCCATCCTCACGAACGATCTCACAAGTGGAGAGAACCCCTCATCCGGCGCTTCGCGCCACCTTCTCCCACAAGGGGAGAAGGAAGGACAGCCGCAAGGTCACCTGAACACATGCAGCGCCACATACTGCAGCAGCATGATCGCCTTGGCGTCGATGATGCGGCCGTCGGCGATCATCGCGAGGGCTTCGTCAATGGAGAGCTCCAGCACCTCGATGTCCTCGCCCTCGTGCTCCAGGCCGCCGCCGTCGCTCACCCGCATCTCGGGCTCGTATTCGGCGACGAAGAAATGCAGCTTCTCGGTGATGGCGCCGGGGCTCATGAAGGCCTCGAACACCTTGTGGACATGGTGCAGGCGATAGCCGGTCTCTTCCTCCGCCTCGGCGCGGATGCGCTCCTCGGGCTCGGCGTTGTCGAGCACGCCGGCGGCGGCCTCGATCAAGAGGTCGTCGTAACCGCGGATGAAGGCCGGAAGGCGGAACTGGCGCACCAGGATCACGGTCCGTCGCGCGAGATTATATGGCAGCACGGCGGCGGCATTGTCGCGCTCATAGGTCTCGCGATGCTGGGTCTGCCACTCGCCACTTGCGCGCCGGTATTCGAAGGTCGTGGTCTTCAGCGTGGTCCAACCGTCCGAGAGCACGCGGACGTCCTTGATGCGGACGCGGTCGGAAAGGGTCATGCCTCGATCTCAATTGCTTGGCGTGGTCGCACGGCCGTCGAGCCACTTCTGGAACATCAGGGATGTCGATAGCTCGAAGCCGAGCGAGCCATAGAACGCGTTGGCCTGCGCGTTCTCGCGACGGACCTGGAGCTGCAGCTTCGAAATCCCGGCGCTTCGCAGCCAGTCCTCGGCCGCCGCCATGATGATGCGGCCATAGCCGCGCTTCTGACAGCTGGGATCGACGGCGACGTAATAGACCCAGCCGCGATGGCCGTCATGGCCGACCATCACGGTGGCGACGATCGCGCCATTGTCGCGGCCGACCAGCACGGTGGAATTGTCGCGCCGCCGCGCTAGTGCGATGTCGGCATGCGGGTCGTTCCAGGGGCGCGTCAGGCCGCAGCGCTGCCACAGCGCGACCACGCCCTTGACGTCGGCATCGGTGATCGCATCGATCGCAAGGGAAGCGCTCACAGCACCTTCCCCGGATTCATGATGCCGAGCGGATCGAGCATCGTCTTGATGGAGCGCATCAGCTCGATCGCGGTTTTGTCCTTCACCTCGGGGAGCTCGTCGCGCTTGAGCACGCCGATGCCGTGCTCGGCCGAGATCGAGCCGCCCATGCGCAGCACGATCTCGAACACCACCGCGTTCACATCATGCCAGCGCGCGAGGAAATCGGCGGTGTCGGCGCCGATCGGCTGGCTGACGTTGTAATGCAGATTGCCGTCGCCGAGATGGCCGAACGGCACCGGCCGGGCGCCGGGGATCAGCTTCACCACGGCCGCATCGGCTTCCGCGATGAATTCGGGCACGGCCGCAACCGGGACGGAGATGTCGTGCTTGATCGAGCCGCCTTCCGGCTTCTGCGCCGCCGACATCTCGTCGCGCAGCTTCCAGAACGCGCCGCGCTGGGCGAGGCTCGCCGCGACCACGGCGTCGTCGACGATCTCTTCCTCCATGGCACGGCCGAGGATCGTCTCCAGCGGCGTGCGGGCATCCTCGCTCGGCGATGACAATTCCATCAGCACGTACCAGGAATGCTTCTCTGCGAGCGGATCGCGCACGTCGATGCCGTGGCGGACGGAGAAATCCACCGCCAGCTCCGACAGCAGCTCGAAGCTCGTCAGCGCATTGGCGGCTTCGCCTTGCGCGATGGTGAGCAGCTTCAGCGCCGCCGCCGGCGATTTCAGCCCGACGAAGGCGGTCTCGATCGCCCGCGGCTTCGGAAACAGTTTCAGCGTCGCCGCGGTGATGATGCCGAGCGTGCCTTCGGCGCCGATGAAGAGGTTGTGCAGATTGTAGCCGGTGTTGTCCTTCTTCAGCTTCGACAGCGAATTGAGCACGCGCCCATCGGCGAGCACCACTTCGAGGCCCAGCGCCATCTCGCGCGCGACGCCATAGGCGAGCGCCGCGGTGCCGCCGGCATTGGTCGAGAGGTTGCCGCCGATGGTGCAGCTGCCTTCCGCGCCGAGCGACAGCGGAAACAGCCGGTCGACCTCGGAGGCCTTGGCTTGCGCGATCTGCAGCACCACGCCGGCTTCCACCGTCATGGTGTTGGACGCGGTGTCGACCTCGCGGATCTTGTCGAGCCGGCGCAGCGACACCACCACCTCGCCATTGTGCGGCGTCTGGCCGCCGACGAGCCCGGTGTTGCCGCCCTGCGGCACCAGCGCGATGTTGTGCGCGGAGGCGAGCTTGCAGATCGCGGAAACCTCCGCCGTCGAGCCCGGGCGCAGCACCAGCGGCGAGCGGCCGTGGAACAGATTGCGCTCCTCGGCGACGTAAGGCTCGATATCGGTCGGGTCGGTGATGGCGTGGCGGTCGCCGACGATCTTGCGGAATTGCTCGATCAATTCGGGCGCAAGCGGCGGGGTGGCAGGCTTGTTGATGTTCATGTCCTCGTCTCTTGCTTCAACGCGCCACCGCGGCGCGGCGCAGCCGGTCGTTGATCGCCTCGCCCAGACCATCTTCGGGAATCGGCATCACTGCAATCGCCCGCGGCGCTTTCGCATCGAGGCTGCGAAGATAGCCGAACAGATTGGCCGCGGCTTCATCGAGATCGGCGGTGGGCGACAAATTCATGACGGCCGAGGCGGCGTCAAGACCGGGCAGGCGCTCCGGGCCGAACGCCAGCAGCGCTTCGCCCGGCGCGACCTCACGTGCGTTGAGCCGCACAAGGGCGCGCGGCGCATAATGCGAGGCCAGCATGCCCGGGGCCAGTGGCTGGCTGTCGTCGCTGCCAGCCTCCACCGGCGGCCGCGCCAGCGGCGCGCCCAGCACAGCCTCGATCCGCTCGCGCGAGAGCCCACCGGGACGAAGCAGCATCGGCGCGTCGAAGCAGCCGACAATCGTGGATTCAACGCCGACCGTAACAGGCCCGCCGTCGATGATCAGGTCGATCCGCCCGGCAAGGTCGCTCTCGACATGCGCGGCCAGCGTCGGCGAGACGTGGCCGGAGATGTTGGCCGAGGGCGCCACCACGGCGCCGCCGAAGGCGCGCAGGATCGCCTGCGCGACGGGATGGGCGGGGATGCGGATCGCCACCGTGTCGAGGCCAGCGGTGGCGAGATCCGCCACCGTGCAGTCCTCGGCCTTCGGCACCACGAGCGTCAGCGGCCCCGGCCAGAACGCCTCCGCAAGCGCCAGCGCCCGCGCATCGAACCGCCCGATCCGCCGCGCGGCCTTGAGGTCCGCGACATGCGCGATCAGCGGATTGAACGCCGGCCGGCCCTTGGCGGCGTAGAGATGGGCGATCGCGACCGCATTGGCAGCATCCGCCCCGAGCCCGTAGACCGTCTCGGTCGGAAACGCGACCAGCCCGCCGGCCGCAAGTCGCCGGGCGGCGGCTTCCGCGCCGGCTTCGCCGGCCGGCAATATCAGCGTTTCGACACCCGTCTTCACAGGGATAAAATTCCTCATCTCGGCCGCTTGCAGTGCGTCAAGCCCGACGCTATAAGCCGCCTTCTTGTCGGAGTGTGGCTCAGCCCGGTAGAGCACTGCGTTCGGGACGCAGGGGTCGCAGGTTCGAATCCTGCCACTCCGACCAAGATTTCAACTACTTATAGTTTCCGGGGCGTCGTTCCGCAATGAAATGCGCAATGAAAAGCCTCTTGCCTCCGGGGATAACGCGCTCACGACCTCTTCCTCAAGCGTGGGTTGTGACATATCAGCTTCCGCAGGGAGGGCTGAGTGTCGAGTCCATTTCAGAGGATTGTTCTTTTAAATCGATTGGTTGCTCGGTCGATTTCAAAGGCTCCGAGCCACGCCAAAGTTCCGATCGTCTCCGGCAAGAGCATGTTCGACGCTCTCGAGGAGCGACGAAAAGCAGCGTGGGCTATTGAGTTTTTCGGAAAGTCAGAGACCGAGAGAGAGTCCGAAGAGACGGACGATGAGCGGAAAATCCGGTGCGCCGGATTGAACTTCATCTGGCTCCGAGATCTCAAGTCTCATACACGCGACGGTTTTCGATACTATCAGCTTCTGCTGGAATACGTTGATCAGCAAAAGACAACATTCTCCGTCGTCGACACGGCAAACTTGAACGGACGGGATATCTCCGGCCACGAAAATGAACGCGGGTGCGTGTCAGCCCATGTGGTCGTTCGCACCCCGGTCGTGGCCGTTGATAGCGGCGACTACCGATGTGTGATCGAAGTTGCACACTCAATAAACCGAAAATGATTGAGGATTTCCTGTGTCGGCAGCTTCGCCGATGGGCAACGCAGGACGAACTCTCATTTGACGTACCGGTGCCAGATCCGAAACGAGGAAATGTGCTCAAGCCCTACCGATTCAATCCCCGCCTGGAACTCCACGCCGATGTTGGACGGAACGTCGGGTTTGCCACTGGTCCAGGTGCTGAAATTTCCTATCTAATCTTTACCAAGAGCAAAGAAAAACAATCGATTGCCGGTAAAACCCATGTGATCAATGAGGAATTTGACGCCCAAGTTCAATTGAAGGTGTCCGCCAAGCAGGGACCAAACGACCCTAAAGCACGTTTCGAATGGATGAACGCCCTGCGAACCTACTACACACAGCGCGGGTACAAGATTAAGGTGTCATTCCGGCACGTAAACGGTGCGATGATCACCGGGTCGTTGCCGGATGCACTTGCCGGCGCTTCGGATCTGATGATCTGCACAAAAGATGTAATATCTCTCCAGGCAGCCAGAGAGTGGTACACGACAGTCAACCGCGATGTCGTGAAGCAGATGGAAGCCTTGCTGGACAAAGACTCGCTATGGAAAGGTCACGGATAGAGTATCTGGACGTGGAACAGGGCGGGACGCATTCGCGACTGCGCCTGCTTGCTCCTATCCGCTACCTTTCTATCCGTCATCCAGAGAAGCGCCGGTATGACGTGATCGTTCCATTATCCGTCGCACTGGTGGCATGGATCGTTTACGTAGGCGTCCAACCACGCGCCCCACTGTTCGGCGATGCTGGGTTATTGCGGTTTGCCAGAGACCTATTGATCATGGCTGTACCGTTTATGGTGGGGGCGCTGGCGGCAGTATCGATGGGCGCGCCAGGTAACAACATTGATCGAAGGCCAATGGGAGCTGAGCTTTGGCTGGACAATGACGCCCTGACTATGCGCCAATTCCTTTGCTTTCTGCTAGGTTATCTGAGCTTCTTGGGCCTTGTGACGCTATTCGCTGTCGTGGGCGCTGGCTTGATGAGGGACGCGGTTATCAGCTGGACAGCAAGTGCTCCGTTGGCTCGAACAGCGGTCTGGGCAATCGGTAGCTTGATCCTGTCTATGCTTTTATCGTTCTTGTCGGTGACTGTATTTTGGTCGCTCTATTTTCTGACAGACGTTGCTAACCGCAAGGGGAATTAGCGTCGTCCCCCAAACGCTTCGGCCGCCTCTTCCTGGAAATCTGGATGGTGATGGCCATAGTTGGCTTCCAGCTGCTCCACGGTCATCCCAAGCCAGCCAGCGGCTTCCCACATATCGACGCCAGCTTGCATGAGCCAAGTCGCGGCGGTGTGGCGCAAGGAGTGGCGAACCACATCATCGCCCAGTCCCGCATCCTCCAGAATTGCTTCCCAAGCCGACCTGATCTTGCCGGCAAGCGGCTGGCCATCGTGGATGCGGTTGACGATGAATCGTATCTGCTCGCCGTTCCTCATGACGCCCGCTGCTCTGAGTTCGGAGGAACGCTTCTCGTCGATCTTACGCCAGCGGACTAGGTGAGGGCGCAGCCGGCTGGCGATCTTCGCGGGCGGGCGTCGCTTCTTGGTCGACCGCTCCAAGGCTCCCTTGCCTTGGTACACCATCGCGTCCAGATTCATCCAAGGATGAGTCGTTGTCGATAGCCACTGTGTGCGGCGGATCGTCTCTTCGCGGCGCGCGCTGTAAATGCCGACCAACATGAAACGCGCCGCCGGATAGCGACGGCGGATGATCCACCGCTCACGTCTCAAAAGCTTGCCATCTTCACCACGCTTCCAGGTCTCTCGCTCATTGTCCCACACGTAACCAATCGCTGCTGCGAGTAAGCGAGCGGCTTCATTGCGTGTTAGCCACCGGTGACGCCCCTCCGCCTTTGGAGGCAGGGTGATCTTTGGGACCACGCTAAGTGTGTGTTCTGCGTGATAGACGTTGACCGCAGCCCGCAAATCCTCAAGTCGGCGTCGCGCGGTCTGATCTGAGACCGAGCTGTTGCGGGGCTTGATGCCTGCCTTTCTGTTGTTCTCGTTCGGCGTGCCAGTAGACCAGTCTACGAAATCACGACAGAGTTGGGCTTTGAGCTCGCTGACCGTCTTGTCGCCAAAGAAGGTGTTGAGGTCGAGCAAGCGAATGAGCAGCAGATCGTGTTGTGCCCACGCGCGTTGGTCGCTCTTATCCTTGGGGCGCTTTGCAATCTCGTAAGCAGTGAGAACATCAGCTATGGCGAGGGCGCCCGGGTCAGTGGCGCCGATTGTACTTGTATGTCGCCCGCCGATGTAGGTTTCGAGTGCCTTCGCAGCGCCATCAATGTCGTCGCGGCCGAAGCCTGTGCGGATCTGCCGGCCGCGGTCGAGGATGATCCAGGTCTCATCGTCGTCTCGGAACCAGAGTCGTGGTGGCTTGGCTTTGCGGCCCGGCATGACGGCTTGACCAGTTTGCGGATGGCGCGAGGTGTGGTCAAATCTTTGCCTGCCACTTTGGCAATTTCAAGAGTCCCAGTCGCTGCGGCCCTGCGCAACGATGATAAGGTCAATGGACCGTGCGGAAAAAATACGGTAACGGCCTCGATCAGCGTCATCACTTCGTCCTCCCCCCACTGTGCAGGATCGGGCCGGGCTTTGGCGCGAGCGAGTCTATCGATCTTACGCTTCGGCATATCTTGAACGCGGTACTTGTGAGTGCGCGAGGCCCTTCGGATCGGCCACCCGTCCAAGGTGTATGCGAAATCTGCTCTTCGAGAAGCGCGCCTCTCATTACATGCGGCAATTGGCGGTTCCCGAGTGCAAAACGGACAATTCGAGACTCTTAATCAGCGGGTCCCAGGTTCGAGCCCTGGTGCGCCCACCAAGCAAATCAAGCACTTACAGCAGTGCACGTCAGAACGGACCATTCGGTTTGACGTCCGGTTTGAGAAATCTGTTCATTGTCCGTACGCCGATGGCGGGATGGCTGCGCGTTACCGCAGCGGCTAGCTCGTTTCCGCGGCGGCGTGGAGCACTCTCTCACGCAGAAGCCTTGGCGACCGAGATCCCAATCCGTGGTTCCTACCCGTACACTTCGCTCAGCTTTTTGATCGCTGACTCCGCGAGTTCGAGCCGGCCACCCAGGTAGTGCGCGTCCAGAATCTCCTGCACGGTCTTCATCGAGTGGCCGGTGATCGAGGCGATCTCCGGCACCGAGCAGTTGGATAGCGCGAGGCGCGTAACAGCAGTGCCGCGCAAATCATGAAAGTGCAGGTCCTTCAAGGACGTTTTCTTAAAGGTCTTGTCCCAGCTCGTCCTGAAGCCGTCCTCCGTCCACGGCCGTCCGAACGAATTGACCAAAATGGTCACTGCAGAGCGCTTTTCCTTGAGCGCAGCATCAAGCGCCGCCTTTAGCGTCGGCCCCACCGGTATGGTTACACGGCGCCTGCCCTTGCTGCCGCGTCCCTTAGACTGACGCATCCGGATGTACGTGCCATCGTAGTCCTTCCAAGTTAGGCGCAGCAGGTCCCCTTGGCGCTGGCCCGTCCACAGTGCAAGCAGTAGAGCCGCCTGCAGCTCAACGGACGCAACGCTGCAGAAGGCCCGGATGTCCTCGGCGCTCCACACGATCTCCGATCGATCAGAGTCGTAAAGCCGCGCGCAAACGTTCACTGCGATCTTGCCGCGATCCTTCGCAACCGACAGAACACGCGCGATCGTTGTCCAAACGTAGTCCGCCTTGCGCGGCGTATCGGAGAATGAATCACGAAACTCTTTGAAGTCACCCCTCTTCGAGAGCGCCGATTGGCATCGATCCAAACTTGGCCTCGATGAGCTTGAGATATCCGTCGTAAGCGCGCTTACTCTTGTCGCCGAGATCTTTGTACTCGCTACAGTCCTTGAAGTAGTCGATGAGCGAGCTGAACGTCTCGGCAGTCTTCGTTGTGTACGACGACACTGCTTCGTTGTAGAGCCGCATAAACTCCGGTGTGCCGGGTTCCGCGTCAATGCGCGGGCCTCCTTTCCAAGCGTACCAGTAGGTCTTCGATGTACCGTCAGCGAGCTTTTTATGGACCAGTTGATCCCTTTCAGCCGCACTCGCATTCTGGGAAGCCTTCCATGCGTCGTATGGTGTTAGTTGAGCTTCAATCTTAGGCTGTAAACCAGATAGCCGGTCAAGGGCCGCGTCAATAGCTTTTCTATCCCATTTGCGTGGTTCCGGGAATCGGTCTAGGCATGATTCCGCGTCGAACCCATTCGGTGAACGCCGAAAGCGACTCGCAGCCAGCGTAAGCCGCAGCTTGTTTTTTTAGAGATGCCACGCGGCTCGGTCACCCTGTGCTCCACTGCTGTGAATGGCGCCGGATTGCGAGCAAACCCGAAAATGCGGCTGAACAAAGAGCGTCGGATCGGCTGTCGTATGTTCAGCCAGCCTGGCGTGGAAATCGGTCAGGGCATGATCACGGACTTGGAGTGGAACATGATGCGGCACGCGGCAAGAGCGAAGGCGCTCGAAATCTGGACAAGCTTCTAAATATTAAGAAGCACTGCTTTGCGGAGTTTTGTGCCTGCGTCTGATCAGCGCCGCGTGCGGGCGTTCTTGGTGTTGAGCTGCTTTGGTCTCGATCGCTTGTCCTGTGGTGCTGGCGCACAACGGTCTTTAAGTGTTACTAGCTTGGCGATCGCTCGAGCCAAAGCGTCAGGGGTATCGAAGCGAGCGATTCCACGGCGAACGCGAGCCCTCTCAGAAAAGTTTATGGTTCGTTTCGCTTTCCCGTCGGCCGACAGCAGCACGTAATCGAGCACTGACTCGTTATGCTCAGACAGCCTGATGGCGGCGATCCAGCCCTGAGGCAGGCGTGCCCTGCGCTTGATCGACCAATACGGCGCTCGATTTTGCCTTCCGCAGCAGAGGGCTGATCGAATTGAGATGTTGACCGATCCACGCACGCGCAAGTAATCGGTCCGGTTGCTAGAGATGATGCGACCACCAGCTTTCCTGATGGCCATGGCGATGTGAGAGCCGAGCTTGGCCTCTTGCTCTGCCCAGCGCGGGCGCGACTCGAGAAATGCATAGTTTCGCTTGGGAGTGTAGCCGATTAAGCGATACACGTTCATCATGCTGCCGAAGTGAGTTTGATAGGTGGAAGCGCAGGGAAGGCCGACCGTGCTGGCTATGATAGCAGAGCTCAGGCGCCCTTCCTTGAGCAGCGTTTTGCGTAGACGGGCAAGCATCTCCTCTTCAGTGATATCGACACGCCGTTCCTCAATGATCTTGTTTACTTTCAGGAAGACTTCGCGTTCGATGATCGGCTCGATACATCTCTCGCTGGTGATCCAAAGCTCGGGAGGATTGCAGGTGCAGGTCCGCCGCAGCTTGCGTGATCGGCGGTTGAAGGTCAGGTTTCCAATGTAGTTCTCGTTTCTAAGCACCATGTTAACCGCTGCGCGCGTCCACCGAACTCCCGTGCTCGTGAGTATGGCCCTCCGGTTTAGCTCCCGGGCGATAATCGCTTCCGACTTTATCTGCAGAAAGCGCTCGAAGATCCACTTGACCACGGCTACTTCCTCGGGAATGCCGGGGCGCACTCGGACGTGATCAGTCATGAGGTATTTTTGGTCACCGTTCTTCAGCACGCCTCGCGACCGCTGACTCTGATCGACAAGTTCTCGCAAGAGAGCATAACCAGGGCGACCTCCAAGCTTGAAGCCAAGTCGGGCGAACCGGCACTGCGCAGCGTGAACCTTCGCCGAAAGCTCACGACTGTACTCGGCCGCCATTACGCGCTTGATGTTTTTGATGATGCTGGAGAGCACGCTGCCGTCATTATCAAACTGCTCAGCACAATACACGATGTTGATGCCTGCCTGTTTGCACACGAATTCGTAATACGCGCTCTCATCGACGTCCTGAAAGCGGCCCCACCGGCTTACGTCATAGACCAGAATATGACCGAAATCGGCTGCTCCTGTTTGGACATCCTTGATGAGCTGTATAAGACCGGCCCTGTTCTTGATGAGCAGGCCGCTCTCTCCCTCATCGCGATAGGTTCGTACAATGGTCAGGCTATGGGCGTGCGCGTATGCTGCAATCACAGCAGCCTGATTCTGAATCGAGTATTGCTGCCGTTGTGTCGACATGCGGACATATTGTGCCGCTCTCATGCCGAGCTGCGATCGTACCGGATGAGCCTTATAGATCTCGAGCGCGTTGGCCATCATTCTCGCTCCCGAAAGTTACACCGGAGCAAATCAAACATCTATGCGACGCTTGCAGCAATAATTACATCAATTGAAGAAAATAGTCCCGCATCGCCGCCGGTATCGACGCAGTTGGGCGACCACCTCTCTTCGCAGCTCGCGTGCTAAGGAGCTCGTTCAAGGAGCATCTACAACGCCCAGCGGCGGAGGGCGCGATCCGGGAAAAGTATGTCTTCGGTGCGCCGTATAGTTAGCGCATTGGCGGTCTTATACTATGGCTGTATCAATCCTTCTCTGTAATCCGCAATAGATGGGAAGTGCATGTCTCGATCACTGCTCGGATAGGGTTTGAAAAAGCTGGTGCCAATGCCTGCTTTCTTCCAGCTCTGCTAGCAGATCACCGGCGGCTCCTCTGATCAGCCTCGTCTATTCTGGATGGCGCTTACGAGATAGACGCCTCACACCGCGCGTTGCAGGTGCGAGTGTTGGTATTATTCGGTCGCGCCAGCTCGGGTCCAAGCGTGGATCATCGAGGGCGCGACCAAGTAAGGCAACCATTTCGACTCACGCCTCACTACATTGAGACTGAGATTGAGGGCGCGCCTGGACGACAAACCATGGCATTGGTTTCTTAGCGGTGAGAAGCCCGAAACCAGACATTCCGTCGCGTCATCGCGATAGAGGCGGGCCGTCTGCTCAACCAAATGCCGATGATGTCGTCAGGCAAACGACTCTTCTTTTCGGCAGAGCCTCCCATGTTTTAACGCGCTGAATTCGAGTGCAGGAACCTGGCCTTTCGAGCAGCCTGCAGCCTCCTACCATGAGTGGCCGAATGGGAAAGACCCATTCCCACCGGAGCAGGTAATCGATGCTTGGAGCGCTTACCATCCAACGCGACTCTCGCTGATCCCGTCCAGGTACTTGCGCGATTGCACGATTAGCATGCCCGATCGTTCGATGAGCGAAGTGATGGCTTCATTTCGAGGCAGTCGTTTGCAAGGCTCGCCACACCGCACACGGTTACAGGTCCGAAAGGATCGAGCGCAACCTGAAATTACACCTGGTACTTCTGTTCGCCTTGCTGATGCCGTGAAGATCGCATTTCCTTTAGGGGAATGACGGTCGCGGGTTTGCGTCGCGAGCGCGATCGGAGTCAATTGATTATTCAGAAGATTGCCGGCAAAGATTTACAACGCTGGCTCATATAGAACGGATGAGAGAGCTATGCCGCGAAGAAGCAAGGGCGCCCGACTTCAGCTCAAGGCTGCCCGCCGAAACAAGAGCGGAAAGATCACTCACCAGCCAACCTGGATCATCAGAGACAACGGCCGGGATGTCAGCACAGGCTGCGCTGCAGATGAGATTGCGGCCGCGGAGGAAAAGCTAAGAGACTACATAAGCTCTAAACACACCCCGAAGCGACGAATTCGCCACATAGACGATATCGCTATTGCGGATGTCCTCTCGATTTATTTGGACGCGCAGCTGGACAAGCTTCGCGGTCGTTTCAAGGTCGATAGCGAGAGCGAAGATACGATTCCCGATATCCGCAAGTTCAAGAAGCGGATCGAACGGTTGAACGAGTGGTGGGGAGCAAAAATGCTGGGCGAGGTAAATGGGGAGGCATGTCGCTCGTACGCCAAGAAGCGCGGCAAAAGGGGAGGCGCGCGCAGAGACCTTGAAGACCTCCGCGCTGCCATTGGTCACCATGCAGGTGAAGGATATCATCGGGAAATCGTGAAGGTGTCGCTGCCTGAGAAGGGGCAACCCCGAGACAAGTGGCTGACGCGCAGCGATGCGGCCAAATTGGTTTGGACCTGCTGGCGCTATCGCGAAATGCAAAAAGGCTCTCGCCGACCGATGGAGGACGTGAAGGTCCCCACAAGCAAGCGTCCCCTTCGCCATCTTGCGCGGTTCATTTTGCTGGGCATCTACAGCGGAACCCGTGCGGGAGCTATCGCAGCCTCGTCTCCAATTCCGGCGATCGGTCGCTCCTATGTAGACCTGGAGCGCGGTCGCTACTACCGTCTGAAACAGGGCAGCGCCAAAACCAACAAGCGGCAACCGACGGTGCCCATCCCCTTTCGCTTGCTAGCTCATCTGCGGCGCTGGCATCGGATTAATCCAGAGGCGAAGCATTTCGTCGAGTACAACGGAAGGCCGATTACCTCGGTCAAAACGGCGTTCAAGAGTGCTGTGAGGCTTGCAGGGCTTGGTCCGGGCATCTCGCCTCACACTCTGCGACACACCGCGGCTACTTGGCTGATGCAGAGAGGGGCAGATCCTTGGCAGGCGGCAGGCTATCTCGGAATGTCGCTTGAGGTTCTGCTCAACACGTATGGCCATCACCATCCCGACTATTTGTCCGACGCCGTCGAGAAAATCGCCAAGCGCGAGCCCGCGGGCGAACGAAAAGCGGTCGTATCTGGTGCGGTTTCTGGTGCGGTGATTCCGATCAGACGAAACGGGGCCTGATAAGTTGCTGATTTTATTGGTGGGCCCGGCAGGACTCGAACCTGCAACCAGACCGTTATGAGCGGCCGGCTCTAACCATTGAGCTACAGGCCCCGCCGCGAGGCGGCCGCAGGTAGCGCGGCCGGCAACGGTGCGCGGTCCGTTTACAGGGCCTGAGGCGGGGGTGCAATGCTGGCGCTGGTGGATGGGGAACGCCGGCACGGCATCATTGATAAATTTCGAATAACCGAAATTGGCGATGATGCCTGTATAACCCTGTTTTGCCCGACGAAGCAAACCGCGTTTTCGCAGGTTTTTTTCGACGTGGGGCGGTAACCCATTGAAATCACTGGCCTCGTCTACTGTGCATGGGGTTGTTTTCGCAATTTGTTTGAGGGGGCCTGTTGGCCCCCTCGAACATGTGCGGCTGCGCTCGGCGGCACGGCCGCTGCCTAGTCCACCGAGACCCCGGCGAACTCGACCACCTTGCGCCACTTCGCGGTCTCGTCCGCGACCAGCTTGCCGAACTCGGCCGGCGTCATCGGCTTGGGGATGCCGCCAGTCTCGGCGAGCTTTGCCACCAGCTTCGGGTCCTTCAGCGCTTCGCCGACGGCTTTGTTGAGGATCTCGATCACCTCAGGCGGAGTGCCCTTCGGCGCGGAGATGCCGTAGAAGCCAACCGATTCGAAGCCCGGCACGGTCTCGGCGATCGCGGGCACGTCGGGCACGCTCGGCCAGCGCTGCGGCGAGGTCACGCCGAGCGCGCGGACGTTGCCGCCCTTCACCTGCTCCATCGCCGAGGGCAGATTGTCGAAGATCAGCTGCACCTTGTTGGAGATGATGTCGGGGAAGGCGACGGCCGAGCCGCGATAGGGCACGTGCAACATGTCGCACTTCGTCATCACCTTGAACAGCTCGGCCGACATGTGCACCGAGGTGCCGTTGCCGGAGGAGGCATAGGAGATCTTGCCGGGATTGGCCTTGCAGTAGTCGATGAACTCCTTGACCGACTTCGGCGGGAACGCGTTGGAGACGACCAGCATGTTGGTGAGCTGCATGATGCTGGCCACCGGCACGGTGTCGCGCAAAAAGTCGAACGACAGCTTCTTGTAGAGCGAGGTCGAGATCGCGTTGTTGGGCGCGACGAACAGCAGCGTGTAGCCGTCCGGCGGGGCGTTGATCGCAGCGGCAGCTGCGATGTTGCCGCCGGAGCCGGTGCGGTTCTCGACGATGAATTGCTGGCCGAGCCGCTCCGACAGCCACTGCGCCATGATCCGCGCCACGATGTCGACCGGGCCGCCGGGGGAAAAGCCGATCAGCCAGTGTACGGGACGATCGGGATAGGCTGCGGCGGCGGGAGGGGTGGCGCTGAAAAGACCCAACAGGACTGCGAGCCCGAAAACACCGTGACGCAAAATTCGCAACATGACACCTCCCATTGTTCTATTGTCGTTGCGCGGCATGCTTTCATAAAAACCGGCGGCTGCCTACATCGCCGCAAGTCGGTGTTGACGCAGGCCCGTCAGGGGCGACCATGAGATTCGCGATGATCCTTCTCGGTGCGGCGCTGCTCGCCAGCCCCGCCGCCGCCCAGACCGGAGGCACGGCCATTCCGACCGCGACGATCAGCTTGGGAACAGCGACGCCCGGCGGGGGCTTCCCGCTCTATGGCAACGCCTTCGCGGAGGTGATGAACGCGGCCGATCCGCATCTCACCATCGCCCCGCGCAACACCAAGGGCAGCAACGAGAATATCCCGCTCTTGGAGAAGGGCGAGCTCGATCTCGCACTGGTTGCGGGCGAGCCGGCCTACGAGGCTTTCGCCGGCATCGGCCGTGCGAAGGTAGCGCTGAAGATCCTCACCGCGATCTATTCCAACCCCGGCATGTTCGTGGTGCGCGCCGACAGCCCGTACACGACCATCCGCGATCTCGTCGGCCAGCCCGTCGCGTTCGGTGCCAGGGGCTCCGGCCTGCCGATCCAGGCGCGCTATGTGCTCGATGGTCTCGGCCTCAAGCAGGACGAGGAGTTCAAGGCTGTTTATCTCGACCGCGCCGGCGACGGCCCCGCGATGGTCGAGGACGGCCGCGTCGCCGCGCTCTGGGGCGCCGGCATCGGCTGGCCCGGCTTTGCCGCCGTCGCTTCGAGCGCGTCGGGCGCGCGCTTCATCGCGCCGAGTGCGGACGAGATCGCCCGCATCCGCGCCAAGCATGCGTTCCTGAAGCCGCTGTCCGTGCCGGCCGGCTCCTACCCGAAGCAGACCGAGCCGATCGCCTCGCTCGGTTCCTGGAGCTTCATCCTCACGCGCGAGGATCTGCCCGACGACATCGCCTACCGCCTCGCCAAGACGCTGCACGGCAATGAGGCGACGTTCTGCAAGAAGCTCGCCCAGGCCTGCGAGACCACCGCCGCGAACACGGTCGCGGCCGCGCCGAGGCCGGAGCTGATTCATCCGGGCGTGATGAAGTATTTTCGCGAGATCGGGGTGGTGAAGTAGCTCTCTTACTTCCCTTCTCCCCTTGTGGGAGAAGGTGGCGCGAAGCGCCGGATGAGGGGTTGTCTCCGCGCATTCAAATGAGACTTGGGCTCGCGGTGAGAACCCCTCACCCGGCTTCGCTTCGCGAATCCACCCTCTCCCACAAGGGGAGAGGGTACACCGTCATCGCGGCCTCATATTCGCCAATCTCACTTCTTCACCAGCGGGCAGGCCGGGTCCGGCGGGCCGAACGCCTTGTCGCCGGAAATAGTCGTGAGGATCTTGTAATAGTCCCACGGATATTTGCTCTCCTCCGGCGTCTTCACCTGCACCAGCCAGAGATCGTGCACCATCAGATTGTCTTCGCGAAGCTTGCCGTTGCGGGCGAAGAAATCCTCGATCGGCTTCTCGCGCATCTTGGCCGCCACTTTCAGCGGATCGTCGCTGCCGGTCTCCTGGATGGCGTTGAGATAGTGCATCACGCTGGAATAGACGCCGGCCTGCCACATCGACGGCATCCGGTTCATCTTGGCGAAATAGCGCTTCGACCATTCGCGCGTCTTGTCGTCCATGTCCCAGTAGAACGAGGTGGTCAGCAGCAGGCCTTGCGCCGCCTGCAGGCCGATGCCGTGGATGTCGGTGATCAGCGCGAGCAGCGCCGCCATCTGCTGGCCGCCCTTGAACACGCCGAACTCGGCGCCGGTCTTGATCTCGTTCATGTTGTTGGGGGGACCGGCGGCAATGCCGATGATCTTGGCCTTGGAGGCCTGCGCCTGCAGCACGAAGGAGGAGAGATCAGGTGTTGCCAGCGGCGGCCGCACCGAGCCCAGCACCTTGCCGCCATTGGCGGTGACGACGGCGGAAGCGTCGCGCTCCAGCGAATGGCCGAAGGCGTAATCGTCGGTGATGAAGAACCAGCTGTCGCCGCCGCGCTTGACCACCGCATCCGCAGTGCCGACCGCGAGCGCGCGGGTGTCGAACACCCATTGGATGGCATAAGCCGAGCAGAACTTGCCGTGGAAGTCCGCGGTGCCGGTGGAGTGGGTGATGAACAGCCGCTTCTTCTCGTTGGCGATGGTCTGCACCGCGAGCCCGACCGCCGAGACGGGCACGTCCACGATCAGATCGACCTGCTCGACGTCGAACCAGCGCCGCGCCAGCGAAGCGCCGATGTCGGCCTTGAGTTGGTGGTCGCCGATCACGACGCTGATCGGCTTGCCGAGCACCTTGCCGCCGAAATCGTCGATCGCCATTTGCGCCGCGGTCACCGAGCCCTGGCCGGTCGGCGCCGAGGCCGGGCCGTTCATGTCGGTGAGCACGCCGATCTTGACGACGTCGTCGGAAACCTGCGCCGACGCCGCGCCGGACAGCAGGGTCGCCAGCAAGGCGGCCGCGACCGGCACTCCAAATCTGATTGGGTTCACGCTCGTCCTCCCTGATCCGGCTCATTGGCCGGTGTTGCTTGTCCGGGTATGGCCCGGTCGAATTGGTTTCTTTTGCAACTATTGGGGGGCTGGCGTCAATGTCAGGCTGCGAAGCGGATCTGTCCTGCGGGGGAGGGATCGTAGCCGGTCAGCTCCTCCGCGCGCTGGCGCAGCCGCCGCTCGTTCAGGAAGCGAAGCAAGGCCTGCATCGCGGGGCGGAAATAGCTGCGCTGCCGCATCGCGAGGTCGAAATTCTCCCAGACCAGCGGCACGAAATCGAGACCGGCCGAGCGCGCCGCGGCGCGCGTCGCGATGCCGCAATCGGCCTGGCCGGCGCGAACCAGCTCGGCCAGATCCGGGCCGGTCAGCGCCGGCGTCTCGATCCGGCGCAAGTCCCGCATCGAGGCGCCGGCGCGCTTGAGCAGCACGTCGAGCAGCATCTGCGCGCCCGTGCCCTGTTGCCGCATCGCCATCCGGGCCCCGGCTGCGAGCACGTCGGTCAGGCTGTGCAGGTGCTTGGGATTGCCGTGCGGCAGCAGGAGACCCTCTTCGCGGCGCACGAACGCGATCAGCACCGCATCATGCAGGTCCGGCGTGGTCCGCAGCGCTTCGATGCTGGCATCGCTAGAGAAATTGTCGCCGGCGTCGAGCGCGTGGAAGTGCACCGCCGCAGCCATCACCTCATTGCGCTGCAAGCGCTCGAGCCCGCGCGCGCTGCCCTCGCTCATCGATCCGAGCCCGGAGCCGGACTCGCGCAGGCTCCAATCGAGCAGTTCGTCGTGGCTGCCGCCCACGACCGGCGGCGGCTCGGCGATCAACATGCCGGCCGGGCGCGCGAGGCCCGACAGGACCCAGAGGTCGAGCTCGTGCCGTGGGAACAGCCATTTCCCCGTCACCTTGCTGCAGGGGATCGCACCGGTGGTGACGAGCTCGTAAAGCTTGCGTTCGCCGAGCCGAAGGTAATCGGCGGCTTCGCTGGTGGTCAGGAATTCCATCCTGCATTCCTATGCAAATTCTTGCTTCTTTTTGACGTCCGACGCAGGTGGAATTCTGCATTTCAGATATTTGTCGCAGGGAACCATGCCCGATCATCTCGCTGCTTTGCAACACATCCGCACGCGCGATCTCTGCTTTGGTGAACGATCCTAAAGAGATCGCGCGCGGTGCGCCTCGATGAAGTTGCCGAAATTTCCCGGCCAGCAGCGCAAAAACGCGTCACGAGTGCGGCGCAATCGATCATCATCATGACGGCGTCATAACCTGAGGGAACCCGATCATGGGCCGCCTGTCCGTTGCACTTGCGCTTCTCTGCGGCCTTGCCGCAGGCGTTGCGGCGTCGGCCGCGGAGGACCGCAGCATCGTCCTCGCTTCGACGACGGCGACGCAGGAATCCGGACTGCTCGACTATCTGCTGTCGATCTTCCGCGACAAGACCGGCATCGACGTCACCGTGATCGCGCGGCGCGCCGACGAAGTGCTCGATGGGGCGCGGCGGGGTGAGGTCGACGTCGTGCTGATGCACGCGCGGCCTCAGGAGGAGAAGTTCGTCGCCGACGGCTTTGGCGTGAAGCGCTACGACGTGATGTACAGCGACTATGTGCTGATCGGGCCGAAGAGCGATCCCGCGGGCGTAAAGGGCAAGGACATCGCGACGGCGCTGAAGGCGATCGAAGCCAAAGGCGCGCCGTTCGTGACGCGTGGCGATCGGTCGGGCACTCATGCCGCGGAGCTCGCGCTTTGGATCGTTGCCGGCATCGACATCGCGAGCGCCAAGGGCGCCTGGTATCGCGAGGCCGGGCCCGGCATGGCCGCATCGCTCGGGGCCGCGCGCGCGGCCAATGCCTATGTGCTTGCGGATCGCGGCAGCTGGATCGCGTTCAGCGATCGCGGCGATCTCGACATCGTCGTCGAAGGCGACCGGCGGCTGCTCAACCAATATGGTGTGATGCTGGTGAACCCTGCGAAGTTCCCGAACGTGAAGAAGGACCTCGCGCAGACCTTCGTCGATTGGCTGACATCGCCGGAGGGGCAGACGGCGATTGCCGGCTACAAGGTGGACGGGCAGCAATTGTTCTTCCCCAATTCGGACAGGTCGGGCGGCTGAGGGTTGAGGCCGGGACCGCCGGCGGTTGCCAAACCGGACGATGCATGGTCCTCATGGCGCATGACCCAGCGCCTGCCGCCTTCGCTCACGCCGCTCGACACCGCGCTCGCCGCGCTGCTGCGGGGCGTTGATCCCGTCGCGCCGATGGACGTGCCGCTGGCGGACGCAATCGGCTGCATCGCGGCGGGTGCGCCGCTGCTTGCCGCCTATCCTTCCCGGGATGTTGCGGCCGTAGATGGTTGGGCGCTATCTGCCAACGATCTCGTCGGGGCGTCCGCTTACTCGCCTGTGCCGCTGGCAATGGCTCCTGCATGGGTCGAGGCGGGCGAGGCGCTGCCGGCGGGATGCGACTGCGTGCTCGATGCCGACGCCGTGGAGACGTCGGGGCCGCTTGCCCAGGTGCTCGCAGAGGGCGCGCCGGGGCAGGGTGTCAGGCGCGCAGGCAGCGACATCGCCGCGCGCAGGGCCGTGGGGGACGCCGGCCATCCCATCGCCGCGGCGGACCTATTGCTGGCACGCGTGGCGGGCGGGGACAAACTCGCCGTGAGGCGGCCGCGGCTGCGCATCGTCAATGTGCCGGGTGGGACGGTCGCGGCGCAGACGATTGCCGGGATCGCGCACACAGCGGGACTGGATGTGGAAACCCGTCCAGCGCGTGCGCGCGATGCAGCGTCGATTGCCGATGCGCTCGATGCGTCCTCCTGCGATGTCCTGCTGACCATCGGCGGCAGCGGCGTCGGCCGCCAGGACGCCGCCATCGCCGCCCTGGCCCGGCGCGGCGAGGTGATGGCGCACGGCCTTGCGCTGCAGCCGGGACGCACCGCTGCGGTCGGACGGCTGGGACGGGTTCCCGTCGTCGCCTTGCCCGGCTCGCCCGATTCCGCGCTTGCAGCTTGGCTTGCACTCGCGCTGCCGCTCGCGGACCGTTTGTCGGCGCGTCGGCCGCGTCGAAAAGTGTCGCTGCCGCTTGCGCGAAAGATCGCCTCCAGCGTCGGCATCACGGAGATCGCTTTGCTGGCTGAGGAACATCGTGCCTGGATGCCGCTTGCCGTGGGCGAATGGCCGCTTCAGGCCATCGCCCGTGCGGACGCATGGCTGCTCATTTCCGCCAGCGACGAGGGATTTGCGGCAGGTACGCCGATCGATGCGTATCTGATGCGGGCGTGATAAGGGTTCTGGCATGACGATGATCCCGAAATCACCGGACCGCAGCGCGCTCGAGCAGGAGCAGTTCCTCAAGATCCTGTCGCGCGAAGAGGCCTTGGCGCGCTTCGAGGCGGCCTTGTTCCCGCGCGCGCTTCGAACTGAAACGCGCAAGCTCGCAGCCGCGCTGGGCGCCGCCCTCGCCGAAGATATCACGGCAACGATCGACGTGCCGCCGTTCGACCGCTCCAATGTCGACGGCTTTGCCGTGCGCTCCGCCGACCTTGCGGCGGCCGGCGAGGGCGCGCCCGTGCGCCTCGCGCTGAATGGCGAGACCGTTCATTGCGGGACCGCGCCGACGCTGCAGGTGGCGGCCGGAACCGCAACGGCGATCGCCACCGGCGGTCCGTTGCCGCGCGGCGCCGATGCCGTGGTCATGGTCGAGCACACCCAGCCGGCCGGCCAGGATGCGATCGATGTCCGTCGCGCCGTGTCGCCGGGGCAATTCGTCTCGTATGCCGGGTCCGACATTGCGCGGGGCGAGGCGCTGCTGCGCGCCAGCACCATCATCGGCTCGCGCGAGATCGGCATGCTGGCAGCTTGCGGCATCGCCGAGGTGGGTGTCGCGCGCAGGCCGCGGGTTGCCGTGATCTCCACCGGCGATGAGCTGGTTCAGCCCGGCGAGGTGCTCGGGCCCGCCGAGATCTACGATACCAATGGCGCCATCGTCGCCGCCGCGGTCGACGAAAACGGTGGCGAGGCCGTCTTCCTCGGCGCTGTTCCGGACGACGAAGCCAGGCTCGAAGCCGCCATGCGCAACGCGCTTGCGGAAGCCGACATGCTGGTGCTCTCGGGCGGCACGTCGAAAGGCGCGGGCGATCTCTCTCATCGCATCATCAGCCGGCTCGGCGCACCCGGCATCATCGCGCATGGCGTCGCGCTCAAGCCCGGCAAGCCGTTGTGTCTTGCGGTGTGCGACGGCAAGCCTGTCGTGATCCTGCCGGGTTTTCCGACTTCGGCGATGTTCACCTTCCACGACATGATCGTGCCGGTGCTGCGCAGGATGGCCGGATTGCCGCCGCGCTCCGATGCCAAGGTGAACGCAACCGTGCCGGTACGCATCGCTTCCGAGCTCGGCCGCACCGAATTCGTCATGGTCTCGCTGGTTGAGGGCAGGGAGGGCCTCATCGCCTATCCCTCCGGCAAGGGGTCTGGTGCGATCACGTCCTTTGCTCAGGCAGACGGCTTTCTGCGCATCGATGCACTTGCCGACCAGATGCCGGCTGGCACCGAAACCGAGGTGACGCTGTTCACGCCGCATGTGCGCGTGCCGGATCTCGTGATCGTCGGCAGCCATTGCACCGGCCTTGATCTCGTCACGGCACAGCTGGCGCATGCCGGTCTCACCGTGCGCTCGATCGCGGTCGGCAGCCTCGGCGGGCTTGCAGCAGCCAAACGTGGCGAATGCGATCTCGCGCCGATCCACCTGTTCGACGACAGAAGCGAGACCTACAACACGCCCTATCTCGTCGAAGGTCTCGAGCTCGTGCCAGGCTGGCGGCGGATGCAGGGCATCGTCTTCCGAAAGGACGACAAACGTTTCCAAGGTCTTGGTGCAAAGGACGCCGTTGCGGCGGCGCTCGCTGATCCCGCCTGCATCATGGTCAACCGCAACCAGGGCGCCGGCACGCGCATCCTGATCGACCGGCTGCTCGGCGGCGCGCGTCCGGAAGGCTACTGGAACCAGCCGCGTTCGCACAACGCGGTGGCGGCGGCCGTCGCGCAGCACCGGGCCGATTGGGGCATGACCATTGCGCCGGTCGCCCATGCGGCCGGCCTCGATTTCATTCCGCTCGCCGAAGAGCATTATGACCTCGCGCTGGTGAGTGCGCGAAAGCAACGGCCGGCAGTGCAGGCTTTTCTCGACGCACTCGGCTCGAACGCAGTGCGCGCCGCACTCGAGGGCGCGGGTTTCCGGCCCGCGTAGATATCAGCCAGGTCTACGGCTGGGGCGCTTGGTCGCTGGCGCTGGCGGCTTGATCGGATTGCTCGCGCCTGCGCTCCCGTTCCTCCGCCTCGGCCAGCGCACGACGCGCGGCAGGCGACAGCGGCTTCGGGTCGGGCGGAACCTGCACGATATCAGGCTTGCTCAGCTGCCTCGTGCGATCGATCGTCTCGGAGAGATCGAAGACGAAATCGACGAATTCGAAGATCGTATTCAAGAGAGGGGCGGCCATGGCTTCGTCCGGGGAATGTCCAGACCTGTGGTCGCTCCCGCTCCAGGTCCGGTTCAAGACGTCATGAACTTGGCGGGGCGCCGCAGCGACCAAGGAACATGAGCCAGGTCATGACTGCATCGACGCCCCTCAATTTCCGCAAGATCGCTGCTCTCGTCGCGGCGGCCGGAACGCTGTTCTGGCTCTACACCTTCCATTACATCGCGAATGTCCCGCCCGGAGACGGCAGCGGCTTTCAATGGCTCGCGGTGTTTCCGCTGGGCATGGTCTTCGGGGCGTTCTTCCTGCCGGCCTGGGTGCTCGTTGCGATCGGCCGTTTGCCGCGCTTCACCACTGCCGTCGGCATTTGCGGCCTGATCGCCTTCGCGATCATCTGGGCGCAGCTCCTCAACGAGTTTCCGAAATCATAGAGTCGCTAGGATGCGTCATCCAGCGCCGCCAGCCGCTCGGCCTCGGCAATGTCCGCGACCGTGTTGGCATTGAAGAACGGATCGAGCGGCTCGTTCGGCCAGGTCACCGTTGCGAGCGGATAGCGCGCGGTCCAGCGGTCGATCTTGCGGAGGTCTTCGTCCACGAGCGCGTGGCGCAGCTCCTCGCGCAAGGCGACGCGCCACAGGCCGATCACCGGATGCGACTGCTCGCCTGATGCGGCGACCGCTAGCTGCGCGTTCTCGCTCGCGCGCGCCTCGTGCAGGCGCGCGACGAGATCGCGCGGCAGGAACGGGCAATCGCCGGCGGCGCTGAGCACCCATTCGATCTCCGGCCGGTTCGCCGCGGTCCAGTCGAGCGCCGCGAGGATGCCGGCGAGGGGACCCGGGAAGCCGGGCACGTCGTCGGCGACGACCTGCAAGCCGTACGCGGCAAAGCGGGCGGGATCGCCGTTGGCGTTGAGGATCAGTCCGCTGCACTGGGGCGCAAGGCGCGCGATCACGCGCTCCAGAATGGTGCGGCCGCCGATGGTCCGCATCGGCTTGTCGCCGCCGCCCATGCGCCGCGCGAGCCCGCCGGCGAGCAGCACGCCGAGAGTCGGCGGAACATGCGCCGCGGACAGGTCAGTCGTCACCGCCCTCACCCTTGCGCTTGTGCTTGACCGATTCCTCTTCGACATAAGCGAGGTTCTGGTCGTAGACGATACGCTCTTCGCCTGCGAGCGCGATGAAGCGTTTGCCGCGGGTGCGCCCGACCAGCGTCAGGCCGACCTGCCTTGCCAGATCGACACCCCAGGCGGTGAAGCCGGAGCGCGACACCAGGATCGGAATGCCCATGCGCACCGTCTTGATCACCATCTCCGAGGTGAGGCGCCCCGTGGTGTAGAGGATCTTGTCGGACGCGTCGACGCCGTGGCGGTACATCCAGCCCGCGATCTTGTCGACGGCGTTGTGGCGGCCGACATCCTCGGTGTAGCAGAGCGGGGTGCCTTCCTTGCACAGCACACAGCCGTGGATCGCGCCGGCCTCCAGATAAAGCGAGGGCATGGTGTTGATGGTCTGCGTCATCTGGTAGAGCCAGGAGGTGCGCAGCTCCGCCTTGGGCAGCGCGACGCTCTCGACCGCCTCCAAGAGGTCACCGAAGGCGGTGCCCTGCGCGCAGCCGGAGGTCTGCGTGCGCTTCTTCAGCTTGGCTTCGAAATTGGTGTGGTGTGAGGTGCGCACGACAACCACCTGGAGGTCGTCGTCGTATTCGACCTCGGTGACCACGTCGTTATATTTCAGCATGTTCTGGTTCAGCAGATAGCCGAGCGCCAGATATTCCGGGTAGTCGCCGATCGTCATCATGGTGACGATCTCCTGCGCGTTCAGATAGAGCGTCAGCGGCCGCTCCATCGGCACCTTGATTTCGACCCTGGCGCCGGTCTGGTCCGTACCGGTCACGCTCTGGGTCAGGCGCGGGTCATCCGGATTGGGGACGATCAGGGGCACCGGGGCTTTGTCGATCTTCATCATGGCGTCGAGGTTAGCATGACATTCGGATCAAGCCGATATAAGCATGGCGGGGAGAGAGCGAAATGCCACCTTGTCGTCATTGCGAGCGCAGCGAAGCAATCCAGGATCTTTCCGCAGCGGCAGTCTGGATTGCTTCGCTGCGCTCGCAATGAGGGGGGATGGTGGTTCCATCGGCGAGCGCTGGTTGCTGGAAAAGAGAGCTGGAATGAAAGTCATCGGCCTTGCAGGCTGGAGCGGTGCGGGCAAGACCACGCTGTTGACGCGGCTGATCCCGCATTTCAACGCGCAGGGCCTGCGCGTCTCCGTGATCAAGCATGCGCATCACCAGTTCGACGTCGACGTGCCCGGCAAGGATTCCTGGCGCCATCGCGAGGCCGGCGCGGCGGAGGTTCTGGTGGCCTCGTCGAAACGCTGGGCGCTGATGCATGAGCTGCGCGGGGCGGCGGAGCCGCGGCTGCCGGAGCTGCTCGACAAGCTCTCCGCGGTCGATCTCGTCGTGGTCGAGGGATTCAAGCGCGAGCCGCACCGCAAGATCGAGGTGCATCGTGCCGCCAACGGCAAGCCGCTGCTGTTTCCGGACGATCCCGGAATTGCCGGGATTGCGACCGACGTCGCGATTGACACGAGGCTGCCGACTGTCCATCTCGACGATATCGAAGGCGCGGCGGCATTGATGATACGGGCGGCGATGCCGGTCGAGGAAGCGGTAGCAAGAAGCGCAGCGACACGCTGACGAGGCACCATGGCGCAACTGTCGGACGATTGCTTTGCCTTCGGCGGCCCGATGATGTCGGTCGACGAAGCCGTCGGCCTCATCACGACGCGCGTCAACGCCATCGTCGATCTCGAGACGGTGGCGCTGGTCGATGCCGACGGGCGCGTGCTCGCGCGCGATCTGGCCGCGCCTTTGCCGCTGCCGCCGTTCACCAACTCCGCCGTCGACGGTTACGCGGTGCGCAATGCCGACCTTCCGGCAAGCGCAGAGCAGGCCTTCCCGCTCGACGGCCGCATCCAGGCCGGCGGCCCTGCGGAAGCGCCGATCAAGCCCGGCCACACCGCGCGCATCTTCACCGGCGCCCCGATGCCGCCGGATGCGGAGACGGTCTTCATGCAGGAGGACGTCCGCATCGATGCTTCAGGCAGGATCGTGCTGCCGCCGGGGCTGAAGCCCGGCGCAAATGTGCGGCCTGCAGGCGAGGACATTCCCCAAGGTCAGGTCGCGCTGCGCGCCGGCCAGCGCCTGCGGCCGCAGCACGTCGCCCTTGCCGCCGCGTTCGGCCTGACGAGGCTCGACGTCGTCAGGCGCATCCGTGTCGCCGTGTTCTCGACCGGCGACGAGCTCGCCTCGCCCGGCGAGCCGCGCGCCGCCTCGCAATTGTTCGATTCCAATCGCTTCATGCTGATGGCGATGCTGCGGCGGCTCGGCTGCGAGGTCAGCGATCTCGGCATTCTGCGCGATGAGCGAGCGTCGCTGGCGCGCGGCCTGAAGCAGGTCGCAGGCGACCATGACCTGATCCTCACCACCGGAGGCGTCTCGACCGGCGAGGAGGATCACGTCAAGGCGGCGGTGGAGAGCATCGGCTCGCTGGTGCTGTGGCGGATGGCGATCAAGCCCGGCCGTCCCGTGGCGATGGGCATCATCGACGGCACGCCGTTGATCGGACTGCCCGGAAATCCCGTCGCGAGCTTCGTGACATTCGTCCACGTGGTGCGCCCGACGGTGTTGGCGCTGGCGGGCGCCTTGCCGGAGCCGCTCTTGGCGATCCCGCTGCGCGCGGCGTTCACCTACAAGAAGAAGGCCGGCCGGCGTGAATATGTGCGCGCCTCGCTGCGGCGCGCGCAGGACGGCGGGCTCGAGGCGATCAAGTTCCCGCGCGAAGGGGCAGGGCTCCTATCCTCGCTGGTCGAGACCGATGGCCTCGTCGAACTCGGCGAGGACATTACGAATGTCGAGCCGGGGCAGGACGTGGGCTTCCTGCCCTACGCCAGCCTGATCTGATGCCTCCTAACGTTGACGCAGCCGCTCCGCCTCGCCATGGTGCGGCCATGACCAGGACGACACTCGATCTCACCGGGTTGAAATGCCCGTTGCCGGCCCTCAAGACGCGGAAGGCGCTCAAGCCGCTCAAGGCAGGGGACCAGCTCGAAGTTCACTGCACAGATCCGCTCTCGGTGATCGATATTCCCAATCTGATCCGCGAGACCGGCGACAAGGTCGAGATCACCGAGCGCAACGAGGCGCGCATCGTGTTCCTGGTCGAAAAGAGCGACGCCCCGTAGAAAGGGAAATGTTCACGGCGGCGGCCCTTGCCGCTCCCGCCGCGCCTCAAGCGACGTCGATAGGACTTCGCTATCGCAGCATGAGACGCCTTTATTGATCTCCCGGCCAATTCGGGCTTGGCTCGGCCTTGCTCAAGAACGCAGGGCCGGTGCTGGGCTCTGTTGAGCCGTGCAGCGTAACCACTTCCGCGAGCGTGATAATTTTCTTGGCATCTGGCATGCCAGAGGATAGAAGTGGAGTTCTGATAAGGACGAGATCGAGACGAAGCGATGAGCCACGAGGACGTGCACAAGGTCCGCTCCTTCGAGCATCCCGGTGAGGGACGCCGACGCGCCAAGGCGACCCCCAAGGGGCGGCAGGTCGATCCCACGGCCGCGCACGAGATCGAGCTGTTGCTCGGCGACAGGCCGCGGCGGCGCGATCTGTTGATCGAATATCTGCACCTGATCCAGGACAAGTATCACCAGATCTCGGCGGCGCATCTGGCTGCGCTCGCCGACGAGATGAAGCTCGCCTTCGCCGAGGTGTTCGAGACGGCGACCTTCTACGCGCATTTCGACGTGGTGAAGGAAGGCGAGCCCGACATTCCCCCGCTGACGATCCGCGTCTGCGATTCGCTCACCTGCGCGATGCTTGGCGGCGAGAACCTGCTCGAAGATCTGCAGAGCGCGTCAGGTCCCGGCATCCGCGTCGTGCGCGCGCCGTGCGTCGGCCGCTGCGACACGGCGCCGGCCGCCGAGGTCGGGCACAATTTCGTCGACCACGCGACCGTCGCCGATGTGATGGCGGCGGCAAAGGCCGGCGATACTCATACGCATCTGCCCAAATATACCGAGTACGATGCCTACGTCGCGGGTGGCGGCTACAAGCTGCTCAATCGTCTGCGCTCCGGCGAATTGTCGAAGGACGATCTCCTGAAAGCGCTCGACGACGCTTCGCTGCGCGGCCTTGGCGGCGCCGGCTTCCCCACCGGGCGCAAATGGCGCGCCGTGCTCGGCGAGCCCGGACCGCGGCTGATGGCGATCAACGGCGACGAGGGCGAGCCCGGCACGTTCAAGGACCGCTATTACCTCGAAACCGATCCGCATCGCTTCATCGAGGGTATGTTGATCGGCGCCCACGTGGTGCAGGCGAGCGATGTCTACATCTATCTGCGCGACGAATATCCGGCCTCTCGCGAGATCCTCCAGCGCGAGATCGCCAAGCTTCCGCCGGGCGGCCCGACGCTGCACCTGCGGCGCGGCGCCGGCGCCTACATCTGCGGCGAGGAATCCTCGCTGCTGGAGAGCATCGAAGGCAAGCGCGGCCTGCCCCGGCACAAGCCGCCTTACCCGTTCCAGGTCGGCCTGTTCGGCATGCCGACGTTGATCAACAATATCGAGACGCTGTGGTGGGTGCGCGACATCGTCGAGAAGGGCGCCGATTGGTGGAAGGGCCATGGCCGCCACGAGCGTCACGGCCTGCGCAGCTTCTCGGTCTCGGGCCGCGTCAAGAATCCCGGCATGAAGCTCGCGCCCGCGGGCATCACCGTGCGCGAGCTGATCGAGGAATATTGCGGCGGCATGGCCGACGGCCACCAGTTCTACGCCTATCTGCCGGGCGGTGCGTCCGGCGGCATTTTGCCTGCAGCGATGGACGACATCCCGCTCGATTTCGGCACGCTGGAGAAATACGGCTGCTTCATCGGCTCGGCTGCGATCGTGATCCTGTCGCACAAGGACAGCGTGCGGTCGGCCGCACTGAACCTGATGAAGTTCTTCGAGGACGAGAGCTGCGGCCAGTGCACGCCGTGCCGCGTCGGTACCCAGAAGGCGGCGCTGCTGATGCAAAGGCCGGTCTGGAACCGTGCCTTGCTGGAAGAATTGAGCCAGGCGATGCGCGATGCCTCGATCTGCGGGCTCGGACAGGCGGCATCGAATCCGCTGTCTTCCGTGATCAAATATTTCCCTGACGAGTTCAAGGAAGCCGCCGAATGACCAAGATCACGTTCGAACTCGACGGCAAGCAGGTCGAGGCCAAGCCCGGCGAGACCATCTGGCAGGTCGCAAAGCGCCAGGGCCGCGACATTCCGCACCTCTGCTATTCGCCGGCGCCGGACTATCGCCCCGACGGCAATTGCCGCGCCTGCATGGTCGAGATCGAGGGCGAGCGCGTGCTGGCTGCGTCCTGCAAGCGCACGCCGTCGGTCGGCATGAAGGTGAAGACCGAGAGCGCCCGCGCGACTGCTGCGCAGAAGATGGTGATGGAGCTGCTGGTCGCAGACCAGCCGGCGCGCGAAACCAGCCACGACCCGGAGTCGAAGTTCTGGCACTGGGCCGAGACGACAGGCGTCACCGAGAGCCGCTTTCCCGCCGCCGAGCGCTGGGCCACTGATGCCAGCCATCCGGCGATGCGCGTCAATCTCGATGCCTGCATCCAGTGCGGACTGTGCGTGCGCGCCTGCCGCGAGGTCCAGGTCAACGACGTCATCGGCATGGCCTACCGCAATGCCGGCGCCAAGATCGTGTTCGACTTCGACGACCCCATGGGCGAGTCCACCTGCGTTGCCTGCGGCGAATGCGTGCAGGCCTGCCCGACCGGCGCCTTGATGCCGGCCGTGATGCTCGACGACAAGCAGACGCGCGTCACCTATGCCGACAAGAAGGTCGATTCGCTCTGCCCGTTCTGCGGCGTCGGCTGCCAGGTCACCTATGAGGTCAAGGACGAGAAGGTGATCTATGCGGAAGGCCGCGACGGCCCCGCCAATCACAATCGTCTCTGCGTGAAGGGCCGCTTCGGCTTCGACTACATCCACCATCCGCATCGCCTGACGAAGCCGCTGGTGCGGTTGCCGAACGCGAAGAAGGATGCGAACGATCAGGTCGATCCGGCCAATCCGTTCACGCATTTCCGCGAGGCGAGCTGGGAGGAAGCGCTCGACATCGCCGCCAAGGGCCTCGTCAAGATCCGCGACGAGAAGGGCGTGAAGGCGCTGGCCGGCTTCGGCTCGGCCAAGGGCTCGAACGAAGAGGCCTATCTGTTCCAGAAGCTGGTGCGCACCGGCTTCGGCTCCAACAACGTCGATCACTGCACGCGCCTCTGCCACGCTTCGTCGGTCGCGGCGCTGTTCGAAGGCCTCAGCTCGGGCGCGGTGTCGGCACCGTTCTCTGCCGCCATGGACGCCGAGGTCATCATCGTGATCGGCGCCAATCCGACTGTGAACCATCCGGTTGCGGCGACCTTCATCAAGAACGCGGTCAAGCAGAACGGCGCAAAACTGTTCGTTATGGATCCGCGCCGGCAGTCGCTGTCGCGGCATGCGACCAAGCATCTGCAGTTCAAGCCCGGCTCCGACGTCGCCATGCTGAACGCGATGATCAACACGATCATCACTGAGGGCCTGACCGACGACCAGTACATCGCCGGCTACACCGAGGGTTTCGAGGACCTCAAGGAGAAGATCAAGGAGTTCACGCCGGAGAAGATGGAGCCGATCTGCGGCGTCCCGGCGCAGACCTTGCGCGAGGTGGCGCGCACCTATGCGCGCGCGAAATCGTCGATCATCTTCTGGGGTATGGGCATCAGCCAGCACGTCCACGGCACCGACAATGCGCGCTGCCTGATCGCGCTCGCGCTGATCACCGGCCAGGTCGGCCGTCCCGGCACCGGCCTGCATCCGCTGCGCGGCCAGAACAACGTGCAAGGCGCCTCCGATGCCGGCCTGATCCCGATGTTCCTGCCGGACTACCAGCCGGTCGGCCGCGACGATCTGCGCGGCAGTTTCGAAAAGCTCTGGCAGCAGGATCTCGATCCCGTCCGCGGCCTGACCGTGGTCGAGATCATGAACGCGATCCATGCCGGCGAGATCACGGGCATGTATATCGAGGGCGAGAATCCAGCGATGTCCGATCCCGATCTGCAGCACGCGCGCCACGCGCTGGCGATGCTCGATCATCTCGTGGTGCAGGACCTCTTCGTCACCGAGACTGCGTTCCACGCCGACGTGATCCTGCCGGCCTCGGCCTTCGCCGAGAAGGACGGCTCCTTCACCAACACCGACCGCCGCGTGCAGCTGGCGCGTCAGGTGATCAAGCCGCCCGGCGATGCGCGCCAGGATCTCTGGATCATCCAGGAGATCGGCAAGCGCATGGGCCTGCCGTGGAACTATGCCGGACCCGGCGACGTCTTCACCGAGATGGCAGAGCTGATGCCGTCGCTGAAGAACATCACCTGGGAGCGGCTGGTGCGCGAAGGCGCGGTGACCTATCCGGTCGACGATCCGAACAAGCCCGGCAACGAGATCATCTTCACCACAGGTTTCCCGACTGCGAGCGGCCGCGGCAAGATCGTGCCGGCCAAGGTCATCCCGCCGGACGAGATTCCCGACGACGAATATCCGATGGTGCTCTCGACCGGCCGCGTGCTGGAGCACTGGCACACCGGCTCGATGACGCGCCGCGCCCAGGTGCTCGACCAGATCGAGCCCGAGGCGGTCGCGTTCATGTCGCCAAAGGACATGCGCAAGAAGAAGCTGGTGCCCGGCGATTTCATTCGCCTGGAGACCCGCCGTGGCGCCGTCGAGGTCAAGGTCCGCTCCGACCGCGACGTGCCGGAGAACATGGTGTTCATGCCGTTCTGCTACGCCGAGGCGGCGGCGAACCTGCTCACCAACCCGGCGCTGGACCCGTTCGGCAAGATCCCGGAGTTCAAGTTCTGCGCAGCCCGGGCCGAACGCGCCGTGATGCAGGACGCGGCGGAGTAGGGGAATGCCCCGTCATCGCGCACGAGGCTTGCCACAAAACCGGTGTCATGCCCCGGCCTGACCGGGGCATCCAGTACGCCGCGGCCCATCGATTCAATCGCAAAGTCTCGGAGTACTGGATCGCCCGGTCAAGCCGGGCGATGACAGTGAATGCGTGGTGCCAGCTTTCCCACTCCGCTTCGCTCCTCGCAATGACGGTGCTACATGTGACGCATGTCCAAAGTCACCCCCGCGACACGCGCACTCACGGCCGCCGGTGTTGCCTTCACCGTGCACACCTACGACTATGATCCCGACGCCGAGAGCATCGGGCTGCAGGCGGCGGCCGCGCTCGGCGAGGAGCCGGCGCGCGTCCTGAAGACGCTGATGGCGCTGGTCGACGGCAAGCCGGTGTGCGTGGTCGTGCCGTCCGACCAGGAGGTCTCGATGAAGAAGCTGGCGGCGGCGGCGAGCGGCAAGTCGGCGCAGATGATGAAGCGGCCCGAGGCCGAGCGCGTCACCGGCTACAAGGTCGGCGGCATCAGCCCGTTCGGGCAGCGCAAGCCTGTGCGCACCGTGATCGAGCAGAGCGCGCTTGCGCATGATCTCGTCTATCTCAATGGAGGCCAGCGCGGCTTGCAGGTCCGGCTGAAGCCGGCCGATGCGCGGGACGTCCTGAAGGCCGTGGTGGCGGATGTGCTGGCGTGAGCGCGATGGAGCGGGATCATGAGGCGGCTGCTTCTGGCGGGGTTCTGGGTGCTGCTCGGCATCGCTTTTCCGGCAGAGGCACATGAGGTCAATCTCGTCACCGCGCGCGTGGGGCTGAGCCCTGATCGCTCGGTGAGCGTCGAGCTCGGGTTGAAGGGCAGCGATGTCGATCGCCTGATCGGTACGAAGATCTATGATCCGAGACGGGACGCGGTCGATCCTGTCGCGGTCGAAGCGGCCAAGCCCGCGATCCTTGCCTATATGGGCACGCACCTGGCTGTCACAGGTGGTGCCAAGGCCTGTGTTGCCGGAGATGCCGCGATCTTGGCCGACGGAGACGGCGTCGTCTATCGCAACAGCTTTGCCTGCGCCGACGCCGCCGGCGATCTCATCTATCGTTCCACCGTGCTGACCGAGAAGGACAAGGCTGCTCGACAAGTCGTGCTGATTGCGCAGGGGCGGTCGGAAACGCAGGCCTTGCTCGACGCCGGCAACACGACGGTCACGCTTTCAACCGCGCCGCCGTCGCTGTGGTCGACGATGCAGCGCTATGTCATCACCGGCATCGAGCACATCTTCCTCGGTTACGATCACATCGCATTCCTGATCGCGGTGGTGCTGTGGGCGCGACGGCTCATGCCCGTCGTCAAAATCGTGACGGCCTTCACCATTGCCCATTCAATCACCTTGTCGCTGGCCGCGCTCGATGTTCTCGTGATTCCGAGCAGCATCGTGGAGCCTGCAATTGCGGCCTCGATCGTCTTCGTGGCTGTGGAGAACTTCTTCTCGCGCGACGTCGACAGGCGCTGGCGCGTGGCTTTTCTGTTCGGCTTGATCCACGGCTTCGGCTTCGCGGGGGTGCTGCGTGACATCGGGTTACCGCCAAACACAGCCGTGCCGGCGCTTGCCGCTTTCAACATCGGCGTCGAGATCGGGCAGGTCGCGATCGTTGCGGTCGCGTTGCCGACCCTCCGTCTCGCCGATCGATGGAGCGGAGGGGACCGGTCCGAACCGGTGAGGGCGGCGGGGCTGGTTTACACGTTCTCTGCCATGATCGGCCTGCTCGGCGGCTATTGGCTGGTCGCGCGCGTCTTCGAAGCTTGAAATCAAGCGGTCTCTCTCGCGCGGTCGGCCTGCTTCCGCCACGGCGCGCGGCCCCACGGCTCCTGCGCACTTGAGTTCGCTCACAAGCCCTGTATAGAAACTGGAATAGAAATAGAATATCGTTCTGTACAATAGAACGAACGCAATTGAGGGACGAGACAATGGAATTCGAACGCGTCCGGCAGGACGACGGCTCACCGGTGCCATTCACGCCCGATGCCGTCATCGAAGCCTTCAAGGCGATTCCCGATTTGCTGATCCGCGACGAGGCCCTCACTGCCCGTGGTCGCTGGCTCGATGTGGATTGCCTGCTCGGGCCGAGCACGCAGCCATTCCACCTCGCCATTCGGGCCGGTCGGATCGTCGACATGGCGCCGGCGCCAGTGCTGATGCGTTCCTGGCGCTTCTCCTATCGCGCGACGCCCGCCGCGTTCGCCGCATATTGGCAACGAATGCCGCCGGCGGGATGGCACGATCTGCTGGCGTTGACCAAGCGCGGGCAGGCGACGCTCGAAGGCGATCTGCATCCGTTCATGGCGTACCTTCAGTATTTCAAGGATCTTCTGGCGCTACCGCGGCGCAGCGGGTTCGGAGGCGCGTCATGAACGGCTTCATCGAGCCGATTGTCGGGCGCTACGTGCACGTCGAGATCGATGGCGAGGTCAACAGGATCTATTTCGAGGAGAACGGCAGCGGCATTCCCCTGGTTTGCCTCCACACCGCCGGCTCCGACGCGCGGCAGTGGCGTCATCTGCTCGTGGACGACGAGTTCACGAGGCATTTCCGAGTCATCACGTTCGACATGCCCTGGCATGGTAAGTCCAATCCCCCGGACAGCCGATATGGCAGCGAATACCGGCTGACCACCGCGAGCTACACGGCGACGATCCGCGCCTTCTGCAGCGCGCTTGGGCTGGAGCGGCCGGTGGTGATGGGTTGCTCGATCGGTGGCCGCATCGTGCTCAATCTCGCCATTGCGCATGCTCACGAGTTTCGCGCTCTGATCGGCCTTGAGGCCGCCGACTTCCAGCAGCCCTGGTACGAAACGACCTGGCTGAACCGGCCCGATGTTCATGGCGGCGAGGTCTGCGCCGCGCTGGTATCGGGATTGATCGCGCCTGGCGGTCCTGAGGGTGCGCGCAACGAGACACTGTGGGGCTACAAGCAGGGCGGACCCGGCATCTTCAAGGGCGATCTTTATTTCTATCGCGTCGATGGCGATCTGCGTGGTCGCACCGGCAACATCGACGTCAACCAGTGCCCGCTCTATCTGCTGACCGGCGAGTACGATTTCTCCTGCACGCCGGAGGACACGCTGCGGACCGCCGCCGGGATTCCCGGTGCGAAGGCCACCGTCATGGAGCGGCTTGGCCATTTTCCGATGAGTGAAAACCCAGGCCAGTTCCGCCGCTACATCGCGCCGGTGCTGCAAAACATCCTCGATAAGCAAAAGTCGTAAACGGGAGGCATATGTTATGAAGTTGCGTTGGATGATTGCGGTCGCTCTGGCCGCGCAGACGAGTGCCGCGGTCGCGGCCGACGATGTCATCAGGATCGGCGTTCTCAACGACCAGTCCGGTGTGTTCGCCGACAATGGAGGGCGGGGCTCGGTCGCCGCCGCAAGGCTCGCCGCGGAGGATTTCGGCAACGAACTCCTCGGCAAGAAGATCGAGATCATTTCGGCCGACCATCAGAACAAGCCGGACATCGCATCGGCAACTGCGCGCAAATGGTTCGACAATGAGGGCGTCGACATGATCGCGGACGGCGCAGCCTCCTCGGCCGGCTTTGCCATCCTGGAAGTCGCCAAGCAGAAGAACAAGATCTTCGTCATCTCGGGTCCGGGCTCGTCCGATTTCACGGGAAAGTCCTGCTCGCCGATCAGCTTCCACTTCAACTACGACACCTACGCGCTGTCGAAGCTGACCAGCGACGCGATCACGCGGGCTGGCGGCAAGACCTGGTACTTCGTGACAGCCGACTACGCCTTCGGTCACGCGCTTCAGCGCGATGCCACGAAGTTCATCGACGTCGCCGGCGGCAAAGTGATCGGCTCGGCCGCGCATCCGCTCGGCACTGCGGATTTTGCGTCCTTTCTGCTGCAGGCGCAGGGATCCAAGGCCGACGTCGTTGGCCTCGCGACGTCGGGCGCGGACGTGCAGACCGCGATCAAGCAGGCTGGTGAGTTCGGCATCGTCGAGGGCGGCCAGAAGCTCGCCGGCCTCCTGGTCTTCATCACGGATGTGAACTCGCTTGGCCTGAAGGTCACGCAGGGTTTGCAGGTGACGACCTCGTTCTACTGGGACCTCAACGAGCAGACCCGGGCCTGGTCGAAGCGTTACTCGACGCTGATGGACGGCAAGGTCGCGAGCATGGTGCAGGCAGGCGTCTACAGCGGCGTCCGACATTACCTCGCCGCCGTCAAGGCAGCGGGCACCACCGATGCAACGGTCGTTGCCGCCAAGATGCACGAGCTGAAGGTCAACGACATGTACAACAAGGACGTTGCGGTCCGCCCCGACGGGCGCGTGCTGCACACGATGTATCTCGTGCAAGTGAAGAAGCCGGAGGAGTCCAAGTACAAGTTCGACTATTACCGGATCGTCGGCTCCAAGCCGGGCGACGAGGTATTCCGGCCGTTGAGCGAAGGCGGCTGCCCGCTGGTAAAGTAACTGCGCCGGCCGGGCGGGACCGGCGTCCGCCCGGCCACACGACTTCGAGGGAGAGTTAAGGAATGTCTGGTTCGATTGGGTTCATCGGTCTTGGCGTCATGGGCGAGCCGATCTGCCGCAACCTGTTGCGCAAGAGCGGCCGGCCGGTGCTTGCCTTCGACCTTGCTGCGGAGCCGTTGGCTCGGGTCGCAGCTGACGGAGCGACGGCGACGACGTCGATCGGGGATGTCGTCGCCGGCGCACAGACGGTCTTCCTGTGCCTGCCCAGCGCCAAGCACGTCATGTCGGTCTTCGAGAGCATCCTGCCGGCGGTCAAGCGCGACCAGACTGTGATCGATCTCGGCACGTCCGACGTCGGCCTGACCCGTTCATTCGCGAAGCAGCTCGCGGAGAAGGGCGCGCTCTGGATCGATGCGCCGATCGCGCGCACCCGCCAGGCAGCCCAGGACGGCACGCTCAGCGTTATGGTCGGCGCGACAGCCGAGCAGTTCGCCGCGGTCGAGCCGCTGATCCGGCATTTTGCGACCGACGTCACTCTCTGTGGCGGAACCGGCGCAGGCCAAGTGACGAAGATCCTCAACAACATGGTGCTGTTCGAGACGGTGAATGCGCTGGCGGAGGCCGTCGCGCTTGCCAAGCACAGCGGCGTCGAGCCGAAGCTGCTGCTGGAGACGTTGTCCAAGGGGTCGGCGGACAGTTTTGCCCTGCGCAATCACGGCATGAAGGCGATCGTCGCCGGGGAGTTTCCGCTGCGGGCGTTCTCCACTGAATATGCAATCAAGGACCTCTCCTATGCGCTGGAGCTCGGCGCGCAGGCTGGGCTCAACCTGCGCGGTGCCGCGCTTATGCGCACCATCTTCCAGGAGACGATCGACAAGGGGATGGGGGATGCTTACTTTCCCGTCATCGCTAAGCTCATCGATCCCTCCGGATTCCCCCAATAGGAAACGCCATGCCTTCGCCCGGTGTCGCCGCCGTCGACCGCGCTCTGACGATCCTTGCCGCGTTCGAGGATGCCCCGGAGCCGATGACGCTGGCGGAGCTTGCCAAGCGCACCAAGATGTACAAAAGCACGCTGTTGCGGCTGATGGCCTCGCTTCAGGAATTCGGCTACCTCGTGCAACTCGCCGACGGCCGCTACCATCTCGGGCCGACGCCGTTCCGGCTGGGTGCGGTGTACCAGCGCAACAACAATCTGCATGATCGGGTGATGCCGCTGCTGCGCCAGCTCGTGGCCGACGGCACCGAAAGTCCGTCGTACCACGTGCGGCATGATGCCAAGCGCCGGCTCTGCGTGTTCCGCGTCGATTCCCAACACTCGACGCTCGACCGCGTCGAGGCCGGCATGCTGCTGCCGCTGGAGCGCGGGGCGGCGGGCCGGGTTATTCTCGCCTTCGACGGTGAGAAAGGCGCGACCTATGACGCGATTCGCGAGGGCTGCATCGCAGTGTCGTTCGGGGAGCGCGATCCGGATTGTGCCGGGCTGGCCTGCCCCGTGTTCGGGTCCGGCGGCAAGTGCGTCGGCGCCTTGTCGCTCTCGGGGCCGAAGCCGCGCTTCACGAGAGACAATATCAAGACGATGGCGTCGCTGTTGCTGAAGGCAGCCATCCGCCTGACGCGCACGCTGGGCGGTCCGACCGAGATCCTCGACAATGCCTTATCGGCTTTGGCTGAAGACGCGCGTCCAGCGCGCAGGGCGAGGCGCTAGTTGTCGACAAAATGCGCAACGCTGGAAGGTCGAGCATGCCACTGACGGACAGAATTTCTCCAATCTCGCGTGCCGTCGGGCGGACGGTATGAGCAGCAAATACGACGTGCTGGTGATCGGCGGCGGCAACGCCGCCCTGTGCGCTGCGATCAGCGCGCGGCGCGGCGGCGCCTCGGTGCTCGTGCTCGAAGGCGCGCCGAAATTCTATCGCGGCGGCAACACCCGCCACACCCGCAACATGCGCTGCGCCCATGACGCGGCGACCGAAATCCTGACCGGCCCCTACACCGAGGAGGAATTCTGGGAGGATCTGCTGCGCGTCACCGGCGGGCAGACCGACGAGGTGCTCGCCCGACATATGATCCGCGAATCCAAGGACATCCTGAACTGGATCGTGGAGCAGGGCGTGCGCTGGCAGCCCTCGCTCGGCGGCACGCTGAGCCTCGGCCGCACCAACTCCTTCTTCCTGGGCGGCGGGCGGGCGATGCTGAACGCGCTTTATCTCACCGCGGAGCGGCTCGGTGTCGACGTCGAATACGACGCCGAAGTCGTCGATCTCGTGATCGAGGACGGCATGTTCCTCGCCGCGCGCCTCCAGCGGCCGATCAAGGGCGAGACCGAGATCCGCGCGACATCACTGGTCGCCGCCGCCGGCGGGTTCGAGGCCAACATCGAATGGCTCAAGCAATATTGGGGCGAGGCCGCCGACAACTTCCTGATCCGCGGCACGCCCTATAACCGCGGCTCGATCCTGAAGATGCTGCTCGACAAGGGCGTGCAGGAGGTCGGCGATCCCACGCAGTGTCATGCGGTCGCGATCGATGCCCGTGCGCCGAAATTCGACGGCGGCATCATCACGCGGCACGACTCCGTGGTGTTCGGCATCGTCGTCAACAAGCATGCCCAGCGCTTCTACGACGAGGGCGAGGACCTCTGGCCGAAGCGGTACGCGATCTGGGGCCGGCTGGTCGCGGCGCAGCCCGACCAGATCGCCTACATCATCTTCGACTCCACCGTGGTCACCAGCTTCATGCCGACGTTGTTTCCGCCGATCGCCGGGCAGACGATCGCGGAGCTCGCCGGCAAGCTCGCGCTCGATCCGGCCGCGCTGGAACAGACCATCACCGAGTTCAACGCCGCGGTGCGGCCCGGGACCTTCGACCACACCATTCTGGATGATTGCGTGACGGAGGGCATCACGCCGCCCAAGACGCATTGGGCGCGCCGGATCGAGACGCCGCCTTTTCTCGCCTATCCGGTGCGGCCCGGCATCACCTTCACCTACCTCGGCACGCGCGTGAACAAGGAGGCGCGAATGCTGATGAAGGACGGCAAGCCGTCCGCCAACATGTTCGCGGCCGGCGAGATCATGGCCGGCAATGTGCTCGGCAAGGGCTATGCGGCCGGCATGGGCATGACGATCGGCAGCGTGTTCGGGCGGATCGCAGGACGGGAAGCGGCGAAACATGCACGGAACTAGGATTCTCGACGAAGCCGACCGTTTGATGACGGTCTGCAATTCCTGCCGCTATTGCGAGGGCCTGTGCGCGGTGTTTCCGGCCATGGAGATGCGGCGCGCCTTCTCCGACGGCGATCTCAACTATCTCGCCAATCTCTGCCATTCCTGCGGCGCCTGCTACGTCGACTGCCAGTTCTCGCCGCCGCACGAATTCAACGTCAACGTCCCGAAGACGTTGGCGGTTGCGCGCGCGGAGTCCTATGCGGCCTATGCCTGGCCGCGGCCGCTCTCCGGCGCCTTCGCGCGCAACGGCCTCGTCATCAGCATCACCGCCGCGCTCAGCATGGCGGCATTCATTTTCGGCTTCGTCGCCCTGAACGACCGCAGCGTGCTGTTCGGCGTGCACACCGGCCCCGGCGCCTTCTACAAGCTGATGCCGCACAACGCGATGGTCGCGCTGTTTGGCGCCGCATTCCTCTACGCGATCCTCGCACTCGTCATGAGCGTGCGTGCCTTCTGGCGCGACATCGGCACGCCGATCGGCGACCGCGCCGACGGCGGCTCGATCTTTCAGGCGATCCGCGACGCCGGCGAGCTGCGCTATCTCCATGGCGGCGGCGTCGGCTGCTACAACGAGGATGATAAGCCGACCGACCGGCGCAAGCTATATCACCACCTGACCTTCTACGGCTTCCTCCTATGCTTTGCAGCGACCTCGGTCGCGACGCTCTATCATTATCTGCTCGGCCGCGAGGCGCCGTATCCGTGGTGGGACCTGCCCGTGGTGCTCGGCACGCTCGGCGGCGTCGGCCTGATCGTCGGGCCCATCGGCCTGTTCGCGGCCAAGATGCGGCGCGATCCCGCGCTGCTCGACGAATACAGCTACGGCATGGACGTCGGTTTCATCGCCATGCTGTTCCTGACCGGTCTCACCGGAATGCTGCTGCTGGTGCTGCGCGAGACTGCCGCGATGGGACCGCTGCTCGCGCTGCATCTCGGCGCGGTGTTCGCGTTGTTCATCACGATGCCCTACGGCAAGTTCGTGCACGGCCTTTATCGCTTCGCCGCGCTGGTGCGCTATGCGCAGGAGCGGCGGACGGCGGCGTAACCCGCGCCGCCCGTCTCGCAACCTCTTACGCCACCTCGCGCTCGGGCGGGGATCCCTGCTCGCGGGCCATCGTCGTGGCCGTGACATAGTCGGTCTTGCCGGTGCCGAGCAGCGGCACCTTGTCGACCACCATGATCGCAGCGGGCACGGTCAGCTCGGAGGCGCCGATCGCCTTGGCCTGGGCCTGCATCGCGCTGCGCTCGGCGTTCTTCTCGGTCGTCAGCAGCACGATGCGCTCGCCCTTGCGCTGGTCGGGGATCGACACGGCGATCGATGCGGCCTGCGGCCACAACGCCGTCGCGATGGCTTCGACCGCCGACAGCGAGACCATTTCGCCCGCGATCTTGGCAAAGCGCTTGGCGCGGCCCTTGATGGTGATGAAGCCGGCCGGGTCGATCGAAACGATGTCGCCGGTGTCGTGCCAGCCGTCGGGGAGCTTTTCGAGCACGCCGGGATTTTCGGCCCTGAGGTAGCCGAGCATCACGTTCGGGCCGCGCACCGAGAGGCGTCCGCCTTCCTCGATGCCGGGGACCGGATCGAGACGGCTTTCCATCAGCGGCGAGAGACGGCCGACGGTGCCGGGGCGGTTGGCCATCGGCGTGTTCATCGCCAGCACCGGCGCCGTCTCGGTGACGCCGTAGCCTTCGAGGATGCGAATGCCGTAGCGCTCCATGAAGACCTGCCGCGTGCGGTCCTTGACCGCCTCGGCGCCGGCGATGACGAGGCGCAGGGTGCGGAAGTCGTAAGCGTGCGCCGAGCGCGCATAGCCGGTCAGGAACGTATCCGTGCCGAACAGGATCGTAGCGCCGGTCTGGTAGATCAGCTCGGGCACGATCCGGTAGTGCAGCGGCGAGGGATACATGTAGATCGGAATGCCCGCCAGCATCGGCATCATCATTCCGCCCGTGAGTCCAAACGAGTGGAACACCGGCAACACGTTGAACACCTTGTCGTTGGCATTGGCATCGACCCGCGCCAGCGCCTGCGCCGCGTTGGCGAGGATGTTGCGGTGGGACAGCACCACGCCCTTGGGCGTACCTTCCGAGCCCGACGTGAACAGCACGACGGCGGGATCGTTGGCCTGGCGGGGCACGCGCGGCGTCGTGCCCGCGAGCAGGCCCTTGATCTTGTCGGCGAGGCTGATCGAGGCGCGGACGTCCTCGAGATAGACGACGCGTGCCTCCGCGGAGATCGCAGTCATCAGCTTGTCGAGCTTGCCTTTCTCGATGAAGGCCTTCGACGTCAGCACGGTCTTGACCTGCGCGGCCTTCATGGCGGCGAGCACGTTGACCGGACCGGCCGAGAAATTGAGCATCGCCGGCACCCGGCCGCTGTTCTGCAGCGCCATGAAGACGACGGCGACGCCCGCGGAGTTCGGCAGCAGCACGCCGACATTCTCGCCGGTTGCGGTGCCGTTCTCGAGCTTGCGGCTCAGGACCTGCGCGCCGAGGATCAGCTTGCGATAAGTCAGCTTGGTGCCGAGCGCGTCCTCGATGATGACCTTGCCGGTGTCGCGGTCGCGATAGGCGTGTCCGAGGGCTTCGAACAGCGTGTGATCGAGCATGGCGTTCTTGACGAGGGCGTCGATCATGACGTCCTGCAGCGCGGCGCCGGCGGCGTTGCGGCGGGCCTTGCCCTTCAGCGTTTCGTCGACCGGAAGCTTGACCGGCGGTAGGATCGTCACCGTCACGCGCGGAAACCAGGACCGCTTGATCTGGCTGGAGTTGAGATAGCTGAGATAGGAGCGTTGCGCGCCTTCGATCCGGACCGGCACGACCACGGCGTCGGCCTTGTCCGCGATCATCGCGGTGCCGTCATACACCTTCATCAGCGATCCCGAGACGGTGATCCGTCCCTCCGGGAAGATCACGACTGGCTCGCCAGCGGCGACGAGCTTGATCAGGTCGCGCGCGGCCAGCGGCTTGCTCGGGTCCATCGTGTAGTGCTTGACGGCGCGCAGGAACGGCTTGGCCCACCAGGCCTTGGCGATGCCGGTGTCGACCGCAAAGCTCGCGTCGATCGGCAGCACGGCGTGCAGCAGCGGGCCGTCGATCAGGCTGACATGGTTCGGCGCGATCAGCATGCGCGTGCCGGGAGGCGGCAGGTTTTCGAGGCCGCGCACCTCGGTACGGAACAGGGCGCGGAACAGAAGCCCGCCGGCATCGCGCACGCCTTCCTTGCCCCACTTGGTCAGCACGAACCACACCGCGCCGAAGCTGGCGACGCCGAGGCCGAAGAAGATCCAACCGATATGCAGACCTGCCGCCTGCAATAGCGCGACGAACAGCGAGCCGACCACCATGAAGGCAGCCTGCAGCACGTTGCCGGCGGCGATGATGCGGGCGCGTTCGGAAGGTTGCGACCAGGCCTGGACCGCGGCAAAGGACGGCACGACGAACAGGCCGCCGCCGAAGGCGAAGGCGACGAAGTCGGCCAGCATGCGCAGGCCACCGAACGAAGTCGCGAAGCCGAGCGCGGTGATCTCGTGCCCCTTTGCGGTGACGCCGATGGCCCAGGCGAGATCGAGGCCGGCAAAGCCCATGATGATGGCGCCGATCGGCACCAGCGCGAGGTTCGGGCGAACGTGGCTGAGGCTGGCGGCAAACAGCGAGCCGATCGCGATGCCGATCGCGAAGATGGCAAGGCACAGCGTCACGACGCCCTCGGTGCCGCCGACGACGTCCTTGATCAGCGCCGGCAGCAGCGACAGCACGATGGCGCCGACCAGCCAGAACCAGGAGACGATCACGGTGCCGTCCCAGAGGCGATGGTCGGCACGAAGCGTCCTGAGCAGGCTCACCGTCGAGGTCCAGGGATTGGCGTCGACGGGCAGCTCAGGCGCGGAGGGCGTCGTCTGCGGAATGCGGGACGCGAACGCCCAGGACAACACGGCCAGCACGACCACGGCGGATGCGACCCAGCCCATATGCGCGGAGCCGGCGACGAACTGGCCGCCGGCGACGGTGCCGAGCAGGATCGCCATGAAGGTCGCGCCTTCGACCAGCGCGTTGCCGGTCGCGAGTTCGCCGAGCTCGAGCTGGTCCGGCAGCATCGCGTATTTCACCGGGCCGAACAGCGCGGCGATGGTGCCGAACAGCGCGAGCGCTGCGAACAAGAGCGGCACCGAATGCAGGAAGAAGCCGGCAGCGGCGAAGCAGGCTGCAAAGATCTCGACGAATTTGAGCCGCCTTGCGACGACGGATTTGACGTATTTGTCGGCGAGCTGGCCGCCGAGCCCGGACAGGATGAAGTAGGGGAAGATGAAGACGGCGCCTGCCACCGTCACCAGCGCATCGCCGTGGCTCGTTGCCGCGCTGTAGAGCAGGATGATGACGAGCGCATTCTTGAGCACGTTGTCATTGAGCGCCGAGAAGAATTGCGCCCAGAACAGCGGCGCAAAGCGGCGTGACGACATCAATTCCCTGATCATGACTGGTCCTGTTTTGGCAAGGCAGACTGAGGTTGTTACGTTGTCTGTGAAACGTCACGACCGGAAGCATAGGGCGAACGATTGCGCGGCAACGAAGTTGCTGGCCTGCTCTGTCCCCTCGGTTCCTCCGATCCTGTTGGTCTCCAATCGGCATCGTTAGGTTCGCAAATATCCGGTCGAGGCCGGGCGGAGCGGCCTCGCTCGCCCGGATATGGCGCCGGGCGATGAAGGAAAGACTGAACCGCATCGTCGAAATCCGCCGGATCGGCCACGCCCGTCCGGACATGGTTAAGTCCATCCTTGCAGCCGGCGCTTGCATTCGAGCCGACCCGCGTGCGCGCCTCAGGTGAGATGGGCGAGGTGGCGAAACGGCGAGAAGCGGCCGAGCAGGCTGAACCGGCGGCCCTCGTGACGGGCACGGGCACGGCTCGCCCGCCACATCCGAAGAGTCGCCCGGCGTTCGGCGAGCACACCGGCAACGTCGCAGGCGTTGGCGATGCGATTGACCGGGGCCATGGCCAGCCGCAGCAGGGCCCGGCCAAAGCCGGCGACGAGGGCGGCGGCGTCATCGACGAAGGTGGTGGCGATATCGACAGCAAGGGTTTGCATTTTCCAGGTCTCCGGGTTAGATTGAACAATGTTCACATGAGTAGCTTGAGAATGAACAATGTTCAAGAAGAATCGCCGCGCGACCAGAAAAAATTTCGGCGCCGGCTCCAGATCGTCGAAATTGCCCGCGGCATCATCTCAGCTAAGGGGCTGAGATCATTGAAGGTTCGGGATGTTGCCGAGGCGGCCGGCTGCTCGGTCGGCAGCGTCTATAACGAGTTTGGCGACTTCGACGGGGTCATTCTGACGGTGAACCGGGAAACGGTTCAGGCGCTCACGGCCCGGCTCCGTGCTGTTCCCGCCGAGGATCCGGTCCGCCAGCTTTATGGGCTCGCCGAGACTTATCTCGACTTCTTCGCCGCGCACGCCAATTTGCTGCGTTCCCTGTTCGAGCATCGGATGGAGGACGATCGCCCCTATCCGGACGACATCCTCCAGATGGTGATGGATGCGTTCGCGCTGATGCATCCGCCCCTGGTGCGGCTATTGCCGGATGCGGACGACGTGAAGATTGCGCTGCTGTCGCGCACGCTGTTTTCCGCCGTGCATGGCATCATCTCGCTCGGCCTCGAGGAGCGCATGGTGGCCGTGCCGTCGCAGATGCTGCGCCAGCAGATCGAACAATTCGTCGACACCCATCTCGCAGGACTTGGAATTCTGCCCCTGCGGTGACGATGCCATTACCCTCGTGCAGCGACCGCTTCGCGCGGGCGTGGCGCAACGACGACAACGTCCGATCGCCCGTTCTCGACCTGAACGCGGTTGCGGCCCTTTTCCTTGGCGCGGTAGCAGGCCGCATCCGCGCGTCGCATCGCATCCTCGAGCGTGATGTTGCCGTCGGCGATGCAGGCGACGCCGATGCTGGCGGTCACGGCAAAGCAACGGTCGTCCCAGGCGAAATTGAACAGCTCCAGCGACCGGCGCAGACCCTCGGCGATGTCGACGGCATCGAAGGGCGAGCATCGCGGCAGGATCAGGCCGAATTCGTCACCGCCGAGCCGGGCCACCAGATCATGCGCATGCCGGTCCTGCTGCAGCAGGCGCGAGACCTGGCAGAGCAGGCGGTCGCCGGCGAGGTGGCCGCAACTGTCGTTGACGCTCTTGAACTGGTCGAGGTCGAGCAGGATGAGGGCGAGCGCACCCGCCGCGGCATTGTCCAGCTCGGCTTGCAGGCGCGCCTCGAAGGCGCGGCGGTTGGAGAGGCCGGTCAACCAATCATGCGATGCCTGCCAGGCCAGGCGCTCCTTCTCGGCATGCAAGGCGTCTTCGAAGGTCTGCCGTTGCCGCACCAGGCGCCGCGTATGCCAGATCAGGAGCAGGATCAGCGCCGCAGCCGTGATGATGTTGATGCCCGTCAGCGTCAGCTTGATCGCCCGGGATCCTTCGCCGAGGACGGTGGAGAATTGCTTGGCGTGCACCGTGAACTGGGCATTGAGCTCCGATAGCCGCGACGACAGGAATTGCAGGCGGTCGTCGTCCTGAATGGGACCTTTCTTCAGCTCGGATCGGATGACCTCGCCGAACACGCTGAGCTCCAGCAGCATGGGATCGGTGGCGGCCCATTCCCTGATCGCGTCCTGGAGGAAGCTGACGCGATTGAAATAGCGAAACAGCCAGATCAGTCCCGGGACGTCATCGGGATGGTTGCCGCCTTGGAGAAAGCCGACGCGGGCGGCCTCGACGTCGACCGGATCGCGTTCCAGCGCCCAGCGTGCGAACTCGTCGCCGATGGGGACGGCGAGTGAAGCCTGATATTGCGCGAACTGGCTCGGTTCGCCCGAATGCAGATAGAGATTGAGGAAGTAGACCGCGTTCTTCTGCGAGCGCGACCAGAGTGCTTCGCCGGCGACATAGGCGCGGACCGACGACATCACCTCGAGACTGAATCCGGCGATCGCCGCCTGCAGCACGACGACCATCACGAAAGGCGAGACGAGCTTGATGACGTGAAGGAGGTTGCCGCCCTCCGCCGACGCCGCTGTTCTGCGAAACACACCAGTCCCCAAGTCGATCGACGCGCCCGGCAGGGGCGTTGCGCCTGCAACGCAAAGTAGACGAGATGGTTGCTTAACTGGACCTGAAAAGTGCGAGGGATTGTGACGGACGGTGAAGGTAATGTGACGTGGATGCACGCAGATCGTTTCAAATGCCGCGAAATCGGAGCTGATGCGATATCGCGAACCAATGCCTTGTCATTGCGAGCGCAGCGAAGCAATCCAGCTTGCCTCCGCGGCTTCATTCTGGATTGCTTCGTCGCAAGAGCTCTTCGCAATGACGACGTAGCGGCGGACGGGCGCTACACGCTCTCCGTGGACCTGTGTCCTACACCAGCACCGGCTTGCGCACGCGACCGGCGTCGCCGAACACGCGCAGATAACGCTCGATTTCCGAGGGCAGGCCGGTCGCCTTCTCCGGATTGTCGGAGAGCTTGACGGCCGGACGGCCGTCGACTGATGAGACCTTGCAGACCAGCGAGATCGGATCGAGGCTGATCGAGCCGTCCGGCGTGCAGCCGACGAAATCGTTGGTGAGGTTGGTGCCCCAGCCAAAGGAGAGCCGCACGCGCCCTGCGAAGTGGCGATAGGTGTCCTCGATCGAGCCGACGTCCATCGCGTCGGAGAAGACGAGCAGCTTGTCCTTGGGGTTGCGACCCTGCTTCTGCCACCAGGCGATGATCTCCTCCCCAGCCTGGATCGGCGGCGCGCTGTCGGGGCGGAAGCCGGTCCAATCGGCGACCCATTCCGGTGCATCGCGGAGGAAGGTCCTGGTACCGAAGGCGTCGGGCAGCGCGATCAGGAGGTTGCCGCCGTAAGTCTGACGCCACTGGTCGAGAATGCGGTAGGGCGCCCAGCGCAATTCCTCGTCGTCTCTGGCGAGCGCGGCGGCCACCATCGGCAGCTCGTGCGCGTTGGTGCCGATGGCTTCGAGATCGTTGTCCATCGCGAGAAGCACGTTGGAGGTGCCGATGAAGGAGGGGCCGAGGCCTTCCTTCACCGCCTCGACGCACCAGCGCTGCCAGAGGAAGCCGTGGCGGCGACGCGTGCCGAAGTCGGAGAGCCGCAGGTTCTCGAGCTGGCGCAGCCGTTCGACCTTGGTCCACAACTTGGCCTTGGCGCGGGCGTAGAGCACGTCGAGCTCGAAGCGGCCGCGGCCCTTCATGGCCGCACGCGAACGCAGCTCGTTGAGGATCGCAAGCGCCGGAATCTCCCACATCGTGGTGTGGGTCCAGGGCCCGTGAAAATGCAGCTCGTACTGGCCCTCGACCTTGCGCAGCTCGTATTCGGGAAGGCGGAATTCCGCCAGCCAGCGGATGAAATCCGCCGAGAACATATGGGTCTTGCCGTAGAAGGTGTTGCCGGCCAGCCAGATCAGCTCCTTCTTGGTGAAGCGGATGGTGCGGGCATGGTCGAGCTGGGCGCGCAGCTCGCCCTCGTCGATGATCTCGGCAAGGCGCACATGGCGCGAGCGGTTGATGACCGAGAAGGTCACATTCTGACTCGGGTAATCCTCCCGAATCATCTGTAACATCAATAGTTTGTAGAAGTCGGTATCGAGCAGGCTGCGGATGATGGGATCCAGCCGCCAGCTGTGATTGTAGGTCCGGTTCGCAATGTCAGTCACTGTCATGGGGGGATTTTAGCGCGGCTCCCCCTGCGCAACCAGTGGGTTTGGGAAGGGCAGTCTTGCGGAGCGCGGCGCCTGCTATCAGGGCATGAGAACGGCAGGTCAGAACGTGGCGGCCGTCGCCGCGACGGCCTCGAGTTGGCTCCTGACCCAGCGGTGGGCCGGGTCCTTCTGGTAGCGCTGGTGCCAGACCATGAACATCGGCAGCTCGGCCAGGGTCTTCGTGCGCGACGCCAGCGGGATCGGTGTTTGCGTAAAGCCACGCATTACGCCGGACGCGAGCAGGCTCGGCATGCTCGCCAGCATCTGTGAGCCGCGCAGGAACGACGGCACGCCGGAGAAGCTCGGCACGGAGATCGCGATGTCGCGGTGGAGCCCGTTCGCTGCCAGCCGGCGGTCGAAGTCGAGCCGCTCATTGTCGGTATAGACCACGGTGATGTGACGCGCCGCGAGATAAGCGCTGCGGCTGGCCGGCGCTGCGCGCGCTTTGGGATCGTAGTAGCAGACGTAGTGATCCCTCAGCAGCCGCTTCTGCACGATGTCGACGCCGGACGGCGGCAGCGGCGTGATCAGGAGGTCGCAGCGGTTTTCGCGCAGCATCGCGGGCGAGGGCGATTGCGAGGGGATCACGCGCAAATTCAGGCCCTTCACTTGTGCGGCGACGTGATCGAAGAACCGCGGCAGCAGCAGGTCGCGCTGGAAATCGTTGGCCGCGATCGTCAACGACAGCTGTGCGCGGGGCGGCTCAAAGCTGACGCCCCCGGCGAAGCTGCGCATCTCGTCGATCAGCGCGCGTGCCTTGCCGGCCAGTGCCTGCGCATGGGCCGTCGCAACGATGCCACGGCCGGACTTGGCGAACAGCGGATCGCCGGCGATCCGCCGCAGCTTGTTCAACCCGTGGCTGACGGCAGACTGGGTGAGGCCGAGCCGCGTCGCTGCCGCCGTCACCGAGCCTTCCTCCAGCACCGCCAGGAACAGCTCGAGGGCATGGCCGTCGAGGGCCAAATGATCGATTTCCTTCATGCAATTCATTATAATTCATCTATTTATCTTGAGAATAGGCTGGCTCATGCTCTCCCGATAAGCCGCCCGACCCCGGGCTCCCAGGGAGAGACAACGCCGATGAATGCCCAGGCGCCAGCCTTGCGGGATCCCCGCCTCAATCGTCCCGAGCCCTTGACGCCGCCGCTCGGCGACGGCGGCTTCTTCCAGCGCGACCGCGCGATCCATCCGCCGGCGCATGCGCCAGGCTACAAGTCCTCGGTGCTGCGCTCGCCGCGCCAGTCGCTGCTGTCCTTGGAGAACTCGATCTCGGAGATCACGGGGCCGGTGTTCGGCCACAACGATCTCGGCCCGCTCGACAATGATTTGATCCGCAACTACGCCAAGGACGGCGATCCCGTCGGCGAGCGCATCATCGTCCACGGCCGCGTGCTGGACGAGACCGGCCGGGGCGTTCCGAACACGCTGGTCGAGTTCTGGCAGGCCAATGCCGGCGGCCGCTACCGGCACAAGAAGGACACCTATCTGGCGCCGATCGATCCGAATTTCGGCGGTTGCGGCCGCGCGCTCACCGACGACACCGGCTACTATTACTTCCGCACCGTGAAGCCGGGCCCCTATCCCTGGCGCAATTACGTCAACAGCTGGCGCCCCGCCCATATCCACTTCTCGGTGTTCGGCTCGGGCTTTGCGCAGCGGCTGATCACGCAGATGTATTTCGAAGGCGATCCGCTGATCCCGGTCTGTCCGATCCTGACGACGATCCCGGACAAGGACGCGCTCGACCGCCTCGTGGCGCCGCTCGACCTCAACGCCTCGACGCCGTTCGACTCGCTCGCCTACCGCTTCGACATCGTGCTGCGCGGCCAGCGCTCCACCTATTTCGAAAATCGCACCGCGGGGAACTAACGCCCATGCCGCAACCGCTCAATTATCTCAAGGAAACCGCCTCGCAGACCGCCGGGCCCTACGTCCATATAGGCCTGATCCCGGCCATGGCCGGCTTCGACATCTTCGAGAAGAACTTCTCCAACGTGCTGGTGAGCCCGAACACCAAAGGCGAGCGCATCACGCTGGAGGGCAAGGTGCTCGACGGCACCGGCACGCCGCTGCGCGACGTGCTGCTGGAGATCTGGCAGGCGAATGCGGCCGGCCGCTACAACCACCCCGCCGATCGCTCCGCCGGCGCGCCGGATGACGAGTTTCGCGGCTGGGGCCGCGCCGGCTCCGACTTCGACAGCGGCCTCGTCACTTTCGAGACCATCAAGCCGGGTGCGATCACCGACAGGACGGGGCGCAAATGCGCGCCGCACGTCAACCTCTGGATCGTCGCGCGCGGCATCAATATCGGCCTCAACACGCGGCTCTATTTCTCGGACGAAGAGGCGGCCAACGCCGCCGATCCCGTGCTCAACCTGATCGAGCAGCCGGTGCGCCGCAAGACATTGATCGCAACCCGCAGCGAGCGCGCCGGCAAGGTCGTGTATTCCTTCACGATCAATCTGCAGGGGCCGGAGGAGACGGTGTTCTTCGACGTGTGAGGTGTCGGGCTGGCGTCCTTCGATCATTCCACCCGGTCGTCGCGCCTGATCGTTCCGCGCGCGAGGAATTGCGGTGGCTGCCGCATTTCGCGCGATACCGGTCGATCGGGTGGATCGCGCCCCACTTTTGGCTTCAACTCCACCAGATCGATGAATATGTCCGCCTGCCGGCGCAGGTCGTCGGCGATCATGGGCGGCTGAGTGGAGAGTGTGGAGACGACGGTCACGCGGACGCCGCGGCGTTGCAAGGCTTCGACCAGCGAACGGAAATCCCCATCGCCCGAGCACAACACGATCTGATCGACGTGCTGGGCAAGCTCCATCGCGCTTACGGCGAGGTCCACATCCATGCTGCCCTTCACCTTGCGGCGGCCGGTAGCGGGGTCGACGAACTCCTTGGCGAGTTTGGTGACGACGGTGAAGCCGTTGTAGTCGAGCCAATCGATCAAGGGGCGGATCGACGAATATTCCTGATCCTCGATGATGGTCGTGTAGTAGAAGGCCCGTAACAGCGTAGCTCGGCTTTGAAATTCACTGAGCAGGCGTCTGTAGTCGATCTCGAAGCCGAGCGCCTTGGCGGTGGCATGGAAATTGGAGCCGTCGATAAAGAGCGCGCTCTTCCCAAGCGAAGACATTATGCACAACTCCCCGGGTTCGGCACGAAAGCCGACCGTCCAGCCGAAATGGCGCGGCGTATCGGCGGGAATAACTGAAGGCGCCGATGGCTTTGCTGAAAAGGCGGCGCAGACGACCGGACAGGGTTGGCCGCCTTGCGCCGAGGTTAGGGAGGTTCCATGCCACCAGCGCCAGGGCGCCGAATGCCGTTACGCTAGGGCGAGGGCGTGCCCCGCTCAATTGTACGGAGGTAAAGCGCCTCTATCCAAAGGATGGGGCGCTATATACGAAGGTAAGTGGCAACGAGAGACATCGCGGATCCGGGGCGCGTCGATCAGACGTGTCCTGATCCTTTGTCCGGTGGTTCAGCCTTCGCCGCCATGGAGCCGGGCGCGAAAGGCGCGCGGTGAGACCCCCGTGGCGGCGGCGTAGACCCGGCTGAAATAGGCGGGGTCCTCGAAGCCGAGGGCGTAGGCGATGGTCGAGACCGGCAGGTTGGTGTAGACGAGGTTGCGCCGCGCCTCCCGGATCAGTCGGTTGAGGATCAGATGCGAGGCGGTGTCGCCGGTCGCCGCCCGCGTGATCCGGTTGAGATGCGTCGGTGTCACCGACAGCGCCTCGGCATAGTCGGCGACGCTCCAGCGCTCCAGATGATGCTGCTCCAGCAGCGCCTCGAAGCGGCGGAACAACCCGCTTTCCGCGGTGCCGTTGCCGCCGCTCTCGCCCGTGAGCGCGCGGGCCACGAGCCCGATCATGGCCGACGACAAGGCGCGGAGCACATGCGCGCGGCCGAAGTCGCGCGCGGCGTGCTCGGCGAAGATCTGCTTCATCGTGGCGCGGATCTGCGGCGTGCCGCGCACCACGGCCGACCGCGACAGCGCACCGCGCAGGCCCTCGGCGGCGAGCAGCGCTTCGTCGAGGATCTCCGCGGCGATGGTCAAAACCCACCCTTGCGTATCGGGCACGAAGCGGAAGCCGTGGACGTGGCCGACCGGCACGTTGACGATCTGCATTGGCCTCAGCGGCACCACGCGCCCGTCGAGCGTCGCCTCGCCGCCGCCGCGCTCGATCAGCAGCACCTGGTGCAGCCGGGCATGGCGGTGCACGGCCAGCGTCCAGTCGTGCAGCACCGAACGCGAGGCGATCGTCTCGCAATGCACGACATCGGGCAGATCGCCGGACTCGCCGAACAGATTGTAGACCCGGATGGCCGGGGCGGGGGCCGCGCTTCTCATGTTCGAATAGTACAAGACAAAGGCGAAACCCTCCATCGGCTTGCGCCTTAACGTATGCAAAAAAATGCCGACGGGAGGACGCAAAAATGAAAGTTCAGGTCTGTATCATCGGCGGCGGGCCGTCCGGGTTGTTGCTGTCCCAGCTCCTGCACCTCAAGGGCATCGACACCATCGTGCTGGAGAAATACAGCCGCGACCACGTGCTGGCACGGATCCGCGCCGGCGTGCTCGAGCACGGCTTTGCGAAGCTGATGCGCGAGGCGCAATGCGGCGAGCGGATGGACCGCGAGGGCGAGATCCACAACGGGTTCGAGATCGCCCATGACGGCGTGCTCTCCCACATCGACCTGCACAAGCATTCCGGCGGCAATTCGGTCCTGGTCTACGGCCAGACCGAGTTGACGCGCGACCTCTACGAGGCACGCGACCGGATCGGCGGCAAGGTCGTGCACAATGCCGAGGACGTCACGCCGCACGATCTGACGTCGGATCGGCCCTATGTGACGTATCGCTCGAACGGGCAGACGCTCCGCGTCGATTGCGACTACATCGTCGGCGCCGACGGCTTCCATGGCGTCAGCCGCAAGTCGATCCCGAAGGACGTGCTGCGCGAATATGAGAAGGTCTATCCGTTCGGCTGGCTCGGCGTGCTGTCGCGTACGAAACCGGTATCACCCGAGCTGATCTACGTGAAGCACGAGCGCGGCTTTGCACTGTGCTCGCTGCGCTCGCAGGTGCTGAGCCGCTACTACATCCAGGTGCCTTTGACCGACAAGGTGGAGGACTGGAGCGACGATGCGTTCTGGGCCGAGCTGAAGCGCCGCCTGCCGGACGAGGTCGCCGGCCGCCTGATCACCGGCCCGTCGATCGAGAAGAGCATCGCGCCCTTGCGCAGCTTCGTCGCCGAGCCGATGAGCTATGGTCGCCTTTTCCTCGCCGGCGATGCCGCGCACATCGTGCCGCCGACCGGCGCGCGCGGATTGAACAGCGCGGCGTCCGACATCTACTATCTCTATCACGCGCTGCTCGCGCATTATCAGAGCGGCGACGATGCCGGTCTCAAGGGCTATTCCGCCAAGGCGCTCGCGCGAATCTGGAAGGCACAACGCTTCTCCTGGTGGATGACGATGATGCTGCACCGCTTCCCCGACCGGATCGAATATGAGGATCGTCTGCAGCAGACGGAGCTCGACTACCTGCTCTCGTCCGAGACGGCGCAGCGTCTGCTTGCGGAGAATTATACGGGGCTGCCGTTTTAGGCGATCTAACCCTCCCCTGGAGGGCCCTCCAGGGGAGGGTAAGAAGCCACTACTTTCCTTCCAGCGTATTGACCGGTGTCCAGTCCGGCGGCGGCGGAGTCTGCGTCAGTACGTTCGCACGTTTGGCGAACCGGGCTGACGCAGGATCGATCTTCGCGACGCCCTCGAACGCGTCGGCCGCCTTGGCAAAATCCCGTGCCCGCCAGCACGCCAGCCCTTCCGCATAGGCTGCGGCGACCTTGGCCTGCTCGGCGCTTTCCGCGCCGGTTTCCGCCAGCGGCTCGAACACCCTGATCGCCTCGCCGCGTCCCTGCACCCTGATCGCATCGAGCTCGCGCCAGGCGAAGCTATCGCCGGTCTGCGCCATCGTGGTTTCCGAGGCCATGATCGCCGTGCCGTAATATTTGTTGGCGCCTTCGAGCCGCGAGGCGACGTTCACGGTGTCGCTCATCACGGTGTAGTTGAAGCGGCGGCGCGAGCCGATGTTGCCGACCACGGCTTCGCCGCTGTTGAGCCCGATACGGTGCGACAGGCCGTGACCGGCGAAGGCGGGATGGCCTTGATTGAGCTCGGCCAGCGTCTCGTGGCACTTCAGCGCAGCACGCACCGCATTGCGCGCGTGGGCGGGATCGTCGGCCGGGGCGCCGAACATGGCGACGATGGAATCGCCGATATATTTGTCGACGTAACCGCCATGGCCTTCGATGATGTCGGTCATGGCGGACAGATATTCGTTCATCAGCGTCACCAGCTCGACCGGCGTCATCGTCTCGGCGATCGACGAGAATCCGCTTAGGTCGGAGAAGAACATGGTGACGTTGCGCATCTCGCCGCCGAGCGCCGGCATCTTGCCGGAGGCCACCATGGTCTCGATCACCTCGGGCGCGAGGTAAAAGGCAAAGCTCTTGCGCAGGAAGCGCTCGTCGCGGTCGGCCAGCACGAAGCGATAGCCGATCATGATCGCGAGCGCGGCAAGGCTGGCGAGCGCCGGCTCGGTCAGCGGCAGCGCCAAGGCATGGACGAATGCGCCGACGGCAGCGACCGCGTAGGCGATCGTGAGACCGAGCCAGGCGATCAGGGCGCCACTCGGCGCAAACACGCCGGCCGCGCAGGCGATGACGGCCGCGAACGCGATCGTGAGAAGGGTGCGCGAGGGAAAGCCGAGCTCGGTCACGGCATCGCGCTCGATCAGGTTTCGGACCGCAGCGGCGTGCACGAACACACCGGCGACGTCGCTGCGGGCCTTTTGCGCGGAGCCGGCAGCCGCGGGCAGGGCACATCGCGCCGACGGCGTTCCGTCATAGCCGCCGGACAAGCGCATCGAGGTGAGCTTGCGGTCCTCGAAGTTGAGGACGGTCCCGAGCAGCACGACCTTGCCCTCGAAGGCGCGCCGGAAGAAATCGCGGTCGTCTTTTTCGACGCAGGCGCGCAGATCGGCAAAGGAGAAGGTCGGAACGTCGCGGCTGAGGTCGCGGAAGTTGAGCGTCAGCGTGTTCGGTACAGTGCTCGGGATTGCGTAGCCGGACAGCCCGGCCGCGCCGGATGGTGCCATCTCGACCTTCGCGCCGAGCGCGCGGGCGGCGAGCTCGACCGCCATTGTGGGCACCGGCTTGCCCTCGATCGAGAAGCTGAGCGGCATCCGCCGGATGACATCGTCGGCGTCGGTGTGGACATTGAGCGCACGGACGTTGTTTCGCACCGCCAGCCGCTGCGCACGGTAGGGCACTTCCGGATGGTCGTTGCTCAGGATCTCGCCGAGCACGAGCTTGCCGTTGTCGGAGATCTGCCGCAGCGCGATTAGATAGTCCCGGTCAAATCCGCGCATGCGGGCGCCGAGCGGCGCGTCGCCAAAGGGAATCTCGGATTGCTCGATCGAGTTCTTGAAGATGACGTCGAAGCCGATCACCTTGGCGCCGCCGTCGCTGATACTGCCGAGCACCCGGCCGATCTCGCGCGTCCAGGTCTGCGTCGGCGATCCCTTGAAGGGCGGGGTCTCGTAGGTTTCGCCGTCGATCGCCACGACGACGACCGGCGACGTCGCGGGATCGCGGCGCTCGCCGACAACTTTCCCACGCAGCGCGGTGAGGATGTCGAGCGAGAGGCCTTGCAGTGTCTGCAGCGGCGGGGACGTGAAGATCGCGCCCGCAAGGAGCGCGATCAGGATTGCCGCAACGATGTCCCGTCCCCCGATCCGCCGCATCGCCCCGTCGCCAACTCCGCTTATTCGAGTCCGTCTATTCGAGCCGCAGCAGGCGGCCGATGATCGGGGTCGGCGAGGAGGTGGCGCTGGCGTCGATCTGGAAGGTGTAGCGTTTGGCACCGAGAATGGCGAGGTAGCTGCCGCCCGGAGTCAGTGTCTTTCCGGCCTTGGCAAAATCATAGAACTTGCCGCCGCCGGTCATGGCGTCGCGCTTGAGCGGCACGCTGATCGTGGGCTCCTTGCCGTCGGTGCGTTCGATCACCAGCGTGCCGCCGGCTTTGGCCTGCACCAGTGGCGAGACGCCGTAGAGCGTCGGCAGCTTGGCCGGTCCGCCCTTGGCGTCCGAGCGCACGGTGCGGAAGGTCGTTGCGGCGCTCTGGTTCGCCTCGCGCTCGGACAGTTTTGCCGCATTGGTATCGCAGGGCACCTTTTCCCGCTTGACCTCGCCCAGCTGCACGGTGCTCTGCTCGGCGCCGACCAGGACGACACCTTCGCTGATGGTCTCGCGCTGGCAGGATTTCAGGTAGCTGAGCGTGATGCTGGCCTTTGGTCCGAGCTTGATGATCTTGCCTGGCGCCACGTAATCCATGAACGCGATTCCGTCGACCTTGCCCTGGACGTCCTCGACGATCGCAGCGGGAGTCTCCGCCCAAGCGGGGGCCGCAAGGCAGAATGCGCCGACACAGGCGCCGATCAGGCTTTTCATGGGAATTCTCATCCAATTCGACGATGCTCTGGTGCCCGTCCTGGTTCGATGCCTAGCAGCAGGGCGCCGGGGCAAGTGTGACCAGAATCACTCTCAGGTCTTGGTGCCACTTTAGCAGGAACAGGTTCAAACCGGCGACCGGAGAAAAATGGTGCCGCGGCAAGATGTTGGCGGATCGATCGGGTCAGGCGGTCGGGACGCGGGATGGCGCGCGTCTGACGAGCTCGCTGCTGCACGCTCTATATCGGGAGCGGGAGGGGCCGCGGCGCCCGGCAAAGGAATTGTCCGCTGACCGCCGGCGATCTCGACCACCTCGTCCCAGCGCAACAGGAAAGCCTCGACGCAGCCAGGATCGAACTGTCGCCCGGCGTTCTCGACCAGGTAGCCGCGCGCGGCCTCGAGCGGCATTGGCTCCTTGTACGGCCGTCGCGTCGCGTCGAAGTCGTGGAAACGGCTGACGACGGCATCGAATTGTTTTGACGTCGCCGCCGCCGCGTGCGGCCGCAGAAATTTAACGGATTGATTTTGCAGGGCGTTAACCGTGGCGGAATGCTCGTCGTGTCGGTCATTGTCGCGCCTCAAGCTTCGTTGCAAATACACGTGGAAATTACGGGTGGATGTTTCCATGCTGAAAGAGGGCAAATACGCGGCGTGGTTCAGAACAGCGCACGCGCAAGGCACCGGCATCGTGCATCTGGCCCAGGGACGGATCTCGGGCAGCGACAGCTTCTTCAATTATGGCGGCTCCTATCAGTTTGACAACGACCGGCATTTCACGGCCGTCCTGACCACGCGGCGACATGCCGACGGGCCGCCGACCGTGTTCGGGCTGGACGAGGTCGAGGTCGAGCTCTCCGGCGTTTATAGCGGGGCGATGGCGACCTGTTCGGGAACGGCCCGCCAAGCGCCCGACGTGAGATTCGAAGCGACGCTGATCTACAGCCAGGAAGAGGCGCCGGCTCCCGACCCCCGGCGCGCGGTCGTGAAGCTCAAGGCCGACAAGCTGCCCAAGAGGCTCGACAGCCGTTCACGGCCGCGGCATCCGTTCACGACGGGCGCGCCCAAGTGACAGTGGATCGGCAACAAGCTGCGCCGGTCCACCCGGCTCGCGTCTGCGCCGCGCTTAGCATTGCGTTGACGTTGTTGGCTCGAATTCGCGCTGCAGCAACTCCGCCTTCAGAAGCGAGAGCTATCTAGTCTGCGATAGATCAAGCGTGGTGGAAGAACATGCCTCAAATCTGGATGACATATGACGAGCTCGGCGCGCTTTGCGGCTGCGATGCTGTGGAGGCGAGGGACCGCGCGATCCATTTGTCGCTCGATCGTCGCAGGAGTCGCGACGGTGCCACGCGCGTCAAGCTCGATCTGGCGCTGACGGCAAAGTTCTTTGCATCCGTCCGCGAGGCGGATTTCGATCTCGACTGCGCCATTGAAGCGCTGCACGACACCCACCGGAAGATGGCCGAGCTCCTGGTTCCCTCCGAGCGTCACACGAGGCGCGGGGCGGCCTGAGCCGGCGCGTGATGCGCTTGCGATGGCTAATTCCCGCGAGCGTTGTCCCGAATCAGCATAAGCTCTGCGGTGGAATGTCCGGCAGTCCTCGGTGTTTTCATCGCGGGACCAACGAAATCCGCAGGAGGAAGTGCATGAGCAAAGCCGTGTGTCGACGGTCCGTGGCACTGTTGGGGGCATTGGCGCTGGTCGGAGGCGTCAGCGCGACGAGCGGAACGGCAGGTGCGGAGGTCGTGAAGCTGCGAGCGGAGCTCAAGGGAAGCAATGAAGTGCCGCCGAACAGCTCGACCGGGTCGGGCAAGGCGGAGGCGACCTACGACACCGAAACGAAAGTCCTGACCTACCTCGTCACCTTCACCGGGCTGACGGGACCGGCGATAGGCGCGCATTTTCACGGCCCCGGCGAGGCCGGGAAGAATGCCGGCATCGCATTGCCGTTCAAGACGGCGCAAAGCCCGATCGAAGGCAGTGCCACCCTCACCGAGGCGCAGGCGGCGGATCTGTTGGGCGGAAAATGGTACGCGAACATTCACACGGCCGCCAACCCAGGCGGTGAGTTGCGCGGTCAGATGATGAAGTAAGGACCGCGTCGCCCGGTCACTCCGCCGAGGCCGTGCTCGCCGTTTCAGGCAGGTGGTCTGGGCAGGAACGCCAGGATCATCTGGGCGAGCATCACGCCCACGGTGCCGCCCGCCGCCTTCTGCAGCACGTCGAGAAAGCCTGGATCGCGATCGGGTATCAACGCTTGCATCAGCTCCAACCCCATGGCGACTGCGATGACGAGCGAGCAAGCCAGGCTAAACCGTCCCGGCAGCAGGAACGACAGCAGGAAGCCGAGCAGGCCATAGGCGCTGAAGCGCTCGATCACGACGATCCAATAGGCCTCGTGGTGACCCATGAGCGCAGGCCGGCCCGACAGCTTCGCCAGCGTGGCATAGGCGATCAGCGCCAGACAGATGCTTGCGGCTGCTATGAGGTGGTTCCTGCGCATGGCGCCAACATACAAGGTTGGTCGCCGCTCCGGTTCGAAAGCCGAAAACATCGTTAGAAAGTATCGTTAAAGCCTCTGGGGGCCGACCAGTCAGGCCACCAAAGCCTTAGCACCGGATGTCGCCGCGCCCGGCTGCGCAGCCCGACGCGATTTGATGAGCTCATTGAATTTGGCGGCGGGCAGGGGCGGCGCAACCAGATAGCCTTGACCTTCCTCGACGCCGGAGGCGAGCAACGCGCGGAGCTGCTCCTCCGTCTCGATGCCTTCGGCGACCACGCTCATATTGAGGTCTTTCGCGAGCGCCACCAGCATCTCCACGATCGTGGTCGTCGATGCGTCCACCGTGATCGTGTCCACGAAGAACTTGTCGATCTTGATCGTATCGGCGCCGAGGCCCTTCAGCCGCGACAGTCCGCTATGGCCGACGCCGACATCGTCGATGGCGACGCGGAAGCCGCGGTCCCGCAGCTCGGCCACGACCGAAGCGGCGCGCGCGAGATCATCCAATTCATCGCGCTCGGTGATCTCGACCACGATCTGGCGCGCGGAGACGCGTGCCGTCAGAACCGTGCGCCGCAGTGTCTCGACGAAGCCGGCGCTCAGGAGGTGCTTGGGCACGACGTTCAGCGACAGCTTGAAATTCTTGTCGGCCCTGAGCAATGGCCTGAGCTCGGTGAGCGCCGATCCCAGGATCTGCCAGGTCATCGCCTGGATGCGTCCGCTGGATTCGGCGAGCGGAATGAAATTCATCGGCGGGACCACCGAGCCATCGCGGCGCAGCCAACGCGCCAGAATCTCGCAGCCCTTGATCCGACCTGTCCGGAGGTCGAAGATCGGTTGGTAATATGGCTTGAATTCGCCGGCTGTCAGCGCCCGGTCGAGATCGGCCACTGGCCCTTCCGTGCGGCGGTTGCGTGCCAGCAGGATGCCGAAGATCGCGCCAAGTCCGAGCGCCACTGCAAGCATTGGCCAATAGGCCTCGGTGTTCCAGCTCGACAGCACCGCGTCCTCGAGCCGGATCGTGGCATGAAGCGGGAGCCGAGCGGACGCTCGCTCGAAGCCGATCGGCGCCGGCAGAGACTTGCCGGCCTCGGTCTGGAATTCGCCGAGCTTCTCGCCATTGCTCAAGGCGAGGATCACCTGGCTGTGCGCGCGCAGCTCGGCCGGCATGATGTCGAACAGGCTGGCATTGACACCGACAATGGCGACCAGGGCGGAGTTGCCATTGACGTCCCTGAGCACGCCCAGGGCGTCGCCGCCAAACTGCTCCACGCGGAACAGGGAAAGCGTCTTGTCGCGCGAAGGCAGCATGTCGCGGCGATCCACCCATCCCTTGTCGAATTCGAGCGTCTCGGAATAGGCCGAGCAGATCACCGAGCCGTCCGGCTTGACGAGGCGGACGTCCTTGATCGCCGAGCGCTGGTAGACATGCAGGCGGATGGCTTGCAGCGCCGCCGGCTCGCAGCTGGCGAAATTGCGCCGCGCGAGCTCGTCCAGGCTGCCCGCAGCGAAATCGACTGCAAGCTCCGATCGGCGCAGAACCACCTCGGTGAGCTCATTGAGCTGATGCGCCTGGTGCTGGCGAATGACGGCGCCAGCGGCGAAATGACCCGCCAAGCCGAACGCCATCGTGCTCGCAAGCACGAGTGCCACAAACGGGAGGTCTGGTCGCAGCACTCTCATCCGGCTCAGGCGAAAACAGGGCGGGGCGGAAATTCAAGCAAGGCGTGGAGATTGATCCTAGCCAGCGGGGGCTAAGATAGGGTTTAACGGAAAGACCGGCCCGAAGGGCCCCACCTGAGCAGTGCCCGGCCAATGGTCTGGCGGCTCGGGGTCAGAAACAAGCATGGAAAGTTGAGCAGTATGATCAGGACGTTAAGTCTCGTCGTGGCGTTGACAATCGGGAGCTCTCTGGCCTCGGCGCAGGGGACCAAAGACACGCCATCGGGCACGCAATCCACCTCCGCGACGCGCAGTGGCACGGGCACGAATTCCGGATCCGACACGATGGGCGGCGCCTTCAAGGGAACGGGGACGCCCAGCTACGGAACCAGCCCAGGGATGGGGTCCCAGAAGAGGACGCAGAATTAAGTGTGGCGGCTGGCGGGACACCGCCGGCAACCCGCTCAATCCACCTCACCGTCCAAGACGATGGCGGACCGGAACGACCCCGAGATAAGGGCGGCTGGCCCTATCGATGCGGGGCCGTTGGACTGCAGCGGCCGTACATGAAGCCGAGGCGAGCGCCGGCACTTCCAAGATCAGCTCTTCTTTGCCGGCTTCGACTTCAAGGAAAGACCAAGCCGCAACGCCATGCGCTTGATCGCATCGGGCGAGCGCCCGAGAGCTTTCGCTGCCTGCTCCAGCGAGGTTGAAGACTTGGCCAGCTCGATGAGCCGGCGATCTTCCTTGAACGACCAGGGCCTGCGCGCCATAACCGAAATGATCCTCTCGTCGACACAACGACAAAGCCGCCAAGCGGACCCATGTTCGCTCGACGGCTTTGCTTGGGTGGGGCCGGGCTTGGGGGAGCCCGGTGCGAGATGGATAAGCAATCGCCGAAAGTTCGCAACAAACAACGCGGGTTAAGCTAACCTCTCAACCTTACCGCGATGAAGTTGGTGCATGGCGCTCTGCAGAAGCGCGGATGCTTCTTCAGCGGTCTCGTCCGAGAGGCCGCTCCATACGTTCGAGAACGTTTCGCAAGACCTATCGTGCAGATCGCAACTGTGCCCGATGACAGCGCATCCAGCCGCTTCGTTCGAGGCTGCTGCCGCCGTGAACACGGGTTAACATCGCCGGCTGGATATCCGCCCCCGAACGATGCGAGATTTCGTCATCCTCTGGGCTCGTGGTTCTCGCGACGGCCAAAATTCAAGCATCACGTTGCACAAACTTCATCTTCCTCTGACAAAACTTTCAGCGCCGATGATCTTGAAGTCGTCAGAACATCACGTTGAAATGTACCGGGAGGAGCGTTCCGATCATTGGGAACATTCCAAATGTTTGCAATTCTGGTTCTGATTTCGATTTTTGCAGCTGGCTTTTGCTGCGGCTACGGCGTGCGGGCATGGCGCTCGCGCAGGCGATCGGCACGATACCGTCTCTATGCGCCCTACACGCCGGCGGCGATGGGGTCAAAGCAGAGCGAGCATCCATCGTAGTGGCACAGCCATGGCCGCGATGAGAGTGCACGCTGATCCTGCCGTGCGGCCGCGTCGGATAACCATGCGCAGTTAGGTTAACGCGGTGCGGCGCTTGAGAGCTTTGGAACGGCAACCTAGAACGTAGCAATTCATGGTGAGAGTTTAGCCGCCTGTATTTTCGCGGCTCGCATAGGTGGGCGTGAATGGCGTATTTGATTGCTTTGCTGGGCGCGACTTGCGTCCTCGTTTTGATCGCGTTTGTTCGTGGCTTTGAGCGGCGGCTGAAGGATCGTCCGGGGCCTTGGATCATGAACGAGGGCCCTGCGAATGACTGATCAAAGGCACAACGCGCCGCGCAGATACTTCGTCGATGCCCAAGGGCATCGCGTTCTGATCGGCCTGTCTCCGGAAGAGACGGCGGAGTTCGAAGCTCTGGATCTTGCATCGAACGAGACAGGGCAATTTACATCCGAGGTCCGCGTGCGAAAAGGAGCCGCTGCCGACGGCGAGATCCGCTGGCACGAGCTGTATTCCAAGCACGCGGGAGCTTGGCGGGCATGGATTGCACAAAGCCAGACCGCACGGGCGCCGGATTCAGGATTTGTTAACTACGTCTGACCGATGGTACCCGCCTGGATCTCGTATGTGGGATGGCCCGGATGTTTCAGCTGTTCCTGAGAGCGCGCGCACACAATCTTCTCGGCTCCCGCCGCGAGGACAAAACCTTCAAGGCCCGCTCGGCCGAGCGTGACGCGGAGACCGACCGCGGGCGGATCGGTGCCGTTTTGGCCGCGATCGAAACCGCCTTGCAGGAGGCGGAGAGGGAGCAGGCCGGGCTCAACCGGCGTGTCGACGATGCGCTTGCCCGTGCCTCCGTCACCTTCGGAAACGGCACCGACGAATATCTCGAGCGGGAGCCGCTCGACAATCATCATCAGGATCTCTTCGCGGCCGACATCTCGAACGGCCAGCGCCGGCTCAAGGAATTGGCGAGCAGCATCGCCCACTTGAAGTTCGTCAAGACGGCAATGCTCACGCGCTTTCCGGATTTCAAGCCGCCGCAGCTGAACAGCTAGGAGCGGTGATATTTCTGCGCGCTCTGCGGCCGTGCTTCGAGACGCGGCTCTGGAGCATGGTCCGAACAAGTGCGCAGTCACAATTCAGCGCGCTTTGCCGTTTGGCGCCTCGTTCCTTTTTGGTATGGTCCGGCAAGCATTCACCGAGTGAAGGAGCAACGACGTGCCGGTCAAGAATTTGCGGACATTGGTTGGGCTGGCATTCGCTTTGACATTGGCCGTGCCGGCGACGGCGTCGGCCATCACTGCCGAAGTGGCGCGGGCATGTGACGCCGCGGTGGCCAAGGCCTTTCCGCCCAGGCAGATCGGCAACCCCGCAGCGGGGAGTGCCAAGGGAACGGGCAAAGACCAGCGCGAGTACTTCCAGAAATGCGTCGCCAACAACGGCAAGGTCGACGACATGCCGGCGGATGCGCCAAAGGACAGCAAGCCGGCCAAATAGGAAACAAAGGCTGCGTTATCGCCGCGGCGGCGGGCAGGGCGAGTAGAACGCGCCGTTCGCCGCATTGATGCGCTCGACGCATTGGTTGGGATCGGTGATCGTCCCAGCGATGGTGAAGTCATAGCCCATGCCCCTGACCACCACGATGTAGCGGCCGGGCGCGAGCGTGAAGCCGTCTTGCTCCGGTTGCAGCAACAGCATTCTCGACTGGTCGTCGATCGGACCTACCTTGTAGGGGTAGGACATGCTGCGGATGACCCAGGAATCGCCGGCGCTGACCATGGTGGCTTTCCCGCTGGCATCGACGCCCATCGCTCGCGAGACTTTTGCGATCACCCGAACTTCGGTCCCGCTGGCGTCGATACCCCCGTCGGGCCTGAACACGATGAATTTGACGTCGCCGTCCATCAACGTGGTCGCGCTCGGCGTGTTGATGGCGGCCGAGATCGCGACCCGCCGGTCCGGAATTTTTCCGGGAACCGGCTTCAGCTCGTGGAGCTGGCCCTCGCTCAAGGCGTAGACGCCGAACGTCGTTGGCAAAGGCATCGAGGGGTGCGCCGCCGGCGCCGGCTCCTTTGCGCTCTCCGGGATTCGTTCAGCGGTCTCGCTGGCCGAGGGAGTCGGAATCGCGGTCAGCTGAGGCTCCGGGCCCTTGGCCGAACGTTCGGGCTGCGCCATCTGCGACGATGCCGTCAGTTGTGCCTTCAGCCGCGGCCAATACACGACCGCGGTGCCGGCGCCAGCAATGAGCAGGAGGATCGCGGTCAATCGAACGAGAGACTTGAAAGCGCCGCTCCGTTTGGGTTGGTCGGGCGATCCTGGCGGTGCGGCAGGACGCCGCGGCGTCTCGGCAGCCATCGGAATGGCTGATGACGCCGAGGCAGCGGGCGTCGGAATGGGCGGGGGGACGGGAACGTTCGCCGGTGGAGAATTCGCCACGGGGACCGAGGCATCCCTGGTCGGTGAAGACTTCTCGCTTCGCTCAAAGGCGCGTTCGACCTCTCGAATGGCGCGTTCGAGGACTTGCTGGAGCTCTCGCGCTTCCCGCGCATCGGCGTGGGTGAATTGTTCCAGAAGCTTGACGCGAGCCAGCTCGTAGACGACATCCCGCATCTGCCTGGGGTCGCCGGAGACTTCGCGGATCCGCTCTGACAACAGGCGGACGAGCCCGGCCTTGATCTCTTGCGCCTGCGAGGCGTTGGCTGCGGTGTCGCCGGTCTCGGTCATCAAGAGCGATCAACTAGCCCGGATAGTGCCGTTTCGCTAGGTTTTTTCACCCCGGATCGCGTCGGTTGCGGTGAAACACGCTGATGCTCCGGCCGCAAAGGTCCTGCGCGGTCGTTTCGTAGCGCTTGCTTTTGGGCGGAAACCTGTGACATTTCGACCGGCTCCTTCTTCCGGTGTGTGACCATGCGCGGCATTTTGACAGCAATGATGTTTCTGACCTTTCTGGTTCAGTCTGCTTCTGCACAAGGGACCAAGGATCAGGCCAACACGACTAGCTCCAGCATCGTGACGACGACCGACAAAAAGAAGCAGACCACCCAGGCTGCCTCGCGGCCTACGGCTGTCCGGAACGTGGGTAGCGGTTCTACCGGACAGGCGGCCCAAGGTGTCTGGAGGAATGGCAAGCTGATCGCGGTGCCTCGCTGAGGTCACCCGTGCCGCGGTGAGGTCGCGCAACGAACCGTGATGCCGTCGTGAAGGAACGGTGTTCCCTCCCTGACGTTCTTGCTCGGGAGATATCGCATGAAACGAATAGTCTTGATCACACTCGCCCTTGTGGTGCCTGCGGGCGCCTGGGCCCAGGGCGTCAGCGATCCGTCGACGCCCAACCGCAATGTGATCATCGTCAACCCGTCGCAGCCCGCGCGTCCCAACGCGACGCCGAATATCCCGAGCCGGATCGAGCCTCCCGTGACGACTTACGGACGGGCCCGGCCCTATCACGGGAATACAACCCGGGGCAGCGGGTCGAGCCGCCGTTACTAAAGCGTTTTCGGGCGAAGTAGATACCCCTTCGCGCGTCGTGGGCCTGCCTATTGCGGGTTGACTTCGACCTCCAGAGTCGACGTCCCGGGATCATGACGGTTCTTGCCCGAAATCAGCAGCGTGAACTTGTCGGCGCCTCGCGCTTCCCTTTCTGCCGAATAGCGAAAGCCGGACCCGACCACCGCCAATTGTCCCCGTGATGGCCCGCTCACGACGGATACGTTGAAGATCTGCATGTAAGACCAACGCAGTCCCTGAATGCAGTCGGCGCCAGGGGCGATCGACATCGTCCATTTCACCGTGTCTTGCGACAAGGCGAAGGGCGTGCGCTCCTTGATGCAGAGCGGGCTGGCGTGAGCCGTGAGGGCGGACATGGCATACGCCGCAACGGCAACGCGCAACAACGATACCAGGCTTGCACGCATTCTCGCCAACTCCATCGACGGATGCCGAAGTCTAGCAGCGATGGCCTAACGAGGCCTTAGAACGACGCTATTGTCCTTGCGTCGCTCATCCGATGCCGATCGCAGATAGGTCGATCATCGGTCGGCCTCTCTCCGGATCATGCCATACTAGACCTGTTTTGCCCGACGGATCAAGTCAGGACTTCGGAAAATACGTAAGTCATTGATTCGGTTGGTGCCGGCTACTGTGCATGGGGTTGTTTTTCGCTTTTTGAAGGGACGGCCGCTGCGTTCCGAAAATGTTGCAATTGGCAGCCGTATCAGCTGAAGTTGCGGCTGCTGCTCGACCCGCCATCGGAGTCATCGGAGTGCGACCCGTCCGCTGCAAGTCCCTGTCAGACCGCCGGAGACCGGCGCGCGCGCCGGTTCAGGCGGCCGTGGCGGCCGCTGTCGGATTGGCTCTTTACGCCTGCCCGCTCTCGTGCCGTGCTCAGACCGAGCCGGAGCCGTCCATCAACGACTATCTTCCGCCGAGCGAGCCGGAAGTCTCGCGCGACGAATGGCGGCAGCGCATCGAGGATGCGCGGCGCCGTGCCAAGGGGGTTGCGCGCGAGCGGCGCGAGCATCCGGAACTCTACAAGCCGGCTCCGGAAGATCCGGACCTCGTCGCGACCGAACGTCTGCTTCGCGACGACAGCCTGCAGCGAGGCGACATCGTCGCCACCAAGAAGGGCATGTTCGTCTACCAGGGGCGATCCGATCAGCCGCGCCGCGATCAGGACTTCGTGCCGGTCAACCCGAAATCGGTCCGCTGATTTAGTACCGCCGCAAGATCTCGTTGAATCTGGGATCGGTCACCTTCGTCGTCTCCAGCAGCAGCGACTTGCCTTGCGGCGTTGCCTGCACATAGGCCGCGATCAGCAGCGGCTCGTAACGCGAGCGGTTGGCCAGCGCCGACCGGATGTCGGATTGCGCCAGCAGCTTGATCTCCTCGTCGGTTGCCGCGGCGCTCGAGGTCACGGTGCGGACGCGTGAGAAGGCAACGTCGATCGGCACCGACCCGGTCAGGTACGACATCTTCACCGCAGGCGTGACCGCCTCGCCGGCCTGGGCCTGTAGCGTGCCGAGCGTGAGCCAGAGCGCCGGCCTGATCGGCGAAACTTTCAAGGCTGCCACGACAGCGGCTTGGGCCGTCTTGTTCTCGCTGGCCCTTCCGCCTGCCTCGGCCGACGGACGATGCAGAACGTCGGCGGCCATTGCCGCCGCATGATTTGCCAGGAGGTCGCCATCCCACGAAAAGGATGCCAGGCTGCCTGCCGCCGCGAGCTTGGCCTTGTCCGGCGGAATCTCGCCGGAGAACAAGTCGCTGGCGCGAAAGTTCGGCCGTACGAGATCGCCATAGAACGTCATGCCGGCGTGGAGCGCCAGCGCGATCGCGGTCAAGATGCCAATGGCGCGAAGCGTGATCACCGAAGTTGCGGCCTGAGCTTTCAAATTGCGAGAAGACTATCGCCTTGGATCGTCAACAGGGTCAAGTTGCCGGTCGCATAAGCGCCGGTGTCGATGTTGATGCGATTCGACCGGATATCGGGCGCGCTGACCGGCGTATGGCCGTGCACGACATATTTGCCGAAGCGCTCCTCGGAGGCGAGGAATTCCTCGCGGATCCAGAGCAGGTCCTCATCCTTCTGGCGATCGAGCGGGACGCCCGGTTTGACGCCGGCATGGACGAAGAAGAAGTCGCCGCAGGTAAAGGACGAGGGCAATTGCTGGAGGAAGGCGAGATGCTCCGGCGGGAGCGCACGTCTCAGTCCCTCGATCAGTTCGACCTGCTGCTCCGCGGAAGGGTTCATCGTCGGCGTGACGCCATAGGAGACCAGCGTCAGCAGGCCGCCATAGTGGCGCCACTCCTGCAGGCGGGCCGGGTCCTTGAGCACCTCGAGCAGGAAGACCTCGTGATTGCCCTTCAAACAGACCGTCTCGTGCGACTTCGAGCGTTCGATCAGGAGATCAAGAACGGCGCGTGAGTCCGGGCCGCGGTCGACATAGTCACCGAGAAAGACCTGAATGGCGCGTTGCGGCGCCGAGCGGGCCAAGTCGGCGTCGATCACGGTTAACAGCGATTGAAGCAAGTCGGCGCGGCCATGCACGTCGCCGATCGCGTAGACGCGAACGCCATCGGGAAGCCGAGGCTTGGTCTTCTTTCGAAAGCGGGAGGAAAGGCCCATCAGGTCGGTCGAATCGCTTCCAGCATCACGAGCGGAACGTCGTGACCGCTCTTAGCAGAACAAGTCACACATCGGTATTCTTAATTGTTTCCGACCGATGAGCCCGCATTTTGATTAAAGCCTCGCGTGGCCTTTGAGCCGTATTTCAAGAGGTCTCGCGTAGCGTCTCCCCAACAAGAACGGGGAGCGCGACATGCGCAAAGTTGTGAAGTTCCTGGCGGCCGTCGCCATCGTCGTTGCTGCGGGGGTGCAGCAGAAAGCGGAAGCCGCCTTCGTCGGGGCGCCCCTGGGGCTGCGCGGTGCCATCCACTACATCAAGTTCGACCAGCCGACGCTGCCGCCGATGGCGTTCACGCTCTTCTGCCTGAAGTACAAGGACGAGTGCAAACCGCGTCCGCAGCGGATCGTCTTCCGCGGCGGACGTCTGAAGCTGACGGCCGAGCGCATGGCGCAAATGCAAGAGGTCAACCAGCGGGTCAATGCCGCGATCCGCCCCGAGGCCAATCTGGAAGGGCTGCGCGGCGAGAAGTGGCTGCTGCATCCGGCAAGCGGCGACTGCAACGACTATGCCGTGACAAAACGCCACGATCTGATCGCCAAGGGCTTTCCGGCGCGCTCGGTGCTGCTGAGCGAGGTCGTGACCAGCTGGGGCGAGCATCATCTCGTGGTCGTGGTTCGCACCTTCTCGGGCGATCTCGTGCTGGACAATCTCTCCGGCCACATCATGCCGTGGTCGAAGAAGCCCTATCGCTGGGTCCGCATTCAGTCGCCCAAGAATCCGAACTACTGGGCCTCGCTCGGCGACCGCGCGGTCTGATCACCCGCGCGCTATCGTGATCCGGACTGGCTGACGCTCTGCGACAGCCCCAGTCCCAAGATCACCGAAAGGCAAAGGATTGCTGCCGGCTGCAGCAATCCGGGACCGGCAAAGCTCTGAACCAGCGCAAACAGGACGCAGGCCGCGGCCGAAGCGGGAAAGAACGAGTCGCGTCCGCGCTGCAGGGCGCCGACGAACAGGCGGACCAAAGCGAGCAGGCTCACCGCGATCATGGCGACTAAGCCGACCCAACCCATCCCCGCGAACACGGATGTGGCCGCCGAGGGCGCCGTCAGGACGGCGCCGGCATCGCTCTGATAGATCCTGCCCACCGCAGAAAAGGTCCCCGCGCCGGCCCCGAACCAGCGGGTGTCGGCCAGCATCCGCTCGAGCGCGGCCTTGGTCTCGGTCCCCATTTCCGGAACGAGCCGCAGCAGGATCGGTCCGGAGCTCTTCTCGAACAGGAAGGTCAGCACGATCGCCGCGCCGGCCAAGGCTGCCACCGACAACGCGCTCGCGGCCAATGGCGACAGATCCAGTCTGCGGATGACGAGGATCAGCAGGATCAGCACGACGCCAAAGGCCGCCGCCATCGCGCTGTTGGTCCCGGACAGCCCAAAGATCGCGGCGGCACTGACCAAGGCTCCGACCAGACCGCAAAGTCCGATCGCGACCGAGCGAAGGACCGAGTGATGCGTCTCCGCCCGCTCAGCGGCGAGCTGCATGACCGCCAGATTGAGCATGAGGCCGAGCCCGGCCAGGCTCGTCGTGAGGTCATGGGGGACGGATCCGGCAAGCGCCGGCGAGAGCCGATGCAGGTCCAACATCAAGGCGGAGATCGCGGTTACGCCGCTCAGCACGAACAGAACCAGCTCGGCACGGCCGCGATTGCGGACCACCAGGATCGCGACGCCGAGCAATGAGATCGCGGCAAGCGCCATCAGCAGCGCTTTCACCGTCAAGCCGATATCGGCCGTGATCGGCCCGAGCGACAAGCCACCGATCACCTCGTGAGCGCTGGCCCAGATCGGATGCGCGATGCGCAGCGGAAGCGGAGCGAGCTGGGCCGCGATGCACAGCGGAATGGCGAGCAGAATCCAGCGGCCCCAGGAGGTCGCACGGACATAGTGCTCGAAGTCGGCCTTTCGCGAGCTCGAGGCGGCGGCCAGCAGGCCAAGCGCTGCGGCCATCGTCCCGAGCTGCGCCCCCAATGTGGCGCCGGCGATTTCGAGAGCGGAAGCGGAAACGATGGAGACGATGAGGGCAAAATAAGCGAGGGACAAACGGCGCGCTCGAAGCGAATCCTGAAACGGTCAGGTCACCATACAAGCGGGCGGTGCGTTTTCAAACAGAGGCTTGCGTTGCGATCAGCGGGTGGCCTTGACCGGTCGGCCGAAGACGCGGGTGGCGCGTGCGGCGGCAAGGGCAAAGCGCGCGCCCGAACCGAAGAGGTAACCGCCCTGGAGGGCGATGGCGGCGAACGCCGCAGCCTTCATGCCGTCAAGGAAGCCCAGGCTGGTCATCATGCTGACTGGCAGCATGGTGAGCACCAGCGCAAATGTGACCGGCAGGAGCACGAACACGCGAAAGCGTTGGCCCAGCACGGCCCCTGTGAGAAAGCTGAAAATCAAAAAGGCGGTCATCCGAAACACTCTCCGTGCTCCGGACCCTAGATTCCCCGCCTAAAAAGACCCTTAAGTTGTATGGCTAAATTTAGCCTATTGGCCGCAATTTGCCAGCAGCGCATGATAGGCCTCTCGCAGCCCGTTGAGCGCTACCATACCTTTGATCTCGCTGTCGCCTTCCCTGACCACCACCGACAGGGAGGCCGTCGTCTGCCACTTCCCGGCGGCAAAGGCCGAGACCTCGTCGGGAAGCAGCACGGCCGCTCCCGCGGCCGCCATGCTGCCCTCGAAGCTCAGGGCGCCGCCGCCGCTCGCTGCAATGGTTACCTTGGGGCGGCTCCGGGGCGGGAAGGGCCGGATCAAGGCCACCAGCACATCGACCTTGCCCTTCGGGGCGCAGCGCACGATCAGGCCGGCGAAGTCCGGGTCCGATTGGGTGGTGTCGGCGGTCTTCATGATGGCCGCGAAGCTTTCGCCGTCCTTGGCCCCTTGGGTCCGGGTGAATTTCCAGACGGACGTGGACGCAGGGGCGGCCACATCAACAACGGTGCCGCGACACCACGCCCTGGCGCTGCCAGGGCAGGCGACGGCGGGGCCCCATGCGCGATCGGCGGCGCCAAAGACGGAGCCCGCCAACAGCGGGATCAGAAGGAGGCCAGACACGGGGTTCCTATCCTTAACAAAAGCCTTGCACTCGACACACTACGCCTCGACAGGGGCTCATTGCCCTCTGACCGGGCACACGAAATACAACAAATGGTCACAAAGACTTAAACCAAGCCCCAAAGAGTGGCCTGCACGCAACACTGGCCGACGGATCGCTCCGTTAACCACCGGGAACCCTTGTCGCACCACCCCCTAGGCCGTACCAATTCACGTCACTTGGGGACCCACGGGCGCGATTCATGTCATCTATTGCCAAGACCTATGTGTTGAAGCCAGCTTTTCTGCTGGCCGCTTTAGCGCTCGGGGCCTGCTCGACCAATCCCGGCTCGGGACCGCTCACCGACGACGTCAACAACAAGATCCAGACGGAAAACGCGCCGGCCTACGAGCTGGTGCCGCTCAATCCGGCGACCGTGAAGATCCTGCACACCCATGAGCCCAAGGGCCTTGCAGGCGTGTTCACCGACCGCCGCCCGCCTGCCAGCATCGTGTTCGGCATCGGCGACGTCGTCAGCGTCACCATCTTCGAAGCCGCGGCGGGCGGTCTGTTCATCCCGGCGGAAGCCGGTGTCCGCCCGGGTAACTATGTGACGATCCCGGATCAGTCGGTCGATAATGACGGCTTCATCACCGTGCCCTATGCCGGCCAGATCAAGGCCGCAGGCCTGACCGCGGTCCAAATCCAGCGCGCGATCGTCGAGAGGATCGGCAACCGCGCCATCGAGCCGCAAGCGGTCGTGGCGATGTCCTCGCAGCGCACCCAGCTGATCAGCGTGCTCGGCGAGGTCAATTCGCCCGCGCGTTATCCCGCGAGCGCGGCGGGCGCGAAGGATCGCGTGCTCGATGCGATCACCCGCGCCGGCGGCATCAAGGGCCAGGGCTTCGAGACCTGGGTCATGCTGGAGCGTGGCGGACGGCGGGCCACCGTGCCGTTCGAGAATCTCGTGATGGCGCCCGAGAACAACGTCTATGTGCGGCCCGACGACAGCATCTACGTCTATCGCGAGCAGCAGAAGTTCCTGGCGTTCGGCGCCAGCGGCCAGAGCGGCGAGTTCAACTTCGACGCTTGGCGCATCAATCTCGGCGAAGCGGTCGGCAAGGCTGGCGGTCTCCTGGACGGCCAGGCCGATCCGGCGGCCGTTTATCTCTATCGCCGCGAGCCGCGCGAGGTTGCGGCCCAACTCGGCATCGACGTGAGCAAGTACACCTCGGAGACGATCCCGGTCATCTTCAACGTGAACTTCCGCGATCCCGGCGGCTTCTTCCTCGCCACCAAGGTCATGATGAAGAATGGCGACATCATCTACGTCTCGAACTCGCGCAACGTCGAAGTTGCCAAGTTCCTGAACTACCTGCGTGTGATCATGGCGACCGGCTCGGATGCCATCAATGTCAGCAACGATGCGCTGATCTTCCGCAACAACATCAAGCTGGCGCCGTAAGACGCCGACTTGACCGACCAATGACGATGGCACCGGGGCTTTGTCCCGGTGCCATTTTCGTTTCACAATCGAGGCGGTTCTGCTGGGACGAGGAACTCGGGATCTGGATCGCGTTGCCGCTTCGCACGGCGCATCGGTCACCCGCAGCGCTGCAAGGGGCTTCATGCGCTTTCGAGCATTCTGGCATCCTTTGGCTCTCGTCCCTTTCGCCGTCGCACTGGCGCCGGCCGGGACAGCTCTCGGCGCTGCCGCGGAGCTGGGCGTCCGCCATCGCATCGATGTGATGATCTCTGCCGAGCCTGATGCTCCCGTCCTGTCGCGCCTCAAGGGCGCCAAGGGCGAGCTGTCCTTCACGGTTCGCCTCTCGGCGAACTCCAAGGAGAGCAAGTTTTTCGGCATGTTGCGTCCGTCCTTCCCCGACATCGTCGTGCCCGATGGCCCGGGCAAGCCGCTGGTGCAGCAGACCAAGCTGTGGGAGGAGGACGTCTGCCATCAGCGCCGCGGCCTGCCGAAGGTTACGGTGACCCAACTCGGCGGGCATTTTGCGCAAGGGGAGGGGCGGATCGAGATTTCCGCCATCAACCGGCACATCGGCGTCCTGGTCCCGCCCGACGAATTAACCCCCGGAATAAAACTCGATCAGGGGAGTGATAGTTTTGGATTATTCTATGCGTTCCGCGCGCAGAGCCGGAACAGCCGCCTCAACGTGGATCTGAAGATCTATCCGATCGATTGCTTCCTCTAGGCCCAAGAGCAAAGCTCGCAAGACATAACGATGCGCCTTCGGCTTCCCAAGATTCGCTGGTCATGGAGCCTACCCGCGGTCTTCATCCTGTTCTTCGTGGCCGCCGGCGCGCCGTTTCCATTCGGCTCGACCAATGATCTGTCGATCGCGTTCTGGTGCCTGTGTCTCGGTATCGCGGTCATCTTCGCGCCGACGCGCGATCTGCGCACGCCGCATTTGTGGCTGCTCGCCGGCATCGGCGTGATCGTCGCCGCTTACGCCTTCGTGCTGCATGAGCAGCTTTCCGATCATCCCTGGGTCGCGCCGTTCCAACCGATCTGGAAGCAGGCCTCCGATCTGCTCGGCGTTCCGATCGCCCCGTCGGCCTCGATCGTCAAGAACGAGGCGTTCTTCGCGCTCGGCGCGCCGCTTGCCAACATCCTCGCCATCGTGCTCGGCATCACCGTCGGCGCCGACCGGATGCGCGCGCGCCGCCTGCTCTGGGTGATTGCGATATCGGGCGCGGCTTACGCGCTCTATGGCGTCGCCTCGTTCCTGATCGAGCCCACCATGATCCTGTGGCGGGACAAGACGGCGTATCTCGGCAGCGTCACCGGCACCTTCATCAACCGCAACACGGCGGCGGCCTATTTCGGCTCGGCTGCGGTGATCTGGATGCTGCTGATCCTGGAGGACGTCCGCCGCCGCCTGCCGGAGCGGCACATCGAATGGCGGCGTCTATCGCTCGATCTGCGCGCGATCCCGCCGAAAGAGATCCTGCCGCAGCTCGCATGCCTCTTGATCTGCCTGATGGCGATGTTCATGACGACCTCGCGCGCCGGCGTCGGCCTGTCGCTGCTGGCGATGATCGTCGCCTTCACGCTGTTCCTGCGCAAGGACCTGCCGCCGCGCACCGGCATCTGGATTTCGCTCGGCTCCGGCCTTGCCGTCGCGCTCGGCCTGTTGCAACTGCTCGGCGGCCGCGTTTCCAGCCGCTTCGACAGCCAGGGCCTGGTCGACGAGGGCCGCATCGAGGCCTGGAAATCGACGCTGCGGATCATCGCCGACAATCCCTGGTTCGGCACCGGCATGGGCACCTTCCAATGGGCCTTCCCGCCGTACCGCAGCCCCAACATCTCGATTCGCGGCGTCTGGAATGCGGCGCATTCGACGCCGCTGGAGCTTGCCTCGGAGGTAGGCATTCCCATGGCGCTCGTGGTGACGCTCGGCTGCGCGATCATGCTGCTGGTGCTGGCGCGCGGCGTGTTCGGCCGGCGGCGCGACGTCATCATCCCGCTGGCGGCCGCGGCGACCGCGACGCTGTCGCTGCTGCATTCGTGCCTGGACTTCACCTTGCAGGTGCCCGGCTACAGCATTCCGTTCTTTGCGCTTTTCGGTGCGGGCTTGGGGCAGTCCTTCTCCAGCCGGGAGGGCCGTGCGAGTGCGGGAGCGGGCGCCACCGCACCGCGAGGCGAGGGCCGCTCCGCAACCCCACAGGCGCCCCGCGCGGGCCGGGCAACCTTCACAAAACTGTCTAGATTTGAAGCAGTTGCGCCGTTTACGAAGATTTTATTATAAATGGACAGCCCTTTTCTCTTTCGCTAGGTTCCTGCACTGCACAGGCGCTTGCCCGGGCGAGGATGCAAATCGGGCAGCTGTTTTTTTTCGGAGATTGATTTATGAGCGTTATCAGGAACGCGCTTCGCATGGCTGCCGCCGCGGCCCTCGCCGTGACGATCACGACGGCCGCCAGCGCCGCCGTTTACCCGCCGCAGCGCCAGCTGCCGGCTACAGTCATTACCGAGTTCAAGGCCGCCCCTAACAGCCTGCTGCAGCAATATCCGACCGGCGGCCCGCAGCTGATCTCGCGCGTGCGCGACCTCGGTGCCTCCGATCCGACCACGCTGCCCGGCCTGATCGCGCTTTTGAAGGATCCAGCGACCACCAAGGACCAGTTGAACGCGATCGTCGCCGGCCTTGCACAGGTCGCCCGTATGGCCGCGCAGCAGGACCAAGCCTATGCCAATGAGATCCAGACCGCGATCGCCGGCACCGGCAACCCCGACGTGATTGCCGCCTACCAGGCCGCGACCGGCGACGTCGCAATCGCCGCAGCCGGGGGCGGCGCGGGCGGTGGCACCGGCGCGGGCGGCCCGACCGGCAACGGCTTCCCCACCGGCGGTGGGGGCGGCGGCGTCGTCGTGTTCGGCAACAACACGACGCCCAACAACGGCTCCGGCATCGGCAGTGGGTCCGTTGGCGCCACCACTGTCAATCAGGTAAGCCCGCAATAAGCAGGGCGCGGCTGGTCCGATAGACATCGACCTCGGCAACTATCGCTGCTTTTGTTGAAGAGGTCGCCAGTCACGATCGTAACTTCGCATCAAACACGTGTTGCGAATGCATTACGCTGCTCTCCTGACGTTTTACGTGCGGTACGTCGGCGGGTGATGCCGGTTAACTCCCTGGGCATAGCGATACTCTGCAGGAGGCATCAGAGCAGCCTGCTACGCTATTGCTGAGTTGTCGATATCGACTTGGTGTTCGACTCGGCCGCTTGCTCATCTTCAGCTGTTAAGCTTCCTGTGATTTTTCATCTACCGCCGCGTCTGAACTGCAATGGTCTGTTCTTCTTAGAGACGGGTCATGGTAATGTATATTGCAGATGCGAAAAGTCTAAGCTTTGTGAACACGTGCTTCTTCATGCCGCTGCAAAGCCAAAGATCTTGCCAAACTTCAAACTGGTTCGTCTCAGGGCTTAAATATGCTTCAGTTCAATAGACCGACCAACGAGATTGGTCGGGATTTCTCCGAGGGCGAGCAGGGCGCTTCGCATCAGGATATTAGGTTTTACGCTGACATCATTCGACGTCAGTTTCCGACGGTGCTCGCCATTGCATCGGCAACTCTCCTTGTGGCGATCGTCTATCTTTTTACCGCCGCTCCGCTGTTTACATCTACAGCCTCAATGGTGATCGACACACGAAAGCTGCAGTTGTTTCAGCAGCAGTCGTTGCTCGGAGACGTTGCTCTCGACACATCCACGGTCGAAACCCAGGTCGAAATTCTTAAATCTGAGAACGTTAGCCTCGCGGTTATCCGAGACCTGCACCTCATCGATGATGAGGAATTTACAGGTAGCGGCGGCGGTCTGGTGGGGGCGGCCATCGGGTCCGTTTCTAGGTTGTTCTCCTCACCCAGTGCACTGTCCGAATATCAATTGACGCGCCGAGCTTTGGGTCGGTTTGAGTCCAGTCGCACAATTAAGCGGCTTGGCCAAACCTATGTGATGGAAATCGGATTTACTTCGCGGGATCCGGTGAAGGCGGGGCGGATCGCGAATGCAATCGCGGATTCGTATATTGTTGATCAGCTGGAAGCTAAGTACCAGTCGACAAGACGGGCGAGTGTATGGTTGCAAGATCGTATCAAAGAGCTGCGCATACAAGCTTCAGCCGCGCAAAGGGCAGTCGTCGATTTCAAGACTGATAATAAGATCGTTGATACCGGCGGTAGGCTTATGAACGAGCAGCAGCTAGCCGAGGTGAATAGTCAATTGGTTCTGGCACATGCGTCTACCGCTGAGGCGAAAGCACGGCTAGATCGCCTAAACGACATCCTCAGACAAGATGTTCCTGACGCCAACATTGCGGATGCGCTTAAAAACGACACGATCGTGAAGCTGCGGGCGCAGTATGTTGACATGGCCTCTAAGGAGTCTATTTGGTCAGCAAAATACGGGCCTGATCATCTTGCCGCTGTAAACCTTCGAAGGCAAATGGCGGAGATTAAGAAGAATATTACAGACGAGCTCAAGCGTATCCAAGAGTCGTATAAGAGCGAGTACGATATCGCGCTTACGCGAGAGGAGAGCATCAAAACGAGCTTGAACAATGCTGTGTCTGAATCCCAGTTGACCAATCAAGCTCAGGTGCAGTTGCGAGAATTGGAAAGCAATGCACAATCTTATCAAGCAATGTATGACAATTTCTTGCAGAAATATATGGAGTCGGTGCAGCAGCAATCCTTTCCTATCACCGAAGCTCGCGTAATTACCCCTGCAAGCACATCGTTAGCTAAAACATATCCCAAAACCTTTGTTGTGCTCGCCGGAGGATTGCTGTCGGGTCTTCTGTTGGGTATTGGTGTAGCACTCGCGCGTGAGCTCACGGACAACGTTTTTCGAACAACATCTAGAATTCAAGAAAAGCTTGGAGCTAGTTGCGTGGCGATCGTTCCCGCAATCGCTAGCGAAGGGTCGTCTCGAAAGTTGCTCGGAGCAAACAAGTCTCCCGACGATAGAAGTTTGCTCCGCTACGTTGTTGATCAACCGCTTTCCAGGTTTTCTGAGGCCATTCGCTCTTTGAAGGTGAGTTTAGACATCAACTCCATTGTGCGAGAGAACCGTGTCATTGCGGTTACCTCCGCCCTGCCCAACGAAGGGAAGAGCACAATTTCGGTCAATCTCGCTCAGCTGATGGCGCACGGCGGCGCTCGCGTGATCCTGATTGACACTGATCTTCGTAATCCATCCTTATCGCGTGCACTACTTCCTACTGCGAAAATAGGGTTGCTAGAAGTTATCGCGCAGAAGGCGCCTTTAGAAGATGCATGTACGCTAGATCCAGAGACGTCGCTTAGCGTTCTGCCCGTGGTTGTGACGTCCAAGCTGCTTCATACGAACGAAATACTCGCATCGAAGGCCATGCGCGAGCTAATTGCAACCTTGAAGACGAAGTTTGATTATGTAGTTTTGGATCTTCCTCCCATGGCACCTGTCGTCGATGTGCGTGTGACGCCATCTTTCGTAGACTCGTATGTCTTTGTGATTGAATGGGGTAAGACCAAGGCGGACGTTGTCATGCACAACCTTCGTGCCTCGCCCGCCATCCATGAGAAACTTCTCGGAGTTGTTCTCAATAAGGCTGATACAAAGCTAATCTCGCGCTATGAATCATACCAAGGCAGATACTATTATCAAAAGTACTATTCTCGATATGGCTATGTAGAGTGAGAATACTGCGCTCTCCCCGTTTAGTGTCACGGTTGCTACTGCTCGGCCTCGGCGTCTTCGGGGTGAATTGGTCGATGTTGGTATTGCACGATCGTTGGGGTCGCGGAGCAGAGCTTGATGTTGCGGCACGACTTATTAGCGGCGACACTTATCGGCTCGGCGAGCTTAAGAAGACTTTAGTGTCCCTCAAGAGGCAGGCGGTCGCAAACGTTGACGCGCCGAAAATTCTGCGAGCGGAAGCAATTATCTTGCTGTATTTAGCTGAATTGAAGAGCGGTAGCTACGAGGAGGCGCTGCCCGCCGCAGAGCGAGCCGTTAGAGCTTCTCTTTTTCAGAATCCGAACGATTCATTCCTATGGCTCAACCTGTATCTACTCCGGAATGCCGATAACGGGTTTGCGACTGAGGATGCAGCCCTTCTTCATGAGTCGTACAGCACGGGGCCCCGAGAGGGATGGATTGCGATAACAAGAAACCGTCGAGCACTGGCGATCTTACCGTTTCTTGATGACGCCAACCAGCAACAGGTTATTTCGGAATTCGCGGCGCTTGTTAAGGCGAGACTATTTGAAGTAGCTCAAGCAAGCATGGTCGGAGCGGGGTGGGTCCACCGCGAACGTCTTCTTGCTGCGCTGGAGCGAGTTGACTTGCCAACTCGTGAAATGTTCGCGAGAGCGTTGCGGGACGGAGGTGTCGCTGTCCGAGTCCCTGGGGTATTGGTTCCGGATCAACCTTGGCGTCGTAATTAGATGTGTATCATTCCTCGGATACTGGCTCGGAGTTGTCTGACCGTAGCCTTTTTTAGCGCTGCTATGCCTTTGTTCGAAGGGAGGTTAGTAGCTCATGCCCAGTTCGGGGGACTCCGCTCACAGGTACAAGAGCCCTCTGAGGGATTGGGGTCGGGTCCTGTCAGAGATGCGCTCGGTCGCCCTTGCCTAGAGGCGGTCGGTCTTTCCCGATCGCATACCATAAATCGGGATTTGATCGACCACTTGGTCAGACTGGAGAATAAGTGCCCTCGAATCTTGAAACTCAAAGTTTGTTATTTTACCGATGACCATTGTAAGGTTCTCGAACTAGGGTCTTACAAAACCGAGGAAATATTTCTTGGAATGATGACGAAAGTCTCGCGATTCAAGTTCTTTATTTTTCAGAAGTGAATCACGTGAGTGCGCCCCAGCATGAGGACTGGTCATGAGAAAGGAGATGCTGGCCAACAATATTGCCAGCGCCGGTAGCATCTTCTGGCGAATAGTCGGCCAGCTGATTCTGCCGCCGGCCCTATTGGCTTGGTGGGGCAGTGACCGCTACGGCGAGTGGCTCTTTATAACGTCGCTGCCAACACTACTTGCGGTCGCCGATCTCGGATTTGCCGATGCGGCAGCGTCGCAGATGACGATGGAGATCGCCAAGGGCCAGCGAGCCGAGGCCACACGGATATTCCAAACCATACTCGCGATGACGCTGTTGGTCTGCGTGAGTCTCATCGTGGCCGCGACGCCGTTGCTCTATCTCGATCATGTAGAGATTGGTCGCGTTCAACTCAATGCAGATGCGCTCGCGGCGCTCTATTTGGTCGTCTGTTATTCCGCTCTGCTCATACTCTCGCGGCTGTTCCTTGCTTGCTTGAGGGCAGGTCAGCACTATGCCGAATCCACCCTCATTTACGATGCTATTCAATTCTTGGAAGGCGCCGCCATCCTGTGGGCCGCTTACATGGGCAAAAGCTTCTTTGTTTGCGCGCTTCTTTATACTTGCATTCGCGTTGTGAATATTGCGTACCTGGTTCTACTGATCTCGCGGCGGATGAATTGGTTGCGTTGGGGCTTCGGAGCGTTCGATTGGGGTGCGTTCCGCATATTGTTTGCGCCAGCCCTCGCAGCAATGGCTATGCCAATTGCACTTGCTTTAAACTTTCAAGGTATGATCTGGATCGCAGGCACTACCATTGGCCCCGCTGCCGCCGCGATCCTCGCGACGGTGCGCACGGCCAGTAGGGTGGTGATTCAACTTGTTGGGATATTTAGTCGTGCCGCCATGCCGATCTATTCCGCTAGCGTCGCCGTGAACAACCAGCGCTCCCGGGACGTCATTGACAGGATCATGCGGCTTCTGCTGCTCTTTCTACTGCTTCCCGGCTGTGCACTGTTTGGATTGTTCGGACCTCAACTGGTGCGGCTCTGGACACATGGCCATCTCGATCCGCCGTCGGTCTTCGTGTGGTTGATTGCCGTCGGTGCACTCTTCCATGGCTGCTGGGCGTTCTCGGCCAATCTCTTGGTTTCGATCAACAAGCACGTCAAATTTGGGTTCGCTTTGGTGGTGATTAGCTGCGTGGTCACGCCGATCGCCTGGCCGGCGGCCAAGTTGTTCGGCCTCGACGGGATTGCTGCAAGTTTGATTGTACTTGAGATCGGTACACTAATGGCGTTCCTGGTGCTGAACGATCGGACTAGTCGCATACGCTATCAACTCTGGCCGCTGGTTCGATAGTGATAGTGTCGTCTGATAAGATCGATTTGGCGGAGCTCTCGCCGGACGTTGTTATCGTGGGCGGCGGGGCCGTCGGCCTTGTGGCAGCCGTCTATTTGGCATCTCGGGATGTCAGGGTTCTGATCTTGGAGGCGGGGCCAGAGCAACTGCATCAAGACTCCCAGACGATCTTCCAGGCGGCGGTGTCCAAGGGCCGTAAGCATGCGGGCTTGCACCAGGGACGTTTCCGGGCGCTCGGAGGCACGACCAACTTCTGGGGCGGGCAGCTGGTTCGCTTCGATCGGACGGTGTTTGCACAGCGGCCTTGGCTGAGCGACGCGGTATGGCCCATCAGCTTGGAAGATATTGAGCCATTCTACGCCGAGTGCGAACGTCTGCTCGGTCTGCCTGATGGGCTCAGCGACGATTTCACCGTCATCAAGAAGCTCCAAACGCCGGCTGAGTACCGAGACGACGATCTCGAATATTTCTACACCCGCTGGCTGACTGAAAAAAATCTCCGCTTTCGTTTCGCGCGGTTTCTCGAGGGCAATGCCAACGTCACCGTCGCTACGAATGCTCCGGTCACGAGCCTGCGGATCAGCGCGGGCGGCGAAATCGCGGCGGTAACAGTCGGGTTCGGAGCCCAAGCCGTCGAAGTTGCCGCGCGCCTCGTCGTCCTCGCCAATGGAACGGTCGAGATGGTCCGCTTGCTACAGCACCAGACGACGGATGGCTATGCTCCGCCCTGGGGTAACAATCCGTGGCTGGGTCGTGGCTTCCTGGACCATTTGGAGGGAACCATCGCGAGTCTCAAGCCGCTGGAGAAGAGCCTGTTCAGAAGCCTGTTCGACAACGTCTTCTTGCAAGGCATGAAGCTTCAGCCGCGCCTGAGATTGTCCGAGGCGCGCCAGATCGAGGACGAGCTTCTCGGCGCAGCAATCCACGTCAAGTTCGAGGCGCAGGAGCATGTGCAGAATGCAAAGATCTTCCTGGCCGGCCTGCTGAAAGGGCGTTTGTCCAACCCCGAGAGGATTGCCTCGGAAATCTGGGCAGCAGCACGCCTAGGGTTCCCGATGGCCTGGCACTATCTCGTGAACCAGCGGATCTGGTCCCCGATGAACGGCAACATTCAGCTTCGCGTTATGCTCGAGCAAGTGCCGTTGCCGAGCAGCACGATCACGCTTTCAGAGATTCGTGATGAATATGGAATGCGGATTCCTGAACTGAGCTGGGCAGTATCCGGCGAAAAGGAGATCAGAACCATCCAGGCTGCTGCGGCGCTCTCGAAGCATTATTTCGAGAGTCGAGGGATTGCGAAGGTAGCGATTCCTGAGCTGATCTTGGCCGGAGGGCCAGAGCTGTTGGCTTCCTTCGTGGACACCTTCCATCATATGGGAGGAGTTCGGATGGGTATCTCAGAATCGGATGGTGTGGTTGATCCGATGTGCCGCGTGTTCGGCTGCGAAAACCTCTATGTTATGGGTGCCGCGGTATTTCCGACCTCAGGTTTTGCCAATCCAACCTTCACGGCCATGGCGCTAGCGCTGCGCACGGCCGAGATGATCAAATTGCAGGTGCAGCGATGACCTTGAAGCGCGTCACGACGGAACGGGCTCTGGACCGGATCGGCTTTGGTTGTTCGCACATTACCGGGGGAATCGAGGCGCGGGGCAATCTGCGCCTTCTGCGTCTGGCCTACGATCTCGGTGTGCGGCACTTCGATACGGCCCCAATGTATGGACACGGCACCTCCGAGGACGTGCTGGCCGCCGCCTTCCGCGGCGAGCGCCACAATATTTCCATTGCGACCAAGGTCGGTATTCCCCACGGCGAGCTAAGCTCCAGAAGGCAGCTTCTCCGCCTGGTTGCCACTCCGCTGCGCCGCTGGACCCCGGGACTATCGAAGCTTGCGGCCAAGCGGATCTATTCCACGCCGGTCCAGACGGATTTCTCAGCATCATTCATCGATCGGTCGATTGAGAAATCGCTGGCGAAGCTAAAAACCGACTACATCGACGTCCTGCTGCTCCATGAGGTGAGTCCGCGGGACGTCTCGGACGAACTGCTCGACAAGCTTCAGAAGCTCGTCCGCCAGGGAAAGGTACGGCGGCTGGGAATAGGGACTAGCGTCGAAAGCATGAAGCAGATCAACGCTGCGGGCCTTGACTTCGAGGTGTATCAACGGCCGTGGTCAGTTCGTGTGGCCGACGAGAGCTTGTTCGCTGATCGCTACCAGATTTTCCATGGTAGCATTCTGGGCGCGATCGAAGCTGTCGATGAGAAGCTCCGGCTCGATGCCCGTTCCAGGGCGCGGCTGCAAGAGCTCTGCCGCATCGAGATTGAATCCCCCGATGACATCGCCAAGGTTCTGCTGTTGGCGGCAGTTGCGGCAAATCCCCGCGGCCTCGTACTCTTCAGTTCGCGAGCGCGAGGCAGGATCGCATCCTATCTGCAATTTGTGCAAAGCGCCGACACGGAAGCAGGAGCCGAGGTGTTGCGTACACTTCGGAACTGCCTTGGCGTGCGTGATATCGTGCTGTCGCGTAGTGCTGCTCCCCGTTGATAGTCAGAATGAGAGACGAGTGATGGTTGGAAACGGGGACATAAGGATGAAACCTCACGGTCGCGTCTATGTCTACGCGGCGCGCGACCCGATCCACTATTCGGGGTCGCCGTACTACTTCATGCAGAATCTGCGCGAGGTGGTCGGGGATCGCGATGGGGCGTTCATCCGGCCGATCCCGCTCAAGAGGATCACTGAAATCCCGCTTACTTACCTGCGTTGGGGAGTGAAGACCGGAACTTTTGAAAAGTCGGCGTTCTTCTTTTCAAAAGACTACCACGAGGCCAGCGTTCGGGGCGTACCCATAAGCCTCTCGAGCGGCACAAGCATCATCAGCTTCACCAGCCTGATGGCGCCCTCGTTGTGGCGCGCGATAGACGCGGCGGACGATTGCCGCCTCTACGTCTATCGAGATGCCACGTACCTCCAACTCCTGGAGCAATTCAAGTATGCAAGGACGCTGACGCCCAAGGCCAGAGAAGAGCTCATCGAGAATGAAACCAGATTGTATGCACGGGCACGCCGCGTGTTCGTCTACGATCAGGTGATCCGAGGCACTCTGATCGAGCGGTACGAGGTCGACGAAAAGAAGATCTACGTCACGGGGCGCGGCCTGAACATGTCCAGGGCTGATTTCGAGCTCGCCTGCGAGATGCGCGATAAACGCCCGGTCCAGTCCGATGGACCTATCGTCTTTACGATCATCGGCCGGGACGCGGCGCGCAAGGGGGTCTTGCAGATCATTGAAGCGATGGATGCTCTGTCCGGCGCCGAGCAAGCGCGGATCAGGCTCTGCGTCGTTGGTCCTGATCCGGGAGCGATACCCAAGCGCAGCTACGTCGATGCGCTCGGGTTCGTCTCGAACAAGCGCCGGCTGCTGGAGAGTATCGCAAGATCCGACGTTGGCGTGCTAATGTCATCGGCGGAAGGCGGCGTTCCCGGAAGTCTCCGCGAATTTACCTGTCTCGGTATTCCCTGCTGGGTCGCCTGGCTGCCTCAATACGAGGGAGGGCTCGATCAGCAACTGATCTTCAAGGAGGGGTTTCCGCTTGTCCCGTCCGATATGACCAAAACCCTGCGAAAGATACTATCGCATACGAAGGGCGATCTTGCAGAAAAGGGGAGACCGGGTTTCGGATACATCGGATGGCTGGACCAGGCGGCAGCGGTTCATAGGTGGATGCAGACAGATCGTTGATCTGAAGAAGCTCCGAAGGGTTATACAGAGGCTATGTCTGCTGAGACCGGAAAAATCAAGCTTTTACGCTATTTGGGTGCTTGCCCTTGAAACCTCCGTAGGTCACACTCCAAATAATATCCGTTGATGCGAAATCATATCGCTTCCTGCTGGCAGAAAACTCCACATTTGCCACGCTGCACCATTTCCTTCCGTTGTTTGCAGCCGCAGATGGTGAAGATGTTGGAAGACGCGCAATAGAGCAACATCAATAATGCCCCCTCTTTCCGTCTCTTATCATTGCCGCCGCGGCCTTGCGGCCCTTGCAGTGGCTGGTGGCTCTCGCATCACCTAAGTTGATATATACGATGTCAAGAGGATTTTTTCCGCTTCTACTCGCAGGCCTGGTTACCATTGGGGTCGCCTCCGAGGTCGGGCTTCGTCTTCTAGGCGTTACAGACGTTCCACTCTATACGAGTAGCCAGACGCTTGGCTACATTCCGCGGCCAAACCAGCAGGGTGCGTTTCTCGGCAGGAATGCCTGGGTGTTCAATGAACTCAGCATGGGAGTAGCCGAGCCGTTCCGACCTGACGAAAACGCGCGAAATATATTGCTGGTCGGTGATAGTTTAGTCATGGGTGGCAATCTGACGGATCAACCTCAGCGACTGGGCCCGTTGATGAATGTTCTCTGCCCGCGTGTTTGGCCGGTCGGAGCAGGGAGCTGGGCATTCCTGAACGAGCTTCGGTATCTGCATCAGCACGCCGATATTCTGAGTTCGCTTACGCGGATCGTATTCGTGCTCAACTCGGCCGACTTCGGTGAGGCATCGAGATGGATATCTGAGCGCACGCATCCCACTCAGCGTCCCGTGCTCGCACTATGGTACGTAATCGACAAGAAGCTTTTCCCTGCGCGCGAAGCCCCGCCTATTGGGGACAGTGACTGGCGATCCGAATTTGCCTGGCTGCGTCGTGAGTACCCTGGCCCTATAACGATCGTGCTCTATCCCACGAGAGCCGAAGTCCTGGATGCGAGAAGCCGGTCAGTGAATCTCAACGCCGCCGGTGAGGGGATCGGGAGCGGCATGACGAGCTATGTCGTGATAGCGGACGGCCAAGATTGGTCCTCAAGCAGCTATCGAGATGAAATTCACCCAACTGATGAAGGTAACGCTAAGCTGGCCCGGCGTATCGTTGCCAGCATACCTGAGTGTAAGAATGAGGGTGCCGGGCACTGAAGCTAATCAGCACGCCTAGCCGAGCGCCTGCACTTGGGGGGTATGGCATCGCGCGGCGAGGCGTCTGGTATGTTCCAATGACCAGCGCCTTGCGGCCCGTTGGGCCCAACTATCATCAGCGGACATGTTGCCAGTCTGCGTTTTTTTTTGGATCCATATTGAGAAACGCGAGCCGCAGCAGTTAACCACTCGGGCTTCAATCAAGAGGTGGGGCCAGCTCCGTCTTGACAACTCTCAGGCGAGCCGATGAACTGTTGCTATTCATTGCAATAGGTGTCCAATTATGAGTTTTGTCCGATCGCTCTACTACCGCGTTCCTCTTCTTCAAGAGTTAGCCGCGCCCGCCGTTGCCGTTCGTAGGCGTATCATTTGGCGGTCCCGCGAGCGAGAACAGCATGTGCTGATCGCCTTAGATCTCTTCTCGTGGGTGACGTTACCATTCAAGTTCCGGAATTCGACGGCCAGTTCAGAATCAATTCGCGATCCGAATTGTTTTCGCGGCTGGTTGTGCAAGGCCGATATGAGCCGGAAATGATCCAGTTGGCGCTCGGCGCGATTGACCCAGATGCTGACGTGCTCGATGTTGGGGCGAACATCGGATTCTTCACAGTGGCAATCGGGCGTAGGTTGCGCAACGGTCGCATTTTAGCGGTTGAACCCAGCTCAAATACGGCGGAGCGCCTTCAGCAGAATATATCGCTGAACGGGTTGGATAATCGCGCCGTGGTGTTCGAGGGGGCCGCAGCCGATGCCCCTGGCTCGATGACGTTAAACTATGTGGATGGACAGGAGGAGTACTCATCTCTTGGGAACCTTGACCATCCGGCGATTGCGAAAGCCAAGAAACAGTCCGAAGAAGTGCGGGTCGATACGATAGACAATCTCGTTCAGCAGTTTGGTCTCAAGCCTCGTTTTATGAAGGTGGACGTGGAGGGCTTCGAGCACGCGGTATTCAAAGGCGCTAGGGAAACACTGCGGGAGTTTCGGCCGACAATCCTTTCGGAAATGTCGCCAAATCTTCTTGCCGGCAACGGATCGAGCGCCGATGAAGTCATCGGGCTCATTTTGGAAGCCGGATATACCGTAAAGGACACGCTCTATCCTGATCTAGCGCCGGGGCAACGGCCCTTGGGCGATCATTTGTCGACCGATTGGCTAGCGGCACTTCTCAGGCGCCTGAGTCCCTTCGCGCGGCGCCGACGCTTTGGAGTAGTCCCGGCCAGCATAGTCATCGATCAGGAGCCTCGTGGCCGAGCCGATCGGTAGTCGTCCGTGAAGAGCGGCTAAGCAATTGAGCTAGAGTCGCAATTGTCGTTGCGGTGTGTTTTAGGATTGCAAGGTTTTGATGCTCCGGGCATCGGAACCCTGCAATTTCATTTTCAGGATTCCATCGAATCGCCAGTCATGATTCCGTTCTCGCATCGGAGGTGGCGATGCGACCGAAGAAGCCAAAAGCGACGGGATCGGGCGATCTGTTCCGGGCCAGGCTGGACCAGATCATCAACATGAAGCACGAGCTGGTTCAGCTCGCCGGCAAGGTCGATTGGGACTGGATCGACGGCGAGATTGCGCCGCTCTACAACGAGAACGGTCGGCCAGGGATTGCGACCCGATTCATGATCGGACTGCTGCTGCTCAAGCACATTTACGGCCTGTCCGATGAGGGGGTGTGCGAGCGCTGGGTCCACGACCCCTATTTCCAGTACTTCACCGGCGCAGAGTTCTTTCAGCACGCGTTCTCGCACGAGCGCTCGGACCTGAGCCACTGGCGCAAGCGGCTTGGCGACAAGCTGGAGCTGTTGCTGGCTGAGAGCCTGCGGGTGGCGCACGAGGCCGGCGCGTTGCGCAGCCAGGACCTCAAGCGGGTCGCGGTCGATACCACCGTGCAGCCGAAGGCCATCACCTTTCCGACCGATGCCAAGCTGCTGCACGCGGCAATCAAGGGGCTTAACCGCCTGGCGAGGAAGAAGGGGGTCAAGCTGCGGCAGTCCTATCTTCGCATTGCCAAGACCGCGACGATGATGGCGGGACGCTACGCCTACGCCAAGCAATTCAAGCGGCATCAGCGGCAGTTGCGCATCCTGCGCTGCCGCTGGGCCGGATCATCCGCGATATCAGCGCAAGATCGAAGGTGAGGCCGTGCTCGAGAACGCCTTCGCCCTCCCGCTCGGCCGGGGCTCGCAGATCCGCTCGCAGCAGCAGCGCCAGCGCGGCTGGAAGCTTTATTCCTTCCATGCTCCAGAGGTCGAGTGCATCGGCAAGGGCAAGGCCGCCGCGCCCTACGAGTTCGGTCTCAAAGCCTCCATTGTCACCAACAACCGCCGTGCTCCTGGCGGCCTGTTCGTGCTGCACGCCAGGGCGCTACCCGATAACCCGTACGATGGTCACACCTTGCGGGACGTCATCGACCGCACCGAGACACTCACCGGCTGTGCGATCGAACGGGCCTATGTCGACAAGGGATACCGCGGCCACGACGCGCAAAATCCCCGCCGGGTCTTCATCTCCGGCCAGAAGCGCGGCGTCTTCGGTGTCATCAAACGCGAGCTGCGCCGCCGCTCCGCCATCGAGCCCATCATCGAACACCTGAAGACCGAGGGTCACCTCGGCCGATGCTACCTCAAAGGCCGCAGCGGCGATGCGGATAACGTCATCCTCTCCGCCGTCGGTCACAACTTCCGCCGTGTCCTCGTCTGGCTGAAGGCTCTTTGGTGCCTCATCCTGACCACCCTCGTCGCGGCCGCCAGCGAACGCTCACCGCTGCAATCGGCTTCTTAACGGACGACTCGGTAGCAGGCTTTCCAGGGCGCAGGCGACTCGAAACCGACCAGCAACCAGAATCAGGTCGGGTGTGTCCGAAAGTACCTTCCATGGCGCTTGCGGCAAGATTTTCCACCTTGCGATTTTCGCTGGAGTTGGGTGATCGAAAACTGGACAACCCCAATCCCGTGTAACTCCGATGTAAGGCGTCAGGATAGAAATTTCCGCATCCGTCTCGGGCAGGGCGGTCTGTACAGTTTTGGCGAAGAGTGCGTCCGGTTCTACGCTGACCAACCGAGATACGTACTTCGCGGCCATAATGGTCGAGCCTCCGCTGCCATACTCAAGGTAAATGCGGCTGGCGCGCATTGCCGTCGCGAAGAATTCGACGCCGCCTTCATCGAAATCGGGAATTTGACTAACTGAATAGCCGACAAGATGCTTCGTACAACATGGCGGGCCGCCCGGTAGTAATAGCGAAGCTTGTTCAATTTCCTCAAGTCCCTCGGCTTAATGTATTCTATCCTAGATTGTTCATGCGCAGCACGTTACCTCGATCCCGTTCGTCGAAGACAGTTCCAAGGAGGAGCGGTCCCTTTATGAACAAAACTCGGGGAAGCGACCGATTTTGGGGCGTATTCCTCATTCGGGTATGAAAGCGCGAACCCTGTGTATGTAAAGCTGATACGGGAGTTTCAGTTTGTGGGCATCGGCGTTCATGATGATATAAAAATGCTGCTTCCTAGCGATTTCGGGAACGGAAGCGCCTGAGGCAACATATTGAACTTTGTCATCATACCAGAACGTGATCTTGAGATGTTCGGGGTCAAATCCAGCTCCGAAACGGTGTCGTTGAGAGCGATCGATTTTGTCGTTGCGCAGATTGGGGTTGCTTCGTACCCGTTGGTAGTTCGGCCAAATGCCGGACCAGGATATGGCCGTCGCCATTGGACCCGGGCTGAAGCCACCCTCATCTACATCGATTTCAAGCCAGCGTTCAAAGCCCCGTTCGTCGGGAGGATAGCTGTCCTCCTGTCGTTGATTATGCTCAATCGGCATTAGCCACACGGCCGGAAAATGATCTTCGTGATCGTCTGAAAGGGAGGTCTCGAATTCTACGAAGAACCCTTTGTCACCCGAGAGCAAAGGTAGAGAACCCTGAACCATCGTCTTGGGTACGCTTGTCACGGCGCCTCCCTGAGCGATTGCCAGCGTACCGTCCGGGCGCTCACTGTAGAGCGATGGGCTTGGTGTCGATTTAGTCCACCAATGTCCGTTGTAGAGCTTCACTGCCGTCCCATATCCTGAAAACGATATGTCGGCGAGATGCGGACAGAAATCAAATGCGACGTTCGTGTACTTAAGTGTAACCGCTCCGACTGGAGGCGGTCTATCATCGCACGCCTGCGCAGGTTGCGCTATCGACGTTAGAAAAACAAGGCATACCGCTGATTTTAGCTGCAAGACCCGATTCCGTGGTTGCAAATTATGTCCAAGTGTCGGGTTCTTTTTCGACGCAGATGCCGGCTCGAGCCGAAACAGCGCGCCCTCTAGTAACGTCGTTCGCCCGAGTTGCGCCTTATCGTGGGTTACTTCTGGCTGAAGCTTTCGATGCAATGACCAGAATCATCAATGAGAATGGGTTGCCGACTGCGATGAGATACCTGTTGAAAATGGACTGGAACATCGCGAAGAGAAGTGTGTAGAACGCAAATCGATGAAACGGGCTTGCGCTTCCCTGCTTGCGATAAGATCTGACCAATATGCTCAGGAAGCTGATCAAGATTGCTGCCGTCAGGAAGATACCTGACTCGACCGCAAGGTTGATGTAGGAGCTCTCGACGGGAAAGCCCATGTGGCCGGCAGTTCTCAGGCCGCTACCAATGAATATCTCCCAGCTTCTGCCTGAAATATAGTCAATCCCGCGAGCCCAGATTTCAAACCGTCCTGTGCCTCCCGATTGAAGGCCGCGCTGCTTTGACTCGAGGTCTAGCATCTCGACCGCATAGGCTACGATGGTATCCCAGAAGACGAAGGACAACACGACCAGCGCAGCGCCAATGATAATTAGATAGAACGTCGACCGCTGCCCCCTAAGAATCTCCGTCCACACATATACCGCCAGTGTCAGCACGACAGCCAAGAGCCCGCCGCGAGCCGAAGCAACGAGCATCACGGCGAGGCAGAAGCCTATAATTACCGCGGTAAGCAAATGATTATATCGCCACTTCAGCATGCCAGAATTTGCGGCCATGACGATGAAGCCGCCGTAGTTGAAACCCGCAAGGTTTGGGTGCATTCCAAATGGAGCTTCCCGCAGTTCCCAGCGTTTGAGCTGCCCTGGCATCAAACCAGAAATCAAAGTGTGTCCGAAAACGAACGCCACAAGGATAAGTATGGCTACCGTCGAGACGCGTACGCACATGATCAATTCTTCCGCTGTTGTACGCTGGGCAATGATCATGGCGGACAGGTAGGTCACTAAGAAAATCGTCGTGTGCATCAGCGAATAGCCGTCCTGAGAAAAGGCCGCCGCGGTATAGGACAGAGGCACAGAAATCAGCATGACGGTATCGAACGGCGTGATCTCCACCGCGCGATCGAAAGTGGTGACAAAGAACATGGCGCCGGAGAGGATGAAAAGCGCCACGCCAAGCGCCTGGAAAGCAACCGCATTACTCTCGTCGTTTGAAAACATGAGTACGACGGCGGCTGCGCAAAGAACCAGATGCCGCAGGCCAAAAGGCACTGAGCTGGAGTTGCTTCGGTAGGGCGACGGCCAAACCTTGCGAGAGAAAAAATTCCGCTGCGAAGCAATCGGCGTTAAGTCGGATTCAGTCATGTTCGGAGACAAACGAATGCGGACGAGGTTTTCCATGAAAAAGGTGGTCGAGAATTCTAAGGAGGTACTCGACGCCGGCGCGCTGGGTCAGATGCTTGTCGGCCCATTCGGCTCTGGCCTTTCTGTAAGAGTCGTTTAGCAATCCGTTGTCGATGATGTCGTCAACGGCCCTGGCAACCTCAGCCTCCGAAAGCTTGTTGACGACGCGTCCCCGTGCGGGATCCGCCAAGCACATTGATGCGCCCACTTTATGGGAGGAAACGATAGCCGCGCCGGCCATGAGTGCCTCACTGATGACGGCCCCCCAACCGTCGTCCGTGGTGATGGAGGGGAGCACCAGGATATCCGTATTAGACAGCAAATACGGAACTTCGGCCATCTTGATAGCGCCCAGAAATTGAAGATTTGTATGTTTGCGCTGAGCATCCTCTACGCGAGGGGACCAGGTCCCAAATCCCGCAACATAGAACCTCGCCTTGCTCGTAATCTTGCTGAGGGCGCCCAAGAACAAATGGATACCTTTGAGCTCCTCCAAGCGACCCAGAAATGTAACAACCGGCTCGGCACTCGTCGCCACGCTGAAGCTGGCGTCGGAAACGGCTCGTTTGCTCAAGAAGTAGGCGAATGGGAAAATGCGCGAGCTCGAATAGCCCGTCAGCCTAAACCACCTTGGGCCGTGAGCTCCGATCGCGAGGATGAAGCTCGCGTGTCGACGGAGAGAGGCCTCTGTCAGCCAGGAGTGACCCAGGCGCGCAAGGCCAGATAATCCCTCGAGCACACGAGGTTCGTGTAGAATACCAAACCTGCGTCGATGCTTAACGACGGCTCGTAGTCCGCTTACAATGCATGGGACCCAGCGCATGCCCGAGAAAATGTGGATTGAGTTACTGGGGGAGTTCGCAACAATCTGATCAATCTGTTCGGCGCTTGGGGCGACCAAAATGGGGATTTCGTTCCCAATTTCGACTTGCCAACCCTCACGTTGACGACCGGCGTGGAGGTCCGCTTGGGCGATATAGATTGCGCGCAAAACCCTTGAGTGGCACAGCAACTCTTCGAATAAGGGCAACTTGTGGGGCGATAGTTCCGGCTCCCAAAGGTAAACAGTGTAAGTTGCCGTCATGAATCGCGAGCCAATCCAGAAAGTATAACGTTTCTATGTAGGAGCAGAGCTTTGTGACAGAAAGCAATTGATCGGGTTATCCTTAAGGCGGCCAAGCATCGGATGCCGTCTGTCTCGATTTGTCAGCGAAGGCCGGGGAACGGCTTCGATCCTCTCAACGAAAGCAAAAATCTCTCATCTCACCTTGTATCATGGCCGGGGCGACGGATAAATGGCGGAAACCGTCCTCCGCTGGCGCCAATCGGGATTAGCCTTGTTCGTCTCGGAATTGTTTTTGAATGCGGTCGCCCGTTCTGGAAGGCTTTGTCGGCTTCCGGTAATCAAAGTAACTATATCGTCCCATGGGGAGTGGCGAGGGATTGTCTGGCCGGGCGCTTTTGAGCAGTTTGTGTAGATTCAGAAGCGGGTTGCCGCAGGGAGCGACGAGCGAGATGGCGATCATTGACGCAAAGATTTCAAAGCCCTTGGATGGTGGAGCAAGCTTTTCGTTATCGAACCGCCTGCAGCGGGCGATGTGGAATGTGACCTGGCTATTGCTGGCATCGTGGACGCCGGCACCGATGCATGGATGGAGGCGCGCCTTGCTCCGGCTGTTTGGTGCAAAAATGGGCGCACGTACGGACGTTCGTGGAAGCGCGCGCGTTTGGTATCCTCCGCATCTGACGATGGAAGAAAGGTGCATTTTGGCAGAGGGCGTAAATTGCTATAATATGGCACCGATTACTATTCGATCTGGCACGATCATCTCGCAACGAGCCCATCTTTGCGCCGGAGGGCATGATATTGATGATCCCAATTTTCAGCTTGTGGCCCAACCAATTGTCATCGAGCGAAATTGTTGGGTGGCAGCCGAGGCGTTCGTAGGACCAGGGGTCAGGATGGGCGAGGGTGCAGTTTTGGGAGCTCGTGGCGTGACATTCAAGGACCTTGAACCTCAAATGGTATATGTTGGCAATCCGGCGATGCCAAAGCGCGCCCGCGGTGGGCGTGGCGATCTTGAGTCATAATCTCATGCGGATTCTGTCGGACGCCCGTCCCAAGTTTAGTGTGATCACTGTCACGTTCAATAACGCTTCAGGTCTTTCGAAGACCTTGGAGACGGTTCTCCAGCAAACATACGACAATTTTGAATGGATCGTCGTTGATGGAAAATCCACCGACGGAACGGTTGCTTTGCTGGAGCAGCTGGATAACAAGCGCTTCAAATTCATCTCAGAACAAGATCGAGGAATCTTTGATGCCATGAACAAGGGCATCAAAATGTCGTCTGGAGATTACTGCATTTTTATGAACGCAGGGGACTGCTTCTTTGATGAGTGCGTCCTCGAAAATGTGAGCGATCTCATCAAGGATCGTCGCCCGACGATTGTATATGGCGACGCTTGCGAGACGGACGGGCAGCAGCGATGGCAGAAGCCGGCTCGGGCGCCGAAAGCCAATTTCTACGTGATGTTCACTCATCATCAGGCCATTTTCTACCTGCGGAGTGCGTTAGGTCGCGGATACGATCTCTCATACAGGTTTTCGTCTGACTGGGCGCTAACAACGCGAATGCTAAACGATCCGAATGTGACGACGTTGCAGTACCCTGCCAACGTTTGCTTGTTCGAGAGGGGAGGCGTTTCTCAAGGAGACATTCATCGGCGGCAAATTAACGCGGAGCATTGGCGCATTTACATCGAAGAAAGCAAAATGAACCGGGCCGTGGCAGCCGTCTTGTGGGTTGCAAAAGTGGGTACAAATTCTGTGCGCCGCATTTTCCCGAATTTATACGACGCGCTGCGCTATTCGTGATCTTTGGACAGTTACGGGCATAATGCCCGGGACGGCTTGGTCGCACACAAGAATTTTAGGGAGAAGGCTGGCGCGGCACTCGACGCTCTTGGTGTGGAAGAAGAAGAGGTACGACGAGGGTCCTAGAGTTCGAAGCCGTGCTCTCGTTTGAGCGCTCGTTTGAATTCTTCAATGCCGGGACGGGCAATCAACCTGCATGCCTCAATAATTTTCAGATCGACAAGATATCTGTACCAGAGCGTCTGAAAAAGACCAAATGAAAGACCCGCTGTTCCATCAAGGAGCCCCTAGGCGAAAAAATAGCGGTAAAGAAAGAGCGCTAGTGCGCGATAGAGCAGAGGTGCACGATTGTAGAGTACCTGCTTTTTTCAAGCGCTTCGCCTTCGCCTCTCCCGTTGAGGTTAAGGTGCTGTCTTCCTGAAAGAAGTTGTGCTCCTGGTTTAGGAAGTCGACCATTTCCCTAATTGCATAGCGATTGTGCTTGTCAACCCAGAAGCTGAAATCTTTCTTATTGTCGTCGATTAGCGCTCCCGGAGGCTCAGCAATCTCCCCGTGAGAAAGAACGGTGTGCTCATCCATCCACCGGTTTTCGATCCTTCCGAAGTTTGTTCGCCAGATTTTTAGAAGGCGCTGTGGTGACACCCCTCCATGCCGAAGAGTTTTCCGGTGAATGCAAAAAACGCGAGTGACGGCTATCCCCGTGACGGTGCTAGGCAGGCTAGGCAGTTGGATATTGATTGAGTTGGCAAGCTTACCATCGAGGATGGTGTAGTCCTACTCTAGAGCTTTTTCGATATAGGAAATCGTCTTGCCTAGCCCTTCATTTAAGTTCGTTTTTGGCTCCCAACCATCGAGCAGTTTGTACGCGAGATCAATATCCGGCCGACGCTGCTTGGGGTCATCGGGCGGCAAGGGCAGCTTGATAATTTTGCTCTTTGAGTTGGTTAGGTTGATAATCTTCTCCGCCAGCTCAATCATGGTGAACTCACCGGGATTGCCAATATTAATTGGTCCAGTAACCTCATCACCGGTATTCATCATACGGATCATTGCTTCGATCAGGTCGTCAACGTAGCAGAAGCTGCGTGTCTGCAAGCCGTCGCCATAAATGGTTATGTCTTCGCCTTTGAGGGCCTGGACGATAAAGTTGGTCACGACCCTGCCATCTCGCAGGTGCATGCGGGGACCGTACGTATTGAAGATTCGAACAACTTTAATGCGCAACTTGTGCTGCCGGTAATAATCAAAAAAAAGCGTCTCTGCGCAGCGTTTGCCTTCGTCGTAACAGCTTCGTACTCCGATCGGATTTACACGACCCCAGTAGGATTCGACTTGTGGATGAATCTCAGGATCTCCGTAAACCTCGCTCGTCGAGGCTTGGAGAATTTTTGCTCGCAGTCGCTTTGCTAAGCCGAGCATATTTATTGCCCCGTGCACACTTGTCTTTGTAGTTTGAACGGGGTCATGCTGATAGTGCACCGGAGATGCGGGGCAAGCGAGATTATAGATTTCGTCGACCTCAACAAAAAGAGGAAATGTCACATCGTGGCGGAACCATTCGAAACGCGGATGCCCCAGCAGATGCTCGATGTTGCGCTTGGTGCCGGTGAAGACATTATCAACGCAAACGACTTCGTGCCCACCGGCAATGAGGCGGTCGCATAGGTGGCTCCCCAAGAAGCCTGCTCCGCCAGTCACTAGAATACGCTTGAATTGGTCGTATTGGCCTCTAGACATTATTCTGATCTCCACCGCGCTCTAAATGGCGCTCATACATCTTCGCGTCAACGAGCATCCGGAACCACAGAGCTTGAAAGAACGCGAAGTAAAATCCGACTTTGCCATCTAAGAAGCCCAATCGTAGTAAGTAACGATAGAAGAAGTATACAAGGGACCGGAGGCCGCTCGGAAGACTATAGTAAACGCCCTTCACGAATCGTGTCCGCTCTCGCGCATCTCCGGTCAATCTGCCTCGCAGTATCGGGCCGTCTTGTTGTGTTGTCTTCGATAGCTCACTGACCTCCGCATCGCTCCAGCGATTGTGCCGCACGATCCAATCGCCTAAAGATGCCGAGTTCTTATCATGCATCAGACCCGCTAATTTGCCGCACGGCTGATTGCTGACGAAGTGCTGATCATACAGTCTAGCCTCACATTGGCCTGCGCCCGACCGAAATAATCTGAGATGCCACGGATTCACGCCACTAAAGCGAAGCATCTTGCCCATAAAGTAGTCTCGTCGACGCAACATGTACGCATCAAACTTTGGCTTGCCAGAAAGGATCGCTCTGATCTCTTGTACCGCTTGGTCATCGAGAACTTCGTCTGCATCCAAGTGTAGCTGCCAACTGTATGCCGAGACCTGTGCGATGGCCCAGTTTCTCTGGTCGCTATAGTTCGAAAAAGCCCGTTGCGATACGGTGCAACCGCATTCGTCTAATATTGCAGTTGTGTCATCAGTGGAGAAGGAGTCCACAGCGAAGAGGTCTGCGCCGATCTTTTTCGCTTGCTCAACAGTCTCTCGGATGATGGATGCCGAATTGTACGTCAGAAAGACTACGACGCACTGGGGCTTCAATTGGATGGAAACAAAGTTCGTTGCTGCCTGTTCAAGTGTTCCCGGGGTGCTCAAGAGTCTTCCTTAGATTGGAGGCGGCATTTCGATATAATGAGAAGGACGACGCCTTCCTGTCGTGACCGCAGGCCTTCGATTGCGGTGGATCAGAGCAGGTCTGCCCAGCTCAGTAGGCCGTTGGGCGAGCAACAATCATCATAGCTGTCCCTAGTAGGATTTTCATGTCGAGCCAAATGCTCCAATTGTTGATGTACCACAGATCATACCCCACGCGCTTCTGCATCAGATCGAGCGTGCGGGTTTCTCCACGATAACCGTTAACCTGGGCCCAGCCGGTGATGCCGGGCTTGACGTGGTGGCGAAAGGCGTAGTTGCCGATGATCTGCTCATATTCGGTGTTGTGCGCGGCCGCGTGCGGGCGGGGGCCGACCAGCGACATGTCGCCCTTGAGTACGTTGAGGAGCTGCGGCAGCTCGTCGATCGAGGTCTTGCGCAGCCATTTGCCAATCGGTGTGACGCGCGGGTCGTTCTTCTGCGCCTGTACGATGTTCGGGCCGTCCTCGAGCACGCGCATGGTGCGGAATTTGAAGATCCTGAACGCGCGTCCGCCAAAGCCGTGGCGGGTCTGGCGGAAGAACACCGGTCCCGTCGAGGTCAGCTTGATCAGGAGCGCGGTCACCAGCATCATCGGCGCAAACACGAAAAGCGCAAAGCTCGCGCCGACGAGGTCCAGCGCGCGCTTGAACGCGCGTTCGCGCAACGTGAGCGGGGCTCGGCGCAGCTCGGCGGTGAAGGTGTTGCCGGTGCCGGAAAGCGGATAGCGCAGGAAGCGCGCCGTATTGGGGTCCGGCACCAGATGCACCGGGAGGGGGAGGATCTTCAGCGCGTCCAGAATGCTGTCGATCGCGTGCTGCCGGCTCCAGTTGATCAGGAGGAAGACGTGCTCGATCCGCTGCTCGCGCGCGTAATTGATGAGCTCCTCGAAGCGCGGCGCCAGCGAGGACAGCAGCAGGGGCGAAGCCAACTCCTTGGCCGGGATCTCCATCACGCGCATCAGGCGGTAGCCGTGCTGGCCGAGGTCGTCGACCGTGTTGGACGAGGTGGCAAGGCCGAACTCGGCGATCAGCAGTGCCCGCCCGTTGGCGAAGGCGCCGGTGCGCAAGGCATGCGCGGTCCAGCGCGCCGCCACGATCTTCCAGGCCAGCAGGGCGGCAAGGCCGACCAGGTAGAACGAGATCGTGGTGCCGCGGGAGAACTCGTCGCTGACCTTCATCGTGAAGGCGATCGCCAGCAGCGCGCCGAAGAGGCCGGTCCAGGTCGCCAGCGTCATCCGGAACGTGCGGGGCAGGTTGGTGACGGTCTTGAGGCGATAGCCCCGCTGCACGATGGTCAGCAGGACGAAGTTGATGGCCACCAGCACGCTCGCGGCCGCATAGACGTCCGCCTTGCCGAGCACGCCCGCGGTGACGACGTGATAGCCGACCGCGCAGCCGATGCCGCTGACCACGATCAGCGCCGCATCCACCACCGCCAGCAGCCGTTCGACCACCACAGGTCGCAGCCAGCTCGGCGCAAACCCTGTAGGTGTGGGCGCGACCGGCTCGACAACCCGGATTTCCGTCGCAGAATCAGCGACGGGCACCGGCCGAGTGGAAAGAATTGTCATCCTGCCAAATCCATTGACGCAAAATTCATTAGCCCGAACAAGCCGTGCTATCGGGCAAAATCGCTGTTAGAACAAGGCGAAGGAAAAATTAACCTTACCCCACAAGCGTGCATTGTAGCTCATCCCGCCTCGACTGATATGTTTAATTTCACAAACCGTTAGGAAGTCCTCGTTGCCTCGCACCCTGTCCCGGCGGCGGACCCGGCCGAGAGGGAAGCGCTACCTCGCCATTGGCCTTGCGGCCGTCGCTTTGGTGGGACTCGTGCTTCTCCTTCTTCGTCCCGATGCGGCGCCCCTCCCAGCGCCAACGGCGTCCAGGCCCGTCGCAATCAAGCTCCTCGTTGATGGGCCCTATGGCGCGCGGTTTGCCGGCGAGCTCGCCGCATCCAGGCAGGGATATTTCTCTTCCCGCATCGAGGTGTCGGCTCAGCCCGATCCCGACTTCGTCCAAACCATTGCACGCCAACATGCCATCGGCGTGACGAGCGGCCAAAACTTCCTGCTGGCGAGCTGGCGCGGCGTCCCCGTGACTGCGTTTGCCGCAAGCTTCCTCGACACCTCTGTCGCGATCTTCACGCTCGAAAGCTCCGCCTTGCGACGGCCGGCCGATCTGGTCGGAAAGCGGGTTGGCTACCGCAGGGCGAGTGAGGGAGACGTCGTCTTCGATGCCATGATGGCGCAACTCGGGCTGCCCCGAAGCCAGATCACCAAGGTCCCGGACCGCGACAGCTTCGAAGCCCTGCGGGCCGGGGAGGTGGACGCGATCATCGCCGCCATCGACGACCAGCCGGATCCCACCAGCTCGACCTTCGTGAAGCTGAACGTCATCAAACCGCAAGACTACGGCATCCATGTTCCTGGCCTAGTCTACTTCGCGAGCAATATTCTCGTCCATGAACAGCCATCCATCATTGCCGATGTCCTTCAGGGCCTCATTCGAGGATGGCAATTCACCTACGCGGACTATGCACGGAGCGTGCCCGTTCTCGCGGGCGCCGATCCGGCCAGGTTGAATTCCGAGCGGCTGAAATTCGAGCTGCAGCAGCAGCGCCCGCTGGTGCTGCCGACCGGCGGCCGCATCGGCGACTACGACGAAAGCCGCTGGCGGACGCTCCGGGATATCCTTCTTTTCGCCAAGCTCGGCGAGGAAGACGTGCCTTTGGCTCAGACGGTCAGCTACCAGTTCCTGCGGGATGTTTACCGCCGTTCACCCGACCTCGCGGCTCCACGTGCCTGGAGCCAGGAGAAATAGGACCAAAAATAGGACCAAGAAGCCACACTTGCGCGCCATATCGTTCCAAAAGGCCCTCGGCCGCGCCGGCATCGGTTGCATTTCCGCCGGTGGCCTTGGTAAAGTTCGGTTCACTATTTGGGCTAGTCGCGGAGTGGCTTTCCAGACCGTGACGTTGGTCGGCTGGGGTCTGACAAGCGCGGGTCGGGGGATCAATCCGCAGGGGCGAGGAGCTTTTTGGATGTTCAAGACGTTGATGCGAGCAGGTCTTTTGGCTGCAACTGTTACCTTCTGCGCAGCGAGCGGAGCGAGCGCCGCCATGCAGATGCCCGCGCCGGCCGCCCTGCTCACAGGCGAGAGCCAGGTGACACCCGTTACGTTCTGGGCGCAGCCGTACCCGTATCGTTATACGCCGTGGCGCCGCTGCCCATTGGTGCGGGTCGAGACGCCTTATGGCTGGTACATGGATCGCGTTTGCGCGCCTGTCGGTCCGGTCCTGCGTCGGGCGTACTAAGATCCAAGTAAATTGAGCGGCGGCTGCCGCCCGTTACCGCTCGTTTTCAAGGCAGTCGCACAAATTGATGCGGCTGCCTTGCTCGTTTTTGTTTCATTGTGTGCTGATCATTTGTGCGCGCAGCGCAGGTTCACCATGAATATCTTTGTCGGACCGGGGCAGGCTGTCGCATGGTGAAGATTGTGTTAGCAGTTCGTCGGTGCTGCATCTGCAGCGTGATTGCATAAAGCGACCGGTCGCCGGATCTCGCCAGGTGGTGCGATCCAGCCAAACGGATGCTGATAGAGGATACGATGACAGGGGCTTCAACCTACGATCTCACGGGCAAACGTGTCTTCGTCGCGGGTCACCGGGGCATGGTGGGATCAGCTGTCGTCCGCCGGCTTGCGTCGGAAAATTGCACCGTGCTCACGGCTGATCGGCGCGAGCTGGATCTGACGAAGGAAGAACCCACGCTCAAATGGCTCGAGACCAATCGCCCGGACGTCGTGGTTCATGCCGCTGCAAAGGTTGGCGGTATCGCAGCCAACAACAATTTCCCGGTCGACTTTCTCTGCGACAACCTTGCGCTGGAATTGAGCGTCATCCGCGCAAGTCACGCGGTTGGTGTTCGGCGCCTGCTGTTCCTCGGCTCGTCCTGCATCTATCCCAAGCACGCCAAGCAGCCGATGGCCGAAAGCGAATTGCTAACAGGACCGCTCGAGCCGACCAACGAGTGGTACGCAATCGCCAAGATCGCTGGCCTCAAGATGTGCCAGGCGTATCGCCGGCAATATGGCGACGATTTCATCTCGGTAATGCCGACCAATCTCTACGGTCGCGGCGACAATTATCATCCGGACCACAGTCACGTCCCCGCAGCGTTGATCCGGCGCTTCCACGAAGCCAGGCTCGCCAATGCACCCAGCGTTTCGGTGTGGGGCACCGGCACGCCGCTGCGCGAATTCCTCAATGTCGATGATTTTGCGGATGCCTGCGTTTTCCTTCTGAAGAACTATTCGAGTGACCAGCCGATCAATGTCGGCACAGGCGACGAATTGTCGATCGCCGAATTCGCGACCACAGTCGCGGAGGTCGTGGGCTACGGGGGCAAGCTCGCGTTCGATACATCCAAGCCTGACGGGACACCACGCAAGCTGCTGGATAGCTCGAGAATCCGAGCGCTTGGTTGGCAGCCGAAAGTTGCCTTGCGGGCCGGCCTTGCAGCGGCCTACGCAGATTATCTTCACGGCTATGGACGTCATCTGGAAGTCGGCGCAACGCGCTGAGTAGACTAGTTAGATTGCTATAGAGAGTTTTTTATTCTGAAATTTGAATTGGGGCGGGCTTTATGCGTGTTCTTTTGGTTGGCATCAATTATGCCCCCGATCTGATCGGTGTGGCGAAATACAACGCCGAGCTCTGCGAGAGTCTGGTAGCCGAAGGCCATGAAGTCAGAGTGATTACGGCGCCTCCTTATTACCCCGCCTGGAAAATCCCCCCTGCATTCAAATCCTCGTACTTCAGATCGAGAGATATCAATGGAGTTCGAGTAACGCGTACGCCGATTTATGTGCCCGGACATCCTTCTGGCGTCAGACGGCTGGTTCATCACGCTTCATTCGCGCTCACGAGCTCGGCCCCGGTTCTCCTTCAGGCGCTATCCTGGCGGCCCGACGTCATGATCGCTGTCGCGCCGTCGCTGATGTCGGCAGCCTTCGTCTCTTTCGTCGCTCGTCGCGTCGGCGCCAGATCATGGCTTCACGTGCAGGATTTCGAGGTGGATGCGGCGTTCGATCTTGGTTTGCTGCGCAATCCTTCTCTCCGAAAATGGATGCTTCGAATCGAAGCAGCGATCCTCAAATCGTTCGACAACGTTTCAACCATTTCTCAAGCGATGGTAGAGCGGTTGAGGATCAAGGGAGTGCGGCCCGACAAAACCGCGGAAGTGAGAAACTGGATCGACACCACTGCGATCTGTCCGGGGTCTCGAGCGACCAAATACCGTCAGCAACTGAACCTGGCTGAAGGCGATATCGTTGGACTGTATTCCGGCACGATGTCCAACAAGCAGGGCCTTGAACTCGTGATCGAAGCCGCGATTGGCCTGGAGCGAAGTCATCCGCATATCCACTTCATCCTTGCAGGCGAAGGGCCTCACAAGATGAGGCTCGAGCAGCTTGCAGCCGGGCATCGCAATATGCACTTCCTGGGGCTCCAGCCCAATGACAGCTTCAATCAATTGATGGCCACGGCCGATTTCCATCTGATTCCGCAGAAGGCCGAGGCCGCCGATCTCGTGTTGCCCTCGAAGCTCGGTGCGATCTTCGCATCCGCTCGGCCGGTCATTGCGATGGCCGAAGAAGGCACCGGCCTCGCGGCGGAAGTCACGAATGCGGGCCTCGTGATTCCGCCAGGAGATTCGTCGGCTCTCGAAATCGCAATTTGCCAGCTCAGCGACGCGCCCAGCCTGCGTGAGCACTACGGCGAAGAAGGAAGAAGGCGAGCTCTTGATCGCTGGGATCGACGCACGATCGTCGGCCGGTGGTCGGAGGCCATGATAGGGCAGGGCAATGCGACAGGGCAGACGCGTGCCAGCCCGACGGGCAGCGCCAACGACATTGGGCTTCCTGTGGAGGATGCCGTTCGGTCGCCCTGAGGCATTCGACAGCAATTGGATACGGTCCGAAAAGGATGAGCGCCGCAATGGGCGCTCATTTTTTTGCTTGTTGCTTGATAGCCGATCTATGAGAACTACTCGTGGCGCGGATAATATCTAAACCCATGCTGCTTGATGAGCTCGTCGCGCTTTGCGGACTCAAGATCTTCCTTCATCATTTCTCGGACCAGGCTTTCGAACGACGTCTTGGGCGCCCAGCCGAGTTTCTGCTTGGCCTTTGACGGGTCACCAAGAAGCGTCGCGACCTCAGTGGGGCGGAAATAGCGGGGATCGACCGAAACGACGCATTTGCCGGTCTTGGCGTCATATCCCTTTTCTTCGACGCCGTTTCCTTCCCAGCGGACCGTCATGCCCACTTCGTTGGCAGCGACATTGACAAAATCTCGGACCGAATGTTGCACGCCAGTAGCAATTACGAAATCCTCGGGCTTGTCCTGCTGCAGCATCAGCCATTGCATTTCGACGTAGTCGCGCGCGTGTCCCCAATCGCGCAAGGCATCCAGATTACCCAGATAGAGCCTTTCCTGCAGTCCGAGATGGATCCGCGCCAAAGCGCGGGTGATCTTTCGAGTCACGAAGGTCTCGCCGCGGACCGGAGATTCGTGGTTGAAGAGGATGCCGTTGCAGGCATACATGCCATAGGCTTCGCGGTAATTGACCGTGATCCAGTAGGCATACAGCTTGGCGACGGCGTAAGGTGAGCGCGGATAGAACGGCGTCGTCTCCTTTTGCGGGATCTCCTGGACCAATCCGTAAAGCTCGGATGTTGACGCTTGATAGAAGCGCGCCTTCCTCTCCAAGCCGGTAATACGCATGGCCTCGAGGATGCGCAGGGTGCCCAGAGCGTCGGAATTCGCCGTGTACTCCGGCTCTTCGAACGAAACGGCAACGTGGCTCTGCGCCGCGAGATTGTAGATTTCGTCTGGCTGCACCTGGCCAACGATGCGGATCAGGCTCGAAGAATCCGTTAGATCGCCGTAGTGAAGCCGGAAGGGCGGATCGGGCTCGTGCGGGTCGAGATAGAGATGATCGATGCGGTCCGTATTGAAGAGGGAGGTCCGGCGCTTGATGCCATGGACCTCGTATCCCTTCTGCAGAAGAAGTTCGGCCAAATAAGCGCCGTCCTGCCCGGTGACGCCGGTAATAAGTGCTCGTTTCTTTGTCATAATAATCTCTAGGTTCGGTAGGCCGTTCGTACTCGAAAACGAAGAGAATAGGGAGATGGGCTGGGTCAAAAAAGCAAGCTTAGATTAACAGCGTTGAGGTCTGCGCAATAGGCAACAGAGTCCTGCTAAGGCTATTTCGAATTTGTGTGCCCAACGGTGAAGTTCTGGCCTTATGAATGTTGTACGATTTGTGAATTGAATTTGGCCTGGAGCTTCAGATCTTGGACAAACGCATAATCCCACTGATCATGTGCGGCGGTGCCGGCACGCGGCTGTGGCCCGCTTCGCGCGAAGTACGCCCCAAGCAGTTCCTGCCGCTGTTCGGCACGCGCTCGACGTTCCAGGACACGCTGCTGCGCGTGTCCGACGCTGCCCTGTTCGACCGGCCGATCGTCGTCACCAACACGTCCTATCGCTTCATGGTGCTGGAGCAGCTTGCCGAGATCGGCATCGAGGCGGACGTGATCCTCGAGCCGATGCGGCGCGATTCCGGCCCTGCCATCGCCGCCGGCGCGGTGTTCGCGCAGAACCGCGCCAGCGAGGCGATCGTGCTCGCGCTCGCTGCAGATCACGTCGTGCAGAATAATGCCGCCTTCGTCGCGGCCTGCCGCGAAGGCCTCACCGCCGCGAATGCCGGACGCATCGTCACGTTCGGCGTCAAGCCGGAGCGGCCGGCCACCCAATATGGCTACATCAATCCGGGTGAGGTGATCGCGGGCGAGGTGCAGGCGGTGGCACGCTTCGTCGAGAAGCCGGATGCGGTGAAGGCCTCCGACTACGTCAATTCCGGCTATCTCTGGAACAGCGGCAACTTCATGTTCCCGGCGAGCGTGCTGCTCGACGAATATCGCAGGGTCGATGCGGCAAGCGTCGAGGCCGTCACCAATGCCGTCAACAATGCCGGCCGCGATCTCGGCTTCGTCACGCTGAAGCCGGAAGCCTTCGGCGCGGCAAAGGCGATCTCGATCGACTATGCGGTGATGGAGAAGACCTCGTGCGCGGCCGTCGTGCCGGTGTCGTGCGGCTGGTCCGACGTCGGCTCCTGGCATGCGGTGTGGGAGCTGTCGGAGAAGGACGCACAGGGCAATGCCGCGCACGGCACCGCCGTGTTCGAGGATTCCCGCAATTGCAACGTCACCACCGATTCCGCGCTGGTCGCACTCGAAGGCGTCGACGATCTCGTCGTGGTCGCGACCGCGGATGCGGTGCTGGTCTCGCGGCAGAAGGATGCCAACGGGCTGAAGCGCCTGGTGACCAAGCTGAAAACGGTGGCGCCGAAAGTCACCGAGGAGCATCTCAAGGTGCACCGGCCCTGGGGCAGCTATCAATCCGTCGATAATGGCGAGCGCCACCAGGTCAAGCGCATCGTGGTGAAGCCGGGCGGGCGGCTGTCGCTGCAGAAGCATCACCATCGTGCCGAGCACTGGATCGTGGTCCGCGGCACGGCGCAGGTCACCGTCAACGAGACGGTGAAGACGGTGCACGAGAACGAGTCGATCTACATCCCGATGGGGGCCGTCCACCGGATGGAGAATCCGGGCAAGATCCAGCTGGAGCTGATCGAGGTCCAGACCGGCTCCTATCTCGGGGAAGACGACATCATCCGGATTGAAGACGATTACCAAAGAACCTAAGCAACACCCGAAGTGCGCATTGCGATGATCGGGCCGGAGTAGTATGTGAGTCTGATGTCCCGGGACTGTTTGCGGATTTCGGTCAGTACGTGATCTGCGTCCACAAGGACGAGGAGATCGCGGCGATCCCGATCTGCTAACATGGGGCTCGACGAGCTGGTGGCGAACACTGTCAAAGCTAAGCGGCTTAACCATTGACCTGACTAAGCCGACCGCCGCGACCGATGCCGTTTTCATCGCGGTCGGCACGCTCTCCCGATAGCGCAGCCTCACACCGGCGACCGTGATGGTAACGAGACCGACGGTGCCGGTCGGCACCGGACCAGGCGCTCCCAAAGTTCGTGCGTGATTGATAGGAAAAAGTCAACGGTTGATTGCGGCCAACAACTTCTCCGAGAGTGGAGTTGACGCACTGGAGGATGCTTTGCCGCTTCCTCCGGGAGTTTAGCTTGTCTGCATAATCTCATGGAGGGAGATCAGTCGATCTGAGCTACGTACTTTAGTAAAATTGCTCCGACGTGGCACTTTGAGGCGAATGAGTTGAAATGGGATGGATATATCAGCCGCGAGGGACAACGCCCATTGATCGCCATGCCGATTGCGTCGTAGATCGGAGCGGGCTGGAGGCGAGCCGAAGGAACGGCTGATGCCAACTACTCTCCAAGAACAATTGGACCAGGTCGAACGCGACATAAAGTTATACATGGAGTTTGATGCAAACGAGAAAGATCGTTTCAATCGCGAGTCTCACTTGTGGACTGCAGAGGATCGCATCGAGTGGCAGGAGATACAATCTGACAATGCTCAAAGACTCCGAGAACTGCTCGAGGAGCGTGACCATTTGCGCAGCCGGTTGGGCCTATGAAACGACAGTAAGATGATTGCCGTAGATCGCAAGCGCGAAAGATCGCAGCTACTTCGACATTTCCCTCAAAAGCTCAAATGCTCGGCTCGAAACTATCAGTTCGCCGAGACTGAAGAAGCGTCTATGACCGCGTGTCGCTCTCCTGGCAATTTGCTTAGCGACCGCGCCGTAACATGCATTCCCAGTAGCGGAACCATCTGTTTGGACACGCTGAAACCCAATTGTTTTCATGACAGAGGCAATCCGCGCTCGGGCGATATGGGAGATTTGTAACCGCAAATGATCGCGGGCGAGTTCTTCGTCAAAAAACCGCAGTGCGGGGTCATCATTTATGCTGCCATCCGCAGCAGCTTGAGTTGATGCTGTAGCGGCGATTGTTTCATCTCCGAATCGAAAAGCGCTTCGTCCCTTGACGGCAACCCGAAGGGTATCGATGTCGCGACCAATGTTTCGGTCCCTGAAGTAGAAAACCGAAGTTGGGATAGTCGCCAAGTTGTACAGCCGCGAGCGTAAATTGCTGGCTCGTACTAAGATCATAGGACGACACCACGTCGACCAAGCGTTGACGTCGGGGTCATCAGTTTATCGACCAAAAGTCGAGCCCGTCCGCTCCTCAGGGAGCTTCGGCGCCCCTTCAAGTAGAGGCTTATCCGAACCTTTGACTTGGACGACGCCGAGAGCCAAGCCGAGCGGTTGAAAGGCCAAGCTGATAGAGCCGCCGCCGCACGGCGTTTTCAGTTCGGCAGAGGGTTGCGGCGATTTCTAGGATGGACTGGCCATTGATGATTGCCGATCTCAGCGCGCTATCATCTTCGGGCGTCCACGTGCGACTTGAGTTTACGCTATTCATAACCGGGAATGTCTTTTTTGGTCCAAAGCGCGCAGCCAACCACAGCCTGAAATGACTGTCCACTCCCTCATCCCTTTCGGTGCGCAGTCGTTATGCGAGCAAGAAGGAGGGCTGCTTGTTACGGGTGGTGGCGTGGTGTCTGGACCACCGCCGAGGAGATGGTTCAATTTTGTGCGTCGAGCGCCTACTATATCGCGTGGCCTCTTCGGGGAGCGGATGCATACTATCGGAGTTGAAGATGCCTTCTCGACCCCGACGTCGGGTCTCACGCTGCCTCGATTTAATCGCTTAATTCCGTTAATCGACCGCGGGCGCGCATAGTCACGGAAAATACTTAGGTGTCGATTGACAGAAGAGAGGTTTGAAGTGCTAGACGCGCTTCGTGGCTTCGCCGCCATTGGCGTCCTGTTTTTTCACCTTTCATCGTCGGTGCGCCGCAGTTGGCACCTCATGGCTATCTGGCGGTGGATTTCTTCTTCATGCTTAGCGGGTTCGTGCTTTCGCACTCGTATGCGATGCGTCTTCAGTCTCGCAGGCTAACAGTTGCCAAATTCCTGCAAATTCGCATGAAGAGGTTATTGCCGCTTGGTTTGTTGGGAGCTCTTGTTGGGAACAGGGCTTTTCTTCCTCCGATTGGCGCTTCAGAAACATTCGCAATACGCCTTTCTGACATCCTCGGCGGGACGGCCTTCAACGCGGCTTTGCTGCCTAAGCCTTGGGTAAGTCAGGCTCCCACAGACACGACATTTCCCACCAACACCCCGATGTGGTCGTTGTCATTTGAAATTGCCGTCAATTTGCTTTGAACGGCGCTGATATTGCGGGTAGATACGAAGTGCGCCTGGGTGATCACCGCTGTCACTGGTGGACTCCTCGCCCTAACTATTCTCAAACACGGTACCGCCGATCTCGGGGCTACCTGGGCTACTTTCTTCGGAGGTGTTGTTCGCTCCCTGTTCGGCTTCTTTACCGGTGTCCTGGTTTGGCATTACCGCCCCAAACCATTCCTGCCCACACTTCTACTTTGGCCAATGATCCTTCTGCTCGCGACCGTCTTTTGCCTTCCGATCCGAGCCCTGTGTTCGATGCTGTTTCGACCGTCCTTATCTTTCCACTCCTATTGTATCTGTCCGTCACTTGCCATCTCCAACAAAAGCAGCGTCTTCTTAATGTGCTAGGCCGCCTTTCGTATCCACTCTACAACGTTCACGTTCCAATCCTTATGACGACGGTCGGTCTGCTAAAGGCAACCCATCTTGAGCAGGCAGCCTCTTGTTACCTCTTTGCACTAGTACCAATTTGCATTCTGCTGGCGATCGGTCTGGACAAGTATTACGATTCCCCAATCACTTCGGTTCTTGCAAAGCACAGAGGCAGGTCTCTGTGGCTTCAGAGCCTGCCAGCGCCACCGGGCAACCCGAAAGTGCGCGTCATATTTTAGGCACTCGCTGCACAAACATAAACCAGCTTCTCTGAGAACCTTTGTCTCGAAAACCGAGCGAGCTGCGCTGGCGCCGAGCAGGCGGCACCAGGTGCTTCTGCTCGCGACGCATCTAATTTGCTAGTCGCGCTTTCAGAAATGCGCTTCAATAATCCAATACATACCGGGTCACTGGATGGTCGCTGATGACGAACAGCCTTGACGAGGCGCGGTACGATGCAGTGGTGTTGGGCGCTGGAATCAGTGGCCTTGTGGCGACATCGATCTTGCTGCGCGACGGCGCGAGGAACGTCCTTGTCGTCGACGAGTACGCCTGGAGCGGTGGAAACCACATCGATTGCAAGGTCGGCGACTACACCTTCGATGTCGGCAGCTACATCTTTCAGGACGATTCGCCGTTATTGGCGCACTTTCCCGAGTTATTACCGCTCTATATTCAAATCTACCCGTCGTGGGGGCGTCTCACTCCGCAAGGCGCAGTAAGTCACTATCCGCTATCCATCAAGGACGATCTGCTTTCAGCCGGTCCGTTGGAATGGCTTTGGATGGTGAGCTCGATCATCTTTGCCCGAACCTTCCGCCGCAGGATCCGAAGTGCCAAGGACTTTGCAACTTTTTGGATTGGAAGGCGGTTACTGGAGCGCACAGGGCTCGGCTATTATCTGAGCCGGTTCTACGGATTTCCCGCCGATCAGGTCGACGTCAAGTTTGCAGAGAAAAGGATGCTTTGGATTAAGGAGCACGCGACGCTGCGAAACCTTGTTGGGCGGGCCTTTCGTCGTGCCCCCAATGTGGCTCCCAATCAACAACTCGTTCGACCGCGGGAGGGCTTCGGATTCCTGTATCGCAAGGCAATGGAGCGGCTCGAAGGCCAAGGCGCGGGCTTTGTGCTGGGGACCAAGATAGCTCGCGTTCAAAGGCAGAACGGTGAGTTTTCGATTGTCCTGGCGAACGACCGTGCGATCGTCGGCCGTCGCCTGGTCTCGACCATTCCCCTAGCACGCATCCAAGATCTGTGTGGTCTGCAAACGCATCGAGAGCTGAAAACCGTGACGTTGCTGACGTTGTTCTATAGCTTTTCCGGTGAGAGAGGCTTCAAGCAACCGATCCTGTACAATTTTTCAAGCGAAGGCGCGTGGAAGCGCCTCACGATTCATTCCGATTTTTACGGCAGGTGCCACGGCCGAGAATTCTTCTCCGTCGAAGTCAATGCTGAGCACGTGGCGCACGACATTAGTACGGCAGATAGCGACTTTAGAACTCACACCTGCGACAACAGACTGTTTTTGGGCGACCTTCGGCTTGAGGGCGCGCATATGCTTGACAATGCCTACCCGATCTACACCGACCAGGCCGACGAACGCGCGGCAAGCACGGTGGCCGCACTGCGCAAGTTAGGCATCGAATCGATTGGACGGCAAGGCAGATTTGACTATCAACCGACCGCTCGCGACTCCACCTTAAAAGCCGAAGCGGCGCTTCGTTCGGATCAGCCCGGTCAGACCTGGTCTAGATCAGATGCGAGCGCGCCCTAGACTTCATCAGGTAGGTTGCAACACTTTGTACAGGGCCTGTCGAAGACGCGGTCAACGGGTGCTCGGGCAACAAAGGAGCCTTCGAAGCGGAAATTGGGCGTCACTCAGTGGCGGTCGAGCAGGGTGGGGGTGGGGGTGCGGGTGGCGGGCTCATGCGCCATCTTCCTGACCGCGCCAATGAGGCCGCGCAAGCGACCGCAATTCGTGCAAAAAACTGGCGTGTCATCGAGGGCTCCGTCAGCACACTGAAACGTAACCGCCAGGGTCGCGCAGTTCGAGCAAACGGATTCGAAAGCTGTGGCCTGGGTCGAGCTCGCTCTCATCATCATCCCTCAATGGTTCGATCGATCTCGCAACTCGAGAGTGTCGCAACGGCCTAAAGTCGGATCCCAATCGAGCGGTGATCAAATCTTCGGTTCAAATGGTTTTCTGTGCTCGCAGAGGTACCAGAGCTCCTGTCTTCAGAGATGTCCGGTCGGGACGGCGAGTCGACTTTTAATATGCTGCATCCTCGAATAGAGCCGGGATGGTAGCCAGCATGATCTTGGTGTCGAGTACCATGGACCAATTGCGCGCGTAGAATGCATCGCAGGCAACGCGCCGGCGGTAAGTGGTTGTACTGCGACCGCTCACTTGCCAAAGGCCGGTAATTCCAGGACGGCAGGCGAGGTAGGCGTCGACCTTGTACGCGTACCGCGCCAGTTCTTCTTCGGTGACCGGCCGAGGTCCGACGATGCTCATGTCACCGCGAATGACATTGAACAACTGAGGCAATTCGTCGAGGCTGGAGCGACGCAGCGCTGCGCCCATCAGCGTGACGCGAGGGTCTGCGCGTAACTTGCGAGTGGCCTTCCACTCGGCGGCGGCCGCAGGATCCGACTCCAACAGCCGTTGCAGCCGCTCCGCTGCGTCAGGTGCCATGGTACGAAACTTCAGACAGTCGAACGTCTGACCATTAAAGCCAACCCGTCTATGACGAAACAGCACCGGTCCTGGCGAGAACAAAATCAAGGCGGAGCAACAGAGCAACAGCAAAGGAGAAAGCAGCAGAATGCCAAAAGCTGCCAATATAAGATCAACCGATCTCTTTACGACTGTACCCACGGGACGCGGTGCCACGAGGGCGGGAGAACGTCTCTTTGCGGAAATGAAAGGCAACTCGCCGCGTGTATCGACCACATTGGCCATTGCGGGAACTCCATAAAACAAAACCTAAAATGCCTTCGAGCTCGTCCCCTCTTTTCTTACGGTCTCATCGCCCCCCAATGCGAGCAGATTAAATTCTGACGGCGGTGCAAAATTAATACAAGTTTAAAGTTTCGGCAGAGCCAGCGAATTTTTTCAGCGTTGTATCAACTGAGCTCGTGATGACTTTGCGACTTGAAAAGGGCGGCAGCAGCGCCGTTACCTTCTTTCAGTTTTGATAATAGGAATAACGCCGATCGGAATAACCCTCAAAGCGACGCATAAACGCTTCGTCGGTTTTGTTGAGCACGGTGCCAAGCAATCGCTCTGAAACAAGCGGTGATGACTGGATTGCCTTGAGGACCTCGTTGGTGGACGTGCCCCATTCAACCACCATCACAAAAGCGTCAAACAGGCTTGCAACTGCTCTGACATCAGCGATGGGCAAGATCGGCGGCAAATCGCAAATGATGTAGTCGTATTCCTCTCGAGCTCGCTCCAGTCCCAGCCTGACCGATGACGCACAAAGCACATCCGAGCTGTTCGAGGGCGGTGCCCCAGATGGCGAGGGGACGACATCGAAGTTGAAATTGAGGTCGTTGATGATCACGTCTTTGAGACGCAACCGATCGACCACCATCCGTTGCAGCCCCAACCGGCGCTCGTAGCCAAGCATTTTGGATAAGGCCGGTTTACGCAGATCGGAATCAATCAGAAGCGTGCGGGCTCCGCTTTTCGCGAGGAATGCGGCGAGCGCCGCGGTGGCGGTTGTCTTCCCTTCACCGGGAAGGGCCGACGTAATGCCGATCACTTTTGGCTTGGCCGGATGCAGGTCGATGGCGACCTTGATGTAACGCAACGCCTCGGCCGTAGCTGAAAAAGGAGCGGCTTTGTTGATCTGCTGGAAGGCGCTGGCGTGACCGCCGCGCCATCGCGTCCGCAGCTTTGAAACAGCTGGGAAAGCGGCCAGACAGGGCGTGCTCAACAGCTTCTCGAGCTGGTCACGTGTGTGGACCCTCCGGTACATGAATTGCTCTCGGGCTATTGCTGCGAGCGTGCCCAGGCCGAGCCCGCACATCGCTGCGAAAGCCAAGGCTATGGCGAGCTTGGGCGAGCTTGGCTTTGTAGGTGCCGACGCTTCCGTCACCACGCGGGCCTCGGTCGACGGAAACGACTGCTGTTGCACCGACTGGGTGAATCGAGACAGGAAGGCCTCGTAGATGCCACGATAGGTGTTTGCACCCGTTTCCAGCTCCCGCAGGTGAACCTGAGCTTGTCGCGTCGCCCCGGATTGCTGGAAGATCTCGATCATTCGCCTATCGATCGCCTCCTCCTGCGACTTCGCAATCTGGAGTTCGCTCTTATAGCTCTCCGCGATACGGGAGATTTCATCCCACATCGATCGTTGCAGCGCTGCCATTTCCGATCGCAGATTCCTGGCGGCCTCATGCTCGGCGCCATAGCGCGCGCTCCATTCGGCTTGCTTGTTTTGGTTCTCCAGGTATTTCTGACGTAGCTTGGTAATCACCGGACTGTTAAGCGCATCCGTGACAACCGGATCTGGGATCGTGAAGTTTTCCTTCTCGGGTCGTTGTTCGAGAATGCGTTGTATACGCTCGAGCTTGGCGCGAGCTTGGCTGGTGTCGGCGCGAGCTTTGGCCAGTGCGACGCCGAGCTGATCGAGCTCAACCTCGCTCGCCAACTTGCCTTCGACGCCAATGATAATGCCGTTTTCGGCCTTGAAGTCCTGCACGGCTTTGTAGGCATTGCTGGCCTGCTGACGGAGTTCGCTGATCCGCTGTTCCAGCCAAACGCTGGCGCGTCGGGTAGCCTCGTACTTTGCCTGCAGCCGGTATTCGATATAGGCATCGGCGAAAGCATTGGCGATCCGTGCAGCCTTGTCCGGGTCAAGCGAAGTATAGGCGATCTGCTCGACGTAGCTGCGGCCCAAACGGGTGACGCGCAGATTGTCCTTGAGAACGCCAAGCGCGCGTCGCTCCAGCTCGGCAGACGAAGGCCTTTCTTCGGACGCTTTCGTTAGCCGCAACCATCGGGCCAAGCGGCTTGTGATTGCATTGCCCGAGGCGACGAACTCTGGATCATCCGTGAGACGCAACTTGTTTATGACCGCTTTTCCGACCTTTTCTGACCTAGTGGTCTCGATCTCACTCTCCACAACAGCGTCGTCTACGCCTTGATGTTCCTGGGAATTCTCACTTCGTGGCGAAGTGGTTCCCTTGGTATCAACGAACATGTCAGCCTGCGCCGTGAACTTGCGAGGCGCCATCCCGACGTAGAGCGAGCCAAGCGCCAACGAGGCGGCCGTCATGAAGGCAATAAGACGCCATTCGCGACGTAAGAAATCGCGTAACAGAAGCAGAGATCTTGCCTGATCAGGGGCGGCTTCTGTCGCCGTTGCATAGGGCCGAAATTCGCCGGCGATGTTCATTCCACGCCCTCAACTCAACTCGTTTCAAGAACGCATACAGTCCAAAAGGAGCGGCTCGCATCGGCTCGCGCAAACAAGAATTGGCATTTAAACAAAAAGCAGTATCGCCCATTAAATTGATGTTACAGAGCCTAAATGCCGTGCAGGCTGTGCTCAAGGAACAGTCAATTGAGGGTTGATCTCATGCCGAGCGCTTCCTTGCTTTGCTGTCTCGATCTGGCGCGTTGGGCGAAAGGGAATCGATATGCGAACGCATTTTGCGGATGAATGGCTCGCGGCCAAACTGCTGGGCGTGAGCAACGATAGCCTCGGGCTCAAAGGTCATTCGCTCGAATCGGGCAATGCTATTGCTGATGGCATCAATGGTCTGCTCGTCGAAGAATAGACCAGTCAGCTCGTTTGCGACTGTTTCGGTAGCGCCCCCCCGCCCGAAAGCGATCACCGGACGTCCGCTCGCCATGGCCTCTACCGGGACCATGCCGAAGTCTTCTTCTCCCGGGAAGATGAGCGCGCGACAGCGCGCGTAATGGTGCTTGAGTGCCTCGAACGGCTGCGGTCCGAGCACGGAAACGGTCGGGCCGGCGAGGCGGCGAATCTCGGATAACATCTCGCCGCCGCCGATGACTACCAGCTTCTGTTTCAATTCGTTAAACGCGCGTACCGCAAGGTCGGGCCGCTTGTAGGACACGAGTTCGCCGGCCATCAGATAGTAGTCGCCGAGTTCGGAGGAGGGGCACGGCGAGAATGCTGCAGTATCCACTGGTGGATGAATCACGTTGGCGTCGAGACCGTAGTAGCGGCGGATACGGCCGGCGACGGTTGCGGAATTGGCAACGAAGCTATCGACCCGCGCGGCGGAAGCGACATCCCACAGTCTTAGATAGTGCGCAAGCGAGGGCATGGCCAGCCGCGCGAGCGAACCGGCGCTGGCTCGGTAATCGTGAAACATATTCCAGATGTAGCGCATGGGTGTGTGGCAATAGCAGACGTGGAGGGCGTGAGGAGGAGCAATGACGCCTTTTGCCGGTCCGGATTCGCTGCTGAGAATCAGATCATAGTCGCGCAAATCTAGCTGCTCCAGAGCGAGCGGCATGAGCGGGAGATAGGTCTTGTACATGCGTGGAGCGCGCGGTAGCCGATTGATAAAGGTCGAAACAACGCGGTGTTTGCGAATAGTTTCGGAAACCACTTCTGGAACATAGACGTGCGTATAGATGTCCGCCTCGGGATACATCTCGCAAAGAGCTTCGAGGACTTTCTCGCCCCCGCGCATCCCCACAAGCCAATAGTGAATGATCGCGACTTTCATGCAGTCAATCCTTCGCGAATTGATCAAAGATGTGCTGTGATTGCGCATTGGGATCGCGCGGACATCTATGCTTCAGCGTGGTAGGACTTCAGGGGCAGGCGGACAGCCTTCGGCCGGACCAGGCCCGCGCCCGTACACGTGGACATAGTCGACCAACAGCGTGGAAGGATTGGGTGTCTGATCGATCGGCCAACCACCGCCGAGGGCAAGGTTCACAAGAGGGTAGAGTGGACCGTCGAGTTCAGGTGGGGTTGGTTGGCTCCAGACCGGGGTTCTGTCGAAGAAGAACACAACGGCCTGGGGCGAGATATCTACGCCGAAAGTGTGGAAGTCTTGCACGAGCGCATCGTTCGGTACCGTGACCTTCTGCCCCTCGCCCCGGGTCTTCTGCGGTTGTTGCTTGTACCAGATGTGCGTGGCGGCCTGATAAGCGGATGTGAACTGCCCATAGTATTCGATGACATCAAGTTCGACGTTTCCTTCCGTCACCGTGGCGGGCTTCAGAGCGGCAAGCCAGAATGCGGGCCACGTTCCCGGACCGGGCGGCATCTTCATACGTGCTTCGAAATAGCCGTACCGGGTTCCGGTCCCGGCGCCGGAAGCATCGGCCGCAGCCAGAAGACCCGACGTCCACTTGCCGTTCCGATCCTTCGAAGCGGTGATGGTGAGAACTCCGTCTTCCACCTTGAATGGCCCCCGCGGTCCCGGATTGGCAAATGCCGCGTCGCCGAAATCGCCCGACCAAGGGGTGTGTGCGGTCCAACGGGCAGCGCCCAGGCGGGTCGCTGAGACACTGAGGTCGTTGAAGTCTTCAAGCAAGACGGGATGAAGTTCACAGGATGCAGGCTGCTCAGCTGCGATCGCAGAACTGAGTGAAATCCCGACCGTGAGCACGACCGACGTGGCTGCCCAGGTCGAGCGTTTTGTTGCATGCCCCTTCTCGGTCATCTCGCTCTCCTTGATCCTGCATCGTGCACTTCGACCATCACACCGCCCCTGCGCGGCTGCTGACCCGAACACCAAAGCCATACAGCGCGCCGACATACACACTAGCGCCGAACAGAGAGATCACTCCCAGTTCAAAAAAGGCAGCCAGATGGAGCTCAGGCAGCCTGTATCGCAGGCCCATCACCAGAAGGGTCATCACCGCAGATGCGGCGGCGATCGGCCATAGATTGGCCGCCTCCGACGCGACGCTGGTTCCGACCAGTTGCCGGGCTCCCATCAAGGAGAGAACGAACATGATGAACGAAACCGCGGCTCGTGCCGCGACCACGCCTGCAATCGAATAGAAGTAGAAGCCAAAACACATCAGAACGATTTTGGCGCACAGCTCGACCAGGGTGAGGCGAAACACCAGATGGGTTCGATCGGTGGCCAGCGCCAACGAATGCAGGGGCTGATAGAACGCGCTGAGGACGGTCGACAATGCGAGCCACCGCAAGTAGAGTCCAGCCTCGCCCCACTGGGGCCCCAGCAAGACCTCGGCGATCAAGTCCGCGGTCAACGACATTCCGATGCAAGCCGGCGCGGCAAGTGACATCGTGAGCCGGGACGCCTTCGAATAGGCATGACGGAGCCGGTCCTGGTTCTGGTTGATCTGCGACAGTGCGGCCATGAGAGGCTGCATCGCCGGGCCGATCAGGCTCTGGGTTGGCATCACCGATAGATCGCTCGCGATGGTGTATTGACCCAATGTGGCCTTGCTCGAGGAATAGCCGAGTAGGATTCGATCAAACTGCCAGCTCAGCGCGATGATGATCTGAGCGCCGCTCAGCCAACCCAGAAAAGCCGAGAACTCCCGAAACTTCGACAGCGAGAGGTTTGGTCTGTAAGGGGCCAACAGGTACGACATCGATGTGGCGGCCAAGGACGCTGCGATGCCGCTGGCGACGATGGCCCAGTACCCAGCGCCAAGTTTGACTGCTGTCGCTGCAATGATTGCTGCGGCAAGTTTGCCAAAGATTTCGGCAACAAAGACTGGCCTGAAAGCCAGGCTGCGGGTGTGCTCGACCATTCCAGGGCTATACAGGCTGCGAGCCAAGGGTCCGATGGCGCTCACGATGATCAAGCTGGCCAAGCGGGAATCCTGGTAAATCTGAGCAAACGGCCACGCCACCAGCAAAAGCACCAATGTCAAGGCGATGCCTCTGAGAGCGCTCAAGGTGAAGGCAGTGTCCAAGTGTGACTTCGTTACGCTTGGCAAGCGCGTCAGAGCCTGCAGCGTTGGTACCTCGAGCACCATGTCCGCGATGATCGTTACGGTAGCGGCGAGGGCGGTGAGGCCGAAATCAGCGGGCGTCAGGATGCGTGCGAGGACCAGAAGCGTGACGAAATCGATAGCCCGGGCTGTTAGCCTGGACGACACAGTCCAAGCGGCGCCCAAGAGGGTTTTGCGGGCAAGCACGACTCAATGCCTGCACGTTGCGACGAGGCATTGCCTGGTCGCCGATGCGGAAAGAGTGCCGGCTTGCGCGGCTTCATGAGGCAGTGGCGTCATCGCGGGTGCCTGTGCTTGGAGATACTGGTCGCGGGCCCGAGCTCTTGTCGCTCGGTATGAGGGTCGCTGCGCGTTCGGGTTCAAGACGGCCCCTCAGAACGTCGGCGAAACCGAGCACGTTACCGCGAAGCCGGCCCCGCCGGTCGATGAAAGGTTCAGGTCTGGCGGCGCGCGCCAGGTTGATGGCGACGTTCCGAAAGATCTGCATGGTTGCCTGCCGAGGCGTCATCGTGCCTTTGCGCAGCAGGTAGATTGGATTGACGACTTGGGAATAGCCCAGGCGATCTCCGGCAACACGGCCCGCCTTCAGTCCCATATGCACGCCTCGGGCGCGGGGGGATTTGATCAGCCGGCCGCCTCGCTTTGCGAGCGCTGCGCCAAAATCCCGGTCTTCCTGCCACCCATAGAGCACGAGCCGCTCATCAAAGGTTATGTTGCCGATCGCAGACATGCGGAAAGCCATGTTGCAGCCGTACGGGCTGAATGGTTCGATGCGCGGTGCTTCGGGCGACAGCGTGCCTTCCGTCAAGATGCGCAGCGCTTCATCAAAGCTGAGACCCGGTCCGAGGATGCCGTCAGCATAAAGATAACCAGTGAAGCCGACGACCTCTGGTTCGTCTCGAAACGTTTGCGCAGCCGCGGCCAACCAGTCGGGATCCGCCAGAAAATCATCGTCAAAGAACACGATCACGTCGGCCTCATTACTGAGCGCGGCCAACGCGGTATTTCGCTGAGCCGGCAACCCGCCGGGCCCTGTGACAAGCCGAACGCCGGGCAGCTCGGCGGCATCGCCCGCATCCTCACGGTTGACGCAAGACACGATGACGGCGTCCGGCTTGAGAGTCTGGGTCTGCAGCAAGTGAGTCAGGGTAGCCGTCACCGTTTCGGGCCGTCCTCGTGTCGCGATTGCCACTGCCACTCTGGGCATGCGTCCAACGGTGGTCTCACGCGCTCTCAGACCCGATGTAGGCTCTCGCATCAGCTCGACATATCCAGCCGCAGTGCGCGCCCAGGAGAACATCTTAATGCGCTCGCGGCCACGCCCGACCAGTTCATCGCGCTGATCGCCGGATGTCGAGAGTTGCCGAATGCACTGCACCCATCGTTGCGGATTGTCGGGGGGAGCGAGCAAGGCGGCATCGCCGCACACTTCGCTCATGCTCGCGCGATCCGAGGCAATGACAGGACAACCACGCGCCATTGCTTCGACGATCGGAAGCCCGAAGCCTTCTGTCCACGATGGAAAGATCAAGCACAAGGCGCGATCCATGAGATAGGCGAGATCGTCATCGGTGACGCGGCCGAGCAGGGTCAGGCCGCGTGCGTCGGTTAGACGTTCAGGAGAAAATATGTCGGCGCCGCCGCCGGCGACGATCACGCCGATGTTCATTGCGGCGAGCTCCGGCGCGATGGTGCTAACCAGCTGCAGGTTCTTATGCGGAGCGCGCGATCCGAGCGCCAGCACGAACCGACCCTCGGCCGCAAGCTGGCAATTCACGCGCGCGAGGCTGGGGTCCCAGGCCAAGGCGTGCTCATGTCCATTCGGAAGCACTGGAATGTCCGCGGCGCGTAGCGGCAGGTGCTGGGCAAGTTGTCGGGCCGAATAGGCTGAAACGGTGCTGATCCTTGCCGCGCGCTTGGCCAACAGCGGTTGCAGGGCGCGATAGATCGCGCGAAACGCTGGCCAATAGCTCTCGGGTGCATCGAACACGTTGGCGTCGTGAATACACACGACCTGATCCGGTTTGACGGCCGGCGCTGTGTTGCCGAGATTGAGCAACCGTCCGGGCCACCGCCCGGGAAGAACCAATTGCTCCCAGAGGTGTCCGCCGAGCGGCCCCGCCGGGATGAGCGGCATGGCCGGAAGCCGAGGATCGGGGGCGGCTTTGGGGGCAATGATCGGAACGCTTGCGCCGGACCCGACGAGTGCCTGATTCATTGCCGCCGTGACGCACCCGGCGTAGCGCTGCACGCCGCTCGTGGGCTGCGTCAGATAGCGGCCATTGACCGCAAAACTGCTGGATGCATTCATGCTTTGGCTCCCGATGGTTCGGACGGCGTGAGCAACACTCCTTCGAGGTGATCCCGCGGTGAAGCGCAAGCCAGCGCGGCGAGAGCGTAGAACAGCAGACCTTGGTCCACGGACGGAGCCGCCAACGTGTCGCCAATGATGAGAGCAAAACATGCATTGCGCGCGGCTAGGCGAGCGTCGATCTCATAAGCACGCGGACCATTCAATGGTGCGAACAGGGCTGTTGCGGCGAAAAGGAGGTAGAAGGCAGTTCCCGGAATACCAACGTTGGCAAGCAGTGCGATCGGAAAACTCGATGTGCGGATAGTTCCGAGCCCAACGCCGAAACCAAAGGAGTCAAAGAAGTTCTGTAGGGCAGCCGCGTTCCACGAACTGCGCTCGACGGCCGAGGTCGAAGAGGATTTGTTGAGAATCAACGTATCGACATAGCTACGCGCCGTTTCGCTGGCTCGCTCGTCGAGGAGCACGCCCAAGATCACGATGACCAAGAGGATCGGCGTGCATAGCACAGCCGCGGAACTGAGCGGACGGTTCGGTTGAAAGCCCGATCGCCGCAGAAGTCCGGCGTAAAGGATCAAGCCGACCAGTGGAGCCCCAGCAAATCCTGTCGAGGAGGTTGACAGAACGACCAGCGCCAGCGATGCAAGCGCCATCGGGCCGGTGAGCATTGGCAGCCTGCCGCTCAGAAAGAGGGTGCCGGTGAACGCGAACGCTCCGAGAGTGGCGCGCGCGAATGCGGAAGCTTCGGGAAATGAACCGACGATCCGTTTTACACCGTTGACCTGATCATCGGCGTGCATTGTGTACCGGGCGTTCCGCATGAAATCGAGGAGACTTTGGGTGCCTGTCGCATACGTTCCGATGTCCAGCATGGCGAGCAGGACGTTTCCGGCGCAATAGCCGAGTACTGCGGCGACAACGGCGCGAAAGCCGGCATGAGTCGTTGCGATCGCGGCCGTGATCCCGAAGCAGGCGAGATCCGCTGCCATGTAGACGGACTGAGTAAAATTGCTGGACACTGGCCCAAGCGGGACGGTTGAGCCGGTGTCGGCGTATTCAGACGCGCCAAGAGGAACGATCTGCGTTGCGCCAGCCAGTAAGCGCGGCATCAGGACAGCAGAGCCGACGCCAAAGATTACCAAGCACAACAGCCAAAATCCGGGTTGGCCGAAATTCATGGCTCGCATCGCAGCGGCAGCCTCGTGACGCCGAGCGAGCACAGCCGCCATGGCAAAACTTAAGAACAGGTGTGCCGGTTGAATGTTTGCGCCGCCGACGAGGATGGCGGCGGCCGCGCCAAACAGGGCAGTGCCCATCAGCACGCCGAAAGTGGCGCGATAACCGAGCGGCAGGCAGAGCAACCCGAGTAGGATGGTCAAAATCCCGATCGGTTCTAGCGACATGGCGCACCGCCGGGGTTTGACTCGAGTACGCTGCGACACGTCCTGACCAGAGTCGCGGAGCCAGCGCGGCTGACCGGAGACGGCACGTGAAGTGCTGCTGGATTCGGCATCGGAGTTTTCAATGCTGGCGAGCCATCATGCCCCTGATAGAATGTATGGAATCAAGCATCGGCAGCAGAGCGTGCTTAAGGACAGGGAATTGCCGAGCTATTGCGCCCTCACGCCAGAGTTCAAATCGCAGCGATGCCAGCCTGCTCAACACCGGCTGGGGTTGCTCGGCGCGCAATGCCTGCAGCACATCGGGTCTGCCAAAGTCGACGGATCGGCCCGGCACTTCGAGGCATCGCAATTCGCCGGCGGTAGGCCGCGTAATGGCCCGCTTGAGCCGAACCCAGGCGGCATCGGCATCGCGTAATGCCGCCGCCCCGCCGTCGATCGGAAGGCTGTCTACGTAACTGAGCGCGCCGGACAGCAATTCGTTTCCGAGGCTGGCATCGCTGATCCCAAACCGGATGTCGCCGCAATTGGCCGCGACATCCTCTCCGTCGTCGACAAAAGAAGTGACCGAGGGGATCCTTGGCTCGAACAGGCTCTCAATCAGATGCCAATACCGCAGGACCGAGGAACGGACGTCGAGCGGACTATAGCGATTGCGCTCAACCAAGAGACCGAAAACCTGCTTGAAATGTTCTTCGCTGTGTCCCTTATAGTTTGATCGGGCAAACTGAATAGTTTCAATTTGTAGCGCCGGAAAGGCACTGGCCAATAGCCGCTGTGTGCTTCCGTAGAGACCGGTATCGCACAGCAGAATTCGGCGAGCATCGCCCCGGAGTTTGGCAAAGTGCCGCTCGAACAACGCGTTCTGCACGCGGATGTCAGACAAAACCGCCTTCGCGCGATCGTCGAACAACATGGTCAAGAATACGTCTGCATGAAATGGCTGCTTCCATTCCTCTGGCAGCTCGTAGCGTCCTCCACCAAGGGCACAGGCTACATCAAGAAACGGGCGGCCGCGAAACTCACGGGCAATCTCCTCGAGCGCGGAAGCGCTGCGAACCAACACCGCAGCGCGCGCCGCAACGAGGCGTGAGACCATGAAGTTCTGCCGTGGCATGCCGAGCGGCAGCGAAAGCCGAGCGACGACTCGTTCGAAGACTTCCCTTATTCCAACACCGCCCCGGGCGCAGAACAGCAAGGTCGCCTTGTCGCATGCGTTCACTTCGGCGGCGTATAGCCAAATCAGCAAACAAAACTGAGTGACGATGGGCCCAAGGACAACACGTCCAAACGCGTACGCATTTTCGGGTGGCTCCGCTGCCGAGCGGTTGCCGCGCTTTGGTCGCGACAATGCGGCCCGAGCAGCAACCAAACCGCCATTCGCCTTGCGCAAATAGCTGAACCAGACCGGCCGGGGTGTATGAATGACAGTTAATCCATGTGCCGAGGCGCGACGGACGTCGGCATGCGGATCATCGCCGATGTGCAGAATTCGTCCTAAGGATACCCCTTCTGCTTCGGCGACCCGGGCAAACAGGGCACCGTCACGCTTGGTGCATCTCTGATCGGCGCTGCTGTAGATCTGATCAACAACATCGCGCCCATGAAAATGCGAGATTAGTCTATCGAGGTCTGCAGACGACAGCATGGTGTCGCTGACGGCGACAACGCGGTTGCCCGCCGCTCGACGCGCGCGCAGAAACCCGGCCAAGGTCCGGTTGGCAACGAGCGAGGTCTTCTCGATGTCGAGTTCAATCGCCAATCGCGCAGCGCTCAAGGAATCCGGAAGACCTAGCAAGCGAAGTTGCCGATCGATCACGTCGGGCAGTCGGACTTCACCGGAACCGCGCACGGCGAGCACTCGGAAGGCAATTCGCTCGGCTTCTTGTCTGGCTCTCGCCAGCAGAACAGGTTCAATTTGCCAGCCGCGCGCCCGAAGAAGGTTGCTGAATAAATGCTCACCTTGCACAATACGTGAGCGAGCGGAGCGCACGGTTCGCAGCAGAAGCGTATCAAAGACGTCGACGGATATCAGATCGATTCCATCGGCGACTCTGACGCGCTCGGCTAGCCTATGTGACTTCATAAATTACCAAACTCCAACGCACCGAATGACGCAAAACACGCGTAACGGTCGCAAATTGATTTGTGCTAGGCGGGCTCCGCAATTAGATGTTGATCAGATCAATAAATTGCTTGTAGCATTTTGCGTGCCAACTCTGAGGGGCGTTCATATTTAAGAATTATATGGACTGGCGAATTACCAGCCGAATTCTCACGATCTCAGCTGATCGTTCCAGCGAGGGGTATTTAGAGAATAATGATGCGATCGCTTACTAAGCATGGGATGTCTGCGCTCGCTTCTGTTGCCTCCAGGGCTGCACAAAGCGCGTCGTTGCGCAGGATGATCTTCAATGGCATCCGGTTGCGGCGGCCTGAAGTGGAACGTTTTGGTCGAATGGACGAGATCCGCTTCTTGGCCCATTGCTTTCTGAATCGCGATCGATCGCGATCGCAAATATTTCAAGACCTCTGGGTCAGCTACGAGCTCGGAGAGAAGCAGGGCGGGTTCTTTGTTGAGTTTGGTGCAACCAACGGCGTTACGAATAGCAACACCTGGCTGTTGGAAAAGGAATACGGCTGGCAAGGAATTCTAGCTGAGCCAAATCCAATCTGGCACGACGCGCTCACACAGAACCGGACTTCGCGCAAGGATCATCGGTGCATCAGCTCTAGTTCAGGCAAGAAGGTACGCTTCTTGGTAACGAACGAAGTTGATCCGGAGCTCAGCGGGGTAGCCGAATTCGCCTTGGGTGATCATTTTGCAGCTGTGCGTTCAGCCGGACAAGAGATCGAAGTCGAGACGGTCTCGCTTAACCAGCTGCTAGCGGACTGCAATGCTCCTCGCAGGATTGACTACATGTCGATCGATACCGAGGGGAGCGAGTACGATATCCTAAAGAGCTTCGATTTCTCCCGCTACAGCATCGATCTACTCAGCGTGGAGCAGAATCGACAAACGGAAGCTGCGATTCAGGCGCTTCTTGCGACGCACGGATACAAGCGAGTCTTCGAGGAGTTCTCGCAGTGGGACGGCTGGTATGTGCATTCGGAGCGCATGACCTCTCGGCGTGGCACGAATCTTGACGGGCAATTGGCGCAAGCCCCGTGCAGGTAGCGTTGGTCGAGAAAACGAATGGCTGACCAGACCCGGACTGAGCTTGAATGAAAGAGTTTTCAGCACGAGCAAGAATGCCGCACATGTCATCGTTAGAGCCCGCGGCTGAAGCAAAGCGCATCAATGTCGCGATGCTGCTCAGCTGCAGTTCCTTCGAAGGGTTTTTTGGGTGGGTGCAGGGTCAGACGCGCGCTAGCTATCTCGAGCGGTATCGAAACGATTGGGCGTGGTACTATGCTCGCGGTTTGAGCCGAAACGGGATTAGGCCGATGCTCTATATCCCCTCACTGCGGGAGTCGGGAAAGTTCGCCACCGATGATGGGATCGACGTTCGATTTCTGCCGCTCGAGAATTGGTACCAGCTGATCGAACGGGTGTGGGTCAAGCGCCTGTCGCGCCGTTCGCGCTGGTCCCTATATGCTGAGGAACGGTTGAACACGATTGCATTTATGCGGCCGCTTCGGAAAGCGCTGGCAGCGGATAGAATTGATCTGCTGTACGTGCAGGAATATTGGAGCGGCAGGTTCGATCACCTCGCAGGTCGAATTGATTTGCCAATAGTCGGTGCAGATCATGGCGGCCTGCCGGATCGTGTCGTGAAGCTGTTCAAACGCGATAGCTTTTGCAGGGCGGCGTTGCTCTACGGTCAAACCGAGCAGGAGTGTCGCATCGTCAGTCGATATGGGGGTCGATCCCGTCTCCAGCCGAACGGCTGCGACGTATCGGAGTTCTTTCCGGATGCGGCCGCGAGCCGTTCCAAAACGATCCTGACAATCACGCGTTTGACCAACAGGCAAAAGCGCACGACCGACCTCATTCGCGCACTCGCCAACCTGCCAGAGGAATGGACGCTGGATATTGTCGGCACGGGGCCGGACAAGGACCTGATGCAGGGGCTCGCCGCCAAGCTCGGCGTGTCGCACCGGGTGCGATTTCATGGATTTGTCGACCGATCCAAGGTGCGCTCCTTGCTGTGCCGGTGCGGCGTATACGTGATGCCCTCGGCGAACGAGGCGGTGGCGCTTGCTGTCCTGGAGGCAATGGCCTGCGGTGCGGCGGTGGTTCTGAGCCGCATACGGTCGTTTGAGCAATTGGTCACGCACGGAGTTAATGGCGTGCTGTTTCCCGTCGGTGACGTAACAGGTCTATCCGCTGCCATCCTCGATGCCTGGCGCAATCACCAAGCACTTGGCCGAGCAGCAATCGAAACTGTCCACCAAAGCTACAATGCGGAGAAGCTGTACGCGGAGCTGGCAGATAGTCTGCGAAGATCCGCTCATCACGCTGTAGCCACCGCGGCGGAATCAAGCTTGAACTTGGAGGCTTTGTCTTAGCGGCATGAGGCAGGAAATCATAGGCGACGCTCCCCCATCTTTTGAGAAGGTTTGCGTAATGAAGGAATTATACGAGGGTGATGCTTACGGAAAGAACAATCCGACATGGCATGAGGAGGATGCGCCGTGGAAGGCGGGTCACGTCGCGCAGATGATCCGACGAAACAACATCCCGACCCAGCGCATATGCGAGATCGGCTGCGGGACAGGCGAGATCTTGTTGAACCTGGAAAGGACGTTTCCGGATGCGCGCTTATCGGGGTACGAAATCTCGCCCGATGCGTTCAGGCGCGCAGCAGCAAAAAGCACTCAACGCACAAAGTTTCACTTAAGCAACCTTCTCGGCGAACACGATTTGGAATTTGATGTTATCCTCGCAATTGACGTGATCGAGCACGTTGAGGACTATATCTCATTCATAAAGCAGTTGCGTAGGTTTGGAACATTTAAGATCTTTCACATCCCGTTGGATCTCTCCGCGCAATCCATTTTGCGGGCTTGGCCGATTGCCGACCTCAGACGCAATGTCGGACACATTCACTACTTCTTCAAACAGTCAGCGTTGGCCACGCTCGAGGATTGCGGGTACACGATTGTCGATCATTGTTACACCGCTAGTCGGTTGGAATTGCCCAATCAGGCCTTCACAAGCCGTCTCATGCGAGTGCCCCGCCGCCTGATGTTTGCCTTCAATGCGGATCTCGCGGTGCGTTTGCTAGGCGGCTACTCGCTGTTGGTCCTCGCAAAATGAGGACCGGCGCAAGTCGGCTGGGTTGCGGTCATAGGCTGAGCCGGGTGATCGGCCTCAGTTGGAGGCGATCGATCCTGAATTGGAGCTGCGCTTATCCGCTGCAGCCAGCTCGTCTGGCGCAATCAGCTTACGCTGATAGGCACGAAACAGCGCGCGGATGATGACGCCGACAAAGTAGCCGCCTTGCAAGATGGCTTGGGTGGCTAAGACGGCAAGAACGGTTTCAAGCCCGCCGAGGCGCTGATTAAGTGTCAGGAAGATCGTGACAAACAGGACAAGCAAGGCAAAGGGGAGCAATGCCCGAAATCGGAAGCGCAGCCCCAACACCGCTCCGAAAATTGCCAGTCCGATAGCCGCGTATTCCATTACAGTGCCCCGCGATACGCGAAGTCCCCTCGAAGAGCTGAGCTGAAAACGTCCTTGCGATCGGTTTCGCGCCCCCTCACGCCGGCCGGAGTTCGACACCTCGCCTCGCTTGCCAACCGACGAACCCGTCAAGTGACAGATCACCTGTTGCGAGAACGTAAACTCGCAGTGTGGCAAGATCTTGTGGCGGTGCAGCACTCTCGGAGCGCCAAAGCCAGTTTGGTGCATCCGAACAACAGCTTAGGTCGGCTTGCCAGGCCAAGCTCTGTGAAAGCCGCCGACGCGCCACAATAGCAAGCAGAGGAACCAGATCAAGTTAGAGGTTCCCCCCGTCAACGGATTTTTTTCGGCACAGCGCGTTGGTGTTTCGGCCGATGTCACCTTGGCAGGGTATTTGCAACGCAAGCATCGTTGGTCATTTTTTAGCTTGAGGTCAATCGTCCCGGTGAACGCGCCGGACCAAGCACTGGGGTGTCTTGCATCTTCCCTGGCTATTTGCCGCAGGTGTGCATGCGTATTGTACAATTACTCAATCATACACGCCGGCTGAATGGTCATGTGCATGCCGCCGTGGACCTCGCCTGTGCGCAGGTGAAACTCGGCCATCAGGTCGCGATGGTGAGCGGCGGCGGCGATTTTGATGCCTTGCTCGCGGACAACAATGTCGAAAACATCCGCATTGGTTTGGAGCGTCGACCTAAGGAGCTGCTGCAGGCCACGCTGTCGCTCTATCGGCTGATGCGCGATTGGCGGGCAGAGGTGGTTCATGCCCATATGATGACCAGCGCTGTCCTTGCCTGGCCAATTTGCAAGTTGCTCGGAATCCCGCTCATCACAACCGTTCACAATGAATTCCAGTCTAGCGCAGTCCTCATGGGCCTCGGAGCGAGAGTGATCGCGGTTAGTGCAGCCGTTGGCAAGTCAATGCGAAGACGGGGAATCCCACAGTCGAGGATCCGCGTGGTTCTGAATGGAACAATCGGTGCAGCGCGTTTCGAGCAAAAGGATCGCACGCCAGCCTCGCTTCAATCACCGGCGATCGTGTTCGTTGGCGGATTGCATCCGCGAAAAGGGCTATCGGACCTCTTTTCTGCGTTCGATATGGTTTACGCGGCGCTCGGAGCAGGACGCTTATATATTGTCGGCGACGGTCCGCACCGCGAGCAATATGCCGTCCAGGTCAGCTCGATGGCATGCGCGTCGGCGGTGACCTTCTTGGGTCCTCAAGATAATCCTTTTCCGTTCCTGTCAGGGGCCGACATATTCGTGTTGCCGTCGCACGCTGATCCCGCTCCGCTGGTGCTGTCGGAAGCGCGGGAAGCTGGCTGCGCCATCGTCGCGACCGATGTCGACGGAATTCCTGAGTTGCTTGAACAGGGACAAGCAGGCGTTCTCGTTCCCGTGGGCAACCCGCAAAGACTTGCCGAAGTATTGCGCTGTTTGCTCCAAGACCGACAAGCTGTGCTGGAGTGGAAAAAGAAAAGTCAGTTCAATCTAGAGTTTCTTACAATTGAGCGGGTCGCTCGTCAAACGCTGGCGATTTACGAAGAGGCGTCAGGTCCCACTCATGCTCACGCCTGAAGCAAGCAATGTCAGTGACCCAGCTATAGCGACAACGTACTCGAGAACAGAGGCTAGCGATGCTCCCCAGCTCGCCGTCATCATCACCTGCTTTAATTACGAGGCTTACGTTGAGCGAGCGATCAGGAGCGTCTTAGACCAGAACTGCGATGCCTGCGAACTCCTGGTGGTGGACGATGGCTCAACTGACGGCTCCTGGGAGACGATCACCCGCTATGCGGTGACTGCATTCAAGATCCAAAACCGCGGGCAGCTAGGGGCCTGCCTGTTTGGGCTAGAAAAGACCCAAGCAAGATTCATCTTGTTTCTCGACGCCGATGATGAGCTCAAGCCAGGTTCTCTGGTCAGAATCTTGGCCGAATTAGACGAGCGCGTTGCAAAACTTCAATTTGGGCTGACGCTCATCGATGCCGAAAGCAGGCCCGTCGGATCATTCTCGTCGCTCGAGTCGTTTCGGGAGCGCGACCGATTGGTCAATGAGGTGCTCAAACGCGGCGTCTACAAGACGCCACCGACGTCTGGAAACGTATTTCGTCGGGATGTCTGCGAGCTGCTGCGCGAGGTGGACTATGACAAGGCCGTTGACGGGGTGGTTTTGTTTGTTGCTCCATTCTTTGGGGACGTCGTCAGCCTTTCCGAAGAGCTGGGAAACTACCGCGTGCACGGCCTAAACGATTCGCAGCTCGGTCAGCTTCCAAGCGCTTCGTTGCTGCAGCGCGATATCAAGAGGTTTGTGGCACGTACCGAGCATTTGCGCGCGATTCTTGCTCGAGTGGCTCCGGGACGAAGATTGGTTGAGCCGCAAGGCGCCTTTTACTATCGCGAGCGCAGCTTCTGCCTTCAAATCGTATCGGCAAGCAGCTCACGCGCATCGATGTTGCCGAAATTGATAGCGAGTGTTGGCTCTGAGCCTTTCCCAATCGTTCAAAAAATTGCGCTGGTTGCTTTCTTTGTGCTTGCGGCCATGCTGCCTCGCGAACCAGCCAGAGCATTGATGGCCTACAGGTCTCGAAACCGGAGACGATCGGGACTTCTCCGCTTTGCTTCGCGGCGCTAGATAGGACGCCGCTACTGGCCCGGTAGCGGCCCTTCTCGATGCCGCTGTTTAGGCCGTCGGACCGGCTGCCGCCACGTGCCGAGCTATCGGTTCCACCCATCTATCAAACTAGATCATGGAAGCTGAAGAGTTGGCCGAGCACGTTTCCGATCGCGCCCTGCGGCAGGTTCGTTCCGTTGAAGCTGACGGAGTCCACGTAAAGATTGCGATCAGTTTCGGGGGTGCCGTCCCAGCGGTCATTGAGAAGGTGAACCAGGACAGTGTGATCGCCGGGTCCCCAATCCCCGTGCACGGCAATGGTGTCGGATTGACCGGCCGCATGCGATGCATGGGCGGTCAATGTCCCGCCGATCTGGTTGCCATTGACCGAGATGGTGTAGAGCGCGTCTCCAAGATAGGCATCTTCGCTGATCTTGAACACGAGTTGATCCGGACCGGCGCCGATCGATGTTGATGAGTCGTTTTGTGCTTGTGAAGGCGTGCCGGTTGAATTTGTCGGCGGTGGGGGCGTTATCACCGGCGTGGTCGTGTCGGCCGATGCAGCATCATGGAAGCTGAAGGTTTGTCCGAGCACGTTTCCGATGGCGCCTTGCGGAAGGTTCGTACCGTTAAAGCTGACGGAGTCCATGTAAAGATTGCGGTCGGTTTCCCGGGTGCCATCCCAGCGGTCGTTAAGGAAGTGAACCAGGACGGTGTGATCGCCGGGTCCCCAATCCCCGTCCACGGCAATGGTGTCGGATTGACCGGCCGCATGCGATGCATGGGCGGTCAATGTCCCGCCGATCTGGTTGCCATCGACCGAGATGGTGTAGAGCGCGTCTCCAAGATAGGCATCTTCGCTGATCTTGAAGATGAGTTGATCCGGACCGGCACCGATCGATAGTGATGAGCCGTTTTGTGGTTGTGAAGGCGTACCGGTCGAATTTGTCGGCGGTGGGGGCGTTATCACCGGCGTGGTCGGGTCGGCCGATGCAGCATCATGGAAGCTGAAGGTCTGTCCGAGTACGTTTCCGATGGCGCCTTGCGGAAGGTTCGCTCCGTTGAAGCTGACGGAGTCCACGTAAAGATTACGGTCGGTATTCGGGGTGCCATCCCAGCGGTCGTTAAGGAAGTGAACCAGGACGGTGTGATCGCCGGGTCCCCAATCCCCGTGCACGGCAACGATGTCGGACTGACCGGCCACATGCGATGCATGGGCCGTCAGTGTCCCGCCGACCTGGTTGCCATCGACTGAGATGGTGTAGAGCGCGTCTCCAAGATAGGCATCTTCGCTGATCTTGAAGACGAGTCGATCGGGACCGGCGCCGATCGATGTTGATGTCGGCGTTGCTTGGGGTGTGCTCGACGCAGTTACAGCACCGTAGGTCCCGGGATCATCACCCGCGGGAGATGAGACTGGCTCTAGAGAAACGGCTGTGGCCGACGGGTCGGCAGAATAAACGCGGATGTAATCGATCTTAATGGTGATAGGTACCTGCGCGAGGCTGGCGGGCTCTTGCGTAGCCAGATTCGCCAGAAGGTACATTGGTTGATGCATGTCGCTCGGCGTTGCGCGACTCCCAACCAGCTGGCCATCGACATAGAAACTGATCTGCTCATTCTGCCAATTCACGCCATAGGTATGATAGCCACCAGGATCTGGCAATTCGCTGTAGACCTGGAGCTGCGTCTGCCAGTTTTCATTCAGCACTGGGTCGGTGGTGTGAATGGTGCTGTATACCCCTTTGCTCCAGATGCCATAGTGCTCAACCACATCGAGTTCTTGCCACCGCCCGAGCCCGTTCGGGTCAGGAAGATTTTTCACGGGCAGCAGCCAAAATGCGTCCCAAGCACCCGGTGAGGACGAGAACTCTGCCCGTATCTCGAAGTAGCCGTACTGTTGCGAGAAAGTTCCCTGGGTTGTTATCAGTCCGGACTCCCAGCTTCCCGGAACTCCGAATGGAGTACGATCCGGAACAGCGGTAATCGCAAGCGCTCCTTGGGAAACAGAGAAAGGATCGTATCCCGAGCTGGGGTCGACGAACGAGCTGGTGCCGAAGCCAACGTCGGACGCCGCATCGCCCCGCCATTCGGCTCTGGTGTCCGCCCACTTCGTGCCGGCGCCAGTAAGTGAAATGCTCCTGGAATTGAATTCATCGTCGAAAGTCAGCTTATAGCCGCTAAGATCGATCATGGAAAATCTCCGCGAGTAAAGCCCTGAGCGGTACGAACGAAATATCTGCGCGAGAAACGAATGCTTCGAAGTTGCTGCGGTGAAAGGTGCGAGAGACTTGATCGCGATGCGTTGTTCGTTCGACGGCTCGGAGTATCAAACTTGCGTCAGTACACAGTTCACACGAATCGGATCGTCAGTATCGGCATGTGAGGGCCTGACATACCGCACGCCCTTCGAAAGCAAATTTAAAGGACCGGATCACCGCGATCTCTCTCGACTATACGCCCGTTAAGCCTGGAAGTGCATGGTGACGGAAGCGCATCCCTGCACCAATTTTAGGCGATTGCCCCGGCGCGGACGCTGACCACGCGGTACCATGTCAATCGTCTTGAATCGTCATAGACGCTGAGCAGTGGCTTGGGCCGAGTCAGTGAGCTGCGGCAGAACTCCGCCACGCTCCAAGTCAGGCAATTCCACGGAGCTACGATACGGTAAGCCTGCGTATCCAGAGTTGCGGGTCGTGGTTCGATTGTATGCGCAGAAAGGCGTATTGGTCGAAAGCTTCGTTGACGTTGAGAATGGCCGTACTCAGATTGTCGAGAACCAAAATAGCCCTGCCTTCTCGTACAAGCAGAACCAGGTGGTGTTCTCCGGTTGTCCGAATGCCAACCTCCGCAAGGAGAAGAGACGAACTTGGCCAACCTGCTCGCAGCAGAAGATGGCGCTTTGTCACAGCATAGTCCGCGCAGTTTCCCTCGCTGGGAAAGATCTGCCAGTCATGGTCATTCCGGCTTGCCGCTAACGCCTTCGGCATGATGCTTAAATTGACCATGGAATTGATCTGGTTGAGCTGTCGCCATCGCTGACTACGAGAACGGAAATCTGTGATGCGCAGATCGCCATGTTGCTGGCAATCTTCGGGATATCGGACGCAGAACAGCGCGAACGAAAGGGGAGCGGCGACTTGCTGTTCAAAACCGCAATAGGCCGGTTGGCCGCACATCCAATACATTATTGCAAGTGTGCTTGCAGCATATCGGATCATCACTTGGGTGCCTGACAGAAACGACTACACCATCGCTCCATATTGCAGGCGCAAAAATGGGAACGCCATATCAATTATGGGGCAACTGATGCCTAGCCTTGAAGCGTCGCTGCCGCAGCTGTTTGCCTAACCAACAACGCGGCGCTGGCGCGCGAACGTGGGGCGCAAGGACGCAATCACCGCTCCAGAGAAACGGGGCAGACTTCCCCCTGAAAAATTGGCTTCGCTGTCCAGAAACCTGCTTAGTGCATTGAGGGCGCCAGCGTGGTTTCGAGCAGCCGCCGGCCCAATTTGCGGTGCCCATCGCGGCGGTTGTTGGACCCGCATAATACACCCGCTCTCAAGCCGAGCGACAACATAGCTGCGATTAGCCAGAGATCGTCATGACGGGCTAGCCTTGTTATTCGTGCCGCCTGAGCTTGTAGCGGTCGCTAGGAGCAGACGGTAGAGCCGAGCCGGTCATCCGCGTGATACGATCTTAGTCATTGCCTGAGTGATACCGACGCGCGCCAGAGTGACGACCGAGATCCCGCAGACACCTCCAGCCACTTTGACCAGCCCATCCATGAGGTCACCATGCCTATCAGCAGTCAGCAGCTGCAAGGCCTCCAGGATAACTGCGCTGCCGACGACGATTAGAGTTATGAGGATAGTGCGATTTGAGTAGGCCAGCACGAGCACGAGGCCGAGGATGAAGAATCCGGCAAAGCGCTCGAACTGAGGGGGCGCGATCATGGGACGATCGTGAATGGGAGCGAGCGTCACAAAAATCACGAGGGCGAGAGCCAACCATCCCGCCGCGAGATACAGTTTGGCCATGTCTGTTTTCTAGAGTTCGAGATCGGTGAATGAGCCGAGGTGCGAACATTTGGCCTTGTGTCGTGAGGATTATCAAGCTTGTTCGACGATCAAAAGATAAGCAGATCGCAGCACAGTCGGTCGGCAGAGCCTGCTGCTCCTGCTCATCATCCCGTCCTGCCGTTTATTGAAATAACCTAGCGGGGCCTCGTCAGTAAGACCTCTCCGTAGAAAGGTAGTTGTCGCCTGGCCGATTTGTGCGCCCACCAATATCGGAAAGCTTTGACATTCTCGACCGTCGAATGTTGCTGCTTTCCTTCAGCAACATCAAGCGCCGAAGTTGTGCTCCGTTCAGGAGCGGGTCGAACAGGACGAGGATCTCCCGCGCTTGGACGTACACCTCCATACTGATGGCGTGTTGATCGAAACCGTACGATCGAAGGCGGGCTTCGATGTCAAGCGCAGCAGCGCCGTCCAGTTGCCAATCCAGGGCGTTGTTGATGGTATAGATTTCTGCGACGTCCTGGAATTCTGGCGAAGCCAATGGAGTTCGGTACCCCCTCTTGAGGAGCCAACTTGCGCTCGCTCGCCCGCTCGGAACTCCGCTCGACTCCGAGGCTGATGCGGTAAATCGGATCGGCACAAGCATCGTCTTACGTATTAAAACAACTTTCAGATAGATGTACGCAAATATCCGTACGGCCAGAACAGCTATTGATCGCAGCGCCGATTGCGCCGAACCTTGACGCCGACTGGGGCCAAAGCCGAGGGAGCGGCTGATGCCAGAAACTCTCCAAGAGCAACTAGATCACGTTGAGCGCGAGATTGAACAGTACATTGAATTCGAAAAGGCAGAAAGAACTCGCTTCAATCATGAGTCTCCCTTATGGACCGCGGAGGATCGGATCGAATGGCAGGAGACACAATCTGATATTGCCCAAAGACTTCGCGAACTCTTCGAAATACGAGACGCATTGCGCGGCCAGCTAGACCAGTAAAGCCGCAGTCGGATGTTGCTCCAAAAAGGAACAAGAGAAAGCTTTGATTGAGAAACAACCTGTGGCTCGGTCGCATCCGCCAAGCCCGCCAGGACATGCTTATTGCATTGATGGAATGTCCGAATACGAGGCTGGCGAAGCGTCTTGCTGGATTGAAGCGCTATGAGAGACCGATTCGGGCCGCACAACGGCGGGTCCTGAAGCGCTGGCTGAAGCAGGAATGACAATGAGGGGGAAGGGCAACAGCAAACGTTGGCGTTTTGAGAGCTCGTCAAAGTCCAGCTCTGTCGGAGGAATCTTGCGGCTTTTCAGGTGGCCGTCGGAGCACATTGTCATCCGAGAGAAGCCAGGCAGTAGGCCAAGCCAAAAATTCTCCTACTGGTCGATCGATAGCTGCTCTTCTCGGGGCTCGCATGGCGGAGTCGGCTCACGTACCGGAAGCGGCCCGAGCAAGGCAAATGAACTAAGGCAGCCTGGACAGAAGCGGATGAGCCCACGCACGGATATCGCTGGGGCTACCGCGCTCGTCTAAGCCGACGTGGAGTCATGCCATGCCTCAAGCCCGCTCTCGACCGCTCTTGGTTCGTTGCTGTGCTTCTGCATGAACCGGTGAAGCTTGGCGGGCACCAGGTCCCGGATGCACATGCACAGCCTTGGCCGCCAGCGGTTCACCGCATTCAGAGCAGACCATCACGGGATCGAACATCCTCTTGCAGCTCTTGTGCTCGTGCAGCATCGGCCGTCCGCGCGAATCGACCATGTGCACGTTGCCCCAGTGCACGATCGACATGATGATTGGGTACAGATCCAGGCCCTTCTGCGTCAGGATGTATTCGTAACGCTTTGGTGCGTCCTGATAAGGAATTTTCCGCAGCACGCCGAAGCGCACCAGCTTCTTCAGCCTGTCGGCGAGCAGATGGCGGGTAATCCCTAGCGACGCCTGGAAGTCGTCAAACCGTCGGATGCGAAGAAAGCACTCGCGAAGGACAAGCAGACTCCAACGATCGCCGATCACAGCGACGGTGCGGGCCAGGGAGCACGGCTCCTCTTCAAGCGCATCCCATTTCATCAAATTCCTCCACTTTTCCGACTGCCGTAAAATAAATTCTAAAACAGAACTTATATGATTTCAATAGGATACCTTCTCGAGCGGTATTGGATGACGAATATCATATTGACAGTTCTATAACAGAACTTATCGTTCGGGGCCGGGTCAGAACGAGGCGGCAGTCGAACGAACCGCCAGTATCGAAGGGGAGAGCGCTCCATGGTTGCTGCGTTGAAGGCTGAGTTTCACTTCGATTTCGGGAGCCCAAACGCCTATCTGGCCGAGCTCGCATTGCCGGATATCGAGACGCGCACCGGGATCAGGTTTGACTATGTCCCGGTCCTTCTTGGCGGCGTCTACAAGGCGACGGGCAACATGTCTCCGGCGGACTCACTTCGCGGGATCAAGAACAAGCCGGAATACAATGCGCTCGAGACCGCGCGCTTCCTGCGCCGCCACGGCATCACGAAGTTCGCGCCGAACCCGTTCTTTCCGGTGAACACGTTGAGCCTGATGCGCGGTGTCGTCGCGGCGGAATTTGACGGCCTGTTCGAGCCCTATTTCCGCGCCGCCTATCATCATATGTGGGTGGAGCCGAAGAAGATGGACGACCCGCAGGTATTTCGCGCGGCGTTCCTGTCCTCTGGTCTCGATATTGACCGCATCATCGCGCGCGCCCAGCAGGATGACGTCAAGAAGAAGCTGATCGAGAACACCACGCGCGCCGTGCAGCGCGGCAGCTTCGGCTCTCCGACCTTCTTCGTCGGCGACGAAATCTATTTCGGCAAGGACAGTCTGCGCGACGTCGAAGAGGAAATCCTCGCGCAGCTCGCCAGCGCCCGGCGCAAGACGGCGTGATCATAACATCTAGGCAAAACTAACAGGCAAAAAGCCGTTTCTCAGGGAGGGTGCCGTGGTCTCATTGACCCAGGAGACAGTCGGGAGCGTGGACGGTCTGCCGAGCCGGATCCATCACGTGATGGCGCCGCATGTCGCAGCAACGCCGGATCGCGTGGCACTAGTCGACGACACGGCGACGCTGACCTATCGTGAACTTGATGCGGCGGTTCAGGCCACGGCTGACAAGCTGCGTGCGCTTGGCATCCGCGCCGGCGACCGCATGATGATCGTCAGCGAGAATTCGATTCCACTCGCCTGTCTGCTGCTCGCCGCGAGCTTGCTCGATGCCTGGGCGATCGTCGTCAATCCGCGGCTGTCCCCGCGCGAGGTCGACCAGATCCGGGATCACAGCGGCGCAAGGCGGGTGTTCTTCACTGCCGGGGTGTCGCAGGAAGCCGCCACCCATGCTGCACGGTGCGATGCGCCGGTGCAGGAGCTTGGGCCGCTGCGCGATATCGGCGTGACCGCGCTGAACACGGACACGGCGGCGGAGCCGGTTGACGCCGATGGCGCCAAACAAGTCGCAGTTCTCATCTATACCTCTGGCACTACGGGCACGCCCAAGGGCGTAATGCTGACCCACCGCAACCTCCTATTCAGTGCGCGCGGCACCGCCGCCTGGCGCAGGATGACCGCGGCTGACGTGCAATATTGCGTGCTGCCGATCTCGCACATCGTGGGCATCTCGCTACTCACCATGACCTTAATGGTCGGCGCCAGGGTGCGCCTAGTCGCAAAATACGATCCGGCAGCCCTGGTGAAGGCGATGGCGGAGGAGGGCATCACCATCCTCAACGGTGTGCCTGCGACCTATCAGCGCCTGCTGGAGTACCGCCGCAATGCCGGCCTGCCAAAGCTAGATCGCGGCGCCCTGCGCTTGATCGCGGTCGCCGGCGCGCCGCTTGACCTCGAACTCAAGTCGCGCGTCGAACAGGAGCTGGGCCTACCGCTACTGAATGGCTACGGGATCACGGAATGCTCACCAGGCATCTCGGGCGTGCGGAGCGAGTCGCCGAGGGCGGATCATGCGGTGGGGACAGTCCTGCCGGGCTTGGAGGCCAAGCTCGTGGGCCGCGACGGCAAACCAGTGGCGGCGGATGCGGTCGGTGAACTCCATGTCCGTGGGCCGAACGTGATGCGCGGCTATTATCGGGCACCGGATCTGACCGCGAAGGCGATCGATCCCGATGGCTGGTTCAACACCGGCGATCTGGCTCGCTTCGAAGGCGATGTTCTCTACATCGTGGGACGCACCAAGGAGATGATCATCCGGTCAGGATTCAACGTCTACCCGGCTGAGATCGAGGCCGTGCTGAGCACGCACGAGTCGGTGGTGCAATGTGCCGTCGTCGGCCGGCCGGTCGAGGGCAATGAGGAAGTTGTCGCCTTCGTCCAGCTCATCCAGGGCTCCAAGGCGACTGCGCAGGATCTGCTGGCCCACATTGCTCCGCAACTTACCTCATACAAGCGACCGTCGGAAATTATCCTGATCGACGCGCTGCCAGCGACGTCCACCGGCAAGATACTGAAGCACAAACTGGCTGAGTCCCTGCGCAGTCGAGGCTGACGCTCTGCCTCACAAAGAGGTCTCTCGCAACGAAGGAAAAGGCCATGCAGAAGAGAAACGCGACGGCAGCCGTGATCGGTGCAGGAGACTATATCGGTGCGGAGATTGCCAAGAAATTCGCGGCCGAGGGATTTTCGATCCATGCCGGCCGCCGCAACGGGGACAAGCTGGCGCCGTTGGTCAAGGACATCGAAGCCGCGGGCGGCGAAATCCACGCCCGTTCGCTCGATGCCCGCAAAGAGGAGGAGATCACCTCCTTCCTGAATGACGCCGACAAGCATGCGCCGCTCGAGGTCTGCATCTTCAACATCGGAGCCAACGTTAACTTCCCGATCCTCGACACCACCGAGCGGGTGTTCCGCAAGGTGTGGGAGATGGCCTGCTATTCCGGTTTCCTGGCGGGACGTGAGGCGGCGCGGCTGATGACGGCTCGCGGCGGCGGCAAGATCTTCTTCACCGGGGCGACCGCGTCCTTGCGCGGAGGCAGCGGTTATGCCGCCTTCGCCAGCGCGAAGTTTGGCCTTCGAGCGGTCGCACAGGCGATGGCGCGCGAGCTGGGTCCGAAGAACATTCATGTTGCGCATCTCATCATCGATTCCGGTGTCGATACGGAGTGGGTGCGCCAGCGCCGCATCGAGGCGCTTGGCGCCAACGCGCTTGACAATCCGGACCTCCTGATGCCGCCGGCGGCCGTCGCCGGCGCCTACTGGCAGCTCTACCAGCAGCCAAAGACCGCCTGGACATTTGAGCTGGAGATCCGCCCGTTCGGCGAGAAGTGGTAGGGAGCCGGTTCGATGGAGCTCGCATTGTCGCCGCAAGATGCGGCGTTTCGCGACGAGGTTCGCGCATTCATCAGGGATCATTACCCCGAAGAAATGCGCGTTCCGAATCCCGAGACCGATCTGACCAAGGAACAGTCGCTGCTCTGGCATCGCATTCTCTACAAGAAGGGTTGGATCGCGCCGCTATGGCCGAAGGAATATGGCGGCCCCGGCTGGTCGATCACACAGCGCTTCATTTTCGAGCAGGAGACCTCTCGGGCCGGCACGCTTCCGCCGCTGGCCTTCAGCGTCACCATGGTCGGACCCGTCATCTACACCTTCGGCAACGAGGCGCAGAAGACAAAATTCCTGCCACGGATCCTGTCCGGCGAGGATTGGTGGTGCCAGGGCTATTCCGAGCCGGGCGCCGGCTCGGACCTTGCGACCGTCAGAACCAAGGCGGTGCGTGACGGCGACCATTATATCGTCAACGGTCACAAGACCTGGACGACGCTGGCGCAGCATGCGGACTGGATCTTCTGCCTTGTGCGCACCGATCCGAACGCGAAGCCGCAATCCGGCATCTCCTTCCTGCTGATCGACATGAAGTCGCCCGGCGTCACGGTGCGGCCGATCATCACGATCGACGGCAGTCACGAGGTCAATGACGTCTTCCTCGAGAACGTCCGCGTGCCGGTGGAAAATCTGGTCGGCGAGGAGAACAAGGGGTGGACTTACGCCAAATTCCTGCTCGGGAATGAACGAACCAGCATGGCCGGCATCGGCCGGTCGACCCGTTATATCCAGAAGCTGAAGCAGATCGTAGAGGCCGAGATCCCGGCCGACGATCCAGCGCATCTCGAATTTCTGCGCGACATCGCCCGCGTCGAGCTCGACGTTTTGGCGCTGGAGGCGACCGAGCTGCGCGTCGTGGCACAGCTGGCGCGCGGCATTGATCCCGGCCCTGCGGCCTCGCTGTTCAAGATCCGCGGCACCGAGATTTTCCAGGACATTACGGAGCTCACGCACCGCGCCATCGGCAATTACGGCCTTGCCATCCGCGAACATCCGGTCAGCGCCAATCGCTTCATGCCGGGCCCCGACTACGGCCATACCGCCTCGGAGAAATATCTCAACGCGCGCAAGCTCAGCATCTACGGCGGATCCAACGAGATCCAGCGCAACATCATCGCCAAAGCCGTGCTCGGGCTCTAGCCACACGGATCGGGAGGAGCGGATGGATATTCAGTTCACGGAAGAGCAGGAATTGCTGCGGTCCAGCGTGCAGCGCCTGCTGCGCGACCAGTACGATTTCGAGGCGCGGCGCAAGATCGTGGCGAGCGAGGAAGGCTTCAGCCGCACGCAGTGGGACGCTTTCGCCGAACTCGGACTGCTCGCCGCGCCGTTCTCCGACAGCGCCGGTGGTCTGGGCGGCGGCCCATTAGCGACCATGATCATCATGCATGAGTTCGGCCGTCACCTCGTCGTCGAGCCTTTCGTCGAGACGGTGGTGCTGGCCGGCGGCCTGATCGAGCACGCCGGCACGCCCGAGCAGCAGCAGGCCTTCATCCCCGGCATCATCGACGGAAGCAAGATCTGGACACTGGCATGGACGGAGAAGGAATCCCGTTTCGACCTTGCCAAGGTGACCACAAGGGCGCGGCGCGAAGGGAGCGATTACGTTCTGACCGGCGCGAAGACCATGGTGATCGCGGCGCCCTGGGCCGACGATCTCATCGTCTCGGCACGGACCTCCGGCGACGACCGTGACCGCGGCGGAGTTAGCCTGTTCGTGGTCGACCGGCGCGCCGCTGGACTAGATCTCCAGAGCTTCAAGACGATCGACGGCCGCAGGGCCGCCGAGATCAGCCTGCGCGAGGTCCGCGGGCAATTGATCGGGCGCGAGGGCGACGGCGTCGCCTTGCTGGAAGCCGGTCGCGACCGCGCCATCGGCGCGCTCTGCGCGGAAGCCGTCGGCGCCATCGGCGAGCTGAACGCCGCGACACTGGATTATTCGAAGACCCGCAAGCAGTTCGGCACCACCATCGGCTCATTCCAGGTTCTGCAGCATCGCATGGTTGACATGTTTATTGCCCATCAGGAGGCGCTCTCCCTGATGCAGCATCTCAGCCTGAACCTCTCCGCCCGTGATCCCGGCCTGTCGCGGCTCGCCTCAGGCGCCAAATCGAAGATCGGCTATGCCGGCAAGTTCGTCGCTGATCAGGCGGTGCAGCTTCATGGCGGCATGGGCATGACCGACGAGCTCAACGTCGGGCATTATTTCAAGCGCATCTCCTCCATCAACATCCAGTTCGGCGATCCCGCGTTCCACGTGCTGCGCTATGCGCAGCTGGACGCGGCCGCGTAAACAGAAGAGGTCAGCATGACGATTGAGGCTGTCATCGTTTCCACCGCAAGGACCGCCGTCGGCAAAGCCTATCGCGGCGCCCTCAACAACACGGACGGCCCGACCATGGCCGGACACGTGATGGCCGAAGCGGTGAGGCGCGCGGGCATCGCGCCGGACGAGGTGGAAGACGTGGTCATGGGCTGCGCCATGCAGCAAGGGACCATGGTGATGAACGTGGCCCGCAAGGGCACGATCCGCGCGGGCCTGCCGGTTACCGTTGCCGGCACTACGATCGACCGGCAATGCGCGTCTGGCCTGCAGGCCATCGCGGTGGCCGCACGGTCGGTCATGCTTGACGGGGTCGAGGTCGCGATGGGTGGCGGAATCGAGTCGATCAGCCTCGTGCAGAACGAGAACATGAACAAGTTCCACGCCATCGATGACGAGCTGATGGCGATGAAGCCCGAAATGTACATGTCGATGCTGGATACGGCGGAGGTCGTCGCCGAGCGCTACAAGATCGATCGCGACAAGCAGGACGAATACAGCCTCGAGTGCCAGCGCCGGGTCGGCGCTGCGTCGCAGGCCGGCCGTTTCGACGACGAGATCGTGCCGTTCACGACCAAAATGGCGCTCCTCAACAAGGACACCAAGGAGGTGACCTACGAGCAGGTGACGCTCGCCAAGGACGAAGGCCCGCGGCCGGAAACCACCGCCGAAGCTCTCGCCAGGATCAAGCCGGTGTTCGAGGGCAAGACCATCAGCGCCGGCAACGCTAGTCAGCTCTCGGACGGCGCCTCGGCCTGCGTGATCATGAGCGACAAGATCGCAGCCAGGAAGGGGCTGAAGCCGCTCGGCATCTTCCGCGGCTTCGTCGCCGCCGGCGCCGAGCCGGACGAGATGGGTGTCGGCCCGGTTGCCGCGATCCCGCGGCTGCTCAAGCGCCATAATCTGAAGATCGACGACATCGATCTCTGGGAGCTGAACGAAGCCTATGCGGTGCAGGTGATCTATTGCCGCGACAAGCTCGGCATCGATCCGGACAGGCTCAATGTCAATGGCGGCTCGATCGCGATCGGTCATCCCTACGGCATGACCGGCTCGCGCCTCACCGGCCACCTTCTGATCGAGGGCCGCCGGCGCAAGGCGAAATACGGCGTCGTGACCATGTGCATCGGCGGCGGCATGGGCGCGGCCGGTCTGTTCGAAATCATCCACTGAGCGGCAAAGGCGGGAGATCATTCGTGAAGACAGCAATCACTGAACTGTTTGGCATCCAGCATCCGATCATCCAGGGCGGCATGCACTATGTCGGCTTTGCCGAGCTCGCCGCTGCGGTATCGAATGCGGGCGGCCTTGGCATCATCACCGGCCTGACCCAGCGGACGCCGGAATTGCTGGCGAAGGAAATCGCGCGGTGTCGCGACATGACCGACAAGCCGTTCGGCGTGAACCTCACCTTCCTGCCGACCTTCTCGGCGCCGCCGTACCCCGAATATATCGCGGCGATCAGAGAGGGCGGCGTCAAGGCGGTCGAGACCGCTGGCCGCAGTCCGGAACAATACATGCCCGCGCTGAAAGCGGCGGGCATCAAGGTGATCCACAAATGCACGTCGGTTCGGCACTCGCTCAAGGCCGAGAAGATCGGCTGCGATGCCGTCAGCGTCGATGGTTTCGAGTGTGGCGGCCACCCCGGCGAGGATGACATCCCGAACATGATTCTTTTGCCGCGGGCCGCCGATGAGCTCAAAATCCCGTTCGTTGCCTCGGGTGGCATGGTCGATGCGCGCAGCCTCGTCGCTGCGCTCTCGATGGGCGCCTCGGGCATGAACATGGGCACCCGCTTCGTCGCCACCAAGGAAGCGCCGGTCCACGACAATGTGAAGCAGGCCATCGTCAAGGCCAGCGAGCTCGACACCGTGCTCGTCATGCGCGCGCTGCGCAATACCGAACGCGTCCTCAAGAACAAAGGGGTCGCCCAGCTCGTGGAAATCGAGCGCAGCAAAGGCGCCAGCCTGAAAATCGAGGACATCCACGATCAGGTCGCCGGCGTTTACGCCAAGGTGATGGTCGACGGCGACATGGACGCCGGCGCCTGGAGCTGCGGGATGGTGGTCGGCCTCATCGACGACATCCCGACGGTCAAGGAGCTGATCGATCGCATCATGAGGGAAGCGGAGACGATCATCCGTCAGCGGCTGACCGGCTTCCTCGACGGCGAGGTCGAGACGGAGAAGGCGCGCGCAGTCGCCTGATGCGGTGCCTCCGGGCACGGCATGGTCGCGAGCCGGTATGACGTGCCGGCCGAACATGGAGATCTGATCGCATGGGTGCACCTGTCTGTCTGATATCCGGCGTTGGGCCAGGCACGGGATCGGCGCTGGCAAGGCGATTCGCCGAGGGAGGATACCGCCTCGCGCTTCTCGCCAGGAATGAGGAGCGCATCGCCGCGCTGGCGCAGGAGCTACCGGGCGCAAAAGCGTATCGATGCGACGTGTCCGATGCCGCGCAAGTCGAGGACGCGGCAACCGCCGTCGAGCGAGATCTGGGCAGTCCCGGTGTCGTCATTCACAACGCGGTAGGTGGCGCGTTCGGCAGGTTCAGTGAGATCGATCCGCAAATCCTCAATCGGAACTTCCAGGTCAACACGATGGGGCTGCTCTATCTGGCGCGGCGGTTTGCCCCGACCATGACGCAGGCCGGCCATGGGGCCATCGTCGCGACCGGAAACACATCGGCGTTGCGGGGCAAGCCGGGCTTTGCCGGCTTCGCGCCGACCAAGGCGGCACAACGCATCCTTGCCGAGGCAATCGCGCGTGATCTCGGACCACAAGGCGTCCACGTCGCCTATGTCGTCATCGACGCCGTGATCGACCTTGAATGGACGAGGAAGCGTTGGCCGGACCGGCCGGACGACTTCTTCATCAAGCCGCGGGCAATCGCGGATGAGATCTGGCATGTCGTTCACCAGGACCGCAGTGCCTGGTCGTTCAATGTGGAGATCAGGCCGTTCGGTGAAGCCTGGTAGTTGGTAAGTCAGCAGACCGCTGCTCAAATCATAACAAGCTCAGGAGGGAATTTAGATGTTGATGAGGAAACTCGCGCTTTCCATGGCCGCGCTTGCGGCATTTGTCGCGATGCCGGTTCATGCCGACACGCCCGGTGTGACGGAATCGGAAATCAAGGTCGGGGCGACTTTCCCATTCAGCGGTCCCGCGTCTCCGCTCAGCAACACCGGCAAGGGCCTCATCGCCTACGTTCGCTCGATCAACGACCGTGGCGGCGTCAATGGCCGCAAGATCAACCTCATGACCTATGATGACGCCTACAGCCCGCCGAAGGCCGTCGAGCAGACCAGGAAGCTGATCGAGGGTGACGAGGTGGCATTGCTGTTCAGCCCGCTCGGGACACCCGGTCTCAGTGCGACCGTGAAATATGTGAACGGGAAGAAGGTGCCACACCTTTTCGTCGTCAGCGGGGCGACCAAGTTTGCCAATTTCACCGACTTTCCGATGACGACCACGGGACTGCCGAGCTACAACACCGAAGGCAAGATCTACGCGAAGTACATTAGCGAGACCAAGCCCGACGCAAAGATTGCGATCCTGTACCAGAACGATGACCTCGGCCGGGATTTCGTCGCGGCGTTCAAGGAGGCGCTGAAAGCCGATTTCGACCGGAAGGTGGTCGCCTCGCCCTACGAAGTTACCGAACCCACCATCGAATCTCATGTGGTGTCGCTCAAGGCCTCGGGGGCCCAGGCCTTCGTGATCGCGGGCACGCCGAAATTCACCGCTCAGGCAATCAAGAAGGCGAACGAGATCGGCTGGTCGCCGCTGACCATCATCAACTATGTCTCGAGCTCGGTCTCCGCTACCATTGTGCCTGCCGGAGCGGACAAGGCGGTCGGGGTTATTGCAGCGACTGTCACAAAGGATCCGAACGACAAGCGGTGGGCCGACGACCCGGGTATGAAGTGGTATCGTGAACACTTCGAGAAATATCTTTCCGGCTCCGACATTGGCGACAACAATTACCTGTTCGGGACCCAGCAAGGTCAAATCCTGGAGCAGGTGCTCAAGCAATGCGGCAACGATCTGTCGCGCGAGAACATTCTGAAGCAGGCGCGCAGCATCAAAGGACTCGTGCTTCCGACGCTGATGCCTGGTATTGCGATCAACACCGGCCCGAGCAACAGTATGGCGTACACGCAGCTTCAGCTGCAACGCTGGACCGGAAGTTCCTGGGAGCAGTTCGGCAGTGTTCTGAGTGCCGACCAAAACTAATCAGCACTAGGGCGCCGGTGATGCCGGGCCCTCCGTATCGGCGTTGGGGGCCTGGAGATTGATTTTCTACCTCAAAGACTCCGCTTCGACACGGTCGGCTGACCAATTTCAGCCGAGCATTCTCGGACATCCAGAAATCGCGGATTAGTCGGTGCAGTCGAGGTTGATGGCATCACAGGCGCAAATGGAAGCTCCAATTGTTTTCTTTCACGCATGAAGCGCCGAAGCAGCTTCAGCGGATCAGCTCCGAGTGCCTCGGCAATGCTCGATGACGTCAAGGCGCCGATCGCCACCTTCGTACTTGGCTACGAAAGATTGCGGTTTGCGGAGTTTCTGGACAAGCGAAAACCGCCGCCAGCGGTTGCCCACATGGCGGCGGTTCACGGTTGAGCGAAGCTCGAACCCCCGGCCGATCGCTCCGGTGCCTTACCGCACGTACCAATATCCCCACCAGCGCTGGGACACCGGCCGTGCCTGCGCCTTCATTGCTGCGACTTCCCCGACCGGGCGAAGCTGCGGGCCATAGATCGCGGGCGGGTAGACGTCGTCCCAGAACACAAGTCCGCCCTGGACGGCGGCCGCCCGGTGTGACGGAGCAAGTGCGAGCTCGGCGGCCGGCGCGACGGAGACCGTTACGGTAAGGCCAAGAGCGGCCAGGGCAATGGATGGAATAAGGGCACGGAAGTTCATTGGATTGAATCCCTCATGAAATGCGATGGGTGATAATGCGACGGGTTCCGGATGGTTGCAAGGGCACGGGCTGGCCGGCTGACGCCGAACTTCCGGTTGCAGGGGCGCATGGTGTCGCCAACGCGCGTCGGATCGACCGCGACGGGCCTTGATGCATTGGGCTGCGAGAACGTCTCTTAGATATGTCGTCGACATATATATAGAGAGAGTATTCGATGATCATCTCCGGCCGAGACGAGATCAGCCCGAGGCCGGCAGCGTTGCCGCGCGCGCGGCATGCATGCAAAGGAGACCGAACCTTGAACATTTTTTCGGCGCTCGTGAATCCTCGAGAACCATGATGTCGACACACTGCTCACTCTTGATAGGACGCGCACGATCCAGGACGACTCCCAGGACGACTCTCATGACTTCTGCGTTTGTCTCTGCTTCCATTTTCGGCGCTGGTCTCATTCTCGGATACGCGCTACGCGCCTGGCGCGTCCAACGAAGAGCCGTGAGCTCATCCAGCAGCGCCTCGCGCCGGTCCTCGCGGCCCGCTCCGACCTCGACGTTCGGCCACGCCCGGCGAGCCTTCTAGGCATCGTCCCATTCGATGACGGTATCCAGCTTCACACTGAACCCGGTGGGACATGACGACATGAGTGAGCCCAAGAAGGATGCGCCGCGACGCTACATCGTGGATGGCGCCGGACAGCGCGTGCTTGTCGGTCTGACGATCTCGGAAACGATCGAGTTCGAAGCGCTGGACAAGCCGGACACCCGTCCCGGCGCCGAGCTGCTCGGGGAGGCGGCGCGCGTCCGAGAGGCCAGGCATGGCGAACGTTGGGTGGAGCTCTACGTCAAGCACGAGCGAGCCTGGAGCGACTGGATGGCCCAGACGCGTGCGCGGCCGGCGCAGCCGACGTTGCTCAACTAGAAATCGCGAACGTCCATTCCCTCCCTGAGACGGTCTCGCGCATCGGTGGCAGGAGGCTGAAGCTCATCACACCGCGAGCATTCGGCTTCCCTGGATGCTCATCAGGGTGAGGTTACCGGTCGCATAGGCGCCGGTGTCGATATTGGCGCGGTTGGCCAGTAGTTCGGCGCTGCGGACCGGCGTATGGCCGTGGACGATATATTTGCCGAACTGCTCCTCGCTCTGCAGGAATTCCTCGCGAATCCAGAGCAGATCGCGCTCGGTCTGCTCGGCGAGCGGCACGCCCGGGCGAACGCCGGCGTGGACGAAGAAGAAGTCTCCGCAGCTGAAGCTCAACCGCAGATTGTCCAGGAATTCCAGATGCTCGGTCGGCATGGCGCGAATCAAGTCGCGCAGGATCGATGCTGGCTCGTCGCGCTTGAGATCGGGGGGAGCAAGCCCGTAGGACATCAATGTCTGGGTCCCGCCGAAGGCAATCCAGTCCTCGAATAGGGAAGGATCTTCGAACACCCTCACCAAAAAGGCCTCGTGGTTGCCCTTGAGGAAGACCGCATTCCCCCGCCGGCTCCGCTCGACCAGGATGTCGAGGGTTGACCGCGTATCCGGGCCGCGATCGATGTAATCGCCCATAAAGACTTCGATGGCATAGCGCGGCCGGCTCCGCGCAACGTCGGCGTCGATCACCCGCAGCATGGGCTCGAGCAGATGCGCGCAGCCGTGAATATCCGAGATCGCATAGATGCGGACGCCGTCCGGCAATTGCGGTTTGGGAAGCGACGGCTGGGATCGCGAGAAAGATTTCATGGCGCTCATCGATCGGGTGGTCGGAAAAATATCCCCAAGTCACCGGCACCGGAGAGCGTCCATCCAACGCGAACAACGCGAGTTCCGTGGGGCCGCAGCTCGTTGTCGGTGCCGATCACGCCAAAAGAAGGGCACGGCATTTTTTGCCGACTTGTTTCATGGACTTCAGGAACGAGAGGGGTCCGCAGGAATTGCATCGCTGGCTCGAAGCATGCAGCAAGTCTGCATGACTCGTTGCAGATTCTCGCATACATCCGCAGATAGAAATCCCTGGAAACTCTCGCAAGTGATCCGATGTTTGCGTTCGTCGGCAGCAAGCAGCGCCTCAAACTTCAGCGAACAGCGGCCCGTGCAACGATGGCGTCGCATTGGATGCGGAACTTGATTCAAAATAGGGCAGTTCGCTCGCTCGTATGTCAGCACTGTGACGACATTTTCAGCGCACCGAATTTCGCCGCGCATCTCAACGCGACACATCGTCCGTGCGCCGCAAAAGTTTCGCGTGCAGCGCCACAATGTCGCTGCGATCGACCAACACTTTCCGTGCGGGGAATTGACGAGTCTTCAGCATCACGATGAGCGTCAGGCACTCTCTCGATACGCAGAGGTTCGAATGGCTGTTGCAACTTACGGTTCTGAAAGCGCTCATGCGCTGTCATCTGCGCGCGGCAGTGCGCTTCAGAGGCCCTTTCAGGTCGTCGTCATCGCTGCTGACTTTCTGTTGATCCTGCTGAGCTACGCGGCGGGAGCTTCGCTGTATGGCGTGGTGGTCGCATCGCCACCCGACGGTGCATCGGTGGGAGCCGGATTGTTTGTCGGTGTGGTGTTCGTCGGGATCGCCTATTTCCGGGACGTCTATTCCACGCATCGCCTGCTCAATCTGGTTTGGCAGCTTCGAATGGCGGCCTTTATCTGGCTGACGTCGCTCACGATCCTCGCCGTTGCGGCCTTCCTGCTGAAATCGACGGACAATCTGTCGCGCGGCACCGTCATCGTCTTTGCCGTGATCGGCGGGCTCGGTCTGATCAGCCTGCGCTTCGTCTGGCAGGCCGTGTTCGGCACGAGCTTTGCGAGAAGCCGCCTGGTCGACCGCAAGGTGATCCTGCTCAGCCTGAAGCCGCTCGACTTCACCTCGAGCCGCTTCAAGGATTTGCGCAGGAACGGCTTCGACGTCATGCGCCATTTCGTGCTCGGAGAGGACCGAGATGACGGCCAATGGGAGCGGCAGATTCGCGACGTCATCCGTCAGTCGCGCGCGGCCGATGTCGACGAATATCTGCTCGCGATCGACTGGAACGAATTGCCGATGCTGCGCAAGCTCGGGCCATATTTGCGCGCCGTTCCGCAGCCCATTCGCCTGCTGCCGGACGATTCCGTTGCCGACCTCGTGACCCGTCCGTTCCTGCCGGTCAGCGGAACCGTCGCGGTCGAGATCCAGCGGCCGCCGCTCACCATTCTCGAGCGGCTGCAGAAGCGCTGTCTCGACGTCGGCGTCGCTCTGTTCGCGCTCGTGCTGCTGACGCCGCTGCTGCTGACGGTAGCCGTGCTGATCAAGCTGGATTCGCCGGGAAGCGTCATATTCCGGCAGTCGCGCCGCGGCTTCAACGGCAAGCCGTTCGAGATCTGGAAGTTCCGCACCATGACGGTTGCCGAGAACGGCGACACGGTGACCCAGGCGACCAAGGGGGATGCCCGGGTCACCAAGATCGGGCGCTTCCTGCGCATGACCAGCATCGACGAGCTGCCGCAGCTCTGGAACGTGCTACGGGGGGACATGTCGCTGGTGGGACCGCGTCCGCACGCGCTTGCCCATGACAATTACTACGACGAGCTGATCAGCAAGTATGTCTACCGCCATCACATGAAGCCGGGCCTGACGGGCTGGGCTCAGGTGAACGGATTCAGGGGCGAAACGCCAACGATCGATCTGATGGAAAAGCGGGTCGAGTACGACGTCTGGTACGTCAGCAATTGGAGCATCTGGCTCGACCTGAAGATCATGGCCCGCACCGCGTCCGCCGTGATGTTCCAGGAGGCCTATTAGCCGCTCGATCTCTCAATCGCCGGAAACCTCCGTCCCGGGGCTCAGGTTCCATTTCGCGGCGGCCTGCGGAAGAGCCGCATGATCGCATCGCGCAGCGCGAGCAGCGGCGGCACGAGCACGAAGAAGGCTCCCATTGCGACGGAGACGATGACATGGCGGATCGAGAAAGGCTCGTCCTGCTCGATCTGGCGCCGGCTCGGGTCGATGGGCGCGGGTGAGAGCGTCGTCGCCATGGGGTGGCGGAGCGGCTTGCGTGGAGGGACCACGATCAACACGAACAGGATGTTGAGCAGGACCCAAATAGTCAAAATCGTCAGGACGATCAGCATCCGAGCCTACCGGAAAAATAACTGCGAGTAATGAGCCGAGATTAGCCCCGGGGAACGGAGAAAGAAAGATGCCTAAAGTTTCGGCATTTTCAGGCCTCAAGGCTCGGATTGTCTCGTCTTATCGATGGACGATGGCCCAAAAGCGCACTCTCTTGGCGACCACCGTATCCGTCAATCCTTGCTTTTGGCTAGAGCAATAACTGCAAGTTGTGGATTCCGGACGAATACGGAGCCCGCGAGCAGGTCCGGAGCGCTCGCCGCATCTCGGTCCGTGCGCGAGGGCGCACGGGATGCCCTTCAAGCGACCGCCAAGCACGAATAAGGCCCGCTGCCAATCGGCAACGGGCCCGAGCTCATTCCAGTTGTTCAGTGGGAGCGGCGCCTCGCCTCCGCCTAGGCGTGCTCGACGTAATAGCTGTTGTGGTGCTTGCCCTTGTAGGCCTCGATGCGCTTGAGCATCTTCGGGTTCGCGCGGTTGAGCACGGCGCCGATCAGCTTCTTCTGGAGGACTTCCGAACCCGAAACCGACTCCTGCAGAGCGGTTCGCGTGGTCTGGCCCCATTCGATCACGTAGACCATGGCGTCGATCAGGAAGCTAACGGCCTTGGAATCGGCCACCGGCATCACCGGGGCGAGATCGATCACGATGTACTCGTAGTGCTCCCTCAGCACCTTGAGCAGCTCGGCCATTGCCTTGGATCCGATGACGTCGGCCGAATTGACCATGCGCGAGGCCACCACGGAGGGCAGGAAATCCAGTCCCGTCTCCTTGCTTCGCTGCACGTGGTAGCCGAGGTTCGCGGGATCGTTGAGAGCCTCCACGAGGCCGGTCTTGGCGTTGGGCGCGAGCTCCCGCGTCAGCGAGCGCGTGTGCAGATCGCCGTCGATCAGAACCGTGCGATGCCCGGTGAGGGCGATCAGCTGCGCGAAATTGGCGGCCACCGTCGTCTTGCCCTCCTTTGGTAGCGAGGAGACGATGCCGATCACCTTGATCTCGCGGGTCAGACGCGCGACGTCGATCGAAACTTTGATGTTGCGCAAGGTCTCGGCAAAGCGTGAGAACGGATGATCGACGACGTAGCGGGACAGATCGGGAGGGCCGGTCTTCGCTGACGTCGGGAGCAACGTGCCGGCCGTCGTCGGCGGACGTATGTCCGGCAGCACGCCGAGGCATTTCACGCCGAGCTCATCCTCGACCTCGCCGGGGGTCCGCAGCACGTCGCTCAGCAGTTCACGCGCAAATGCCGCGCCGAAGCCGAGGCAGAGGCCGCCGACCAGGCCGCCCACGAGGGCGAGGACCGTTCGCGGCGAGCTCTTGCGGTCCGGCTTGGTGGCGGTGCTGATGAGGCGGGCCTCGCTGAGGGGAAAGCTCTGGTTCTGCGTCGCGCTCTGCAGCTTTTCCAGGAAGTTGTTGTAGAGATTGCGGTAGGTGTCGGCGGCACTTTCGAGATCGCGCAGCTTGACCTCGGCCTGGCCCTTGTTGCCGGCCTGGGCGACGAGGTCCTTTACGTTCTTCTCGAGCGAGGCCTCCCGGCTCTTCGCGATCTCGTAGTCGCTGCGATAGGCGTCGGCGATCCGACGCACCTCGTCGGCGATGTTCTTGCGCAGCTCGTCCATCTTGTTGGCCAGATTGACTGCCGCAAGGTGGGTCTTGCCGTAGCGCCTGGACCAGTCGGAATATTGGGCCTGTAGGTCGAGATATTGAGCGCGCAGACGGGTGATCACCGAGTTGTTGAGGGCATCCGTCACGGTTGATTGCGCAACATCCTGATCGGAGATCGTGTCGATCCGGTCAAGCCGGGCCTTGGCTTCGGCGGTCGCAGCCCGCGCCTGAACTAGCTGCGTGTTGAGGTCCGACAATTGCTGCTCGGACATTAGGCCGCGGCTGGTTCCGACGATGTTGTTCTCGGCCTTGAAGGTCTGGACGGCGCGATCGCTGGCCGATGCCTGCTCGCTCAGCTCGAGGCTGCGCTGCTGCAGCCATTCGGTGGCCCGCTTGGTGGACTGATATTTGGCCTCCAGGGCGCCGACGAGATAGGCATTGGCGATCGCGTTGGCGATCTTGGCGGCTTTGTCGGGGCTCCGCGCTTTATAGCTCAGCGACAGCACATATGTCGTCAGCACGCGCTCCGTACGCAGATTCTTCTGAACCTGCTGGACGACTGCATGTTCGATTCGCTCCTGGCTTGCTGGTTCGCCGGAGCCGAATAGCGATGTCAGCTTGCCGATGATGATAGAGAGCAGGCCGGGTTTGGAGCCGTTGAACTCCGGGTCTTCTGTCAGCTTCAGGCGGCGGACGACGGACAGAATGAGGTCGTCCGAGTTGATGATCTCCACCTGGCTGTCGACGTAACCCGTGTCGATCAGGGCGCTGCTGGCGTTGCTGTCCTTGTCCAGAACTTGCGTCTGCCGCGTATCCATCATGATGCGGGCATTTGCCGTATACATGGGCTGCGCCATGGCCAGGTAGACGATCACCAGGGCCAGCGAAGCTCCCGTACAGACCGCGATGATCGGCCATTGGCGGCGAAGGACGTCGGCCACGCGCTCGAAGCTGAGGACCGCCCCGCCGAATTCGATGCCGAATCGGTGCCCCGACTGGAAATGTTCCCTAGGCTGGTACATGTGCTAATTCGCTGCCTTTGACGATCATGGATCAATTCGGAAGGGGGACGGGCTTGAATGGATTGGCCAGCTTGGTTCTCCACTCGCCTTCGAGCAGTGCTCCGCCACGGCCCGGCTGCGGCGAGGTCTTGATTTGCGATTGGGCCTGGACGCCGGAGCTGTCCTCTCCGGCCCCGGAATAACCGGCCTGCACGTTGAGATCGCCGATCCGCTGCACGAAATCCCTGATCTTGCGCGCGGCGTCCGGCTTGGTGGACGTGCAACGTGCTTCGGCAAGGCGCAGCGCAGCGCCGATGGACGAGCGATCGGCTGAAGCCGACGCCGAGATGAGCGTCTGGACGGACGGCAGGACCGACGGATTCGTCGCGACATAGCGCGCGAGCCAATACCGCAACTTCTCCTTGTCATTGCGCAACCGCTCGAGGAGCGAGGACGGCGACTTAACGAAGGTGTCGAGTTCGAGTTGCGAGGCGCGGTCCGAGAATTCGACGCACTGCGCGCGGCAAGCACCGGCGCTCGACACGATCAGCGCAGAACCAATCAAGACAATCGCTAGCCATCGCGGCTGCGCATGACGACGTGTTAGTCCGCGGCCCATCCGTGTTCCTTGCTTCTGTTGCAATAAGAGAACAGGCGAAACTTGACAGGTAACTGTGTCATCTTTTTGTGCGACGCAAAAGCTGGTGCAAAGCTGGCGACAAAACAAACGCGAGCCCGCTTGTTCGCCGGTTGCAAAAACAAGTTCTACAATGCCTGCGAGATCGGCAAATCACGCCCATGAATGTTGCAACCTGAAAACATATCGGGCACTCGCGCAGCCGCTCGTCGCAAAACCGACACACAAGTCACGACGCGCGTTTATTGTTCCCCATTGGCGAAAGATTTTTTCGCGCGACATTGGCACGCAGCAATCAATGTGCTGCAAGGGCCTCGATCGCAACAGTGCCGAATTTCGCGCACACTTTGCGCGCAAATACTCGCAATCATCCCATGTCGATTGGCTTGCGCGCCGAAGCAGGCGCACGTCGGATGAAAAGTGGCATGAACTTGGCGCTCGCATGTCCGAATGATCTGCAAGCTTTGAAATTATTGTCGGTCGTCATGCATCGAATGCGGCTCCGCGATTGCAGAGATTGATCACGCGTTGAGACCTGATACACACTGCTGCGGTGCAACAGCTACGGAATGTTGATGTGACGGAGTTGGTTCATCGTGAGAAGGCGCACGTCCTGCCGCTCGACAGCATCCGGGGGATCGCCGCGACTTCCGTGGTGATCCACCATCTGCTGCTGATGCCAACCTTTCTCGCGGCATTCCCGCACAACGCCTGGATCAACTGCTCCTTCTTCAGGAGTGCATGGCTGCTGGTCGATCTGTTCTTCGTTCTCAGCGGAATGGTCATGGCGCTCAGCTATGTCGAGAACGACTTCACGCGCTTCTCGCTGCGCGAATTTATGGTACGGCGCCTGGCGCGAGTCTACCCGCTGCATATCGTCATGCTGCTGGCAAACCTCGTCTTTCGCCTGCTGCGCATCGGCCTGGTCATGGCGGGGGTGGTCGTCGCCGCGCCTGCGGCGTTCGAAGTGAACAATGCCTATTCCTTCGGCCTCAACGTCCTGCTTCTCCACTCGATGGGGTTCATCGACTATCTCAGCTGGAATGCGCCGAGCTGGAGCATCAGCGTTGAGTTCTACACCTACCTGGTGTTTGGTCTGATCGTTCTCATTGCCCTGCGCATGCGCTCGCTGGCGTGGTTTTATGTCCTCTCCGGGCTGCTCGCGGTCGGAAGTCTCGTCTTCATCATCTTCGTGCTCGAAAAGAAGAGCATCGAGCTTCAGACGGATTTCGGCTTGCTACGCTGCTTCGTCGGCTTTTTCCTGGGCGTCTTGATGGTGAGGATCGTCGATCGCCTGCCGGCCAAGCCGGGGCCTGCCGTGCAGGGCGCATTGCAATTCGTCGCCATGATCGCGAGCATCGTCCTGGTGTCCCTGGCGGAGGCCAATCCTGCCGCGACCTTCCTCGCGCCAGTGATGTTCGCGATCTTCCTCGGCAGCCTGGTGGCCTTTCCGGATGCGCTGCTGGTGCCGCGGATCCTGGTGGCCAAGCCGCTGATCTGGTTGGGGCGTCGTTCGTATTCGATCTATATGGTGCACGCGCTCGTGGTGCTGCTGGCTGAATACTTCGTGCGGGGCGTGGGGGCGGGGCGAATCGCCCCCCTGGATTCGATCTGGGCAGGCCTGCCGGCGACGCTGAATCTCGTCGTTTCACTGGCCGCCGTGCTCGCGGTTTCGCACCTCACCTATCTCTATGTCGAAATTCCCGGCGGCAGGCTCCTGCGAAATGCATTCGGAAGCCCCCCGGATTTTGCGCCATCCCCCGCCCGATCGGCGCGGCTGAGCAACTGAGCCGCGCATGAGCACCTTCGCGCTGCAACCCCGCAGGATGATGCTGATCAGCCTCAATATCGAGGCGATCGCGCTCGCAGCCTATCTGGTCCGGGATGCCTTCGGCGGTATGATGCGGTACTACACCAGCATCATGCATTTGGACGCGCTTTGGTTCGTGCCGGATGGCATTGCGCTTCTGTGCCTGGTCCAGTTCATCGTGCATTGCATCTTGCGCAATCGCAGTATCATGGCTGCAGTTGTCCTCGTGCAGATCATGCTGTCGCTGGTGCTCGGCTACTTCATGCTGGGGACGGTCAACGCGGCGATGTCGTCGTTTAAGATGATGCTCCCGGTGTTCGTCGGATTTTGTTTCTGCGACGCCAGTCTGGGCTCCTACAAGAAGTTGCTGTCGGTCATCGCCGCGACGTTCTACCTCTCGCTGATCGGCGTGCTGCTGACGAAATTCTACTTCATGCCCTGGGTCGGATACAAATATGAGTCCTTCGGCGCCGTTCGTGAGGCGGGTCGCTTATGGTGGGCCTATGGCGGTGACGATCAGCGTCTCACGGGCTTTGCTGCCGAAAGTACCATGGCGGCCTTCTTCATACTCGTGTCCTTCGCAATTACGTCGATCCGTAAGAGCACGATTTGGTGCCTTCTGTACGGCTCCCTTGCGGTCTACATCATCCGTCTGACGACCAGCAAGACGACCATGATCGTCCTCGTGCTCTACTTGATTCTGCTGGTGTTCGTGCGGATGCTCCCGGAGAAGTCGCGCTTCACCGCGATACGGAACATTGCATTGTGGTCGTTTGCCGCGATCCTGGTGCCGTTCTTCATGATCGTGCTCGCTTCGGGTACCGCCGCGGTGCCGCACACGACCCTGTTCAGCATCGTCGACCGCATCAACAACAGCTGGCAACTGCCGTTCGTCTACCTGAGCCAGCTCATGCCCGTTGGTCTCGTGACCGGCTGCGGCGTGGGCTGCTTCAACTATCCGCAGAAGCTGTTCTCGCCGCTCGCCGCCTTCTGGGTTCCCGTCGACAATTTCTACATCGGCACGTATCTGATGTTCGGACTCCCGTTCGTCGCATTCATGGTGATGGTATTCCGGGCGACGTTCGGCACGACCGACGTCTACAAGCTGACGCTGATCTTCGTCGTCAACTTGTTCACGATCACCGTTCTGAATTACGGCCCGGCGTCCGGCCTGCTGATCATCGCGTTGAGCTTCAGCGAGGTGTTCTCGCGGCGCGCGACCACCGCGCGGGCGGGCGACACCGTGCCAATCATCGTACGGCCACCGATGCCGTCATTAGAAGGCTTCCGCCCGGATGTACCGGCGGCGAGCGGAAGCAGGTGAGAACGAACAATGCATAAACGGCTCGCATTCATCGACACGCTGCGCGGCATTGCCGTGCTGGCCGTCCTGGTCCAGCACGTATTCGAGGTCATCCTGGAAAAGCACCCGACGGGTGTCTATTACGGGCCCCTCCACGACATATTCGGCTACTACATGAACTTTGGCCGGTTCGGGGTCGTGTTGTTCTTCTTCGTGAGCGGCTTCGTCATTCCGTTCAGCTTCCCGGACAGCGCCACGCCTGTGCGCGATTTTACGATCAGCCGCTTCTTCCGGCTCTATCCGGCTTATTGGACTTCGATCGTTGTCGGGCTCGTGTCGGTGCAGCTGCTGGATTCGAAGAGTTTTCCGCTGGGGCAGATCGCCGCTAACGTGACGATGTTGCAGACTTTCGTGAACGTCCCGAATCTCTGGGTGTTCTATTGGACGCTGGCGATCGAACTCTTGTTCTACGTCGGATGCACCATTCTCTTTGCGATGGGGCTGCTCAACCGGCGCTTCACGGCGGTGACCATCGTCGTTGCCGCCGCGCTGGTGGGAACCACAGCTGCACTTTTCGTTGAGAGCAGGGCAGTCTCCTCGGTGATGGAGGTCGGCTTGAACCTCTCGGCGATGTTCCTGGGCAAGATCATCCGCGACACCGTCATTGGCGGCAAGCTGCGGTGGACGCATGTGACCGTCTGCACGCTTCTGTATGCGGTCTTCGCCGCCACCCTGTCCGACCGGCGGTTCGGCGGCGTGTATCACGAGAATTTCTTCTACAGTTATTCGATCGGATCGGCCTATATCTGCGCGGCGCTTGTCTTCATCGGCTTTGCCGTGTTCGGCGAACGGATGGCCTGGCGCCCGATGGCATTCGTCGGCGTGATCAGCTATTCGGTCTACCTGATGTCGCCGTTCGTGATCGTCTACGTCCACCGCCTGGTATGGTTCGGCGACGGACCCCTCGGATGGTCGATCTTCCTGGTCGTCATCCTGGCATTGTCGATCCTCGTCAGTTGGATGACATACACGTTCATCGAGAAGCCCAGCATTTCCTTCGGGCAAAGATTCCGCTCCGCGCGAAGAAAGCCTGTCGTCCTCGAGCCAGTGCTCAGCACCCAGGGTGCCGCAGAGTGATCAAGGCACCTCACCAGCCGGGCGCCGCCTATGATGGATCGTTCCTTCCTTCGGTCCAGGGCCTTCGTGCCATCGCGGCGCTGAGCGTGCTGATGGATCATTTCTACGACATGCCGAAGGCAGGCATGTACGACATCCCGAATCCCGGTTTTCTGCCGCCGCTCTGGCCCTGGCTGCAGTCGGTGATCAATGTCGGCGGGCACGGTGTCGAGCTGTTCTTCATGATCAGCGGCTTCCTGATCCCGGCCAGTCTGATACGCCACGGTTCGCTGTCGCGGTTCTTCTTCGACCGCGTCCTGCGCATCATGCCGGTGTTCGTCGTGCTGCATCTTGCGCTGTTCGCGATCGGGCCGATCGTGGCCTACAAGTTCTTCCGCGGGATCGATCTCACCAGCTATCTCGCGATCTTTGCGGCCAACCTGTTCTTCGTGCAGGACGCGCTCGGGTTGCCCATTGCCCAGCAGAATGCCTGGACGCTGACCTATGAGTGGGCATTCTACATCTGGTTTGCGCTGACATTCTCGATGTGGCGCGCCGGCGGCAGGCTGCTGGCTGCGCCTCTGATCCTGCTGGGCGTGGCCTGCCTGATGCGCTGGCCGATCACCGCGTTCTTCTGCATCGGGATGCTGTTCAGCGCGACGGGATTTCGCATTTCCATTCCCGGCCGGCTCGGTCTGGTCGCAGGGCTCGTCTGCGGGGCCGCGCTGTACGCGAGCCTGGTGCTGTTTCATCCGTTCGTGGGCCTCATTCCCGGATTTCTGCTGTTCGCCATGGTGCTCGCCCCGGAATCAGGCCTCGGGAAGGCCCTGAGCACGCCGGCGCTCCAATATATCGGCAAGATCAGCTACAGCCTCTATCTCGTGCACCCCTTCGTGCTCTTCCCCTTGCAAGTGGTTGGCCTGAAGCTGGTTGCCGCCGGCGTCGACCGCTGGCTGCTATGGGCGGCTTTCATCGGACTCGGGCTGGTGATGTCACTGGCTGCAAGTGCGATCAGCTATGAACTGATCGAGGTCCGGCTGAGGCGCTTGCTGGACGGCGCGTTCCGCAGCACGTTCTTTCGACCGCTGAAAGTGGGGCAATCGGCTTGAGAAAGCGCGTGTCGCGCTCACACGGTACGACCGGCGAGCCTGTGATAGGATCCAAGCAACCGTTCGGCAATGTGGTCCCAGTTCAGAGGGCCGGCCGCGGTCTGCCGCGCGCCGTCAGCCAACGTTGTGGCGAGTGAATTCGACGTCAGCACGCGCTCGAGTGCATCGGCGAGCGCAGTGGCATCGCCGGGAGGGACCAGGAGACCATTGACGCCGTCCGTCACGACGTCGGGAATGCCACCGGTGGCGCTGGCGACGACGGGACGCGCATTCCCATAGGCGGATGCGAGCACCCCGCTTTGTGATGCATCCTTGTAGGGCAAGGCAACCACCGTAGCAGATTGAAATAGACGTCCGGTATCCGCAGGCGAAATGTAGGCATTGATGGTCTTGACCGTCGGCATTGCCTCCATCCGGGCGCCGAGCCGTGTCATCTCGGGGCCGCGCCCGGCGACGATCGCTTCATGCGCGACGCCGCGCTGGGCCAACATGTCGATCGCGTCGATGAAAACGTCGAGGCCCTTGTAAGCCCACATCCGTCCAAAAAACAGGATGCGTCCGGATTCGGGCTCGGTGAACGAGCTTTTGTCCGGCGGAACCATCAGCACGCCGTGCATGCTGGAAACCGTCTCGCCCTTGAAGTCGGGCGAGGCGCGATGAAAATCTGCAATGCAGCTCTCGCCGTGCGTCGTGACGATCGAGGCGGCCGCACGCATGCGTCCGCGCCAGGCATCTTCACGGGGCGAGGTGCCGGAGCCGCCCTCCGAGTGCGGGATAGCATCGTGAACGGTCAGCACCAGGGGAATGCCGAGCGGACGCAGGAGCTGAATCAGCTTGGACGTGTAGATCTCGGGAACTTCGTGACAATGGATCACGTCCGGGCGGAAGGAAATTATGTCGATGAACGAGGCAGGGATGCCGATTGCGCCGCCGCGCCGCAGACTGAGGTCGCGAATCCGTGTCTCGAACGGCGCCGTCACAGCGATATCGGCAAGCTCCCATTGCTGGTTCGCGTCTTTGCGGTTGAGCACAAGCCGAACGTCGCAATGATGCGCCAGTCCCGATGCGAGCCGGTAGGAATATTCCGCAAAATGCGGCGCGTAGATGGCCACGCGAAGGCGCTTGGCCATGCTAGTTCTTTCCGCTCCAGAGGTCGATCGGGAATGCACTCATCAAGGCACGATGATCAAAGTTGAGGCGCGCAGCTCCCCCCATCTCGCGACCTTCGTCAATACTCGTCGCAAACTCGACGGCGAACCGGCCGGTGCCCTCATAATAGTCATGATACTTGAACTCGGCCTCTCCGCTGCTCAGCCGTACGTATCGAGCAGGTATCCCGAATGCCTCGGCGACGATGATGCCGTGGAGCGAGCTGGCCAGCACCAGTTCAGCTTCGAGAATGGCGTCAATTCGCCGGTTCCAGGATCCGAGCGGTGAGACCACCGTATCGGCGGCAGGGTCGACGATGTTCAAATCGTGCAAATTCGGAACAAACACCCACGGCTTCTTGGCAGTAGGGCGAAAACGATTTGGAAATAGCTGAGGAAGCAGCAAGGCCGGATCTCCGAACACTTCGGGAACCGCGATGCCCCGGCGCTGCAGAACTTCCCGGGTACGGGGGCCGCGCACCGCTCGCACGTCCAAATTCTGCACGCGATGGTTGAGGTCACCTTGGCCGGGGCGTCCGTTTACGCCGCTTCCCCAGATCACATCGCCATTTCGCGCGTAGTGGAGCACGGAGCCGATCGCGAACAAGCGCGCTTGCCGCGGCACCTCATCGACGAGCGTATAGCCGAATTGCCGCAAGAGATGGTCAACGACAACGATCGAAAGATGATCACCGAAATTGATCGTTCCGTCGTCGGGACGCCAGAAGAACAAGTCCACGTGCGGATAGGGCAGTTGATGAATAAAGTCGCAGCCGACCTCGTTGATCAGCCGTCGTAGATTGCCTCGAAAATTCATGCTGCCTCGGATGTAGCTGCTTTCTTGCCGTAGTGTCCTCGTAAACAAGGCGACTATTGGACCATAGCAGCCAATGGCTCATCGACGAATGTCGACCTAACCCCGAATTGTGACAGGCTTCCAATTGCGCCACGAGATTATCAAGCCGCGCTCGATCGTTTCGGGCGTCATTTGGTCGGCGCTCGATTCCGCGGTCGGGCAGGCGCTCACGCTCGCAATCTACATGATCATGGCGCGGCTGCTGTCGCCGCAGATTCTCGGCATCGTGGCAACGGGAGCGCTGGCGCTCGAGTTCTGCCGGGCAGTCCTGATCGAAAGCATCGCGATTGCCGTCCAGGCGCGTCCCGATCCGAAGGATGAGGATTACACTGCCTCGTTTTGGCTCATCGCGGGCCTCTCCTTGTTTGCAGCACTCGCACTGTTCGCCTCGAGCGGCGCCATCGAACGATTCTCCGGTCTTTCGGATCTTGCCATCGTTCTCAAAGGATTTTGCATCGTGGTGGCCGTGCAAGGCCTGTCACGGACGCACGAAGCCTGGCTGACGCGCAATCAACTCTTTCGATCCCTCGCCATCCGTTCGCTTTCTTCAATCTCGGTTGGCGGAGCCGTAGGGATCGCGCTGGCGATACAGGGTTACGGGGTCGTTGCGCTGGTCGGACAGCTCGTCTCGACTTCGTTGATCTCGCTGGTCAGCCTTTGGATCCTGACGCCCTGGCGCCCTCGGCTCCGGGTCAGCCGGCAGGCTGTTATCGATCTCCTGAGCTATGCGCGCTACGTGGCGCTGACGGGAATCACGAACTTTGCCAATGCCAATTCCGATCTGATTTTCGTCACTTGGTATACCGGCGCCGCCGGCGCGGGCTTCTACAGCCTTGCCAAGCGCCTGGTCAACGCCGTGAGTACCGTGATCGGGAATGCGTTGAACCGCGTGTTCTTTTCGACCATCGCTGGCCTCCAGCATGACCGGGAAGCATCGCGTTCGACGCTGGTCGACTTCGTCAAGTACACGTCACTGCTGACGGCCCCGCTTTTCGCGGGCATAGCGGCTCTGGCACCGGATCTCATCGTCGGTTTCTTCGGATCCAAGTGGGGCGAGGCCGCCCCTCTACTCGCGATCATGTCGATCACCGGGTTCTTGACCACGATCGGCCTCTACAATCACTCGGTGATCCTTGCATTCGGCAAACCGCACTGGCAGACTTGGCTGACGCTGATATACGCGGTTTCGAACATAACGATCTTCATCCTCGCTGCGCCATTTGGCCTTATCGCCATCGCTGTCGGCTACGTCGTTCGCGCCTTGTTGCTGTATCCACTGTCCGCCGGAGCCTCGATGCGGATCTTGGCGCTCGGCATCAGGCCCTATGCCGCGGCGCTGATGCCGGCACTTGCGGGCTCCGCGGTGATGGCGTGCGCGGTGGTTGCTGCCTCCGTTACCATGCCGGCCACGTCGCCATGGCTGCGTCTCTCCGCGCTCGTGCTGCTTGGTTCTTCGGTCTATCTTGCCGTTGTCATGGCGGTCGCCCGGCCGGCCGTGGTGCGGATATGCCAGGAAGTCTGGGGTCGTGTGCGGCGATCGTCTAAGACCTAGCCAGAATTCGGCCTGCACGCACCAGCTAGCTTGCGTTGGCCGCCTGTCTGGCCTCGGCAAGATCGAGCGGCTCGGGCTTCGGGACGCGGGCTGATCTTGCCCCGCCAGGCGCAAGCCGGTTGATCAATCTTCTAGCGGGATCTTCGACGTAGCGATATGTCACGTCGGCAACGACTGTCAGAACGATGCAGCAGACCAATGCAAACACCGGAAACATGCTTGGCTGAAGTCCGAAATAGTGCCAGGCCGGCTTGAAGAGCAGGATCAACAGCACTTCGTGCATCATGTAGATGGCATATGACGTGTTGCCGAGGCGGCCGAGCCAATCGGAGCCGGGAAACCGCGCGAAGGCGCTTTCTCCCGTGGCTGTGACGAGGATCGCGAGAGAGAACAGTATGATTGCAAGGTCGGGCTTGGCAAAGAAGTTGAGAACCAGAACCGAGACGGCAAACAGCGCTATTCCGGCGAATGCAACCGGCTTCTTGCGATAGTCGCTCGAGAGCCTGAACAGGACGGTTAGGAGAATCCCGTTCAGGAAGCTCGGAAGCGCCCGTAACATCCCGAAATCGAAAGTTGCCCCGTACATCTGAGAGCGTTCCTGCCAGATCGGCAGGTGAGCATGGGCAAGGATGCCGTAAGAGAGCGCGACGATGATCGCCAGCATCAGCGGCGAGATCCTCCCGGCCAGCAGCATGAACAATGGGAATAATAGGTAACAGAACAGCTCGGCGCTGATGGACCAAGCCGGCGAGTTGAAGCTGAGATGATCTGTGATACCCCACGCCTGCACGAGGAAGAGGTTTTGAATGAAATCCGTCAAGCTCGCGTGCGAGGTCGGACCGGATATGCCCATGAGAGCAAGGACCGCGAATATCAACAATGTGAGCAGATGCAAGGGGTAGATTCGCGCGATCCGCCTAATGAGGAAGCGCGCATAGGAGCGCGGGCCTGTCGAGGTTGAAGGATAGGAGTAGGAAATCACGAACCCGGACAGGATGAAGAACATGTCCACGAACAGGCCATAGGACCCGTTCCAGGCCGGTGAGATGCCCTTGTCGATCAGCTTCAGGTGGAAGATGAAGACCCCGAGCGCGGCGACGAAGCGGTAGAAGTCGAGAACGACAAAACGTCTTGCTTCACTGGCTTCCATCGGGGCTCGGTTTCCTTGCACGTTTCGTCGCTCTTCTAGAGACGAATTGTGACGCAAGTTCGCAAGCGCGGCGGCCGATGGCGGCACAACCCGACGATCCCTCCGAATTCATGGGGCTCATCCAATTGCGGATGGCAGAGAGCCCTTTGCTCATCGATGAGGCAGGCGCCCGACCAACGAGCGATCAGGGGCCGGGACATGGTCCCGGCCCCAGCGACGTTGGCGCCCGTTTGGGCAGGTCTCACCGGCTCAAACGAACACGAAGTCGTGGCTCGTCAGGCTGGAGACGTAGACGTTCTTCAGCAGAATCGAGTCGGTCGCCGAGAACGTGATGAGCGCGTTCGTGCCGGACTGCGTGATCTGGAGCTGGCTGTAGTCCTCCGCCAGCAGTTTCGAGATCGCGATCGTGTCGTGCGTCGTCCCGCTGCCGGCCTGGAAGTTGAGGATCTGGTCCTGGCCGTGGTCGTACGCGATGGTCGTCGAGTTCGGCGCCGCCGAGAACACGTCATTGCCGGCCCCGCCCTGGATCGTCACGCCGCTGGCGACGGCCGTGACGTTGTGGGTGCCATCGGACTTGGTCTGATCGATGAACTCGAGCGCCTTGGCGGTGTTGTAGCTCTCGTGCTGCGTGACGCCGGCCTGTCCGTTGAAGTTGAACAGGAAGACGTCCCTCGAGCCGTCGGCGTGGCTGGCGATCTCCTGGGTCTTGATGCCGGCGCTGTTATAGATGTCGGTCAGCTTGCTGCCGTCATTGTTGATGACCTGGGTATAGTCCAGACTGCCGTCGGCGTGGGTCCTTGTGATCTCGACGATCTTGCCCGAGGCATCGAGGTGCTGGTGCTGCGTCGTGTAGGACTGGCCTGTGATGTTGTAGTTCCAGTTGTCCGACGTGCCGTCGGCGTTCTTGATATAGGCAGCGGTCTTGATACCGCCGGTGTAGACCGTGGTGGAACTGTAGCCGTCGCTCTTGGTCGTCACCTCGCTGGTGATAATTCCTTTGGCGTCATACCAGCCCGAGGTCTTGGTGCCGTCGGCGCTCTGCACAAGGGTGAATGCCAGGCTGTCGTCGGCGTGGGTCCGCACGATGTGCGTCAGGAAACCGGTGGTATCGTAGGTATCGTGCTCTTTCGTGTAGTTCTGACCGACGACGTTGAAGAGATAGACATCCCTCGAGCCGTCGGAGTGATAGTCGGTTTGTATCTTCTTGAGGCCTGAAGCGTCGTAATTGGTCACGACGCTGCCACCGTCGCTGCCGACGACCTGGGTATAGTCGAGCGTGCCGTCGGCGTGCCAGCGGGTCACCTCCGTCGTCTTGCCGGTCGGATCGAGATGCTGGTGCTGCGTGGCATAGCTCTGCCCGGTGATGTTGTAGGTGTAATTGTCTTGGCTCAGGTCGGCATTGGTGATGTAGGCCGCAGTTTTCAGGCCGTTGGTATAGACCGTTGTCGAGCTGTAACCGTCGGCCTTCGTGATCACCTCGCTGGTGAGGACCCCCTTGGCATCGTACCAGTCCGTCGTCTTGGTCCCGTCCTTGCTCTGCACCAGCTTGAACGCCATGCTGCCGTCCGCGTGCTTCCGGATCAGCGTCGTGAGGAAGCCGGTTGCATCGTAGACATTGTGTTCGGTCGTGTAGTTCTGGCCGGTGATGTTGTAGAGGAAGACATCCTTGCTGCCATCAGCGTGGTACTCGGATTGTTTCGTCCGTACTCCCGTCGAGTCATAGATGGTGACGACGCTGCTCCCGTCGTTGTTAACGACCTGGGTGTAGTCGAGCGTGCCATCCGCGTGCTTGCGGGTGACGGACGTGACCTTGCCGGACGGATCGATGTGCTGGATCAGCGTGGTGTAGCTCTGGCCGGTGATGCCATAGGCATAGTTGTCCAGACTACCGTCGGCGTTCTTGATGTAAACTTTCGTCTTGACGCCGTTGCTGTAGAGGGTTGTCGAGGCGAAGCCGTCGGCCTTTTGGACCACCTCGCTGGTGAGGCTGCCGGCGGCATTGTACCAGTTGGTCGTCTTGGTGCCGTCGGCGGTCTGCATCAGCTCGAAGGCCAGGCTGCCGTCGGCATGCAGGCGCGTCAGGGTCGTGAGGAATCCGGTCGAATCGTAGACGTCGTGCTGGGTCGTATAGTTCTGGCCCTTGATGTTGTACGTCCAGACATCCTTGCTGCGATCGGCATGGTAGGCGGTCTCGACCTGTTTCACTCCCGTGGCGCTGTACAACGTGATCACGCTGCTGCCGTCACTATTGTAGACCTGGGTCGAGTCCAGCGAGCCGTCGGCATGGCTGCGGATCACCGAAGTGACCTTCCCCGACGCGTCGAGATGCTGCACCTGGGTGGTGAAGCTCTTGCCCGTGATGTTGTAGGTATAGTTGTCCTGCGAGCCGTCCGCGTTCTTGACGTAGGCGGCTGTCTTCACGCCGTTCGTGTAGAGCGTGGTGGAGTAATAGCCGTCGGACTTCTGGACGACTTCGCTCAGCAGGGTGCCGGCCGTGTTGTAGGTGTCGGTTGTCCGGGTTGCGTCGGTTCCGACATGAACGAACTTCGTCTGCACGCCGCCGGTGTAGCTGATCACGTCCTTGGAGCCGTCGCTGTGGACGATGGTGGTCGAGGTCGGCTGTCCGCTTGAATTGAGGCCGGTGTCGGATTTCGAGAGCAGCTTGCCGCTCGAATCGTAAGTCCTCGTGCTGGTCCAGGTCGCCGCCGAGTTCGTCACCGAGAACGAATATCCGCCCTGGATCTTCGAGAGCGCGTTGCCGTAATGGGCGATCATGTAGTCCATGGTCGCCTTCGACGCGACCTGCAGGACGTGGGAGTCGGTCAGGGTGATTGTCTGCAGCGCCGTCGAGTCGCTCAGATCGGACAGTTGCGGTACGATCTCCGCAGCCGTTCCGGTGACGCTGGTCCTTGTGTCCGGGGCGGGCGGCGTGGTCGGGGGCGCGTCGATCTCGATGATCACAGGGTGATCGCTGACCGGAATGGTGATGGTGCTGACGTCGGTGTAGCTGGCGATCGCTGTGGTGCCGGTCAGCGTGTCGTACACCTTCACGGTATGATGGACGGCGCCGAGGTTCACCGTCACCGTCTGGGCCGCATTGGACAGCTCGGTATCGGTGGCATCGTTCCAGAGCTTCGGCTCGGCCCAGACGACGAGTTCGTAGGCGCCATTGCTCTTGCCGAGCACCATGCTGTTGCCGGTGGCCGGCATGTTGCTCAACGTGTAGTTCAATGGGTCAGTCGGCTGCAGGCCGCCCTTGCCGTCGTCGGCCAGAATGGTCGTCAGGTTGTGAATCGCCGTCGCGGCGAGCTTGGGCGTGCCGTCGGAATTGAACAGGCCGAAATTGGCTTCGGGATTGGTGTTGGCTGCAGACGAGTCGCGGTCGAACAGCTCGTAGAGGTAAGTTGCACTCACGCCGGCCTTGTAGGCGACGACAAGCGTGTTCAGGATCGATTTGGCCTGCACCATCTCGTTGGCGCCGAGATACTGGGTGTTGTTTTGCGTGGTGTAGCCGGTTTCCGTGATGACGACAGGCTTTCCCGGAGCCGCGGCCATGACGGCGCTCAGCGTCGCCGCAATGGAGCTGCTCGGATTGAGGCCGGTGCTGACATAAGCGTGGGCGTTGGCATAGTCGACCGAGCCCGACATGTTGCCGAGCTGGCTGTAGCCTTGCGGATCGTTGTAGGCCAGTGACAGATTGTAGACGGGGATGCTGGCGAGCGTCGCGTTGGCATTGACGGCCTGATAGAGCGCACTCTGGAACTGGGCCGCGGCCGAAAGGCTGGAGCTGCCATTGTAGCTGAAGGGCTGGTGATTGGCCTCGTTGAGCCCCTCGATGGCGGTGATGCTGCCCGAATAGCTCGTCGCGAATTTTTGGAGCGAGGCGATGTAGTTCTGCAACCCGACCGTACCGGACTGGGGCAGCGCAGACGATACCAGAAAGTCGAACTTGTAGCCGGCGGCGGCCAGGCCCTCGACGACCGGCTGCGCAGCGGGGTTCGTCCCCATCGCGTCGCGGAGATGGGTGACGCCGATATATTCGAGGCTGTCGGCCATCAGCGCGAGGTTGTTGTAGCCGGTCCATCCGAAACCGGCGTGCGTGTTGACGCCGATGGAGTTGATGAAGCTGCTGGCGGACAGGATGGTTTGATCAGGCATTGCAAACTCGGGTTTCAGCGCGAACGAAATTGCTCGCAGGGATTTGCGTCGAAGCTTCTCTGTCGAGTGTGAATTTCAGATAAAAATCGAAGCTACAAATCGCGAGTGAAATGCGGTTCCTTGTGCAGGAACAGCTCGACTCGTATTGCAGCAGAATGCTGATGCGATGCCCGTGCAGGATGGCGTGAGAATGGCGCTTTCAAGATTTCCACGATTCACGCTGCTAAATATATGCGCAAGCTGTGCGAGTTCGATCCAACGCTTCGGCTTGAGAGCGTGTCATACGAACGCGGCGGTGGGGTGCGACTCTTTCGTCTGCGTCATCGGATGGCACAGGGAGTCGGCAGATGCCATTTTCATGGGCGATCAATCTGAAAGATTTTATCGCACTGGTTGTATCCGTATTTTCCCGGATATGACCGCTTGGTTTGATCGGGAAGGCGCAATGGTTCCGTCCAGGACCTGAATTTGAGCCGTGGCCCAACGGCTCAGTTGCTCGCCCGCTGTGTCCGATCCGTGCCGGATGCGGCGAATTGGGCTAGCCGCGACGGGCCAGCATCAGAAAGTCACCGCGCCATCCGACGATCGCCGTTGCGAGCGCGGCGATCACGATCTTGCCGGCAAGCCATGTCGCGGGCTCGGTCGGCATCGCGCCGAGTGATCCGATCAGGACGGCGGCCACCAGCGCCTGCGCGACCAGTGACCAGCGCGGGAATGCCTCGAACCGCAGTGTCGGACCGAGCGCAAACAGAATCGCTGCCAGCGTGGCGAGGCAAGCGCAGCCGACCGCCTGTTGCGGCGACAGGCCGGCCCATGCCGCGGCCAGCGCGACGGCAGCGACGATCGCGAGCTGGCCGGCCGCAACGATCACGAGCCTCGTTGCGAGCTTCTCCAGGTGCGGAACGACCGCGACGGTCGCTTGGAGATGCGTGTGCAGGAAATAGAAGACGGCCACAACAGGTGCCGTCGTCAGGAAGCCATCAAGGCTCTCCCGCGGCACCAGGATACGGGCTGCATCCGGAATGAAGCCGACGAGACCGCCGAGCAGCACGAGGGTCGTGCAGACCATGAACTCGAACATTCGCCGCGTCGATTGCACCGACTTCATGACGGTTCCGTGCTCGAAATCCTTCACGACATCGGGATAGCTCACGGTGTGGATCGCTGCATTGAGGACCCAGAACGGGCGTTGCAGCAGGTCGAGCGCAATCGAGAATCCGGCGCCGGCGCCCGTCGCGCCCAGCCGGCCGATGATGATGAAGCGGAGCAGCACCGGCACCGAGAGATGGATGACGGACGCACCCGCCGCCAGCATGCCGTAGCGGGAGAAATCCTTCCAGTCGGCCAGCATCGTCCGCAGCGGAACGCGCTCCAGGGGGGTGCGATAGGCCACCAGCCCCGCGAGCAGGCCCAGGGCGTGGCCCGCACTGACGCCGAGCAGCGCCGCTTCCGCCGTTCCCCAAATCGCCGCACCCGCGGCGGCTCCGGTCAGAAGGGCGGTAGCGCGAAACGCCAGGAGAGAGGAGGCGACACCCAGCCGGTCGGACAGGCGGACCGACAGCAAATAGAGGTCGGTCAGGCCCTGAAGCACGGATATGCCGAGGCCCAGCGCGATGATCCCGGCCGGGAGTACGCTGGCCAGAGATGCGCAGCCGCCGACCACGACGAGCGCGCCTGCGCTCGACAGGCCCGCGGCAAAGAGCGACCACCTCAGCCGCGCCGCCTCGTTCTCCCCGGCTGCTGCCAGAAAACGCAATCCGGCGAGTTGCAGCCACTCGAACATCAGGACGCAGAGCAACTGGCTCGAGGCCAGTGCCAGCGAGAAATTGGTGTAGTCGGAGGCGGGCAACAGATGACTGATCGCGAAGATCAGGATGATCGCCGCGGCGCTCTGATAGAGGTAGCCCGCCATCGCGAAGAGGCGTGTCATCTCGGAATGAGGCGCTCCTTGCCGACGGCCCGCGGCGCTTCAGTCGTTGCTGCGCGCACGCGCGACATGCGCTGCTCGCGCAATTGCTCATACAGATTCTTGTAGGATGACAGCACGTCGGCAAATACCCATTTGTTGGTATCTGCGATCAGGCGCCGGCTGATCTCGTCGATCTTGTGCGGATCAGACGCGACTGCAAGCATGCTGTCGGCCAGGGATTGGGGATCGGCTTCGGTCAGCCAACCCGTCACGCCGTGCTCGATGACCTCGGGCATGCCGCCAAAGCGCGTTCCGAGCAGCGGCCTGCCGGCCGCCTTGGCATCTGCGACGACGAGTGGACCGGGGTCGTGCCAGATCGAGGGCGCGACCACCACGTCGACCTGCCTGTAGAAATCGTCCGGCGCCACGAAGCCCATGAACTCGATGCGCGCATCCGGCGCGAGCGCCTTGAGGCGGCGCTGCTCCTCCTCGCTGACCCGGCCGGCGATCATCATTCGGATGCGGTCGGGGGGCAGCATGGCAAGGGCATGCATCAGGTTGTCGATGCCCTTCTCCTCAGTGAGGCGGCCGATGAACCCGAACGTCACTTCCGTGGTGCAGACCGGGCGAGGGTAGGGCTCGCGCGGCGGCTCGGTCGAGGCGTTGCGGATCACGGTTCGGATCGGCGTCTCCGCGAACATGCCCATGTCGGTATGGATCGACAGCACGCGCTCGCTCACGCCGACCACGGCGCTCAGCCAGTGCGTCGCCCGCTTGCGATGGAAGGTCAGGATCCCGCAGCTCGTGCAGGTGTGCTCGCAAGAGCGTCCCTTGTCGAAGCGCGAGCAGCGCGGGCAGGTCAGATAATAATCGTGAAGCGTATGCAGCACCGGCACGCCGAGCTGGGCGGCGACGCGCCAGATCGCGGTGGTGAGACCCGACAAATTGTTGGAGTGCAGCACGTCCGGCTTGAAGGCCCGGATGCGTTCCGCTATCAGCGGCGCCTGCATCTGCCAGTCGTCGACCGCATGCCAGATGCTGCGCTTTACGATGTTCTTCGGCAGCGAGAAGGGCAGATGGAAGTTGCGCACCGGCGCAGAATAGACGTTGATGCCGTTGCAGCTTTCACGAGCCTGCTCGGGCGCGGATGCGCTGCGGATCACCTCGACCTCGTCTCCGCGCTGCACCAGGCCTTCGGCGAAGCGCCGCGCGAAGATCTCCGCACCGCCGACGATCTTGGGGGCCTGAGGCGTCGGATAAAGCGTGGACGTCAAAAGAACTTTCATCACTGAACCTCATGTCTTGCAAAATCGCGCTTACCGCGCCGGCCTTATCTCCAAAGCGGGCATGGCACCGTTGCTCGCTGCAATGAGAACCGGCGTGGTCGAAACCGGAATCCAGGCACCGGACGTAGGTCTTGCGGCCGAGTCGCACGGCATCGCAAAGGTTGCGCCGTCCTGATCGCCCTTGATCCGGACCTCGTAACGCCGCTCGGGAGTCTCGGACCACACCGCAACTCTGGCGCCGGACGTAGTCGTTGCATTGATCGACACGACGCCGCTGGCGAGCTCGCGTTTCTCGGCGCTCAGGCTGGAGCGGATGAAAGCCCAGGCGCCCTGAACCGCGCAGGCGACGGGCTTCGGCGAATTGTCGAAACGGTAGAGCCCGAAATTGTGCTCCAGATCCGATGCGTCCTTTCCACTGTCCTTGAGTTCGTAGAACCACATTCCTTTGAGCCAGCGCGCCGCGGTTGATGCCCACAAGATGAGCTGCGCACTATTGTCGGACTGGGCTTGTTCGCTGACGCCGCATTTATTGGTGGCAGCCGTGGTCCACCCCGTCTCGGTGACATAGATCGGAAAATCGGGGTTTCCGCTCGCCTGGCCGACCAGGCGGTGAAACGCCGTCAGCCTGTCGATGATTTCGGCCGAGGTGCGTTTGCTCGGGCCCATGCAGAAATTGTAGAGATGGATCGATGCGCCGTCCGCATATTGAAGAATGCCCGTCCGCAGCATCTTCTCGGTCCATGTCCAGCCCAGATCGTCGCCGAGGGCGCCGACCAGGAAGGGTGCATTCGGCGCCACCCGCTTGACTACCGGCCGCGTGACCTCGGCAAGCGCCCGATAGTTTTCCGGCGAGAACGCAGGATCTTTCTTCGCCGCCAGGTTCCATTCGTTCCAAAGCTCGAACAGCGGATGCTGCGCCACCACCGATTGCGCGGCCGCCGCCGCATAATCGGCGAACCGCTGCCGCGCCTCGTCCGTCGTCGGTGGCGAGGAATTCGGAACGAGATGATGGCCGAAGGCGAGGATCAGGAGAGGGCGCGCGACGCCGGACTTGACTTGCGCTTCGAGCCTGCCAAGTCGGGGTGTGAAGCCCATCCGGCGTCCCCCAACCTCGAACTCGGACCAGGGAAAATCATCGCGAAAGGAATTGAGACCGAGTTGCTTGATCTGGGCGACGTTTTCCGAAGGCACGTATCCGCGCGCGCTCACCGGGCCGCCCAGCCCCTGATGCGTGCCGACCCCGAGCAGAAATCGGACATCGAGCGGTTGCGCCTGCTGTGCGCAGACCGAGACCGGAAGGAGAATGGATGCGATGAGGCTCGCGAGGCGGAGACTGTCGCGAACCAAGGTGCGTGGGAGCGGTGCAGCCATCAGAAATTCTTGGAGAGATCCGACTGCAGCGCCGCCTTCGTTGCGACGGGCGTCCGGTCGTCCTGAAGCAGCTCGACATAGACCTGCTGCAATTGCGCATGCGTCTTCTCGACGTCATAGAGCTGCTTGAAGCGGTCGTAGCCGCGCTGTCCCAGCACCTTGAGATCGAGGTCGAGTGCGCGCCGGAAACCATCCACGAGCGGCTGGACCGCGACGGGCTCGCAAAGCACGCCGGTCACGCCATCGACGACGATCTCGGGCAAAGCTCCGCTACGGAACGCAAGGATGGGCTTGGCCGCGCGCATCGCTTCCAGGGCAACGAGGCCGAAGGCTTCCCAACGTGACGGGATCACGACGAGGTCGGCGGCCTCGAGCTGGGTCTCGATGATCGGGCGGTCGAGCCAGCCCAGCAGGGACACGTTGGACGGGACGGTCGGACCTTCGTACTTGTTGACGACGGAGGCGCCGATCATGCGGACGTCCAGCACATCCTCGAGCGCGCGTGCCGCTTCGATCAGCAGATCGAACCCCTTCTGCCGGTCCAGGCGTCCGATGAACAGCACCTTGACCTTTTTGGAGGTCCAGTCAGCCGCGACGGGCTGCGGCGTGCGGCTCTTCGAGATGCCGTTGTGGACCACGGTGAGGCGGTCGGCAGGAATTCCCGCGCGCACCGCCTCGTTATACTCGTCGCTCGAGATGCAGATGATTCGGTCGGAGGTGCGCGCAAGCAGGTTCTCCGCGGACTTGGTCAGCAAATGACTGAAGCGGCCGGTCTCGCGCGAAAATGCCCAGCCGTGCGGACAATAGACGACGCGCGGTCCGCCTGAGCGGGCTGCCAGCGCGGGCCGGAGCACGAGCCCCGCCAAGGAAGAATGCAGGTGCACCACGTCCGGTCTGAAGGCATCCAGCGCTTGCATGCTCGCACGCAGCATCTGGAATAGGCCGGCGACGCTCCGGCCGGATCGTTCGAATGTTGTAATCTGGTTGTCATCGATTGCGCCAAGGTCGCCCCGATGATCCGACGGCACGACATAATGTACGTTCTCGGCACCGAAGCTGGCCTGTTGTTGAGGATGCAACTCGTTCAGATAGCTCGCGATCCCGCCACGGATCGTTTCGGCGATGTGCAGCACTTTCATCGTTTGCCTTGCGTAGGGCCGCGTTGGAGAGCCGGACATCTGTATCCCTGTTCTGTGTTCGCTAGTGCGAAACACAGTTCCTCGAATACGTAGCGATATTGGGGCAGCGATGTGGTCATGTTGCGCCAAGGCGCTCGCGCTTGCGATCATCGCAAGAACGAAGAAGAGTCATGGAACCAGGCAAAGAGCTGCGAGTTGCAAACTGTTTGTGCAAAAACCGTTGCGCGCGATAGGCGAACCGTGCCGCGTTTCACGCAGCGCTGGCGACGTTCGCCGGCGCTGCGAGGTGATCGAGCAACGCCTTCGCCGATTTCTTCCACGAATAGAATGCAACGCGATCCTGTTGCCGCCGGCGTTCCTGGTCAGAGATCGCGCCGATTGCCAGTCTTTCGAGCATGAGCTGCTTCAGCGCCTCGAAATCCGTGGCGTCAAAATACGCAGCCGCGTCGCCGCACGTCTCCACGACGGCGTCGGCCCTCGAGGCGATGACCGGGCAGCCGAAGATCATGGCTTCGAGCGGCGGCACGCCGAACCCCTCGTAGAGCGAGGGAAACACGAAGGCCGATGCGTGCGCATAGAGCGCGGCAATCTCGCTGTCGGTCAGACGGCCGGCCAGCACCAGGCCGGAAGCCCCTTCGCCCGAATTATCCTGAAAGACCTTGCTGTTGTCGCCGCCGACGATGACCAGGGGAACGTCTGCCCGGTCGAGCAGCTGGATGGCGCGGATCGCGACGGACAGGTTCTTGTTCTTGGTTTTCGAGCCCACGAAGAGGAAGAACTTCTGCGGCTGAACGCCAAGTCGGGCCAGGATGCCGGGATCGGGCTGCGTGGCTGCAAAGTGCTCGGCGCTGTTGGGGAAGACGGGAATGCGCGATGCCGAGAGATTCAGCACGTCCGCAAGCTCCTTGCGGGAAAAACCCGACACCGTTGCGATGCTTGCGTGCCGCGCGAGCATCCGCCCCATCGTGCGATGGACGGTCAGATAGCGCCAGTTGAAGAAGTCGGGCCTGCGAAAGACCTGGGCGTCATGAATCACGACGATGTGGTCGCGATGGAGGACGGGCCCGGAATTGGCCAGGCTGATCAAGCGGCCTCCGGCGGCAGCGCGGGCGAGATCGATTTGATCCCACGCGTGCCCATGCAGCCGGCCGACAGCGCGAATCTTGATCCGGTCGAGATCAAGTTCCTCGCTTGCATCCGCGGGCTTCAACAATTGCCAGTCTGCGTTGCGCAGCGAGGCCGGAATCTGCTCCGACGCGAGCAGCACGTCGATCGCCTTGACCATTTCAGCGGCATAACGCTGCACGCCCGTGAGCTTTTGCGACAGAAAGCGGCCGTTGATGAAGAATTTCAATTGGGGACCACGATGGTTCATGGAGTTCCGGCCGGGTTCGCGGGGAGCTCGCGGTGGAGGAGCCGCACGTGAGCAATCGTTAGGTACAGAAATATGACGCAGCCGGGCATGGCTCGGAGGCGCGGCCTGCATGGCCCGGCGTCGCCTTGCTGCGTGCCAGGCCGGGGTGTAGAGGTCGGCCATGACCGATGACACCCACTCCTTCCGCTGCGGCTCGCTCACCGCGACCGTCAAGGCGCACGGCGCCGAGCTCTGCTCGCTGAAGGGCGGCGGCACCGAATTCCTTTGGCAGGCGGGGCCGGAATGGCCGCGTCACGCGCCGCTGCTGTTTCCGATCGTCGGGCGCCTTGCCAATGACGAATTGCGGCATCAGGGCAGGACGTATCGGATGACGCAGCACGGCTTCGCCCGCGACAGCCGCTTCGTGTGGGCAGAACGCGGCGAGAGCCGCTGCACCCTGGTGCTCGATGATAATGAGACGACGCGCGCGCTCTATCCGTTCCCGTTCCGGCTGACGGCGGCCTATGCGATCGATGAGTCCGGCCTCGATCTGACGCTCACGATCGCCAACACCGGCAAGGAGACGTTGCCGGCCTCGCTCGGCGGTCATCCCGCCTTCAATTGGCCGCTGCAGCTCGGCGCGGCGAAGGAGAGCCATGCGCTGACTTTCGCGAGCGCCGAACCGTCTCCGGTCCGCCGTCTCGAAGGTGGATTGCTGCGGCCGGCAGCGGAGCCGAGCCCGGTCAAAGGCACCTCGCTTCCCTTGTCGGACTCCCTGTTCGTCGACGACGCCATCATCTTCGACCGCATCGAGAGCACTTCGGTCCGCTATGCCGCGGCGGGAGGTGCATCGACCGGGCCATGGCTGAAAATGTCCTGGCGCGGATTTCGCGAGCTCGGCGTCTGGTCGAAACCGTCAGGCGCGCCGTTCCTCTGTATCGAGCCCTGGCGCGGCTACGCAAGTCCCGCCGGCTTCCATGGCGAGTTCGCCGACAAGCCGGGACTGATGCACATCGCGCCGGGCGCTGAGGAAGAATTATCCTACCGGATCGAGGTCGGATCGTCCTGACGCCGAACGGCTTCCGCACGCATGATTTGTTGCGGCGCGCGTGCTTCGATCTTCGATCATCCTCAGACCTCGATGCGCGTGAGATCCTCGCCGAGCACGACCGGTCCTGCATAATCCCGCCTGACGTCATCAAGCAATGCGTTCAGCATGGCATCGTCGGTGCGCGGACGGTGATGGGTCAGCGCGAGCTTCTTGACGCCGGCTTTGGCCGCGATCTTCCCGACGGTGTCGCCGCAGGCGATCGTGTATTTCGCAAGCCGGCGCAAATGCTCGTTGTTGATCTCCGGCGTGGCGAGGAAGCAGCACTGCACCAGCAGGTCGGCTCCCTCGGCCAGCCGCTCGAGCCCGGGGCAGGGGACGGTGTCGCCGGAAATAGCAATGACCTTGCCTTCCGCTTCGAAGCGATAGCCGAGACAGATCCAGCGCGCCAGAAAGGCCGGCGGCATGTCGAGGCCATCGCCATGCGAGACCAGTTCGGCACTGATCTTCCAGCGACCGGTGTCGAGCACGGGGCCTGGGATGATGTCCGTTGCGGCGACCGGCTTCCAGCCGCCGAAGCTCGGCTCGCCCTGGTCCCGCCAGATGATGTCCTTGTCGTAGACCTGCGTGATGAGCGTGTTGACGAGCCGCTCAGTGTCCGGCGGCCCATAGATGCGGAGATCGTCCTTGCGCCCGTGCATCCACGAATTCAACATCACATCGTAGAGATCGCCGATGTGGTCGAAATGGTGATGGGTGAGGAAGACCGTGTTGATGGCGCCGAGCGGCACGCCGGCCTTGTGAAGCTGCACCATGACGCCACGGCCGGCGTCGAACAGGATGTTCTCCTCGCCAAGCCTGATCAGCGTGGTCGTCGCCATGCGGCGCGGGTCCGGGCGCGGGCCGCCGGTGCCGAGCAGTATGACCTCCATGCGCCACCTCCGAGTGCAGGCTTTTGGAGGCACAGTAGATGCGAAGCTCACAGGGGAGCAAGCCGCAGAGCGCCGCCCGAAGTACGATCTGCTTTTCCGAAAATCGGGAGACTGCCGGCGCGACGGTGCGCGGAATGAGAATTGTGGGCCAATTCATACTTAATGTGCCAAGAGCATGACCAATATTGTTTGCGCATCACAACGCGCTTAGTATCGCGGCAGGCAATTTCGGGGGCTCGAACAGGCTGTGAATGCCCGTTCACATGACGGCGCATTGCGCGGCGACTTGAATCTGCAGGTCGGGACGCAGGCACATGGGACCGCCAGGACGGCGGTAGCTTCCGCTCGTCCGCCCGGCCGCGAGCGGCTGATCGTCGTCGAGGACGATCCGGTGACGCGGACCATGCTGGTCGACTATTTCAGCGACAACAATTTCGACGTGGTCGGCGCCGGCACCTGCACGGAGTGCCGTCAGGCGCTGCGCGCGCGCACCGATCTCGTCTTCCTCGACGTGCAACTGCCTGACGGGGACGGCTTCGAGCTCGCCAAGGAGATCCAGGCCACCAGCAACGCGGGCATCATCTTCGTGACGCGGCGCGACACCGACGTCGACCGCATCCTCGGCCTCGAGGTCGCCGGCGACCATTACGTCACCAAGCCGATCAACCTGCGCGATCTGCTCGCGCGTGCGCGCAGCGTGCTGCGGCGTCGCTCGATCGACCGCAAGGCGGCGCGCAACCACAATTCGATCGCGTTCGGCGACGGGATCATCGACCTGACCCGGCGCGAATTGCTCGGCAACGACGGCAAGCCGGTGGCGCTGACGCGCGCCGAATTCGACCTGCTGGCGGCGCTCGTCGGCGCCGACGGCAGGCCGCTCAGCCGCGACTATCTGATCGAGGTGGTCAGCAACCGCCAGGCCGAAGTCGACATCCGCACCGTCGATGCGCTGGTGGCGCGGCTGCGCCGCAAGCTCGTCGGCAGCGGCACGCCCGTGATCGCGACCGTCACCGGCGTCGGCTACAAGCTCGCGCTCAGCGAGCGGCTGTAGCGCATGATCCGGAAAAGCGTGCAGCGGTTTTCCGGCAAGATCATGCTCAGACAATAGCAACATCGCCGTCAGCGCGATGCGACGCGCTTCCAGCGTGCTTCGATGCGCGCCTTGATCCGGCTGACCCTGGCCTCATGGGCCGCCCAATAGGCGCGGCTGGCGGCCGCGGTGCCTTGATGATAGCGGGCATAGACCGCCTTCGGCTGCACCGGCATCTTCGGGCGGCTCGCCGGTTTCACGGGCGCCGCGGCCGCAACCGCAACGGCAGCTGCAACCGTGGACGCCGGATCCGGAGCAGCCGCAGCTTCGCGCTCTCCCGGCATCGCGCTCATCGCGACAAGCCGGTTGCGGGCCCGGTTGCAATAGACCTGCGACCGCGCGCTCATCTCCACTTCGCCATGACCCGCCCGGTATTTCATCAGGGCGCGGCAGAGGTCCCCGCCCGAAAGCCGCCAGGCTTGGCTGAGATAGAGCACCCCGTAATGGATGTTGACGTCGGGTTCGGCCAGCTCCGCGCTGCTGCCGCGGAAGCCCAGCATCGCCGCGGTCTCGGGGCGCACCTGCATCAGGCCGATTTCGCCCGCGCTGCCGATGGCCGCCGGGTTGTAGCCGCTTTCGACGAAGACGACCGCCTCGGCGATATCGGCCGGCAGATTGGTGCTCTTGGTTTCCCGCTCGATGATCTTTCGGATCATGGCCCGCGACGACGGCGTTTCGCCGGCGCCGAGCTCGCTGCTGCCGTCGGCCGCATGTGTGCCGATCGGAGCCGACACGAGCAGGACGACCGCGACGTGCTTCCACGTCGCGCCGAGAATGGAGCGTGCCCGATCCCGCAGCATGGGCCTGTCATAGAGCGCCGGAGTTAACAAACCGGCCTCAGGCGTTTGTGCGTCACGGTCGCGCGCGGGCGCTCTGGTCGGTGGATCTGGCCTGCGACGGCTCCTCCAGCTGGTCATCGACCGCATAGAGCGTGCAGCTGGGCGACCATTTCATGCAGGCCGCCAGCGAGTCGCGCCGGGCCTCCTCGGTCGTCGCACGTCCGGCGCGCCAGCCGTAGCCGCCGTTCGGCGACACCGCAAAGGCCTTGTGCGGCAGCAGGCTGGCGAGATAGCGCGCGAACTCGGCCCGCGCGGCCTCGTTGAGCTGGCGTGGCGGCGGCAGCGGATCAGGCAGGCCCAGTACTTCATGGCCGAGCCCGCGCTCGCGCAGGAAGGCGTCGAGATACGGTGTCCATTGCGGCCGGCCCGCGACCGAATAGAGATAATGCCCGTCTTCGCCGTAAGCCGGTGCCGCCACGAACCTCGCATTGCCGCCGCCGGCGCGAAATCCGTCATGGAGCCGGCGCGCGAGGTCGGGACCGAAATAGGAATCGTTGCTGGCATAGACCCACAGCATGGGCACGTGCGAGGTCTTGCCGAAGGTGGCGAAGGCCTGCACCAGCCCATCCGGATTGCAGACATCGTCGTCGTTGCGCGAGCCGCGGCCGCCGGCAAAATTGATCGCGGCGACGAGGCCCGCCGGCGCCTGTGCGCTCAGCGCCACCGTTGCAAGGCCGCCTGCGGAATGGCCGGCCGCGATCATGCCCGATGTCGTCACGTCGCCCCGGTGCGCCATCGCATCGATCGCGGCGCGCAGATCGGCAACCGCGACGGCGGCCGCCGGCAGGTACGCGGCCTTTGCGCAACCGCCGACGCTGTCGACGCGCCCGCCCGGCGAGGTGCCGTAGCCGCGCCGCATCACCACTAGCGCCGCAAAGCCGCGCCGGGCGTATTCCAGCGCGATGCCATAATATTTGTGCGCCGACATGGTCGCGCGGTCCTCGAACTTGCGCGGCGAGCCGTGGCTGAGCAGCGCCAGCGGATAGCGCTTGGTCCCGACTGGTCGGACCAGAAAGGCCTCCAGCCCCTGCGGTCCGGCCTCCGCCATCGGGATGCGCAGGTCCTCGGTGTAGAACTCCGCGGCGCGCGCCGGTGCACCGGCCAGGATGAGGCTGGCGATCAGTACGAGCAGCTTGCGCGATGGGATCATCAGACGATTCGAAAGGGCGGTGCTGCCGAGCATAGCACGAAGGCCGCTCATGGGGACTGCAGCGCCTCCAAGGAACGCCTTCCCCCTCGCGCGTGTTGTGGCCTTGGCGGGGGCTTAGCCGATGCTATGGTGTCCCGCACTCACGACAGGACGAGGGTATTCCAGTGGCTGATGTTCATCCCGCGGCGGGCAAGCAGGCCTCGCCGGACGCGCTCACCAATATTCCGCGGCTGGTGACGGCCTATTTCGCCGGCAAGCCGGATGCGTCCGATCCGGCACAGCGCGTGGCGTTCGGCACGTCGGGCCATCGCGGCACCTCGTTCAAGAACACCTTCAACGAAGGCCACATCCTCGCGACCACGCAGGCGATTTGTGATTACCGCAAGGAGAAGGGCCTGACCGGCCCGCTCTTCATCGGCATCGATACCCATGCGCTGGCCGAGCCGGCGTTGGTCAGCGCCATCGAGGTGTTCGCAGCCAACGGCGTCGAGGTCATGATCGACAAGGATGGCGGCTACACGCCGACGCCCGTCATCTCGCATGCGATCCTCACCTATAACAAGGGCCGCACCTCTGGTCTTGCTGACGGCGTCGTCATCACGCCGTCACACAATCCCCCCGAGGACGGCGGCTACAAGTACAATCCGCCTCATGGCGGCCCGGCCGATACGGACGTGACCGCTGCCGTCGAGAAGTGCGCCAACGCCTATCTCGCCGGCGAGCTCGAGGACGTGAAGCGCATCGACTATGCCAAAGCGCGCAAGGCCGCGAATGTCCACGCCTACGACTTCATCACGCCTTACGTCGCCGATCTCGGCAATGTCGTCGATCTCGACCTCGTCAAATCCGCCGGCGTCAAGATCGGCATCGATCCGCTCGGCGGCGCCGCCGTGCATTACTGGCATCCGATCATCGAGCGCTATGGCCTCAATGCCAATGTCGTGAACGAGGCGATCGACCCGACCTTCCGTTTCATGACGGTGGACTGGGACGGCAAGATCCGCATGGACTGCTCCTCGCCCTACGCGATGGCGAGCCTGATCGGCATGCGCGACCGCTTCGACGTCGCCTTTGCCAACGACACCGACGCCGACCGCCACGGCATCGTCACGCGCACCGGCGGGTTGATGAATCCGAACCATTACCTGGCGACCGCGATCTCCTACCTGTTCGCGCACCGTCCGGATTGGGGCAGGGATGCCGCGATCGGCAAGACCGTGGTGTCGAGCTCGATCATCGACCGCGTCGCCAAGAAGCTCGGCCGCAAGCTGGTGGAGACGCCGGTCGGCTTCAAATGGTTCGTCGACGGCCTCGTCACCGGCGGTTTCGGCTTCGGCGGCGAGGAGAGTGCAGGGGCCTCGTTCCTGCGCCGCGACGGCGCGGTGTGGACCACCGACAAGGACGGCGTCATCCTCGGCCTGCTCGCTGCCGAGATCATGGCCAAGACCGGCCGCGATCCCAGCCAGATCTTCAATGATCTCACCGCCGAATTCGGCATGCCGCATTACGCGCGCATCGACGTCGCCGCGACCGGGCCGCAGAAGAACATCCTGAAGTCCCTCACGCCAGAGCAGCTCGGCCTCAAGGACCTCGCTGGCGATCCGGTTCGTGCGACGCTGAGCAAGGCGCCCGGCAACGGCCAGCCCTTCGGCGGCATCAAGGTCGAAACCGATTTCGGCTGGTTCGCCGCGCGGCCGTCCGGCACCGAGGACGTCTACAAGATCTACGCCGAAAGCTTCCGCAGCCCCGAGCACCTGAAACGGATCCAGGAGGAAGCCCAGGCGGGCCTAGCCAAGGTGTTCGCGGCGTAAGTTGTTCCGAGAGGTCGCCGCTGTCTTACCCTCCCCAGCGGAGGGTAAGCGGAGCCGGAGCCGGACGCGGTCATTCCCCCGTTATGTATACAATCACGAGGATAAAGGTATTAAGGTAGAGCTATTCCATCTTGAATAATTCCATCCCTCAGTTATTGTATACATAACGTATTCATAAGCCGTGGGAGTGAGACATGACAAAACCCTTCCCCATGAACGCCTGGTACGCCGCGGCGTGGGACGCCGACGTCAAGGCTGCGCTGCTGCCGCGGACCATCTGCGGCAAGCATGTCGTGATGTATCGCAAGGCCGACGGCACGGTGACCGCGCTGGAGGACGCCTGCTGGCATCGCCTGGTGCCGCTGTCCAAGGGCCGGCTTGAAGGCGACACTGTCGTCTGCGGCTATCATGGCCTGAAATACAACGCGCAGGGCCGCTGCACCTTCATGCCCTCGCAGGAGACCATCAACCCCTCCGCCTGCGTGCGTGCCTATCCCGTGGTCGAGCGTCACCGCTACGTCTGGCTCTGGATGGGCGATCCCGCGCTCGCCGATCCCGCGCTCGTCCCCGACATGCACTGGAATCACGATCCGGCCTGGGCCGGCGACGGCAAGACCATCCACGTCAAATGCGACTACCGCCTCGTGCTCGACAATCTCATGGATCTCACCCACGAGACCTTCGTGCACGGCTCCTCCATCGGCAACGATGCCGTCGCCGAGGCGCCGTTCGACGTCACCCATGGCGAGAAGACGGTGACGGTGACGCGCTGGATGCGCGGCATCGAGCCGCCGCCGTTCTGGGCCAAGCAGCTCGGCAAGCCCGGCCTCGTCGACCGCTGGCAGATCATCCGCTTCGAGGCGCCGTGCACCATCGCGATCGACGTCGGCGTCGCGCCGACGGGCACCGGTGCGCCGGAAGGCGACCGCTCGCAGGGCGTCAACGGCTTCGTGCTCAACACCATCACGCCGGAGACCGAGAAGACCTGCCATTACTTCTGGTCCTTCGTCCGCAATTATCGGATCAGTGAGCAGCGCCTCACCACCGAGATCCGCGAGGGCGTCTCCGGCATCTTCCACGAGGACGAGCTGATCCTCGAGGCGCAGCAGCGCGCGATGGACGAAAACCCCGATCGCATCTTCTACAACCTCAACATCGACGCCGGCGCGATGTGGTCGCGCAAGCTGATCGATCGGATGGTGGCGAAGGAAAACGCCCCAAAGCACCTTCAGGCCGCGGAGTAGAACATGGCCGAGCGTGAGGTCGACCGCTCCATCTCGCAGACCGTGAAGGCGCAGCTCGCGCTGCGCGACCAGATCCTGTCGGGCGCCTTGCGGCCGGGCGAGCGCATCTCCGAGCTGCAGGCGGTGGAGACCACAGGCGCTTCGCGCACACCGGTGCGCATGGCGCTGGTGCGGCTGGAGGAGGAGGGGCTGTTGGAGGCGATCCCCTCCGGCGGCTTCATGGTGAAGGCGTTTTCCGAGCGCGACATCTCCGATTCCATCGAGCTGCGCGGCACGCTGGAAGGCGTGGCGGCGCGCTTTGCCGCCGAGCGCGGCGTCTCTGCGCGCGAGCTCGAGCCGCTGAAGGAGTGCCTTGCTGCGATCGACGAGCTGCTGCGGCAGGTGCCGATCTCGGTCGATGCTTTCTCGTCCTACGTCGCGCTGAATGCGCGCTTCCACGCGCAGCTCACGGAACTGTCGCGCAGCCCGCCGCTGATCCGGCAGATCGACCGCGCCTCGGCGCTGCCGTTTGCCTCGCCGAGCGGCTTCGTGATGGCGCAATCGGCGTTGCCGGAGGCACAGCAGATCCTGATCATCGCCCAGGAGCACCATCGGGTCGTGATCGACGCCATCGAGAACCGCGAAGGCGCGCGCGCCGAGGCCGTCATGCGCGAGCATGCTCGGCTGGCGGTGCGAAACCTGCGGCTCGCGCTGCGCAACCGCACCCATCTCGACCTCTTGCCGGCGCTCGCGCTGATCAAGACCGCAACCGATTGAGGGCAGTCACCATGCGCTTCATCGAGACCTGGACCCCAGCAACGCTCGTCGCCACCCGCGATCTCACCCCGAACGTCCGCGAATTCCTGATCAAGCCGGATCAGTTCGAGGCCGCGGCCTATCCGGTCGGCAGCCACATCAATGTCAGCGTCACCATCGACGGCCTGCCGGAGACGCGGTCCTATTCGCTGGTTGGCGAGGCCTCGTCGCACGGCCTCCGAATTGCTGTGCGCCGCGCGGAGGATTCCCGTGGCGGCTCCCGCTACATGTGGTCCTTGCAGCCGGGCGCGCGGCTCGACATCACCCAGCCCGCCTCGCTGCTCGCGGTGGACTGGACTCGCGAGAATTATTGCCTGATTGCCGGCGGCATCGGCATCACCCCGATCCTCGGCGCCGCGCAGGCGCTGGCGCGGCGCAGGGCGGATGTCACGCTGCATTATGCCGTACGCTCGCGCCGCGAGGCCGCCTATCTCGACGATCTCGCCGCGATGCTTGGCGATCGCCTCGTCGTTCATGCCAGCGACGAAGGCAGCCGGCTCGATATGGACGCGCTGTTCGCCTCATTGCCGCAAGGCACGCTAGCGCTGTTCTGCGGCCCGATGCGCATGCTCGACGCCGCACGCCATGCCTGGATCGGCGCCGGCCATCCGCTCCCCGATCTCCGCTACGAGACGTTCGGCTCCAGCGGCACGCTGCCCACCGAAACGTTCAGGGTGCGCCTCAAGGACTCCGGTGTCGAGCTCGAGATCCCGCGCGAGCGCTCGATGCTCGACGTGCTCAATGCCAGCGGCTTTGAGGTGATATCCGATTGCAAGCGCGGCGAATGCGGCCTCTGCGCCATCGACGTGGTCGATGTCGACGGTGAGATCGACCATCGCGACGTCTTCTTCAGCGACCATCAGAAACAGAGCAACCAGAGGATCTGCGCCTGCGTCTCCCGCGCGCGGGGCACCATCACGGTGGACACGCTGCTGCGGGCGGATGCGGTTTGAAGGAGGCCGGAGCGGGACTCTCCTAGGAGCAAGTAGACGGCGCCGCGGGCTCCACCTCTCCCGCTTGCGGGAGAGGTCGCGCCGAAGGCGCGGGTGAGGGTTCTCTCCTCTGGGGGAATCCCTGTAGCCCGGATGGAGCGGAGCGAAATCTGGGGCGGTGTTGCTCCGGCGCACACTCGTCCCGGATTGCGCTCCGCTCCATCCGGGCTACGAAGGACCAATCGGTAGAGCCCTACGCCGCGTAAATCGCCCGGTACTTCTTCGTCTCCAGCAGCGCCATCACCCCGTCCGCGGCCACCGGCCGGCTGATCAGATAGCCCTGCACCTCGTCGCAACTGATCTGCCTGAGATATTCGAGCTGGTCGGCGGACTCGACCCCCTCCGCCACGACGCCGATCCGCAAATCGCGCGCAAGCGAGATCACCGATTTCACGATGGCCGCGCAGTCCGGCTGCACCAGCATGTCGCGGATGAAGGACTGGTCGATCTTGATGCGGCTGAACGGCAGTTTGCGCAGGTAGGTCAGCGAGGAGAAGCCGGTGCCGAAATCGTCGAGCGCGAGGGTGACGCCGAGCTCCAGCAGTGCGTTCAGGACCGTCGCGGCCGAACCGTACTTCGCCAGCAGCATCGATTCCGTGATCTCGATCTCGAGACGTTGCGGGGCGATCCTGGCGTCGGCGAGCGCCTGCACGATGGTCTGGAGGATGGCCGTGTTGTGAAATTGCGCGGCCGAGAAATTCACGGCAACCCTGATGTCTTCGGGCCAGTCCGCCAGCGTCGCGCAGGCGCGGCGGATGACCCATTCGCCGATCTCGTGGATCAGCCCGGTCTCTTCGGCGACTGGTATGAATTCACTCGGCGGAACCAGCCCGCGCGAAGGGTGCTGCCAGCGCAGTAGCGCCTCGAAGCCGGTGATCCGGTTGGTGCCGAGATCGAGGAATGGCTGGAACACCAGGAACAGCTCGTTGCGCGCAATCGCGCCTGCGAGGTCCGCTTGCAGCGCCTTGCGCTCGCGGGACGATTTGTCGTCGGCCTGTTCGAAGAAGCAGACCGTGCCCGGCCCCGCCTTCTTGGCGCGGTAGAGCGCGGCGTCGGCATTCTTCATGAGGTCGAGCGGTGTGTTGCCGTCGCGTGGCGCCAGCACGATGCCGACGCTGATCGCGCCGACGATCTGGCGACCCTCGATCTGGAACGGCTCGCTGAAGGCCGCGACGAAGCGTTCGGCGATCTCGAGCGCATCCTCGGGCCGTGTCAGATTGGCCATCACCAGCGCGAACTCGTCGCCGCCGATCCGCGCGACGTGCTCGGCGGCGCGCGTGCAGCGTTGCAGGCGGCTGGCGACCTGGACCAGGAATTCGTCGCCGGCGGGATGGCCGAACTGGTCGTTGACCTCCTTGAAGCGGTCGAGATCGAGCAGGAGCACCGCGAATTCCTCGCCCGATAGCGCCAGCCGCTTGAGCGCGGCATCGAGCGTTTCGTTGAAGGCGACGCGGTTGGGCAGGTGGGTCAGGGGATCGAGCCGCACCGTGCGCTCGGCCTCGATCTGCCGCATCATGCGCCGGGCGAACGAGAACGAATTGACGAACACGCCGCGCAAAAGGACGCTGCCGTAGACCACGACGAGAAAGGCGATGAGGAGAAAGGCGAGATCGCCGTTCTGGCCGAGGCAGATGGCGATGCCGAGGAAGATCGGCGCCGTGAAGGCGATCGCCGCGATCGGAATGGTGGCGAAGGCGAGCGCGCCGCCGGCCAGCATGCCCGCGCACAGGCAGGTAATGACGAGCTGGCCGCCGCTGGAAGCGTCGGCGAAGAAGGCGACCGGGACGATGCCCCAGGCGGCGCCGAGGATGAAGGCGTTGCGCACCAGCCGGTACATCGCGCGACGCGAGACGAATTGCGGCTTGGTGATGCGGCGCGCGACGTGGGATTGCAGGCCAAATCCGATCGCGGCGGCGGCGACAGCCGCCGCCCAGATCAGGGCGGGCATCCTGTCCGGCGACTGCCACAGCGCGATGGCGAGCACGATGGCGTTGCAGGCATTGGCCAGCATGATGCCGACCGAATAGCCGAGCACCAGCGACATCTGCTCGGCGCGGATATGCCCGGCCACGGCCTCGTCCGTTGCGGGGCCGCCAAAGGCCGACAGATCGCCGGCGAACAGCCGTGCGACATAGCTGGTCGTTTGAGTCCGCATTCAATAGCCTAGCAGCACGGGCCGTTCTTTTCGGCTCGATCCGGAGAATTCGCCGTAAATCTTTGACGAACTATGAATTATCCCCGCTTGCCGCGCCGGCCGCGACCACTACTGCGTGCTCTTCACGCAGTATCGATAACAAATCGATACAAATGCCCGACAGGCCGGACATCAAACGGGGCGGGGGCGCGGTCTCAGCTGGGTGATGGCGACCCCGGAGATCGCGAGCAGTCCGCCGACGATCAGCTTGGGCGTAAGCCGGTCGCCGAGAAACAGTACGCTCGAAAGCAAGGCAAACACCGGAAGTAGCAGACCGAAGGGCGCGACGCGCACCATCGAGCAACGGGCGATCAGCCAGAACCAGAGGCCAAACCCGACAATTCCCCCGGCGAAGATCGTGTAGGCGAGCGCCAGCCAGCCAAGTTCGCCCGCCGTCACAAGGCTCGCCGCTTGTCCATGTTCAAGGAGCAGCGACATCAACATGACCTGGGGTACCGTGAGCAGCGAGGACCACCCCATCAACATCAAGGGATCGAAGGGGCCATAACGCTTCGTCAAGACGTTGGACACCGCGAAGGCGAAAGCTGCTCCGACTACAAGCAGCAGCGGAAGCGGGTTGGCGGACTGGTCAGGCTCCGCTGCCAACACCGTCACGCCGACGAAAGCAAGCATCACTCCGGCGCAGGTGGCGAGTGACGGTCTCTCCGCGAGCAGCAGCCATGCGAGCAGAACCGTGAAGGGCGTGGCGAGTTGGTATGCGAGGGCCGACGTGCTTCCCGAGCCGAGCCCGAGGCCAACGTAGAAGAGCCCGAAATTCAGTCCGCCCAGGAAAAGCGAAATGGCTGCGACAGGGCCGAGCTGTTGACGCGTGGGCCTGTCCACGAACGGAACAAGCAGCAGCGCAATGGCCAGAAAGCGCAGTGCGAGGAAGAAGAGCGGTGGAAACTCCGCAACGCCCACTTTGATGGCCACGAACTGATAACCCCAGATCAGGGGAACGGCGATCGCGCAGACGATCTGGATGGCAGACATGGCGGATGTCCTTTTTAAAGACCGATCAGTCCAAATATGGGCGCGCCATCAGCGCAGGCGTCACGGGGTTGCTTACCTGACGAAACGACCGATGAGAGCGTCGACGGCCGCTTGCGATGTGGTCCGTGCCGGTGCCGTCTTGCCGACCACGCGCAGCCCTTCAACGAAACAGACGAGAACCCGGGCGGCCGTTGCGGGCTCAACACCATCGGCCAACCTGCCCGCCGCTTTCGCGCGGGACAGTGCATCGGTCACTTTGGCCTCCATCGCCTTGAAGAAGCCCGCAACTCGTCGACCGACGTCGGCATCCCCGCCAGCCAATTCCATGGCCGTGGCCACCAGGAGGCATCCACGCCGACCGTTGCTCCCGCTGGTGCGCTCGACGTAACCGGCGAGGTAGGCCTGCAGACCCTCGACCGGATCGTTTCGGGGGTCGAATTCGACATCCATCCGCGCCAAGGCATCTGCGATGTAACGATCGAGCGCCCGCAAGAACAGCGAATGCTTGTCACCGAAAGCGGCGTAGAGGCTGCCCCGCGACAGCCTGGTCGCGCGCAGGAGATCGGGCAGCGCCGTGGCGTGATAGCCGCGCGACCAGAACACATCCATCGCGCGTTCGACGGCGGCGTCCACGTCGAAACTTCGCGGCCGGCCACGGGGCATCGGCGTTGCAGTATTTTGTCTCATGCCGATATATAGACCGATCAGTCATTAAATGACAAGCCCAAGCTCCGGGGGATCATCAGCCTCCTATCCGGACCTCAACACCGGAATCTGCGCTGATGTTTTCTTCTCGTCAGCGGATCGAGACGCCCCCTCGATCGCGTGATACGTTTCGTGGACCGGCAGGCCACCGTGCGCCGCGTCGGCACCGGATGCGTTCGAAATTCCGAGGGCCTGTCCATGAGCGAGCCTTCAGCCGACGTGTCGGCAATTGTCGAATACACGACGGACAAATGGCGGATGGACCGGGTCCCCTGGGCCATGTGGACCTGCGTCGCCGGCCTTGCGATCGCGCTGCACGCCGAGAGCCGCGGCCAGAATGGAGCGGTTTTGGCAGTCGTCTATGTGGCTCTGCTGGGGCTGGCATTCGCAGGCTATGCCCTGACGAGCCTGATCGGGCGGTCCGGCCTGCCCTTGCTGCTTGAGTTGTTGATCGGCGTCCTGGTCCTGATCATCGTCTCCGGCTTGATCGGTGTGATCAGCGTATTCGTCGGCGGGCCAAGCGGCGGCTCCAGCTATGTCGGCACCATGCGCAGTCACTATTGGACTCATCTCGTGAACCCATCGCTGAACGTTTTCGGCTGGATGTTGCTCTATCTGGGTTTGGGATGGATCGCGTTTTCAGCTTACCGGCACTTCTATTCGGATCGGGCGGTCGTCTCCATGTCTTCCGCGGGCATCCACTTTCACAGGCCATGGCTCAAGGGTCTCTTCATTCCCTGGCAGGAGGTGCGCGGGGTGGGCCATCTGGTCGTTCCCGGCATCTCGGGGGTGCCGTATGTCAGTCCATACGCTGCGGCCGTCACGGTCGGTCAAAACTTCTATGAGCAGCATATCGCCCCGAAGCGCAGCTTCTTCTCGCCACCCGGGGCCGAGGCCATGTTCCAGCCGAAAGGCGAGGCGATCCAGGTGGTGCTGAGCAGCGCCAACATGGCGGTCAAAGCGGAAGATTTTCTCGGGCCTGCCGAGGCGCGGTGGAAGACATTTCGGGATCAACCGGCATCGCCGCCCCAACGCGGCGGCACCGTCTTCTACGGACGGTGGTCGATCGATGGCTCTCGGTGGCAGGCCGTTCAGTTTCTTGCGCCTCTCGTCGGTCTGGCCGTGGTCATGCTGTACCGATAGGGGAATCCCGCTCAGCGTCCGAGTTGCTTCGGATCGTAGAAGAAGCGCTCCTCGATGATCTCATTGCCTCGCCAGGTCTGCCATGCGATCTCCTCCAGCGTCCGCGTCGCGCCGTCGGCGCCCGTGAAGGAGAACTTCCAGCGGCTGGCGACGACGTCGCCATCGATCAGGCTCGGGCCGAGGCGCACGGCAGTGACCTCCTTGAACGCCGCCAGCACGCCGCGCTCCTTATCCGCGAGCTTGTCGCGCCCGACCACCGGCGCGGCGAGATTCTCATAGGTCGCGGTATCAGCGGTGTAGTAGTCGAGGATCGCGCCGACGAAGTCGCCATCCTCCAGCCGCTTCGCAAAGGCTTCCACGATCTCACGGCTCGGCATGGTGACCTCACAATTTAAAACCGACTAATAGTCGGTAATTACCGACCGATAGTCGAAAAGTCAACTGGCCGGCTCTCGCGAATTCGACTAGACGAGAGCTTATGGCCAAACAGGCGGAGCGGCGGGCGGCGACATCGGAGGCGATCCTGACGGCGGCGCGGCGCCTGTTCGGGACGCAAGGCTTTGCCGCGACCACTATGGACGACATTGCCGAAGGCGCTTCGGTGGCCAAAGGCGCGGTCTATCATCACTTCAAGACCAAGGAGGCGGTGTTTGAGGCTGTGTTCGACCAGGTGTCGCGCGACCTCGTTGCCGAGATCGACCGCACGGCACGCGCCGAGAAGGACGTACTCGCCGCCATGGTCGCCGGCACCCAGCATTACTTTGCCGCGACCGCGAAGGGGCCGACCGGCCAGATCATTCTGCGTGACGGCCCCGCCGTGCTCGGCTGGGAGCGCTGGCGCGAGATCGACGCGCAGCACTTTGGCGGCAAGATGCCGCGCGCGCTCTCCGCCGCGATGGAGGTCGGCCTGATCGCGCGTCAGCCGGTCGAGCCGCTGGCGCGCCTCCTGCTCGGCGCGGTGACGGAAGCCGCAGTCGCCTGCGCTGGTCGCGCTGACATCGCAAGGGCGGGCGCGGAATATGCCCGTGCGTTCAAGTCGCTGGTCGAGGCGCTGCGCGTCAAGGCCTGAGTGTGCTACTCACAAACTCGAAACGCCCGCTCTAACAAGAAGAACAGTAGCGCATGAACGCAAATTCCGCCCTCACACCCACCGATCCCGAATTCGACTACATCATCGTCGGCGCCGGCTCCGCCGGCTGCGTGCTTGCCAACCGCCTCACCGCGAACGGCAAGCACAGCGTGCTGCTGCTCGAGGCCGGCCCGAAGGATTCCAACATCTGGATCCACGTCCCGCTCGGCTACGGCAAGCTGTTCAAGGAGAAGAGCGTCAACTGGATGTACCAGACCGAGCCGGAGCCGGAGCTGAAGGGTCGCCAGGTGTTCCAGCCGCGCGGCAAGACGCTGGGCGGATCGAGCTCGATCAACGGCCTGCTCTATGTCCGCGGCCAGCACGAGGACTACGACCGCTGGCGCCAGCTCGGCAACACCGGCTGGGGCTATGACGACGTGCTGCCCTATTTCAAGAAGGCCGAGAACCAGTCGCGCGGCGCCGACCAGTATCACGGCACGGGCGGGCCGCTGCCGGTGTCCAACATGATCGTGACCGATCCGCTGTCGAAGGCCTTCATCGACGCTGCCGTCGAGAGCGGTCTGCCCTACAATCCTGATTTCAACGGCGCGACCCAAGAAGGCGTCGGCCTGTTTCAGACCACGACGCGCAACGGCCGGCGCGCCTCGACGTCGGTGGCCTATCTCGGTCCCGCGAAGGCGCGCAGCAATCTGAAGATCGAGACCTCCGCCCACGCTCAGCGCATCCTGTTCGAAGGGCGCCGAGCCGCAGGCGTCGAATACCGGCAAGGCGCCACCTTGCGCCGCGCCCGCGCGCGGCGGGAAGTCGTCGTGTCGAGCGGCGCCTACAACTCGCCGCAGCTGCTTCAGCTCTCCGGCGTCGGGCCCGGCGATCTCCTGCGCAAGCATGGCATCGAGGTGGTGCTCGATGCTGCCGGCGTGGGGCATGATCTGCAGGATCACATGCAGGTCCGCATCGTCATGCGCTGCTCGCAGAAGATCACGCTCAACGACACCATCAATCATCCGCTTCGCCGCACCATGGCCGGCGCACGCTATGCGCTGTTTCGCAAGGGATGGCTGACGATCGCAGCCGGCACGGCGGGCGCCTTCTTCAAGACCAGTCCGCGCCTCGCCTCGCCCGACATCCAGGTTCATTTCCTGCCGTTCTCGACCGACAAGATGGGCGAGAAGCTGCACGATTTCTCCGGCTTCACCGCTTCGGTTTGCCAGCTCCGTCCTGAAAGTCGCGGTTCCCTCCGCATCAAGAGTGCCGACCCGGCCGTGCCGCCGGAAATCCGCATCAACTACATGTCGACCGAGACCGATCGCACCACCAACGTCGAGGGCATCAAGATCTTGCGCAAGATCCTGAACGCTCCGGCGCTGAAACCGTTCGTGGTCAGCGAGTACGACCCCGGCGCGAAAGTATCTTCGGATGCCGAGATCCTGGATTACTGCCGCGAACGCGGCAGCACCATCTATCATCCGACCTCGACCTGTCGTATGGGCAATGACGCGCTCGCGGTGGTCGATCAGCGGCTGAAGGTGAGGGGACTCGAAGCCTTGCGTGTCGTCGACGGCTCGGTCATGCCCGATCTGGTGTCAGGGAACACCAATGCGCCGATCATCATGATCGCCGAAAAGGCCTCCGACATGATATTGGAGGATGCGCGTTAAATTCGCGCTTTGAAAGGATCCGGACTTGGCTACGCGACTGAAGATCGGCACACGCAAGAGCGCCATGGCGCTGGCACAGACGGAAGAGATTGCGCGCCGCCTGACCGCCGCGGTGCCCGGTCTCGACGTCGAGATCGTCAAATTCGATACCACGGGCGATCTCGACCAGACCAGCAAGCTGCTGCCGCATGGCGGCAAAGGCGGCGCCTTCGTGGCGCAGATCCGTGCCGCCGTGCTGTCGGGTGAGCTCCAGGCGGCGATGCATTCGTTAAAGGACATGCCTGGCAACGAGGACACGCCCGGCCTCGTCATCGGTGCCACGCTGTCGCGCGATCCGCCTGGTGATGCGCTGGTGCTGCGCGAGGGTGTGACGCTGGAGGCGCTGCGGCAGTCCCGCGGCAAGGGTTTCAAGATCGGCACCAACGCGGTGCGCCGCGCAGCCTATGCGCGGCGGCTGTTCCCTGATGTCGAGGTGATTCACTTCCGCGGCGCCGCCGACTCGCGTGTGCGCAAGCTCGACAATGGCGAGAAACAGCGCCTGCCGGATGGCGGCGCTGTGGGGCCCGCCGATGCGCTGATCATGGCGCGCTCGGGCCTCGATCGCGTCGGCCTGTCCCATCGCATCGCCTACGAATTCACAGCAGTGGAGATGTTGCCCGCGGCAGGGCAGGGCATCGTCGCGGTCGAATGCGCCGCGCAGGATTGGCAGACGCGACAGATCCTGTCGTCGATCGACGACGCCGCTGCGCACGCCTCCGCCGACGCCGAGCGCGAGGTGCTGTGGGTGCTCAACGGCCACTGCAATTCACCGGTGGCGGGCTTCTCGACCATCACGGGCGATCGGATGTCGCTCACCGCCTCGGTGCTCGATCTCTCCGGCAACACCATCATCGAAGCCTCGCATACGGGGCCGGCCAACCGTCCGCGCGAGCTCGGCCGCGCGGTGGGATTGGACCTGCTGACGAAGGGTGCGGCGGAGATCATCGAGCGCAGCCGGCCGCGGTAAGCATGCCGAAATCACGATCTCTGATGATGTCATTTTGCACCTGTTTTGCCCGACAAGTCAAAACGCACGGGCGAGTCATGCCCGCCTAGTATTTTCAACGACTTGCCTACTGTGCATGGGGTTGTTTTTCGACTCTTGTTTTGCCGCGCCCGAAGCAGCAAAACAAATCACCCCCGCACGCGCCGGATCATCTGCTCGACATGGGCGATCGGCGTCTCCGGCTGGATGCCGTGGCCGAGGTTGAAGATCAGCCGCCCGGCAGCAAAATTGGCCAGCACGTTGTCGACCGCGCCATCGAGCGCGGCGCCGCCCGTGATCAGCACCAGTGGATCGAGATTGCCCTGCACCGCGACCTTGCTCTGCACCCGCTCGCGAATGAAGGCAGGCTCCGCGGTCCAGTCGATGCTGACGGCGTTGACGCCGGTGGCCTCGACGTAACCGGGGAGCTGCGCGCCGGCGCCGCGCGGGAAGCCGATGATCTTCGCGTCCGGCACCTTGGCCCTTACGCCCTCGACGATGCGCCGCGTCGGCTCGACCGACCAGCGCGCGAACTCGGTCGGCGGCAGCACGCCGGCCCAGGTGTCGAAGATCTGCAACGCGTCGGCCCCGGCGTCGAGCTGTGCCAGCAGATACTGAATAGAGTTCTCGACCAGGACGTCGATGATCTGCGAAAAAGCTTCCGGATGGCGGTAGGCCATCATCCGGGCCGGCGCTTGGTCCGGCGTGCCGTGGCCTGCGACCATGTAGGTCGCCACCGTCCACGGTGCGCCGCAGAAGCCGATCAGCGCGGTCCTGGGATCGAGCGCGCCGCGCACGATCTTCAACGCGTCGAACACCGGCTCGAGCTTGCCGAAATCGGCGCGCGGCGCCAGCGTCGCCACCTTGGCCGGATCGTCCAGCGGCTCGAGCCGCGGGCCCTCGCCGACCTCGAACCGCACCGAACGTCCGAGCGCATAGGGGATCACCAGGATGTCGGAAAAGATGATCGCCGCATCGAAACCGAACCTCCGGATCGGCTGCAGCGTCACCTCGGCGGCAAGCTCCGGGTTGAAACAGAGATCGAGGAAGCCGCCCGCCTTGGCGCGCACCTCGCGATATTCCGGCAGGTAGCGCCCGGCCTGGCGCATCATCCACATGGGCGGGACGGTCTGGCGCTGGCCGGAGAGGACGTCGATGAAGGGTTTCGTCGAAGACTGGGGCACGAATGGTCCTGAAGCAGGTTGTGCTTCCTGATACACCGCCGCGGCCCGCAGCGGAACAGGGGAACCTGGATGATCGGGCCGCGTTGACCAGCCAATGGAGGAGATCATGGCTGAGACATTCAATCCCGCGCCGCACGACAAGCACGCCGAAGACCTGCGCGAGGCGCTCGCTGCCGATCGGCAGTCCAAGCTCGACGACGGGCTGAGGGACACGTTCCCAGCGTCCGATCCCGTGAGCGTGGCGCAGCCGACGCCCTCGAAGGCCGACGCCGATGCCGAGCATCCTTCGCTCTGGGCCAAGGTTAAGGCCATCTTCAGCTAGCGGCGGCGGGCGCCGGATTCCGATCGGCCCGCTAATGTCTTGTTAGCGATGCACCGATCGCCGCGTCCGTAAGACTACTGGAAAGGGCTGAAAGCGCCGCGTAGTCTGGTAGCGATTTCAGAATTAAATAACAGAAGCGGCAGAGGTTTCCGAACGATCGGAGAACCCTGCCACATGAGCGCTACCCAACGAGCCGGATGGAGCCGCCTGCCGCTGCGCGCGGCGGCCTTCGTGGCGCTGACCTGCGCGACGATCCTCGGCGTCAGCGGTTGGCGTGAATGGACGGCACGCGATGCGGTGCTCAAGGCCGCCGAGATGGAGATGGCGAACGTGGCCCGTTCGCTGACCCAGCATGCCGAAGACAGCCTCGATCTCCTGGATTCCGGTGTCGTCGGCGTGGTCAGCCGGTTGGAGATGGACGGCACCGCACCGGTCACGATCGCGAAGCTGCGCACCTTGCTGGATGTGCGCAAGAAGGCGATCGCGCGCATTCACAGCCTCGCCATCATCGACGATCAGGGCAACTGGCTGACCTCACCCGGTACGATCGGCACGACCTTCAGCGACGATGCCTTCTTCCGACATCACCAGCTCTCGCCGAAGCGCGAGGCCCATGTCGGCCGTCCCGTGAAGAGCCTGCTGGACGGCGAATGGGTCGTCACCCTGTCACGCCGCTTCAGCAAGCAGGACGGCAGCTTCGGCGGCGTGGTGCTCGCGACCATCAGCTCGAACTATCTGTCGCACTTCTACAAGCAGTTCGAGATCGGCCGCAACAGCTCCGTGTCACTGGCGCATGGCGACGGACTGATCGTCGCGCGCAATCCCAGCAACGAGACATTCGTCGGGCGCAGCGTCGCCGACAAGCCGTTGTTCCGCGAGCCGAGCCTGCAACGGCCGAGCGGCGCCCATCATTTCACCTCGTCGCTGGACGGTGTCGAACGCGTCAGCTTCTTCAATCGCAGCGGTCGGTTCCCGCTCCTCCTGCTCGCCACCGTCGACAAGGACGAGCTGCTCGCGCCGTGGCGCGCGGCGGCGATCTCCCGCATGCTCTACGTGTTCGCGCTGGTGATGCTGATCGCAGTCATCGGCGGCGTGCTGGTGCGGCAGTTGCAGCGCGGCCAGCGCATGGCTGTCGCGCTGACCGAGACGGAGGCGCATTTCCGCCTGCTCGCGGAAGGCTCCAGCGACATGGTGACGCGGATCGGCCTCGATGAGCGACTGCGTTATGTCTCGCCCTCGTCGGTCCGCATCGTCGGCTGGCGTCCCAATCAACTGATCGGCACGCCGGCTCTTGCGGGTATCAATCCGGAGGACCTGCCGGAAGTCCAGGCGATCGTCGACGCGATGAAGCGCGGTGAGAAGGAGGAGGCGCGTCTCACCTACCGCAACTCGCATCGGCAGAACGGCGAGATCTGGCTCGAATCGACCATGCGGGTGACGCGCAAGGACAATGGCCAGGTCGATGGCGTGGTCGCGATCTCCCGCGACATCACCGAGCACAAGAGGCTGGAAACCAGGCTCGAGACGCTTGCGATCGAGGACAGCCTCACCGGCCTTGCCAATCGCCGCCGCTTCGACGAGCGCCTGAAGGAGGAATGGGCGCGTGCCTATCGCGACCGCTCCAGCCTTGCTTTGCTGATGATTGATGTCGACCACTTCAAGGCCTACAACGACGAATATGGCCATCCCGCGGGCGATGCCTGCCTGCGCCTGATCGCCAAGATCATCGCGGCCGAAGCGCAGCGCGCCGGCGATCTGGCGGCGCGTTACGGCGGTGAGGAATTCGCCATGCTGCTGCCGAACATCGATGCCGCCGGCTGCGCCCGGATCGGCGAACGGATCCGCAACGCCATTCACGAGGCCGGCCTCGCGCATGGCAGCAATGAGGCGGCTGGATGCGTCACCGCTTCGCTTGGCGGCGCAGCCTGCCGGCCGGCGTTCGAACGAACCGCGGGGGTCGCTGCGCTGGTCGAAGCTGCCGACCGGGCGCTCTATGCCGCCAAGGCCGCAGGCCGCAACCGCCTGGTGATGTCCGGCGAGGTCATGGATCTGCTGCCCAAGGCGTCCGGCCAGTAACACCGTTCAGTAATGCGGCGGAGGCTCGTTGGCAGGCCCTGGCGCATTTGCCTCGGCGTCCTGCAGCCGAGCATTAAGCTCGGTGATCTGCCGCGTCAGCCTGTCGATCTGCTTCCACTGCGCGGTGATGGTCTGGTTCAACGTCTCGATCGTATCGTCCTGATAGGCGAGGCGCGTCTCCAGCGTGTCGATGCGCTCGCTCAGCGTCTTGATCTCATTCGTCACGCGTTACGTCCTTGTTTCGCTCGCGCAAGCCGTGGCCGAGCGCCACGCGCTCGTCGAACACGAAGCATTCGCCGCGCCAGCGGCTCTCCGCCTCCGGCACGTCTTCCAGATATCTCAGGATGCCGCCCTTGAGGTGATAGACCTCGCCAAAGCCGCGCGCGAGCAGATGCGCGCTCGCCTTCTCGCAGCGGATGCCGCCGGTGCAGAACATCGCGATCCTGCGGTGCCGTGCCGGATCGAGCCGCTCGGCGGCAAAGTCCTTGAACTGGCCGAAGCTCTTGATGCCGGGATCGAGCGCGCCCTCGAACGTGCCCATCGCGACCTCGAAGGCGTTGCGGGTGTCGAGCACGAGCGTATCGGGTGCTGCGATCAGCGCGTTCCATTCGTGCGGATCGACATAGGTGCCGACCTGACGCGTCGGATCGGCGGCCGCATCGCCCAGGGTGACGATCTCCTTCTTCAGCCGCACCTTCAGCCGTCCGAACGGCATCGCCTCCGCGGCGGAGAATTTCAATTCGAGATTGTCGAGCCTGCCGCCGAACATGTCGCCGCGTGCGAGCCCGTGAGCGAAGGCCTCGATCGCCTCCGGTGCGCCGGCGACCGTGCCGTTGATGCCCTCCTGCGCCAGCAACACGCTGCCCTTCAGCCCAAGGCCGGCGCAGCAGGCGCGCAGCGGCTCGCGCAGCTCGCGGTAATCCGGGAGGGCGACGAATTGATAGAAGGCGCAGACCTTGTAAGGCGTATTGCTCGACGTCATGGCCGCTCGTTTAGCAGGCGGCTCGCGCCCGGAAAACCCGCATCGCAAGAGCCTGCAAAAGGTCCATACGCCCAGCGGATAGCAGCCATTTTCCTGGTATGCCAGCATTGCCCCGCGGGGCGGGAATGTGCCATGTAGACGCGGTTTTCGAGATGGCGCGCCAACCGCGCCGACGGCCAAGAGAGCAAGACATTCGATGAGAAACTTCCATTTCCCCGGCAGGTCCACGGTCCACGCCACCAACGCGATGGTGGCGACCTCGCATCCGCAGGCCTCGCTCGCCGCGATCGAGGTGCTGCGCGAGGGCGGCACCGCGGTGGACGCGGCGGTTGCCGGCTCGGCCCTGCTCGGCGTGATCGAGCCGCAATCGACCGGCATCGGCGGTGATTGCTTTGCGCTGATCCAGCCGCGGGGCGAGGGCAAGATCGTCGCCTATAACGGCTCCGGCCGCGCGCCAAAGGCGGCGAATGCCGACTGGTATCTCGAACGCAAGATCAATTCCGTGCCGCTCACCTCGGCGCATGCGGTCTCGATCCCTGGCGTGATCGATGCCTTCGCGACCGTGCTGCGCGATCACGGCAAGTTCGGTTTCGACCGGCTGCTCCAGCCCGCGATCAAGGCAGCGGAGGAAGGCTATGTCGTCGCGCCCCGCATTGCCTTCGATTGGAAGAACCAGTTCGAGAAGCTGAAGAACGGTACCAACACCGTGCGCTATTTGTTGCCGGGCGGCCAGCCGCCGGTCGCCGGCGACGTCATTCGCCAGGCCGAGCTCGGCAAGACGCTGCGCGCGATCGCCAGGGACGGCCGCGACGCGTTCTACAAGGGCGAGATCGCGGAGGACATGGTCGAGACCCTCAGGGGCATCGGCGGCCTGCACACGCTCGACGATTTCGCCGCGCACACGACCGAAGTGACCACGCCGATCGGCACCATGTACAAGGGCTATGACGTCTGGCAGTGCCCGCCGAACGGCCCGGGCGTCACCGCGCTGTTGATGCTCAACATCCTGTCGCGGTTCGATCTGACCAAGTACGCGCCCGTGAGCGTCGAGCGCTTCCATCTCGAAGCGGAAGCGGCACGCATCGCCTACATGAACCGCGAGATGCATGTCGCCTCTCCCGAGCACATGAAGATCAACGTCGCCGAGATGCTCGAGAAGGGCTTTGCCGACGAGTACATCAGCAAGATCCGCCTGGACGGCATGCTCGACCTGCCGAACGTCGCGCCGCCGATGAATCCCTCGACCATCTACATCACGGTCGTGGACAAGGACCGCAACGTCTGCTCGTTCATCAATTCGGTTGCGCATTCCTTCGGCTCGGCGATTGTCTCGAACAAGACCGGTGTCCTGTTCCAGAATCGCGCCGGCGGCTTCCGCATCCAGCCGGGCCATCCCAATTGCATCGAAGGCGGCAAGCGCCCGCTGCACACGATCATGCCGGGCCTGCTCACCAAGGGCGGCCGTTCCACGATGTCGTTCGCGGTCATGGGCGGCCAGTACCAGCCGACGGGCCAGACTCATCTCCTGACCAACATCCTCGACTACGGCTGCGACGTGCAGGAGGCGATCGACATGCCGCGCGGCCTGCACTACGAGGGACAGTATCAGCTCGAGGACAGCGTGCCGGCGGCCGTCGTCGAGGGCCTGAAGAAGCTCGGCCACAAGACCACCAGCGTGGTCGGCCCGCTCGGCGGCGCCCAGGCGATCTGGATCGATTGGGACAAGGGCACGCTCACCGGCGGCTCCGATCCGCGCAAGGACGGCTGCGCGCTGGGTTATTGATCGCCGGCGCAGTTCCCCACGCAAGATCAGGAAAAGTTGACGAAGGGCGGCGCGGCATTTGCTGCGCCGCCCTTCTCTCATCCGGAACTGCGCCCATTGCTCCAGGTTAAGGGGCGATGAGCGGTGCAGGCGTGCGCTGCTTTGCAGATCAGCGGCGGAGGCCTGCCATGCCCGACAAACCAGGTTCCAGATCATCCGGATTCGACCGGCGGGCCTTCATGACCGGCGCGGCGGGCAGCGCGCTGATCCCGATCACGGCGCGCGCGGCGTCGGAGGATGCCCGGGCGCCGGCCGCGCAGGATCCGTCGCTTCCCGTCGAGGTCACGCTGCGCGTCAACGGCAAGGACAAGCGCCTGAGCATCGATGCGCGCACCACGGTGCTCGATGCCTTACGCGAACATCTCAAGCTCACCGGCAGCAAGAAGGGCTGCGACCACGGCCAGTGCGGCGCCTGCACGGTGCTGATCGACGATCGCCGCGTGGTGTCGTGCCTGACGCTGGCCCTCGCCGCCGAAGGGCAGGAGATCACGACCATCGAGGGCCTCGCCACCGACGACCGCCTGCATCCGATGCAGCAGGCCTTCATCGACAACGATGCGTTCCAGTGCGGCTATTGCACGCCCGGTCAGATCATGTCGGCGATCGCGTGCGTGAAGGAGGGCCATGCCGGCAGCGAGGCCGACATCCGCGAATACATGAGCGGCAACATCTGTCGCTGTGCCGCCTATCCCAATATCGTCGCTGCCGTGAAGCAGGCCGCGCCCGAGATCATGAAAGGCTAGGCGCATGCGACCGTTTTCGTATCAAAGGGCATCAGACCCCGACATGGCCGTGCAGGCGCTCGGCGTCGCCGCAGCTGCAAACAATCCGCTGACGAAGGCGGCGGCGCAGCCGCTTGCCGGCGGCACCACCCTGATCGATCTGATGAAGCTCGACGTGATGAGACCCACCGCGATCGTCGACATCAATCCGCTGGCCCCCGCCTGGTCGGCGATCGCGCCAGGCGGCGACGGCTTGCGCCTCGGCGCGCTCGCCAAGATGTCCGACGTCGCCGCGCACGCCGAGATCCAGCGCAGCTATCCCGTGATCGCGGATTCGCTGAAGCTCGCCGCGAGCGCCCAGCTGCGCAACATGGCAACGCTCGGCGGCAACGTGATGCAGCGGACGCGCTGCAACTACTTCCGCGATGTCTCCTATGAGAACTGCAACAAGCGCAATCCAGGCTCCGGCTGTGCCGCAATGGACGGCGTTAACCGCATGCATGCGGTGCTCGGGACCTCCGATCAGTGCATCGCGACGTATCCTGGCGATTTCGCGCAGGCGCTGATCGCGCTCGATGCCATGGTCGAGATCACCGGCAAGGCCGGTACGCGCAGCATGCCGTTCGCGCAGCTTCACAGGGCACCAGGCAGCACGCCCGACATCGAGACTGCGCTTCAGCCCGGCGAGCTGATCTCGGCGTTCTCGATCTCCGGCCGCTGGCCACGCTCCGTGTATTTGAAGGCCCGCGACCGGCAATCCTACGAATTCGCGCTGTCGTCAGCCGCGATCGCGCTCAACGTCCAAGACGGCACGATCCGCGACGCGCGCGTCGCGCTCGGTGGCGTCGCCACCGTACCGTGGCGGGCGCGTGAGGCCGAGGCGCTGTTGAAGGGACAGAGGTTCGACGAAGCTCTGGCACAGCGCGTCGCCGATGCAGCTTTCGCAGACGCCCGCGGGCGCCGGCACAACAGCTTCAAGATCGCGCTCGGCAAGCGTGTCGTGGCACGCGCGCTCCAGCAGGCCGTAACGATGGAGATCTGACCATGACCGCTGCAGCTCCCGGGCCAAGGACGAATATGGGGCAGCCCGTGCCGCGCTATGATGCGGCCGCAAAGGTGACGGGGCGGGCGACCTATGCCTCGGACATGCCGCTGGACAATCCGGCCTACGCATTCCTGGTCACCAGCGCCATCGCCAAGGGCCGGATCGACCGCTTCGACCTCGACGATGCCAAGCGCGTCCGCGGCGTGATCGACATCGTCACGCACGAGAACGCCCCGAAACTGAAGGAGTCGAAACTGTACAGCAATGGCGGCTATGCCGGCACCACGATCCAGCCGTTGAAATCGGCCGAGATCGCCCATGACGGCCAGATCATCGCCGTAGTGGTGGCGGAGAGTTACGAGACCGCGCGCGAAGCGGCCAACCGCGTCAAGGTCAGCTATAGCGCTGCTACGCCCAGCGCGACTTTCGATTCGCCGGGGACGACGACAGCCGCCGCGAAAGGACAAAACTCGCAGTTCAAGGAAGACCCGAAGGTCGGGGATTTCGCCAAGGCGTTCGACGCGGCCGAGGTCAAGCTGACCGCCTCCTACGAGACGCCGACGCAGCATCACAATCCGCTGGAGCTGTTCACGACCAGCTGCACCTGGATGGGCGACAATCTCGTCATCTACGAGGGCAGCCAGTATGTCCATGGCCTGAAGAACGGCGTGGCAGAGCAGCTCGGGATCGACGCCGACAAGGTGCGCGTGGTCAATCCCTATGTCGGCGGCGGATTCGGCTCGCGAGGTTCGATGACGCCGCGCACCGCCATCATCGCCGCCATGGCCAGGCGCCTGAACCGTCCGATCAAGCTGGTCCCGACCCGCGACCAGGGCTTCACCATTACCACTCATCGCGCCGAGACCCGTCACGAGATCAAACTTGGTGCGAGCCGCGACGGCAGGCTGGTCGCCTTGAGGCATGAGGGGGCCGAAGTCTCCTCGCGCCCCGACGCCTATTGCGTCGGCGGCACCAAGACCACGACCCGCCTCTATGCCTGCCCGAACGTGGATAGTCTGGTCTCGATCGTGCGTGCCGATCGCAACACGCCGGGCTTCATGCGCTCGCCCCCCGAGGTGCCGTACCTGTTCGCGCTGGAGAGCGCGCTGGACGAGCTCGCCGTGAAGCTGAACATGGATCCGGTGGAGCTTCGCCGCATCAACGACGCCACCAGGGATCCCATCGATGGCAAGCCCTACACGTCGCGATCGCTCATGGCGTGCTTCGACGAAGCCGCCAAGGCGTTCGGCTGGTCGCAGCGCTCGCCACAGCCGAAATCGATGTCGGATGGCGACTGGTTGATCGGCTACGGCTGCGCCGCCACGTGCTATCCGACGCTGGCGGGACCGTCCGCCGCGCGCGTGCGCCTGCAGCGCGACGGCCGCACGCGCGTCGAGATCGCTGGCCATGAGATCGGGACCGGCGCCTACACCGTCATCGCCCAGACGGCTGCCGAGCGGCTCGGCGTGCCCCTTGAGAAGGTGGCGGTCTTCATGGGCGATAGCGACCTGCCGCCCGCGCCGGTTGCCGGCGGCTCCAATTCTACTGCCAGCACCTGCTCGGCCGTGATGATGGTGTGCGATCAGATCCGACAGCGGTTGTTCAAGGCGCTGATGCCCAGCGACAGCCTTGCCGACAAGGCCAAGGAGACCGTCGGCATCAGCCCGGCTCCCTCGACCCAGGCGGCCAAGGGCGATCGCTCGCTCGACATCGAGAAGGCGTTCGATGCGCTCGGCGTCGGCGTGGTCGAAGAATATGGCGAGTGGAAGCCGGAGGGCGCGCCGCTGGATTCCTTCAGGGCCATGCACAGCGGGCAGGTCCGGCTGATCGGCGGCCATCAAATGAAGGACCAGATCGCCTATGCCTTCGGCGCCGAGTTCGTCGAGGTCCGCATCAATCGCTTCACGCACGAGATCCGCTGCCCCCGCCTGGTCGGCGCGTTCGCGGGAGGCAGGATCATGAATCCGCGCACCGCGCGCAGCCAGCTCATGGGTGGCCTGATCTGGGGCATGTCCTCGGCGCTGCTCGAGGCCACCGAGATCGACGAGCGCAATGCGCGCTACGTCAACGACAATCTTGCCGATTACCTCGTGCCCGTGAATGCCGATGTGCCCGGTGTCGAGGTCATTCTGCTCTCCGAGGAGGATGATCGCATCAACCCCGTCGGCGTGAAGGGCCTCGGCGAGCTTGGCAATGTCGGCACCAATGCTGCGATCTGCAATGCGGTCTACCATGCCACGGGACAGCGTATCCGCAGGCTGCCGGTCCGGCTCGAAGATATCGAGCTCTAAAGGGGGTGGAAACGGCGACCGCCTTGGGTTAGACACCTCCCGCCTCAAACGGAAGGTGTTTTATGCAGCGTTTCCAGCGCGCGCTCCTCGCCCTGATGTCGGCACTCGCGATCACCGTGATCGCCAACGTGTCGCATTTCGTTTCCACAACGGCCTCGGCCCAGACCGCAGGAAAGACCATGACCACAGCTTCAGGCTTGCAGATCATCGACTCCACCGTCGGCACCGGCGCCTCGCCGCAGCCTGGCCAGATCTGCGTGATGCACTATACCGGCTGGCTCTATGAGAACGGCCAGAAGGGCAAGAAATTCGACTCTTCCGTCGATCGCAAGGAGCCGTTCGAGTTTCCGATCGGCAAGGGCCGCGTCATCGCCGGCTGGGACGAGGGCGTTGCCTCGATGAAGGTCGGCGGCAAGCGCACGCTGATCATCCCGCCGCAGCTCGGCTACGGCGCCCGCGGTGCCGGCGGCGTGATCCCGCCGAACGCGACGCTGATGTTCGACGTGGAATTGCTCGCGGTGAAATAACTGACGTCGTCACGCCCGGGCTCGTCCCGGGCATCCACGATCTTCGTGCCCCGCGGTCAAGACGTGGATGGCCGGGTCAAGCCCGGCCATGACGGATGAAATCGATACAAGCAAAAGACCGGCCTTAGGGCCGGTCTTTTCACTTTCAATCTTACGCGCGTCACTCCGCCGCGCGGCGAGCCGCAGCGGCGGCGCGATCCATCGCATCCTTCGCGGCGTCCTTGGCATCGCCCATGGCCTGCTGGCCCTTGCCCTTCACTTCCTGCACCACGCCTTCGCCTTTCATCCGATCGGATCCGGTGGCTTCACCGACGCCCTGCTTGGCCTTGCCGATCGCCTCGTTGGCGGTGCCCTTGATCTTGTCGGTCGTGCTGCCCATGGAAATCTCCTTTCGATTTGCTTGGAATGACAACGCCTGATGGCTACGAGGGTTCCGATTTTGGCATGGCTTGCGGCTGCGGCTTTGGGTTAGTTTGCCGCGCACGGAACCAACAGAAAGCAAGTCCCATGACCGGCCCTGACCATTCGCATTCCCACCATGACCATGGTCATCATCATGATGACCGCTGGAAACATGACGGCGTGCGGGTCATTCCCGGCAATCAGCTCGATACCAACGTGCCGTCGACAGCGGGCATGGACCGTGCGGCCGCGATCAATTTCGCCCGCGTCGGCGCCCAGAAATTGTGGGCGGGCACCGTCAGCATCAAGCCGGATGCCAAGACCGGCGCGCATCACCACGGCCATCTCGAAAGCGTCATCTATGTCGTGAAGGGCAAGGCGCGCATGCGCTGGGGCGAGAGCCTGCAATTCACCGCGGAAGCCGGCCCCGGCGACTTCATTTTCGTCCCGCCCTACGTGCCGCACCAGGAGATCAACGCCAGCCCGGACGAGGTGCTGGAATGCGTGCTGGTGCGCAGCGACGGCGAGGCGGTGGCCATCAACCTCGACATTGAGCCGGTCGAGAAGCCCGAGACCGTGCTGTGGATCGACCCGGTGCACCGGGATCCCAACGAGAAGAAGTAAGTCCCTTCAGGGGCGCGGAGAGCGGCGCGACAGGGCCCCCGCAGTCGGGGTCCGAAAAATTTGTCGGAAGTGATGTCGGATGGCGGCCTGGCCATCCGTCCTTGGCCAGAACCCCGCCAAGGAGCTTCCGATGCCCAAGATGATCTTCGTCAACCTGCCGGTGACCGACCTCAAGCGCGCGACTGCCTTCTATGAGGCGGTCGGCGCGGTCAAGAACCCGCAATTCAGCGACGAGACCGCGAGCTGCATGGTCTTTTCCGAGACCATCTTCGCCATGCTGCTGACCCACGACAAATTCCGCCAGTTCACGCCGAAGCCGATCGCGGACGCCAGGACCTCGAACCAAGCGTTGTTCTGCCTGTCCGCGGACAGCCGCAGCGAGGTCGATGACATCGTTGGCAGGGCGGAGGCTGCAGGAGGCGTTGCCGATCCCAGCCCGAAGGACGAATACGGCTTCATGTACGGCCGCAGCTTCGAGGATCCGGACGGCCACATGTGGGGCGTGAACTGGATGGACCTTTCAGCCGCCCCTCTGCAGCCCGACCTGGCGAACGCCTGAGCCGAAACAGCAGACCTCAAGAGGAGCATTCACCATGTCCAAGCTCGTGCCCTGCATGTGGTTCAACGGCGATGCCGAGGACGCTGCAAAATTCTACGTCTCGCTGGTCCCGAATTCGGCGATCACACACGTTCAGCGCAACGTTTCGGACGGCCCCTCCGGCAAGGAAGGCTCCGTGCTCGTCGTCGAGTTCACCGTGGCCGGACAGAAGCTGGTCGCGCTCAATGGCGGCATGAAGATGGAATACACCCACGCCATTTCGCTGATGATTCATTGCGACGACCAGGCAGAGGTCGACAGTGTCTGGAACGCGTTCCTCGCCCATGGCGGCAAGGCGGAGCAGTGCGGCTGGCTGAGAGATCGCTGGGGCGTGGCCTGGCAGATCGTGCCAAAGGTGATGTTCGAGTTCCTGTCGAGCCCGGACAAGGCCGCAGCCGCGCGCGCGATGCACGCGATGATGAAGATGGTCAAGCTGGATGTCGAGGTGTTGCGGCGCGCGTTCGAGGGCAAGTCGGCGGCGTGAGGGCAGGTCGCTCTCGCCACATACTCACTGTCATCGCCCGGCTTGACCGGGCGATCCAGTACTCCGAGACGGCAGTGATTAAACCGATGGGCCGCGGCGTACTGGATGCCCCGGTCAAGCCGGGGCATGACAGCGGAATGTGAGGCGGGATTCTCGCCGGCTAATAATTAATCCGCAGCCCCACGCCGCCATGGATCGTGTTGCCGACCGGCTGCGGGCCCAGCGTGCCGTTGGCGAAGAGGTCCACGATCCAGCCCTTCTGCACGCGGAAACCGAGGCGGCCGCCATATTCGAACCAGCCCTGGTTACCCATGGTCGGCACCACCGTGCCCTGGCCGGTCACTGTGGCGACGATGCCGCTGTGGCTGGCGAAGGACTGCACCCAGCCGCCATTGATGTTGGTCTCGATGCTGCTGCCGAACAGATGCGTCCACTGGCCGCCGATCTTGACGAGGCTGGTGCGGTCGGTGCCATCAGCGATGCTGGCGTCGAACGGATTGAACGCCACCGCGCTGTCGCGATAGCCGGAGACGCGTTGCCAGAGCTGCCAGACCTCGATCGAGGCCGCGACCTCGTCGCGCGGCGAGAGGCGGCTCATCCAGCCGGCGCGGCCGTAAACGGCGTAGTTGGACGCGTTGGTCGAGCTCGTCACGGTCACCGGCCCGAGGCTGGTGTCGTAGCTGCGCGTGTAGCGCGCCTTCTCCCATGGCGTCAGGATCGCGCCGACGTCGAAGAACGGGCGCGACGAGCCCCAGTCGGTGAAGTCGTAGCGCAGCGCGAAAGCGCCGATCGGTGCGCTCGTGATCTCGTAGCCGCGCCCTTCGTAGTGCGTATAGGCGATGCCGGCGAGCAGCGAGAGATTGTTGGTCAGCGCCTTGCGACCATGGATGCCGGCCGAGAACGAGCCGGCCGAGCCGAACGCGCTGATGCAGTCGCCGCAATTGATCTGCTCGTTGACGCCGAGCAGCACGGTGCCGAGCACCCGGTTGGTGATCATCTGATTGAAGCGCTGATTGGCAAGGCCGCCGATCGAATTGCCGCTGGAATCCGCGCCCGTCGGTCCCGACGGCGACGGAGCCGGGCTCGGTGAAGGCGACGGATAGGGGCTGGGCGATGGGGAGGGGGTCGGCGTGGGCGAGGGATTCGGCGACGGGGAATAGGTCGGGGACGGATATGGCGACGGCGAATAGGTTGGGGACGGAGTGGGCTCTGGTTCACCGCACTCGGACCCGCACTCCGAGGCCTGTGCAGCCGCCGGGCGGGCATCGAACGTGACGAGCGCAAACGCCGCAGATGCGGCCAGCGCAGCGGCAAGGATGAGGCGCCGAACGGTGAATTTCGCCATCGTCAGCGCCCGCACAGCATGGCGTCGTCCTCGACGGCAGGCGTGATGGTCGGCGAGGCGCCGGCATACTGGTTGACTGCGCACAACCCGGCGCTCGCGGCGCAATTGGCGGCGAAGGTCCAGGGCGGCGTGTTGCTCTTGGTGATGCTCACCTTGCCGCCAGTCGAGGTGATGATGGCGGTGTCGCCGGGCTGGGTGAGTTGCACGCACTGGGCGCTCTTCGTGCACACGCTGGCCGCGCCGTCCTGAAGCACAACGACGGAGCGCCCGCGCTGCGAGAGAATGTCGAGCGTGGTGCCGCGCACGCCGATGGTGGCGAGCGGTGTCGTGATCTTGTAGGCGGCCTTGTCGGAGCGTCCGGTGACGAAGCGGAAGGCGCCGGTGGTCATGCGGATCGCGACGTCACGATAGCTGTGCTCGTCGTTGAAGACGGTGCGGTCGAGCTTCAGCGTGGCGCTCGGCCCCAGTGATAGATTGGTGCTGTCGGCCATCACGAAACGCGCCGCGCTGTCGGCGCCGGTTCGCACGGTCTCGTCGCGCAGCATGCTGTCGCCGACATTGATCGGCGTCGTGGTCGCGGCGACGCGCACCACTTCGTTCTGAATGACGACAGCCTGGCCGACGCGCGTCTGCGCTTCGGCGCCGGATGCCGCACAGATTGCGGCCGTGAGCAGTGTGGAGAAAAGGCAAAAACGCAAATTCATTTCGCAACCGATCGATGTGTCCCTGATCGTACCGGATCGCGCGCGCTTCTGATGTGGCGGAATTATCACAAGCGGCGCAGGACCTGCGTCATGCTTAGTGACAGTTGCGGCAGAATGCGTTCAATGACGGGAAGCAGTTTATTTTTCTCCGCGGTGAAGCCAATTTGCCACGCAAGACAGCCCCAGAAAAGATGCGCGAATTGCCTGCGGTTCCTGAGGTGTCGCGGAGTGCAGTGATTGCTGTCGCGATCTTCCTGGTCGCGCATCTGGCGCTGTTGATCGGCGTCGTCACGCCGGAAAAATTCGTGTTCGATGAGGTGCATTACGTGCCGGCGGCGCGCCAGATGCTGACGCCCGCGATGTCGCAGCCGATGCTCAATCCGATGCATCCGCCGCTGGCCAAGGAGATGATCGCGGCATCGATCGCAACGTTCGGCGACAACGCGCTTGGATGGCGTTATCCCGCGACCTTGTTCGGCGCGCTCGCGATCGTCGCGATCTATCTGTGCGGACTCGCGTTGTTCGCCGCGCAGGGGCCGGCGATCGCCGCCGCGCTGATCGCAGCCTTCAACCAGATGCTGTACGTCCAGGCGCGCATCGCGATGCTCGATGTCTTTGCGCTCGGCTTCGGCCTGCTCGCCACCGCCGCCTTCATGCATGGGTTTCGCAGAGAGCGGCCGCAAGCGCTGTTCGCGGTGGCGGGCAGCCTGTTCGGCCTTGCGGCCGCGTGTAAATGGAGCGGCCTGTTCCCGCTCGGCGTCTGCATCGTCATTGTTGCGGTGATCCGCCTGATGCAGGGCTGGCATACGCTGTTCGCCGACGCGAAGCCGGACGACTGGTATCGGCCGGAGCTTTGGCCCGGCCTGAAGCTGCATCATGTCGCGCTCTGCTTCGCCGTCCTGCCGGCATTGGCTTATCTTGCCGCCTTCGTTCCGCTCTACGGGTTATCGCTGCCGGACTTGATCGAGGCGCAGCGGCGGATCTTTGCCGACAACACCACGACGGCCATCGCCGGCCACACCTATATGAGCGCATGGCCGTCCTGGCCGCTGCTCGCGCGCCCGGTCTGGTTCCTGTTCGACAAGACCGCGGAGGACCACATCGCCGCGATCGTCTTCCTCGGCAATCCGCTCGTGCTGTGGCCGGCTCTGCCTGCACTCGCCATGGTGCTGCGCGATTTCATCGTGGCGCGGCGCTGGGATGCATTCCTGATCGCCACATTCTATTTCGGTCCCTGGCTCGCCTGGGCGTTGCTGCCGCGCACGCTGGGCTTCATCTATTACTATCTGCCGGCCGCGACCGCGGCGTCCCTGGCACTGGTCTATGTGCTGCGCCGCGAGGGTCTGCCGCGCTGGCTGTTGTGGGCTTATGTCGGCGTCGCGGCGGCCGGCTTTGCGGTGATGCTGCCGATTTCCGCGGCCTTCGTCGGCACCTCGATGGGGGGCTTCAACCGGCTGATGCTGTTCCAAAGCTGGATATGAGTTCGCCGCCCGCCGGGCTGCGGCAGGCGGCGTGTTTTACTCCAGGAGCCGAGAATCATTTCGCTGCGGTCTTGGTGTCCATGTTCACGACCTGGACCCGGCGGTTCATGGCGTCAGCGCCGTTGGCGGCATCCTTCAGCTTGGTCTCGCCGTAGCCGACGGTGACGAGATCGTTGCCGTTGAGGCCGTAATTCTGCATCAGGTACTTCTTGATGGTGTCGGCGCGCCGTTCGGAGAGACCTTGATTGTATGCTTCGCCACCGGTCGCGTCGGTGTGGCCGGCGACCACGAAGGTCGAGCCCTTCAGCGCCGGATCGGACAGCGCCTTGCCGAGCGCCTGCACCGAGGCCATCGAGGTCTTGGCGATGTCGGCCGAGTTGTAGTCGAACTGGATCTCCAGATCGATCTTCGGCTTGGTGGCAGCGAGCTCGGCGATCTGCTCGCGCTCGCCTGTCGAGAGCGACCGGGTCGAGCGGTTGCGCACGGTGTTCAGGAAGGTCGCCTCCTTGGCCTGCACGGTCGTGTCGGTCTGGGGGCCAACGGACAGGCCGCGGGTCGCCGGCTTCGGCTTCAGCGCATCGACGATCTGGCCGGCGGAGATGTTGTTGTCGCCAGCCAGCGCAAGGCCGGCCGTCATCGACAGGACGGCTGTCAGGGTGATCGCCGTCAGTCCAAAAGACTTATTGAAATGGGTCATGGTGGTATCCTCGCTGTTACGCCTGATGGCGATTTGATGCTGCGAGCGTAGGGCAGGTTCAACGGCTCTGATGTGATCTTGGTCACATTGGAAGCGGCGAGCCGAGGGCACTGTGGTCCGGTTCGATCATTCACAGTTTGCTTAGAGCCGGCCGTACTGGGTTCCGGGAAACCCGAACGTCGCAAAGGCGTCGCCTCACCGCCCGCCCGCGAACAAGAATTCGTCCAGATGTCCGCCTAACACACTTCAATCATTCGATAATTTGACGCGAGGGGAGCCGAGTTCCGTCCTGTGCCGAGGCCAAGTGACTATCAGCGCGACTATCAATTCCATCGCAGCGGCCCGCCGGATCGGACAGTGACCCTGAACGCAATGCCCATCTATATCGGTGCGGCGATGATCGCGGTGGCCATCCTGCTGTCGACCCTGATCACCGGGCTGACCAACCGCTATGTCGGGCTCGAAGGGCCGACAGACGAGAACGTCTGGCTGGTCGATCGCCTCACCGGCAGTGTCTATCGCTGCCAGGCAGAAGGACGTGGCAAGGCCATCTGCGACCCGGAGGTCGCCACCGGCAGCGTCGGGGAGCGCCCAAAAGCCGCACGCTGAAAAGCGGGTATCACTGCAGCGCAGCAACGAAATTGTCTTTTCCCTGCAAACTTGTGGCTGAAGAATGGCGGTGCGTTGGCCGGCATCAGGCCGGCTGCCTACTCGAGGAGAGAACTTGATGAAGACCCTGTTGCTCGCGACGGCATTCGCCGCACTTGCTCTGTCCCCCGCATCCGCCGCCAAGATGGCGTGCACCAGTGCAAACATGGCAAAGCTCGTTGCCGGCATGGGCGGCGAAGACACGCCCGCCAAGATCGCGGCGAGGAAGTCGATGGCCGCGGCCAATTCCGACATGAGCAAGGGCAACATGCGTGGAGCGTGCAAGCACTATATGAGCGCCGAGAAGGCGATGGCGATGAAGAAGTAGGCTTCCGCCGATCCCACACGTCATGGCCGCGCTGCCAGCAGATGGCAGCGCGGCTTTTTCGCGTCCCTGCTTCTTTGCCTCGCGGCGAATCCCGCTACATTGCACGCTGCAATGCCCCGCACGTCCAAACCGCTTCCGCTCTCGACGACACAGGCCCGGCAGATCTGGCTGCATGCCCAGCGGCTGACCGACCGCGCTCCGTTCGGCGAAGGCGCAGAGGCCGTCTCGGCCGCTGTCGCCCATCTCGGCTATGTGCAGATCGACACCATCAACGTCATCGAGCGTTGCCATCACCACATCCTGTTCAGCCGGATCCCGACCTACCGCCGCGCCGATCTGCGCCAGGCCCAGAGCATCGATAAGACCGTGTTCGAGTACTGGACGCACGCGCTCTCCTACGTGCCGGCGAACGACTTCCGCTTCTTCCTGCCGGCGATGCGCGAGCACCGCCGCGAGGGGCACAAATGGTTCGCCGCGGTGAAGCCGGCCGACACGCGCAAGGTGATGCGGCTGCTGCGCGGCGGGCCGCTGACGATCCGTGACATTGACGACGACGTGCTCGTCGAGAAGGAGCATCTGTGGCAGAGCCGCAAGCCCTCGAAGCGGGCGCTGCAGCTCGCCTTCTATACCGGGGCGGTCACCATCAGCGCGCGCCAAGGCATGCTCAAGACCTACGAGCTGACGACGCGTCATTTCGGCTGGGACAGGCTGCCGAAGCCGGCGCCGGCAAGCGAGATCACGGCCTATCTGCTCGACCGCGCGTTGCGCTCGCAGGGCGTGGTCAGCCTCGATTCGGTCTGCCATCTCGATGCGCCCAGCAAGAAGCCGGTCGCGCGCCTGATCGCCTCGCGCGTCCGCCGCGGCGAGCTCGTGCCCGTCGCGATCGAGGGCGCCGGTAAGCAGGAGCACTGGGCTTCGCCCGCAGCGCTTGAGCCGCATGAGGTGTCGCCCGATCTCGTCCACATCCTCTCGCCGTTCGATCCCCTGATCATCCAGCGCAAGCGCACCAACCTCATCTTCGGCTACAACCACCTGTTCGAAGCCTATGTGCCGAAAGCCAAGCGCAAGCTCGGCTATTTCGCGCTGCCCGTGCTGGTCGGCGACGAGATCGTCGCCGCGCTCGATCTCAAGACCGACCGGCAGAACAAGAAGCTGTTGATGCAGAAATGGACCTGGGTCGGGCAGGGCAGGAAGACGGCGGGCCGCAAGGAGCTGAAGCGCGTGATCGAGGAGGAGCTCGACCGTTTCGAGCGGTTTCAACTGGCGGAGTGAGGCTCCGACGGCAGTCTTGTAGCAACCATTAAGTTGCGGCGGTATTTTCACGCCAGGGCGTACCTCGGGCAACAACGGTGTTGGCGTAGATAAGGAGCTTCCTGGCGCAAGCGATCAGGGCGACGCTGTGCGCTTTTCCTGCGGC
>NZ_JADYVF010000083.1:0-208 GCF_020193625.1 Bradyrhizobium sp. IC3123 | reverse complement strand
GGGGGGGGGGGGGGGGGGGGGGGGGGGGGGGGGGGGGGGGGGGGGGGGCGGAAACGAAACTGAGAAGGTTAGCGACATAACTGCCATTCGAGTCGGTGCTCCAGATGTTGTATTGGCCTGTGCTCGCATTCTTCCAGGCCACATCATAGCCAGTACCGCTCTGCTCTGCCCCGATCGGCGCCCAGCCTGTCCACATATCGACCTCGAC
>NZ_JADYVF010000082.1:0-216 GCF_020193625.1 Bradyrhizobium sp. IC3123 | reverse complement strand
CATTCTTCCAGGCCACATCATAGCCAGTACCGCTCTGCTCTGCCCCGATCGGCGCCCAGCCTGTCCACATATCGACCGCGACCGGCGCACCCGAAAACGTGAGCCTGGGCCCTACTCCGCCCGCCACGGGATTGAGGAGGTACTCGTTCCCAACTTGAACAAGGCTCGTCGAGCCCGCTGCCTCGATCGTGATCGTAGGTACACCAATCAAACCAT
>NZ_JADYVF010000081.1:0-246 GCF_020193625.1 Bradyrhizobium sp. IC3123 | reverse complement strand
ACGAGGAGTTGCGGGCCGAGCTCGCAGATCGTGCGGCGCGCTCGTTGCGGGATGAGGAACTGCGGGCCGATCGTGCAGCGCGCTCCCTGCGCGACGAGGAGTTGCGGGCCGAGCTCGCAGATCGTGCAGCGCGCTCCCTGCGCGACGAGGAGTTGCGGGCCGAGCTCGCAGATCGTGCGGCGCGCTCGTTGCGGGATGAGGAACTGCGGGCCGATCGTGCAGCGCGCTCCCTGCGCGACGAGGAGT
>NZ_JADYVF010000080.1:0-331 GCF_020193625.1 Bradyrhizobium sp. IC3123 | reverse complement strand
GAGGGCGAAAGCCCCATGCTGGTCGAGCCGGTCGCTTGTACGCCCGGAGGCCGCGAAGGCCTACCTGTAGTCGAGATAGGAGTGAGGGAACAAACGGCCTCGCTCCTTGCTCCGTCATTGCGAGCGCAGCGAAGCAATCCAGATTGCCGCCGCGGAGGGGATTCTGGATTGCTTCGCTGCGCTCGCAATGACTCTGTGCAGACAGCGAGCGCTCAGGATGGGGATAAAGCGGGCGCCTAGGCCAGTTCCGCCGAGGCCCGCTGCATGTTGGCGGACATGTCCGATGTCACGATGCTCTGCTCCTCGACGGCGGCGGCGGTGGAGGCGATGA
>NZ_JADYVF010000007.1:0-337756 GCF_020193625.1 Bradyrhizobium sp. IC3123 | reverse complement strand
GTTCAGACCGCCGATCCCTTCGGCCTCGAGACCACGCTCGAGCCGAAGAAGGTCGTGATGGTCAAGGGCACCGCCAATTGGGACTCCGCCTTCGACACGCTGATCGACGCCTTCAAGGCGTTGACCACGCTGCTCGACAAGCAGGGCATCAAGCCATCGGGCAATTCGATGATCGTCTACACCTCGACGGACGATACCGGCTTCACCTTCCTTGCCCAAATCCCGGTCGATCAGGACCCGAAGAACCTGTCCAAGGACATGAGCATCGGCAAATCGCCTGAAGGAAAGGCGCTGAAATTCGTCCATCGCGGCTCCTACGACAACATGGACAACACCTATGAGGCGATCACCAACCACCTCGACGACAAGAGGCTGGAAGCCAAGGACACCTTCATCGAGGAGTACCTCACCGATCCCCTGAAGACGTCCGAGGACAAGCTCGTGATCAATGTTTACGTGCCACTGAAGTGAGACTGATGAAAAAGCCTGCCCTACTTGCCGCCGTCCTCGCCATCACGCTGCTCGCCGCACCCGCGCGCGCCGAGGATTTTCCCTCCGCAATCTCGGTGAGCGGCGAAGCCTCCGTATCCGCGGCGCCCGATCTCGCGCAAATCGATGCAGGCGTCGCCAACGACGCCAAGACGGCGAAGGAGGCTTCCGATGCCAACAACGCCGCGATGGGCAAGGTGCTGCTGGCGCTGAAGGGCGCAGGCATCGCCGAGAAGGATTACCAGACCTCGCGACTGTCGCTGCAGCCGCAATACGGCCAGAACAAATCCACCGGCGCCTCGCCGGTGGTCGGCTTCCGCGCGAGTAACCGCGTCACCGTCAAGATTCGCGACGTCACCAAAGTGGCCGGCATCATCGACACGCTGGTTGCCGCCGGCGCCAACGACATCGGCAATATCTCGTTCGAGGTGACGCAGGCCTCGAAGCTGCTGGATGGCGCGCGCGAGCAGGCGGTGGCCGATGCGCGGCGCAAGGCGGAGATTTATGCCAAGGCTGCCGGCGTCACGCTGGGCGCGCCGCTCAGCGTCACCGAGGGCGGCGGCCCGGTGCCGCTGTTCAAGGGCCGTATGGCCGAACGGATGGCCGCAGCCCCACAGGCCGCGGTCGCGCCGGGCGAGGAGACGCTGACGGTGACGGTGAATGTGAGCTGGGCGATCAAGCAGGGGCAGTAGCCGCTTCGTAAGAGGCGCATCGCCGCAACACCAATGGGCCGGCGATAGCATTGTTGCCCGATCAATCATTCACGCTGATATCAGTAAAAAGGAACCCCGCCGGCGTCTTGGTAAAGACGAAGATGAGCTCGCCGCAGAAGACGAAGTAACTGTCGTTCTTATAGTCATCGCGATCGTAGACGGCCTTGCCGCGCTGGATACACGCGCGATTTTTCGCCGTGAACGAGGTCCGATAGGTCTTGGCGCCAAATTGCGCGGCGTCGCGAATTGCGTTGTCGTTCATGAACGGCAATCGTGTCATACCGGCGACGGCGGCGGAATCGTTTGCCTTCAGCGCCGCGCGAAACTTCTCGATGAAGCCATCGAATTCCTTCTGCAAAACAGGAGAAGCGACGGCATCCTTCGCCTGCGCGACGGCCGGAGCAAGGTTCACGAGAGCGGTTGCAAGCACAATTCTCAGCAAAAACCCCACAGGCCGGCTCCATCCATCGATTAATAAAGGTCTTCCGACCAAAAGAAATCCATGGTGTTTTGTTGCGTCATGGGCTTTCTGGTTCAACGGCGCAGAGCCGCACGCACTCGTCGCTATGGGGGCAAAGCGGACATTGCTTTCGTCGCATCAAGCCGCCGGGTTTATGGATACACGACCTAAATCTCCACCACCTGCCCCGGCAGCATCGCCACGAACCGCTCCTGCGGAATCTTCGCGGCATCGAGCGCTTCGACCAGCGCTTTCGCCGGCGCGTCGATGGCCTCGTCCGTCAGCTGGAACGTGCCGTGATGATGGCCGAGCGCTTGCTCCGCGCCGCAATCGGCCAGCGCCTTCACCGCGTCTTCTGGGTTCATGTGCTGATCGCGCATGAACCAGCGCGGCTCGTAGGCGCCGATCGGGAGGATCGCCAGGCGCAGCTTGCCGTGCTTCTCGGCGACGCGGCGGAAATGGCGGCCATCGCCGTAGCCGGAATCGCAGACCACGTAGATCTTCCCGGCCGGCGTCTCCAGGACAAAGCTCGCCCACAGCGCCTTGTTGCGGTCGAACAGGCCGCGCGCGGTCCAGTGCCTTGTCGGCACCAGATGCACCGCGACGCCTTCGCCGAGCTCGACGCGGTCGTGCCAATCGAACGCTTCCACCTTGATCGTGGAATCCCAGCTGCGCACGGTGACGTCGTTGCCGAGCGGGGTGACGACGCGCGGGGCGAAATTCTTGGTGAGCCGCGACAGCGTCGCGATGTCGAGATGGTCGTAATGGCCATGCGAGACCAGAACGACGTCGATCTTCGGCAGCTTCTCGAAGGCGATGCCGGGGTCGTTGTGCCGCTTCGGCCCGGCGAAGGCGACCGGCGAGACCCGCTCCGACCAGACCGGATCGACCAGGATGTTAAGGCCGCCGGCCTGGATCAGCCAGCTGGCATGGCCGACGAAGGAGAGCCGCACCTTGTCGCCGTCGACACGCGCCGGAGGTGTGTCGGCGTGCGGGCTGGGCGCCCAATCCGGCCAGGTCGCCCGCTGCCGCTTGCCGCCGAGTTGCCAGCGCAGCACCTCGCGCAGCGATTTCGGCGGCGCCCCGTCCGGATCGAAGAAGGTCAGGCCGTCGAAATGGTCGGAGGCGGGACCGTCATAGGTTTTCATGCGGGATATCCAGAGGGAGGAAACGCCGACCAGCGCACCTGCTCCGGCAAGCAATCCGAAAAGGCGGCGGCGGGTGATCGGCACGGCGAGCTTCTAGGGATGGTCAGAGGGTGAAGGCATCACTGCCTATATGGGCGGGGCTGGCGGAAAAGGAACCTGCGACCAAAAGGATCACGTTTTCAGAACCTTGCCTTACCAAGGGCGGGCCGACACCCTAACTTTCCTTGACTTTTGAGCGGGAGCGGCGTTTAACCCGGCCACTTTCTCGGAAAGGCTTTCTTTTCGACCCGCCGACCGGCCTTGAGGCCGGAGGTCAACGCCCGACAGCGCTGTGCGCCCTCGGGCGCAAAGGTGTTTGGAAGATGCTTATCCAGGAAGGTGTCATCGCCCGACTTGATCGGGCGATCCAGTATCCCAGAGGCGGCTCGGCTTGAACTGAGGTGCTGCGGCGTACTGGATGCCCCGCCTTCGCGGGGCATGACAGCGGTGAGTTACGGAGCGCTCTTCCCATCGGGAAGACAGCAACAGGACAACGGCATTGTTCGACAATCTGTCGGAACGGCTTGGTGGCATTCTCGATCGTCTGACGGGGCGCGGTGCGCTGACCGAAAAGGACGTCGACGCCGCGATGCGCGAGGTGCGCCGCGCGCTGCTGGAGGCCGACGTCGCGCTGGAAGTCGTGCGCAGCTTCACCGAGCGCGTGCGCGAACAGGCGATCGGCGCCACAGTCGTCAAGTCGGTCACCCCCGGCCAGATGGTGGTGAAGATCGTCCATGACGAGCTGGTCAACACGCTGGGCGCCGAAGGCCAGACCATCGACGTCAATTCCGTGCCGCCGGTGCCGATCATGATGGTCGGCCTGCAGGGCTCCGGTAAGACCACCACCACCGCCAAGCTCGCCCGCCGCCTGGTCCAGCGCGACAAGCGCAAGGTCTTGATGGCCTCGCTCGACGTCTACCGTCCGGCGGCGATGGAGCAGCTGGCCGTGCTCGGCCGCGACCTCGACATTCCCACTTTGCCGATCGTTGCCGGCCAGCAGCCGCCGCAGATCGCCAAACGCGCGCTGGAAGCCGGCAAGCTCGGCGGCTACGACATCGTGCTGCTCGACACCGCCGGCCGCACCACGCTCGACGAAGAGATGATGGCAGAGGCGGCCGCGATCAAAGCCGCGGCCAATCCGCATGAAGTGCTGCTGGTTGCGGATTCGCTCACCGGCCAGGACGCCGTGAACCTGGCGCGCTCGTTCGATCAGCGCGTCGGCCTCACCGGCATCGTGCTCACACGCGTTGACGGCGACGGCCGCGGCGGCGCCGCGCTGTCGATGCGCGCCGTCACCGGCAAGCCGATCAAGCTGATCGGCACCGGCGAAAAGACCGACGCGCTGGAAGACTTCCACCCGGATCGTATCGCCGGCCGCATCCTCGGCATGGGCGACGTGGTGTCGCTGGTCGAGCGCGCCGCCGCCAATATCGACGCCGAGAAGGCCGCACGCACCGCCGAGCGCATGCGCAAGGGTCAGTTCGACCTCAACGACATGCGCGAGCAGCTGCTGCAGATGGCCAACATGGGCGGCATCAGCGGGCTGATGGGCATGATGCCCGGCATCTCCAAGATGAAGAACCAGATCGCGGCCGCCGGCATCGACGACAAGATCCTGAAGCGTCAGGTCGCAATCATCGATTCCATGACGCGCGAGGAGCGGCGTCATCCGGACCTCTTGAAGGCCAGCCGCAAGAAGCGCATCGCGGCCGGCAGCGGCCAGAGCGTCGAGCACGTCAACAAGCTGCTGAAGATGCACCGGAACATGGCCGACGTGATGAAGGCCATGGGATCGGGCAAGCGCGGCCCGCTCGCCGGCATCGCACAGGCGATGGGCTTCGGCGGCGGCATGAAGATGCCCTCGCCGGAAGAGATGAAGGCGCTGCAGGAGAAGATGCAAGGCGCGGGCGGCGGACAAGGCCTGCCGAATCTGCCGAAGGATCTGCCGCCGGGCCTTCGCACCGGCCTGCCCAACCTTCCCGGATTGACCGGGCTGAGCGGCAAGCCGACGCTGCCGGGCCTCGGCGGTTTCCCCGGCAAGAAGAAATGAGGAATTCGTCGCACAGGATCATCAGCATCTCGCGCGGCGCGGAATACCAATCGACCGAACAAAACGTACTTTGCAAAACCACACTTTCAAGGAGAACTGAATGTCCGTCGTTATCCGCCTCGCCCGTGCAGGCACCAAGAAGCGTCCCGTCTATCACGTCGTCGTCGCCGATTCGCGCTTTCCGCGCGATGGCCGCTTCATCGAGCGTCTCGGCCATTTCAATCCGCTGCTGCCGAAGGACAACGAGACCCGCCTCAAGCTCGACATGGACAAGGTGAAGGCCTGGCTCGCCAAGGGCGCGCAGCCGTCGGACCGCGTCGCGCGTTTCCTCGATGCCGCCGGCGTCAAGAAGCGCGAAGCGCGCAACAACCCTGAGAAGGCCGTGCCGCGCAAGGAGCGCAAGGCGCAGGCCGAAGCCGCCGCCAAGGCGTAAGGCCGGATCATGTCGGCGCTGGTCTGCGTCGCGCGGATCGGCGCCGCGCATGGTGTGCGCGGTGCGGTCAAGCTGTGGACCTTCACCGAGGATCCCTTTGCCGTCCGCCGCTACGGTCCGCTGTCGACCAAGGACGGCAGGCGCCAGTTCGAAATCGCGCAGGTGCGCGAGGCCAAAGATCATCTGGTCGCGACATTCAAGGGCGTCGCGACCCGCGATGAGGCCGAGCGCCTCAACGGCATCGAGCTCTACGTCCCGCGCGAAAAACTGCCCGCGACGGACGAGGACGAATATTACCACACCGATCTGATCGGGCTTGCCGCGATCACAACTGATGGCGATGCGCTCGGTCGGGTGCTCGCGATCCATAATTTCGGCGCCGGCGACATCATCGAGATCGCGCCGCCCAAGGGCCCGACGATGCTGCTGCCGTTCTCCAACGCGGTGGTGCCGGAAGTCGACCTCAAAGGCGGCCGCGTCGTGATCGCGTTGCCGCAGGAGATCGAGGGGGACGACGAGGGCGACGCTCCATCCACGGGTCGTCCCGCCTAGTGCGCAAAGCGCACGGGGGCGGGGACCCATAACCACAGGCCGGAATTTTTCGCTAAGCTGATCGCTCCAGCTATCGCAAAACGGGCTGCGGTGGTTATGGGTCCCGGGCTCGCGCTTCGCGCGCCCCGGGACGACGAGATTAGGATGCAATGACCAATCCCTCACCCTGGCGCGCGACGGTGCTGACGCTGTTTCCGGAGATGTTTCCGGGGCCGCTCGGCGTGAGCCTCGCCGGCCGGGCGCTCGCGTCCGGGCTGTGGCAGATCGAGGCGCGCGACATCCGGGCCTCCGCTACCGACCGCCATCGCAGCGTCGACGACACGCCTGCCGGCGGCGGCCCGGGCATGGTGCTGCGGGCGGACGTTCTGGCCGCGGCGATCGATGCTGCCGAAATCGGGCAAGACCTGTCAAAAGCGCGGCCGCGCCTGCTGATGAGCCCCCGGGGTCGGCCATTGACCCAGGCGCGCGTCACCGAGCTCGCCCGAGGCCCCGGCCCCCTGATCGTCTGCGGGCGGTTCGAGGGGGTGGACCAGCGGGTGATCGACGCGCGCGGCCTGGAGGAGGTCTCGATCGGCGATTACGTGCTGTCCGGGGGCGAAATCGCAGCTTTAGCCCTGATCGACGCCTGCGTCCGGCTGCTGCCGGGGGTGATGGGCAAGGAAGCCTCCGGAACCGAGGAAAGCTTTTCGGACGGCCTGCTGGAGTACCCCCAATACACCCGCCCGCAGCTGTTCGAGGGGGTTCCGATCCCTGCTGTCCTCACCTCCGGCGACCACGCCAAGGTGGCCGCCTGGCGGCGGGCCAAATCCGAGGCCCTGACGGCCGCCCGGCGCCCGGATTTGTGGGAAAAGGCCGCGAATCGGGGGAGCGGCCAAAAAACGCCAAAAACCAAGACAGACGGGTGACAAACGCTCCGGCTTGCCTTATAGGAGCGGCCAAATCCGCAATGGCTGGATAGACGAATTTTGCGCAGCCCCCCGTTTCCAGGGCTGGGCGCGCCGATGGAGATTTACCCATGAACCTGATCAAGCAGCTCGAGCAGGAGCAATTCGACAAGCTGTCGGCCGGCAAGGACATCCCGGAATTCGCCCCCGGCGACACCGTGATCGTCAACGTGAAGGTCGTCGAAGGCGACCGCACCCGCGTGCAGGCCTATGAGGGCGTCTGCATCGGCCGTTCCGGCGGTGGCCTCAACGAGAGCTTCACCGTGCGCAAGATCTCCTATGGCGAGGGCGTCGAGCGCGTGTTCCCGCTGCTCTCCCCGATGATCGACTCGATCAAGGTGGTGCGCCGCGGCAAGGTGCGTCGCGCCAAGCTCTATTATCTCCGCAATCTTCGCGGCAAGTCGGCCCGCATCGTCGAGAAGCAGGACCGCGCTGCTGCCGTCGGCGAGTAAGCTTTCGCCACCAGGCAGGTCTTTCGAAAGCGCGGGGCTCGGCTCCGCGCTTTTTTGTTGCGTCAGCCGTGCGCGTCAAAGCACTCGCGCTTCCAATTCGGCCTGCTATATATTCCTAGAATGTTTCCAGATCTGACCAGCTTCGCCCCCATCCAGCGCATCGTCATCGACGATCGCTCGCGGCTGCCTGGCCGGTTCTTCGGACGCTTCGCGACCTCGGCAACGTCAGAGCTTAGCCGCGCAGCCTAAAAGCTGCGCTGACGATTTTGTTGCCCGCGCGGTCTGCCGCGCTCATCGCTGACACACATTCTCCGGAGCTCGAGCTCATGTCCAAGCCGACCACCCTGTACGACAAGATCTGGAACGACCATCTGGTGCACGAAGCCGAGGACGGCACCTGCCTGCTCTACATCGACCGCCATCTGGTGCACGAGGTGACCTCGCCGCAGGCGTTCGAAGGCCTGCGCGCCACGGGGCGCAAGGTCCATGCGCCCGAGAAGACGCTCGCCGTCGTCGACCACAACGTGCCGACCACCGACCGCACCAAGCCGAATCCCGACCCTGAAAGCATCGAGCAGATCAAGGCGCTGGCCGAAAACGCCAAGGAGTTCGGCATCGAATATTATAACGAGTTCGACAAGCGTCAGGGCATCGTCCACGTCATCGGCCCCGAGCAGGGCTTTACGCTGCCCGGCACCACCATCGTCTGCGGTGACAGCCACACCTCGACGCATGGCGCGTTCGGCGCGCTCGCGCACGGCATCGGCACCAGCGAGGTCGAGCACGTGCTGGCGACGCAGACGCTGATCCAGAAGAAGGCCAAGAACATGCGCGTCACCGTCGACGGCAAATTGCCGGATGGCGTGACGGGCAAGGACATCATCCTGGCCATCATCGGCGAGATCGGCACCGCCGGCGGCACCGGCTACGTGCTGGAATATGCCGGCGAAGCGATCCGTGCGCTCTCGATGGAAGGCCGCATGACGGTCTGCAACATGTCGATCGAAGGCGGCGCGCGCGCTGGCCTCGTTGCGCCCGACCAGAAGGCGTTCGACTTCCTGCGTGATCGTCCGAAGGCTCCGAAGGGCGCGGCCTGGGACGCGGCGATGCGCTACTGGGAGAAGTTGCGCTCCGATGACGGCGCGCATTTCGACCACGAGCTGCGCCTCGATGCGGCAAAGCTGCCGCCGATCGTGACCTGGGGCACCTCGCCTGAAGACGTGATTTCTGTCACCGGTATCGTGCCCGATCCTGATAAGATCGCGGACGAGGCCAAGCGCATCTCCAAGCATCGCGCGCTGAAATATATGGGCCTGACGGCGGGCACGAAGATCACCGACATCAAGCTCGACCGCGTCTTCATCGGCTCCTGCACCAACGGCCGCATCGAGGACCTGCGGGCCGCGGCGAAGATCGCCGAAGGCAAGACCGTGTCGGCGAACGTCAACGCCATGGTCGTGCCGGGCTCCGGCATCGTGAAGGAGCAAGCCGAAGCCGAGGGTCTCGACAAGATCTTCATCAAGGCCGGCTTCGAATGGCGCGAGCCGGGCTGCTCGATGTGCCTTGCCATGAACCCGGACAAGCTGAAGCCGGAAGAGCGCTGCGCCTCGACCTCGAACCGCAATTTCGAAGGCCGCCAGGGTTTTAAGGGCCGCACCCATCTGGTGTCGCCGGCGATGGCGGCAGCGGCGGCGATCGCGGGCCACTTCGTCGACGTCAGGGACTGGCGCTAAGCTGGTTCCTGCAATTGTAGCAATCGCGGCAAAGCGTCGTTAATCGACGGCGCCGACGATGTCCTCGCGACGGTTTCGCGAGGACACGTCATGGCCAACAAGCCGGAATATGTCGATCTCATCAGCGAGGCCACGCGCCAGCACCGGCGACGCGCGCCGCCGTTGCGCATCGTCGCCAAGCCGGAGGTCGAGGAGATCTCCAAGCTCAGCCGCTGGCCGCCGGCGATGTTCAAGCAATGAAGCTGGAGAACCTGATGCGGTGGAAAGCTTCGTCGTGGAAGCTGAAGGATTGGCTCTAACCAGTCTCTCCGTCATGCCCGGGCTCGTCCCGGGCATCCACGAACTCTCTGCGCAAGCCCCAAGAACGTGGATGGCCGGGACATAGGCGAGCGGAAGCGACGCCGTCCTTCGGACGGCTATGCCCGGCCATGACGAATGCAGAGCCAGCAATTCACTCACGTCACCAATAGCGGTACGGATAGTGCCACCGCGGCCAGTGGCAGACGCGGCGCGGGCCGTAATAGGTCCAGATGATCCGGCAGCGGCGCGGATAAGAGTAGGAAGGATAGTAGCCGCCGACATAATAGGGCCGGTAGAAGTGACGATGCCGGAAATGGGGGCGGTGATGGCCCCAGTGCCGGTGGACCCCGCCATATCCGCCGTGGCGAAAGCCGCCATGGCGATGGATGCCGATATGTCTGTGGTGAAAGGCCGGCGCGGCGCGGAAGCCACCGCCGTGGAAACCGCGGCCGATATGCCCGCCGCCGCCGCGAAAACCGCCGCCGTGAAAATGCCCGCCGCCATGTCCGCCGTGCCCGCCACGGCGAACCTGCGTGACGAGATCGTCGGTCGCGGCCTTCGTCATCGGCGACGTCGCCGGATTGATCAAGGTGAGCGCCTCAGCGCGGCGCACGCTGCCGGCCGACAGCATCAGCGTCGCGGCGGCCGCAAGCCCGAGCAAGCGCACCGAGCCGACCCGGCGGCCCAACATCCTCAGCATGGAATCCTCCCTGAATCCGGACGGCAGAGCTGCGACGTCTCCGCCGCGCCATTGCCGTTCAATTGCGGTCGCTCCCGAGATCAAGTTGCGGACAGCGATGTGAACGCGCCATGAATGAACGAGGCACAGCGCCGCGCTGCGACGCCGTGCCTCGCGCGATCGCAAAGCCGACGGTCCAAGGCGGCGCCTTACCAGAAGGGCCCATAGGTGAAGACGAACGGCGCCGGCACGCCATAGGGATAGGGACGGTAATGGACAGGGCGCGCGTAGTAGCGCGGATCACGGCGCACGGCAGGCCGTGCGATGTCATAGGTTCGCGCGTGTCGTCGCACATCGAAAACCGCGATTCCCGCCGATGCCTCCGGGACCGTCGCCCTTGGCGCGGCGGATGCGCGAGGCAGCCCAGTGGCCAGCGCGACGGCAAAGGCCCATGCGATCCATCTCGCCATCACACCCTCACGCGGTCGCCGCGAAGTCAGCCCCGGCGCCAGTAGCAGCTCACGCGCGGCACGATCACCGTGCCGCTCGGCCGGTACTCCTGCACATAGGTGGCATTGCAGACGCGGACCGCGTCGGGGCCGGGATTGTAGCGGGGATAGACGCCGTCCGGGCTGTAATAGGGCGTGATGCGCAGGCGCGGCCGCTTGCGCGGCGGGGGGACATCGTCCGGCGAGACCAGTTGGGCCATCCGGATTTCGGAACTGGCGGCCTGCGCCTCGGCGCCGACGCAAAGCTGCGAAAACAACCCCATGCACAGTAGAACCAGCGCTGTTTTCGCTCGCATTTTCCCGCCCGCCTGAAACGTCCCGTTTGAGGGCCCCACGCTCCCCGTTTTGGCGGCGCCCGTCAACCTCGCCGCGCTTATAAAGCCAGATGCATCAGCGGGAAACCCGCGCTAAGAGGTGCTCATGTGGACGGAATTGAAAGCCCCTTCGCTGGCCGAAATGGAGGCGATGGCTCACGACGTGTTCGAGCGCCTGCCGGCGGAATTTCGCAAGCTTTGCGCGGGCGTGATCGTCCGCGTCGACGACTTCCCGACCGAGGAGGTCCTGGACGAGATGGAATGCGAGAGCGAGTTCGACCTGCTCGGCCTGTTCCAGGGCGTCGGCCTGCCCCAGCAGAGCTTTGGCGACGTGGCACGGCTGCCCAACATGGTCTGGCTCTACCGCCGCCCGATCCTGGATTATTGGGCCGAGCACGACGAAAGCCTCGGCCACATCGTCCGCCATGTCCTGATCCACGAGATCGGCCACCATTTTGGTCTGTCGGACGATGATATGGCCGCGATTGAGGCTAAGGCGGAGTAGGACGCTCTCGGTCCACCTCTCACCACCGGGGAGAGGTGAAATCCCGATGCCGCGCCAGTTCGGCTTCAAACCCCCTACGGCAGACTAGCCCTGCCGAATTCGGCCTAGGATTTCCGGCCCGATCGCGATAAATAGCCGGTTCCCTGAACCACGTGCGGGAAAGCGCAACCATGGACAAGTTCACCACGCTGGAAGGCGTCGCGGCGCCGCTGAAGATCATCAATGTCGACACCGACATGATCATTCCGAAGCAGTACCTCAAGACCATCAAGCGCACCGGACTTGGCAAGGGGCTCTTCTCCGAGCAGCGCTACAAGGACGACGGCAGCGAGAATCCGGATTTCGTGCTCAACCAGCCGGCCTATCGCAACGCGAAGGTGCTGGTCGCCGGCGACAATTTCGGCTGCGGCTCGAGCCGCGAGCACGCGCCCTGGGCGCTGCTCGACTTCGGCATCCGCTGCGTGATCTCGACCTCGTTCGGCGACATCTTCTACAACAATTGCTTCAAGAACGGCATTCTGCCGATCCGCGTGTCGCAGGAAGACCTCGACAAGCTGTTCGATGACGCCGAGCGCGGCGCCAATGCGACGCTGACGATCGACCTGCCGAACCAGGAGATCCGCGGCCCCGACGGCGGCAAGGTCAAGTTCGAGATCGACCCGTTCCGCAAGCACTGCCTGATCAACGGCCTCGACGACATCGGCCTCACCATGGAGAAGAAGGCCTCGATCGACTCCTACGAGGACAAGCTCAAGCGCGAACGCGCCTGGGCCTGATCGCAAGTTTTTGTTGAGCCCCGGTGCCGCAAGCGCCGGGGCTTTTTCTTTGTTCTGATTATCCCTTATGACTTCCCGCATGCTGCCCGAGATCGTCACCTTCTGGCATGGCCCGATGGACGCGCTGCGCCAGACCTGTCTGCGCTCGCAATTGGCTGCCGGCCACAAGGTCACGGTCTACAGCTTCGACACTATTCCCGGATTGCCGGCCGGCGTCGCGAATGCCGAGGCCGAGGCGATCCTGCCGCATGCGTTCTCCGAACGCCTGCGCCCGCCGCAGCCGGACGGCAGCTGGCGCGACTGGACCATTCTGCAGTTCAGCGACTTCTTCCGCATGAAGCTGATGGCGAAGGGCCTCGGCCTCTGGCTGGATGCCGACGTGCTGCTGTTGAGGCCGGTCGAGATCGATCCGGCCAAACCGTACTTCGCCTGGGAGCGGCCGCGCCAGCTCGGCAATTCCGTGCTCTATCTGCCGCCCGCGCACGGCATCGTTGCCGCCTTCGCGGAGCTGATGGAGCAGGAGGAGCTGACGCCGAACTGGCTGTCGCTGCGCCATCGCATCACCTTCATGATGCGCCGTTTGCGCGGCGGCTCGAACCGGCTCTCGGATGTTCGCGTCGCGATCTACGGGCCCGCGGCACTCACCGCGCTCGCGCGCCGCACCGGCGAGCTGCAGAACGCATTGCCGAAGCAATCGTTCTATGCCGTGCATGCCGAGCCAAAGCTGTTCTTCGATCCCTCGAGCTATCTTGGCCTGGTCACCGACCCCGCCATCATCGGCCTGCACATCTCGCCGAAGGGACGCGGCGGCGAGAAGCCGATTCCCGGCAGCCTGTATGCGTGGGCGGCGGAGAGATTCAGGTAGCTGCGGCGCAGGAGGTGCGCTCCCTCTCCCGCTTGCGGGAGAGGGTCGGGGAGAGGGTATCTCCGCAATGGGACAATCCCCCAGAGGAAAGAGCCCTCACCCGCGCCTTCGGCGCGACCTCTCCCGCAAGCGGGAGAGGTCGGCAACCCCGCTCTTTCCTGTTTGATCCAGCGCAACGCGCTTCTGCATCATTGTGCTTATCTCGCTCCAATTCCGACCGTCCGAATGGAGCTTTCCATGAGCACCGCAACCAGGCCCTACCCCATCGTCCAGGATCTCATCGAGTCCTTCGCGAACTGGGTGAAGCACCGCCGCGAGATCAACGAAATGCGGCAGCTCGACCGCGCCGATTTCGACCGGATCGCCAATGATCTCAGGATCGCGCCGGACGATCTGGAGGAGCTGGTCCGTCATGGCCGGCACGCCGCCGACGAGCTGCCGAAGATGCTCGAACAGCTCGGCATCAGCAGTGAGGCGCTCGGCCGCGCGCAGCCGCTGCTGCTCCGCGACCTCGAGCGGGTCTGCTCGCTCTGCAATCACAAGGGACAGTGCGACCGCGATCTCACTGAGGGCACCGCCGCGGAGAATTACCACGGCTATTGCGCCAACGCCTCGACCCTGGAGACGCTCGAGCGTGCCGACCTCGTGCCGCGGTGAGGCATTGCGCTACTCGATCCATTTCGGCGCGTAAGCCATCCCCTGGCTTTGCGCCGTATCGTGATTGATCCAGATTTCGGCGTTCTCGACGCGTAGCAGCTCGACCACCTTGGCCATCGACGCAACCGTCGCCTGCGGGTCGGCATTGAACGACGGCACGCGCATGTGCCGGAGGTTCTCCCGGTTGTGCGCGACGTCACCGCTCAGCAGCACGGCGCCGCGCCGCGGCAGCTTCACCAGCAGCGAGCAATGCCCGGGAGTATGGCCGGGCGTGAAGATCATGCGCACCGCGCCGTCGCCAAATATGTCGTGGTCGCCATCGACAATCTCGAAAGGCCGCTCCTGCAACGCCTCGTAGTGCGGCAGTGAGTAGCCGAACTCGTCGGGGTCAGGTCCGAACATGGCTTCGAACTCGGCCCGTTGAGCGATCCATCTTGCGTTTTCGAACAGGTCGACATTTCCGATATGATCGAAATGCGCGTGAGAGAGGAGGATCGTGCCGATATCGCGGGGCCGCACCCCGATTTCATCCAATTGGTCCGCGATGGGACGACGCACGATGCCGCGTATGCCGTGTGCGATGATGCGCCCTTCCGGATACTTCGCCAGCTCATCTGCTATTCCCGTATCCCAGATCAGCCACTCGCCGCGGTGACGAATGAGATAGGCATTGCAGCTCAATGTCATGGGAATGCCGACATTGATGCCGGGAGAATAGATCGAACCGTCTTCGACCTCAGCAATGCCTCCGTCGAGGATGTAGATCCTGTCGATCGTCGCCATGTGAGAACTCTTCAAGCCGCCGATTCGACGCGCCGCTTCGCCTCGCGCATGTCGCGCCCAGGCGGCATGCCGAACAATCGGCAATATTCCCGCGTGAACTGCGTGACGCTTTCGTAGCCGACCCGATGAGAGGCGGTCGCGATGCTCGCGCCATCGGCCAGCATGGTGCGGCGCGCCTCGATCAGGCGCAGCTGCTTCTGGAACTGAAGCGGGGTCAGCGAGGTGATGCTGCGAAAGTGCAGGTGAAAGGCCGAGTGGCTCATCCCCGCGGCCTTGGCGAGCCGGTCGACACGCAAAGGCTTGGCATAGTCGGCGCGAATGATCGCAACCGCACGGCCGATCCGCTGCGCATGGCTGTCGGCCATACCGAGCGCCCTGATGGCACCCCCGTGCCGACCGGCCAATAGCCAATAATGCAGCTCCCGCAGCACTTGGCTCTGGAGGATCGAGGCGGATGAGGGCCGATCGATCAGGCGCAACAACCGCAGCGCCGCATCGCTCACATCCCGCTCCGTCGGCTCGACCCGAAGCGGCTGCGACGGAACATAAGGCGCGGCCCCCATCTCGACGACCAGCCCCTCGATGACGATGGGATCGAGCTCGACGACGAGCGACAAATAGGGCACCGCGGCTGTGGCGCGCGTGATCTGGCTGACCGTCGGCACGTCGCTCGAGATCACCAGCGAATCGCCCGCACCCAGGTCGAACGACGTGGCGCCGACCGCAACACGCTTGGCACCTTGCAGCACCAAAGCGACCAGGGGCTTGGCGATCGCAAATTGGAGCGCGCTCGGCGCGGTCTCACGAATGATCGAGATGCCTGCGAAAGGCGTGCACGCAAGGCCTTTGCCGTCGGCGTGAGCTGCGGCGTAACGGCTGGCGATCTGGAGCAGCGTTTCGGTCACGGGCCCAATCTAGGCCGCGCCAAGCATGCCGGCAATTGCCGAGGGGCGATCGGGCAAGAAGACGGGAGTTTCAGGCAAGGCTGCCGCCGGCCGCATTCCTGGAGGATTGGGCAAGACGATCGGAGCATCCGGCAACACCGGATGCTCGATCACAGGCAGAAAGGCCCCACCGAAACTTCACGAGGAAGCCTCAAATGCCCACCATTTCGCTCGTCACCGGCGCCAGCCGGGGCCTTGGCCGCAATACCGCAATCGCCATCGCGCGTCACGGCGGCGACGTCATCGTGACCTATCGCAGCGGCGCCGCCGCCGCCCGCGAGGTCGTCACCGAGATCGAGGCGCTCGGCCGAAAAGCGGTCGCGCTCCAGCTCGACGTCACCTCCGTATCGACCTTTCCGGCGTTCGCCGCAAAAGTCGCGTCGGCGCTGGCGGAGCATTGGCACGCCGACAAGTTCGATCATCTCGTCAACAATGCCGGCCAGGGCGAAATGGCCGCCATAGCCGAGACGACGGAGCAGCAGTTCGACGCACTCTTCGACACCCATGTCAAAGGGCCGTTCTTTTTGACGCAGGCCTTGCTGCCGCTGCTTGGCGACAATGGCCGGATCGTCAACTTCTCGAGCGGGCTGACGCGCGTGTCTTTCCCCGGCTTCTCGGCCTATGCCGCCGCCAAGGGCGCCATCGAGGTTCTGACCGTCTACATGGCAAAAGAATTCGGCGAGCGCGGCATCACCGCCAACGTCGTAGCGCCGGGCGCGATCGAGACCGACTTCCTCGGCGGCGCCGTCCGCGACATGCCGGATTTGAACAAGCAGTTCGCGCAAATGACCGCGCTTGGCCGCGTCGGTGTGCCCGACGACATCGGGCCGATGGTCGCGAGCCTGCTCGGTCCGGAGAATCGCTGGGTTACGGCCCAGCGCATCGAGGTGTCCGGCGGCCAGACGATCTGAGTGCGGCGGCATTGGCGCACTCCGTCGCGAGGCGACGGAGTGTGCGAGCCCTCAGCGCTTCCGCATCACCGCGATCGCATCCGCGATTTCGTCACCGCTACCGTCACCGAGAAAGACCCGACCATCTGCCGGACCGCTGATGGCAGCGTACAGCAGAGCTTTCGCTTGTGCGCATCGTCGGATGGCAACGGGCGTAAATAGTATGACTGTTTGCGCGGCGAGGATGCGGGGAAAGCTCACCGCAAATATCCGTGCTTGATCTCGATTATTAGCTCTGTTTGGATCGCTGCCGTTCCGCAATTCGCATTTCGGATAATCATGGCGAATGAAACAGATGCTTCCCGTCGTTCGTTGGGTGCTCGTTCAACAGAGGACACCGTGACTGCCCACCGCAAGGGCATCGGGAATCGGCTATTGGCGGCGCTGCCGCCGGCGGATCTCGCTTTGCTGACGCCCCACTTCCAGAAGGTCTCGTTCGAACCCGATGCCGTCCTGGTGCGATCGGGCGACGAACTCGACCCCGTCTATTTTCCCCATAGCGGCGCGATCGCCTTCATGCTCGATATGCCGGACGGGCAAACGGTCGCGACCAGCTTGATGGGACGCGAAGGCGCTTTGGCCTCGTTCTCCGTGCTCGGCCCCTCGCCTTCATCCGTGACCGCGATTGCCCGCACAGCCGGCACTGCATCGGTGATTTCCGCCGCCAAATTTCGCGCTGCCCATGCGCAAAGCGCAGCGATCAGGAATGTCGTGCAGGTCCACGCCCGCGCCGTGTTGCTGCAGCTCCAGCATGTCGCCGCTTGCAACGCGCTGCACCGGGTGGATGGCCGCATGGCGCGGTGGCTCCTGCAGCTTCACGACCGCGTTCCCGAGGACCTGCTTCCGGTGACGCAGGAGGCGCTGGCGCAACTGGTTGGGGTCCGGCGGACGACGGTGACTTTGACGATGAGCAAGCTACGCGAGGCCGGCGCCATCCCGTCCGAGCGGCGCGGGTTTGTCGAGATCCATCGGTCGCGGCTCGAGAGGATCGCATGCGATTGCTATGCGCTCATGCAGCGCACGATCGATCGAATGTATTGCCAGGAATTGGCGGCGCCGCAGCCTGCCGATGCGCGGTTCCGGCAAAGCGCCATCGCCGCCTCCCACGGCGCAGGCGGTGAATTCAAAGCCGTTTCGCGGGCGGGACGATAGAGTGCAAAACCTGCGGCGCGTGGAGAAGTGGATCTCGCGCCTCAGCCCTTCCCCATCGCAGCGATCGCGTCCGCAATCGCGATCGTGCGCCGGGCCATGTCGGCGTGCAGGCGTTCCACCATCGCACCATCCAGGCGGATCGCGCCGCGCGAGGCGTTCTCCGGCAGTTCGAACGCCGCGATGATTTTTCGCGCGCGGGCGACTTCCTCCTCAGGCGGGGTGAAGATGGCGTTGCAGGCGTCGATCTGGGAGGGGTGGATCAGCGTCTTGCCGTCGAAGCCGAGATCGCGGCCTTGCGCGCATTCGGTGGCGAAACCGTCGGAATTTGCGATGTCGCTGTAGGGGCCGTCGAGGATCTCGAGGCCGTGCGCGCGGCTCGCCAGGATGCAATGGGTGATCATCGGGATCATCGCGGCGCGGCCCGGCAGCATCCGGATCCGCGTCTCGCGCGAGATGTCGTTGGGGCCGAACACGAAGCCCGAGAGACGGCGCGAAGGATCGCGGCCGGCGGCGGCCAGTTCCTCGGCATGCAGCACGGCGCGCGCGGTCTCGATCATGGCCCAGACTTTGACGGTCGGCGCGGCGCCGAGCTCGGCCAGCTTGCGGCCGATGGCGTCGAGATCCTCGACGCTTGAAACTTTTGGAACCAGGATGCCGTCCGGCGAGGCCTTGGCGGCCATGGCGGCGTCATCTGGCCACCAGGGCGTATCGAGGCCGTTGGTCCGGATCAGGACCTCGCGCCTGCCAAAACCCTTGGCGGCGATCGCCGCCGCAATGCCGTCGCGCGCCGCCGCCTTGGCCTCCGGGGCGACGGAATCCTCGAGATCGAGGATCAGGCCGTCGGCGGCGAGATTGCGCGCCTTTTCCAGCGCGCGCGGGTTGGAGCCGGGCATGAACAGATGGCTGCGGCGCGGGCGGGTCATGCTGGCGTTCCTTCCTGGTCTATCGTCCCCCAGGCGATAGCATTTGGCCTGCCCATTCGAAAGGCTTGTCGGTCTTGGCGGTATGTGATTAGGCATGGGCCATGACGACATTCCCGACGCACTTGCTGGAAGGCTACAAGGCCTTCGCCACCCAGCGGCTGCCGACCGAGCAGAACCGCTATCGTGAGCTCTCGGTCAAAGGGCAGTCGCCTGAGACCATGGTGATCGGCTGCTGTGACTCCCGGGTCTCCCCCGAGGTGATCTTCGACGCGGGGCCGGGCGAGCTCTTCGTCGTCCGCAACATCGCCAATCTGGTGCCGACTTATCAGCCTGACGAAGGCGCGCACGGCGTCTCGGCAGCGCTGGAGTTTGCGGTGACAGTGCTGAAGGTGAAGCACATCGTGGTGCTCGGCCACGCCCAATGCGGCGGCATCCGTGCCTTCATCGACAAGATCGAGCCGCTCACGCCCGGCGACTTCATCGGCCGCTGGATGCAGATGTTCATCAAGCCGGGCGAGGTCGTGGAGCAGCGCGAGCACGAGACCATGGCGCAATTCGTCGAGCGCATCGAGAAGGCCGCCGTGTTCCGCAGCCTGGAAAACCTGATGACCTTCCCGTTCGTCCGCAAGGCCGTGGAGAGCGGCCGGATGCAGACCCACGGCGCCTATTTCGGCGTGGCGGAGGGATCGCTGTTCGTGCTGGACAAGGCGACCAAGGAATTCAGGAACGCACGCGAGGGATAATCCTGCCCACCCTGCGAAATGCGGGGCTATCGCATATGATTTGTGGCAGCGGCCTGCGCGCACGCCTCGTCCTTCGAGACGGCGCTTACGCGCCTCCTCAGGATGAGGCTAGTCAGCATCAGTGCTCCTTGAAACTGTTGCCGCGCACTCCGCCCTCATCCGGAGGAGCCCGCCCCAGCGGGCGTCTCGAAGGATGGCCAGGGAAAAACTCTCAAATGCGATAGCCCTCCTTGCGCAATAGGGCATATCGGAAGTGCAAATCCTGCCTGACGAATGGCGGAGAGGCGCCTGGTTCGCTAGAGTGTTCTCCATTCGCCACTCGCCATTTGCTCCATCATGCTGATCCTTGCCATCGATACTGCGCTCGAAGCCTGCGCGGCCGCCGTTCTCGACACCGACGCCGGCGAGCTCCTCGCACGGGAATCGCAGCTGATGACGCGCGGCCATGCCGAGGCGCTGATGCCGATGATCGCGCGCGTGATGCAATCGGCCGGCCTTTCCTTCACCTCGCTCGACCGCATCGCCGTCACGGTCGGGCCCGGCAGCTTCACCGGCCTGCGCGTCGGCATCTCGGCGGCGCGGGGCCTTGCGCTGGCGGCGAAACGGCCGGCGGTCGGGCTGACGACGCTGTCGGCCTATGCCGCTGGGGTCGTCGCCAAGAGCGGAACGGTGCCGGTGATCTCTGCGATCGATGCGCGGCACGATCGCGTCTATTTCCAGATCGTCGCCGGCGATGGCAGCCAGCTGGTGCGGCCGGCTGTCGCCTCCATCGACGCGGCCATCGCGGCCTCGCAATTCGGCGCGCCGCACCTGGTCGGCAATGCCGCCGGGATCCTCGCAGGTCGCTGGCCGAAGGACGGACCGCAACCCGTCGCGGTCGACGCGCAGCCCGCGCCCGACATCAGCTGGGTCGCCTGGCTCGGTGCGGCGGCCAATCCCGACACCAATCCGGCGCGGCCGTTCTATCTGAAAGCGCCCGACGCCAAGCCGGCGGCATCGACGCCACTCGCAGCACAAGCCGCGACCTCATGATGAGATGGCTGTCGGAGTGGTGGCGCGGCGGCACCGCCGCCGTCGAGCCCGCGACCATGCGCGATGCCGCGCGCCTCGCGCAGCTGCACGGCGCCTCCTTCGCGCACGGCTGGGGCGAAGGCGAGTTCGAGAGCATGATGAGCGAGCGCAACACGCTGGTGCATCGCTTGCGGCTCGGCCGCAAGACGATCGGCTTTGCGGTGTCGCGGATCGGCGCGGACGAAGCGGAGATTCTCTCGATCGCGGTGGACGGGGCTTATCGCGGCCGCGGGCTATCCCGCACGCTGCTGATGACCCATCTCGGCCACCTCGCCGGGCGCGGCGTACGCACCATATTTCTGGAAGTGGAGGAGAACAACCAGCCGGCGCGGCGGCTTTACGATCGAGCCGGATTCGTGGTGGTCGGACGCCGCGATCGCTACTATAAGCAGCCCAACGGGGAACAATTGAACGCCCTTCTGATGCGGCGTGACTTGTCGTAACATCGGCGGCAGAAAGCGCCCGCCCAGGCAGACAACGCTATGACCACACTGAAACATTCTTCTGTGTCCAAGACATCCGAGATCGAGGCGCGCTGCGCCGCAACGGGCATGCGCATGACCGAGCAGCGCCGCGTCATCGCCCGCGTGCTGGCCGAAGCGATTGATCATCCCGATGTCGAGGAACTCTACCGGCGCTGCGTTGCGGTCGACGACAAGATCTCGATCTCGACGGTCTATCGCACCGTGAAGCTGTTCGAGGACGCCGGCATCATCGAACGCCACGATTTCCGCGAGGGCCGCGCGCGTTACGAGCAGATGCGCGACAGCCATCACGACCACCTCATCAATCTGCGCGACGGCAAGGTGATCGAGTTCACCTCGGAGGAGATCGAGAAACTGCAGGCGGAGATCGCCCGCAAGCTCGGCTATCGCCTGGTCGACCACCGGCTCGAGCTCTATTGCGTCCCGCTCGACGACGACAAGCCGACGAATTGAGTTTAGTGCCCATCGATCTCATCATCTTCGATTGCGACGGCGTGCTCGTGGACAGCGAGGTGATCTCCTGCCGGGCGCATGCGGACGTGCTGACGCGCCACGGCTATCCGATCACGTCGGAGCAGGTGTTCGCGCGCTTCCTCGGCCGCTCGACAAAGCAGGCCAATCTCGAGATCGAGACCGAGCTCGGCCGCAAGCTGCCCGAGGCCTATCACGGCGATCTCCAGGACGAGCTGTTTCGCGCATTCGAAGCCGACCTCGAAGCGATCCGCGGCATCCACGACGTGCTGGATGTCGTCACGCAAGCCGTCTGTGTTGCTTCCAGCGGCTCGCATCAGCGCATGCGCGTGAGCCTCGGGAGCACCGGGCTGTACGAACGCCTCGCGCCAAACATCTTCTCGGCCTCGCAGGTGACGAACGGCAAGCCGGCGCCGGACCTGTTCCTGTTCGCGGCGAGCCAAATGGGCGTGCCGCCCGAGCGCTGCGTCGTGATCGAGGACAGCCTGGCCGGCATCGCCGGCGCCCGCGCCGCCGGCATGACGGTTTTCGGCTTTTACGGGGGCAGCCATTGCCGCGACGGCTATGCCGAAACTCTGCGCCTGGCCGGCGCCGACCTGCTCTTTGCCGACATGCATCAGCTGCCCGAGCTGGTCCGGCGGGTCGCGGCGGACGCTCTGGCGGGCTGATGTTGCCCCGAACCGTCATTCCGGGGCACGCGCGACGCGCGTGAACCCGGAATCTCGCAGTAAAACCTCTGGATTCCGGGTTCGCGCCGGCGCGCGCCCCGGAATGACGGGCGGAAATGGCTCCATTCGCTGGATTTTCGGCCCTGCAGCCTATATCTGAGGGCCGTCCTCCAGCTCCATTTCGGGTTCCATGACGCCGCCGCGCAAGCTGCACATCAAATCATATGGCTGCCAGATGAACGTCTACGATGCCCAGCGCATGGTGGACACGCTGGCCCCGGAAGGATTCGTGGAGACGGCGAGCGCGGAGGATGCCGACCTCGTCATCCTCAACACCTGCCATATCCGCGAGAAGGCCTCGGAGAAGGTCTATTCCGAGCTCGGCCGGCTACGCGTCGCCAAGGACGAGGCCGCGCGTGCAGGCCGCGCGATGCAGATCGCGGTGGCGGGCTGCGTGGCGCAGGCCGAGGGCGAGGAGATCGTGCGGCGCGCGCCTGTCGTCGACGTCGTGGTGGGACCGCAGAGCTATCATCATCTGCCGGAGCTGTTGAAGCGCGCCGAGGGCGAAGGCCGCGCGATCGAGACCGAATTTCCCGCCGCGGACAAGTTCGGCTTCCTGGCCCAGCCGAAGCCGGACGCGATCCGCGCGCGTGGCATTTCCGCCTTCGTCACGGTGCAGGAAGGCTGCGACAAGTTCTGCACCTTCTGCGTCGTGCCCTATACGCGCGGCGCAGAGGTGTCGCGCCCCGTCGCGAAGATCGTCGAGGACGTGAAGCGGCTCGCTGACAACGGCGTGCGCGAGCTCACGCTGATCGGGCAGAACGTCAACGCCTATCACGGCGACGGACCGGACGGAAAAACCTGGCCGCTCGGCCGGCTGCTCGAACATCTGGCGGCGATTCCCGGCATCGCGCGGCTGCGCTATTCGACCAGCCACCCCCGCGATGTCGACGACAGCCTGATCGCGGCCCATCGCGACCTCGGTGCCCTGATGCCGTTCGTGCACCTGCCGGTGCAGTCGGGCTCGGACCGCATTTTGGCGGCCATGAACCGCAAACATACCGCCGATGATTACCGGCGGGTCATCGACCGTTTTCGTACCGCACGCCAAGACATTGCTTTTTCATCGGATTTCATCGTCGGCTTCCCCGGCGAGAGCGAGCAAGATTTTCTCGCCACCCTCGCGCTTGTCACGCAAATCGGCTACGCTGCGGCCTATTCGTTCAAATACTCCGCCCGGCCGGGAACGCCGGCCGCGGATATGCAGGAGACGGTGTCCCCCGCCGAGATGGACCAGCGATTGGAGCGGCTCCAGGAACTGATCGACAGCCAGCAATCGGCCTTCAACAAGGCCGCGATTGGCTCAACGGTCGACGTGCTGTTCGAGCGTCCGGCGCGCAAGGAGGGCCAGATCGTGGGCCGCACCGCCTACCTCCAGCCCGCCCACGTAATGGCCGCGCCCGACATCATTGGACAGATCCTGCCTGTCAGAATCGACAGCCTCGAGCGCTACAGTTTTCTCGGCGAGCTCGTGATGCCGCGCAAGGCGCGCGAGCCCGCTTTATCGCAAGCCAGTGGAGCCTGAACCCTTGCCCAAAAGCGCATCGGATTCGTCTTCGTTCGCTCCCAGCCGCAAATTTGACCGCGACATGCAAGTTCCGCCCGAGACCCAGGTCGTCATCGACTTCGACGACAACCGCGCCGCTTCCGCGCTGGTCGGCCCCTACGGCCAGCACCTGGCGCAGATCGAGCGGCGGCTCGGCGTCATCGTCGATTCCAAGGGCAACCACATCACCATCGGCGGCACCCGCGACGGCTGCGACGCTGCGCGCCGCGTGCTGGAGATGCTCTACGCGCAGGCCGCGAAGGGGCACGATCTCGACCAGGGCGAGGTCGAGGGCGCGATCCGCGCCGTGATCGCGCAGGGCTCGCTGTTCGAGTTCGACGCCAAATCGGCCAAATCGATCTTCGACAGCATCAACTTGCGCAAGCGTCCGGTGCGGGCGCGCACCGCCGCGCAGGATTCCTACATCCGCGCGCTGAAGCGGCACGAGCTGGTGTTCGGCATCGGCCCCGCCGGCACCGGCAAGACCTGGCTCGCCGTCGCGCATGCCGCGCAGCTGTTCGAGCGCAAGGAGGTCGACAAGATCATCCTGTCGCGCCCGGCGGTGGAAGCCGGCGAGCGGCTCGGCTTTTTGCCCGGCGATCTCCGCGAGAAGGTCGATCCTTATCTGCGGCCGATCTATGATGCGCTCTACGACCTCATGGATGCGCGCATCGTCGAGCGCGCGCTGCAGACCGGCGAGATCGAGATCGCGCCGCTCGCCTTCATGCGCGGCCGCACGCTGACCAACGCCGCCATCATCCTGGACGAGGCCCAGAACACCACGTCGATGCAGATGAAGATGTTCCTGACGCGTCTCGGCGAGAACAGCCGCATGATCGTGACGGGCGATCCCTCGCAGATCGACCTGCCGAACGGCCAGACCTCGGGCCTGGCCGAGGCGACCCGCCTCCTGAGCGGCGTCGAGGGCATCGCCCAGGTTCATTTCAAGGCGGAGGACGTGATCCGCCACGAGCTCGTGGCGCGGATCGTCGCCGCCTATGAAGGGCCGCCGCAGCGGCCGGCCACCGGTCAATCCTGACGAGGCAGCACCGGACCAAACAGGGCGCGAGCACGGCACCCTTCGTCCGAGACAACACAATGTCCCATTCCAACCTTCCCATGACCGAGGTCCTCGTCGTCGCCGATTGCTGGCAGCGCGAGCCCGATTCCGAAGCCGTGATCCAGCGCGCACTGGCGGCGGCCGCCGAGAGCGTCGACGAAGACGTTGCCGACGCCGAAGTGGCCGTGATGCTGACCGATGATGCCGGCATCCGCACGCTCAACAGCAACTGGCGCGGCATCGACAAGCCGACCAACGTGCTGTCGTTCCCGGCGCTGCAGCCGGAGGGCGCGTGGAAGCCGGGCGATGCCCCGCGCATGCTCGGCGATATCGCAATCGCCTACGAGACCATGCGGCGCGAGGCGGACGAGGAGCACAAGCCGTTCGACCATCATCTGAGCCACCTCGCCGTGCACGGCTTCCTGCACCTGATCGGCTACGACCACGAGAACGAGGGCGACGCCGAGGAGATGGAAGCGCTCGAAACCGAGATCCTCGCCCATCTCGGCATCCCCGATCCCTATGCCGACCGCCCGGGGACGCACTGAGATGCCGGATTCCGAGCCTACTCACGACAATCCCCGCACCACGGCCAATCTGCCGGTTGTGGTGACGCCGGGCGAGGTGCTGCGCCCGAGCGCCGAAAGCTGGCTGCTGCGCGCCATCCGCACGCTGTTCGGCTGGAAGGCGGGGTCGGTGCGCGACGACCTCCAGGTCGTGCTCGACGCCTCGACGCCCGACGACACCGGCTTCTCCGCGGTCGAGCGCACCATGCTGCGCAACATCCTCGGCCTGCACGAGCGCCGCATCGCCGACGTCATGGTGCATCGCGCCGACATCGTCGCGGTGAAGCGCGACATCCCGCTCGGGGAATTGATGGACCGCTTCGAGAGCGCCGGCCATTCGCGCCTCGTCGTCTTCAACGAGACGCTCGACGATCCCGTCGGCATCGTCCACATCCGCGATTTGCTCGCCTTCATGACCGCGCGCGCCCGCGTGTCGGAAGCCACCAAGACCAAGCGCAAGAAGCCGCTGCCGGCCGGGCTCGATTTGCGCGCGGTCGATCTCGCGCTCCCGCTTCACGAGGCGCACATCATCCGCAAGCTACTCTACGTGCCGCCGTCGATGCGGGCGATCGACCTGCTCGCGCAGATGCAGGCCTCGCGCATCCATCTGGCGCTGGTGGTCGACGAATATGGCGGCAGCGACGGGCTGGTCTCGATCGAGGACATCGTCGAGCAGATCGTCGGCGAGATCGACGACGAGCACGATAGCGACGAGCCGCCCTCGATCGTGCGCCTGCCCGACAACGCCTTCATCGCCGACGCCCGCGCCAGCCTCGACGACGTCCGCTCTGTGATCGGCGAGGATTTCGTCACCGGCGAGGCCGGCGAGGAGGTGGAGACGCTGGGCGGCTATCTCGTCAGCTTCGTCGGGCGCCTGCCGGTGCGCGGCGAGGTGATCTCGGGCCCCGGCAATTACGAGGTCGAGGTGCTCGATGCCGATCCGCGCCGCGTCAAGCGGCTGCGCATCGCGACGCGGAAGGAGCGCCCAGCGCCCCGTACCCAGCGCGAGAGCCGGCGGCGTGAAGCCACGCCGGAGAGCGGACAAGCGCCGGCCAGCGACACGCCGACATCGCCGCCGCGCGACGGGGCTGCCTCGCAGTGAGCCCATCGCAGCGCCTTCGGCAAATTGCGCTCGCCATCATCCTCACCTGGGGATGGCAGCGCGCAGTCGTCGCCATGGCGGCCGGAGCGCTGTCGGTGCTGGCGCTGGCACCGTTCAACCTCTTTCCGGTGCTGTTCGTCACCTTCCCGGTGCTGATCTGGCTGATCGACGGCGCCGGGGCCGGCCGCTATGGCGGCGTGCCCGCCGCCGCCCTGACCGGCTATTGGTTCGGGCTCGGCTATTTCGTGCCCGGCCTCTACTGGATCGGCTACGCCTTCTTCGTCGAAGCCGACACATTCGCCTGGCTGACGCCGTTCGCGGTGCTGGGCCTGCCGGCCTATCTTTCGATCTTCACGGCGATCGGCTTTGCGCTGGCGCGCCTGCTCTGGAGCAAGAACGCCACGCGCGTGCTGGCGCTCGCAGCGAGCCTCACCATCAGCGAATGGCTGCGCGGCCATGCGCTGACCGGCTTTCCCTGGAACACGTTCGGCTATGCGCTGTCCGAGCCATTGCCGCTGGCGCAGACGGCCTCGCTGATCGGCCTGTGGGGCGTGACGTTCCTGACGATTGCGATCTTCGCGAGCCCGGCGACGCTGATCGACCGCACGCCGGATCGGCGCCTGCAATGGCGGGTGCCGGCCGCGGCCGTCGCGCTCCTGCTCGTCATGAGCATCTTTGGCGCAATCCGCCTGTCGCTGCATCCGACCACGATCGTATCCGGCGCCAAGCTGCGCCTGATGCAGCCCAACCTGCAGCAGGACGAGAAATTCAACTATGCCGCCAAGCCGGAGGTGATGAAGAAGTACCTTGCGCTGTCGGACCGCGCCTCCGGCCCGCAATCGACCGGCGTGCGCGATGCCACCATCCTGATCTGGCCGGAATCCGCCTTTCCGTTCTTCTTGACCCGCGAAGCCGACGCGATGGCGCAAATCGCCGATCTGTTACCGAAGGGCACGGTGCTGGTCACGGGATCGGTCCGCGCGCCCGATGTGCCGCGGGGCACACCGATCACGCGGGCCTACAACTCGATCTACGTGATCGACCACGACGGCAGCGTGCTCGCCGTCTACGACAAGCTGCATCTGGTACCGTTCGGAGAATTTCTTCCGTACCAGTCGTTGATGGAGAAGCTCGGTTTCGAGCAACTGACGCGTGTGCGCGGCGGCTTCATTCCAGGCACCGTGCGGCATGCGCTCCCCGTTGCCGGCGCGCCGCCCGCGTTGCCGCTGATCTGCTACGAGGCGATCTTTCCCGACGAAGTGGCTGCACGCAACGAACGTCCGGGCTGGATCGTGAACCTGACCAATGACGGCTGGTTCGGCATCTCGACCGGTCCCTACCAGCACCTGGAGCAGTCGCGGATGCGCGCGATCGAGCTCGGATTGCCGCTGGTCCGCTCGGCCAATACCGGCATCTCCGCAGTGATCGATCCGGTCGGCCGCACGGTCGCCAGCCTCGGTCTCGGCCTCGAAGGCATTTTGGACGCAAACCTGCCGGCCGCGATCCCACCGACCGTTTATGCACGGGTGGGTGATGTGCCCGCAATCATGCTCGTCGCGGTGGCCGTGCTGCTGGCGGTCCGCCGACGAAGGCAAACGCCAGCCCTGATCGCACCGCCGCCGCAGCGGCCGGAATCCTTTGACAACCGTAGTCCCACGGTTGACAGACTGCACGCGGGCTCCCCATTCTGCACGGGCTGCGAAAGATGGCGGTGCATTGCTAAATTTCTCCGCAATGTTTCCCAATAACAGGGTTTGATTTTGACGGTGCTGCACCCGAGGCATGCTTGATCATTGCGCCGAAGGTGGTGTTTGGAGGGCTGAGGAAATGTCGAAAGCGCCCAACCCTGTTGACAAATATGTCGGCAGTCGCGTGCGCATGCGCCGCATCATGTTGGGCATGAGCCAGGAGAAGCTCGGTGAAGCTTTGGGCCTGACTTTCCAGCAGATTCAGAAGTACGAGAAGGGCACCAACCGGGTTGGCGCAAGCCGCATCCAGCAGATCGCGGAGATTCTGCAGGTGCCGGTGTCCTTCCTGTTCGAGGGCGGCCCGAGCGGCGTGCCGGGTCCGGATGGCTTCAGCGAAGGCGCCTCGCCCTCTTACGTCTCGGACTTTCTCGCCACCTCCGAAGGGCTCGCTTTGACCAAGGCGTTCACGCGAATCACTGATTCGAAGATGCGCCGCTCGATCGTCGATCTCGTCGAGCAGATTGCGGCCCGCGAAGGTCCGGACAAGCGTTGAAGCTCATGTCCCCCGCGATTTGAGACTGCATCAAATCTGGCCTATGTCGTCATTTACGACCGCGCTTTGATGCGCGTCCGCTTCGATGATGCGATTCAAAGGCACAGATGCGTCCATGACCGGCTCCAATTGGTTCGATTCACAAACTATTCTCGATGGCATCCGCCGCTGGGTGGAGATCGAGACGCCGACGGAAGCACCTGAACAGGTCAACAAGCTGGTCTCCGTGGTCGCGGAGCAATACGGCGACCTGCCCGTCACGCTCGAGCGCATCGCCGGCACGGACGGCTGCGGCGATCATCTCGTGGCGCGCACGAATTGGGGGCAGGATCAGCCGGGCATCCTGGTGCTGAGCCATCTCGATACCGTCCATCCCATCGGCTTCATCGAGCGCCTGCCGTTCAAGGTCGAAGGCGACGTCGCGTTCGGTCCGGGCATCTACGACATGAAGGGCGGCGCCTACATCGCCCACCACGCCTTCCGCGCGCTTTGCGCGACGGGCGATCGCTCGCCGCTCGGCATCACGCATCTGTTCACCTCCGACGAGGAGATCGGCAGCCCGACCTCGCGTGCGCTGATCGAGCAGGAAGGGCGCAACGCCAAATACGTGCTGGTGACCGAGCCGGCGCGCGACGGCGGCAAGATCGTCACCGGGCGCAAGGGCGTCGGACGCTTCCGGGTATTCATCAAGGGCGTGCCCGCGCATGCCGGCTCGCGGCCCGAAGACGGCCGCAGCGCCGTCCGCGAACTCGGCAACGTCATCCTGGCGCTGGAAGGAATGAACGATGTTGCGCGCGGCGTGACCGTCAATGTCGGCGTGGTGCGCGGCGGCACGCGCCCCAACGTCACGCCCGAGGAGGCCTATGCCGAAGTCGATCTGCGCGTCGTGAGCCTCAAGGACGCGGACGAGTTCGTCGGCAAAATTCTCTCTTTGACCTCGAAGACCGATGGCGTCACCGTCACGGTCACGGGCGAGCTCAACCGGCCGCCTTACGAGAAGAGCAATGCGGGAGCTTCGCTGTACGAGCATGCCAAGACGCTCGCCGGCGAGATCGGCTTCGAGCTGATCGACACCCACACCGGCGGCGGCTCGGACGGCAATTTCACCGCTCCCTTCACCGCAACGCTCGACGGGCTCGGCGTCGACGGCAAGGGTGCACACACCCATTATGAGCAGCTCTATGTCTCCTCGCTGGCCCCACGCGCGCGGCTGCTCCATCGGCTTTATCAGACGCTGCGATGAGCGAACGTAAATCAAGCCCCGACCGCGACGACAGCGAGCGCGCCTTCTTCGGGCGCCGCAAGGGCCACAAGCTGAGGCAACACCAGGCCGGCTTGATCGAGCAGCTGCTGCCGCATCTTGCCCTCGATATCGACGGTGAGGCGCCGGCGGACGCCCGCGACATCTTCGATCCCGCAGCCGACGACGTCAGGCTCGAGATCGGCTTCGGCGGCGGCGAGCATCTCGCGGCCGAGGCACAGAACTTCCCCACCACCGGCTTCATCGGCTGTGAGCCCTATGTCAACGGCATGGCCAAGATCCTCGCGCAGATCGAGGCGGCCAACATCGGCAACATCCGCCTGTTCGCGGGCGATGCCGCCGAGCTCTTGGCTTGGCTTCCCAAGGAGTCGCTGTCGCGGATCGACCTGATCCATCCCGATCCCTGGCCGAAGCGGCGACACTGGAAGCGGCGCTTCGTCCAGGACCGCACCATTGCCGCGATGGCGCGCGTGCTCAAGCGAGGCGGCGAATTCCGCTTCGTCTGCGACATCGACGATTACTGCGCCTGGACACTGGCGCATCTTGCGCGCTCGCAGGACTTCGTCTGGCTGGCCGAACGCGCCGACGATTTCCGGCTTCCATGGCCGGGCTACACCATGACGCGCTACGGCCGAAAGGCCGCGCGCGAGGGACGCAAGGCGGCTTATCTGCGGTTCAGGCGGGTGGGTTAGCCATCATTGCGAGGAGCCCGCGACAAATTGCAAGGCAATTTGCGCTGGCGACGAAGCAATCCAGAGCGTTTTCGCGGAACGCGTTCTGGATTGCTTCGCTTCGCTCGCAATGACGGAGTGGGACGCTAGATCGTCTGCCGGTTGCGCCAGAAATTCACGACGCGTTCGGCGGTGGCCGGCATCAGGCGCGTGAAGTTCAGACGCGCGGCCTCGATATCGGCATCGGCCGGCGTGCGGTTCGAGCCGTACCAGAGCAGGATGAGCGCGCGCACCGTGGGCCAGCCGAGGCTCAGCACGCGGCCGAGGATCAGAAGCGGATCGTAGCGGTCGCCTGCGAACAGGCGGTCGAGGACCTGGAGGCGAACGCCCGACATCGCCGACAGCGCGGCGACCGATTCCTCGTATTTGTGCGCCTTGGCGAAGCCGAGCAGCGCGCTCTCGCCGAGATGGCCCTCGCGCCGCAAGGTCAGCACGGTGTGCTGTGCCGCGGAGTAGTCGCGGCGCGGACCCGGCGGCAATGCGGCCTCCTCGATCGCCGCGATCGCGCGCTTGATCTCGGCCTGGCGCGCGGGATTAACCACGGTGGAGAGGCGACGGCGGATGACGTCGAGCGTCCCGTCGAGCAGCTGCTTCAGGTGCTCCCCGGAAAGGTCGTTGCGCTGGCCGATCCTCAGCGTCAGCACCCCGTCCTGCGCCGCGCGCTTGATCAGCTCGGAATAGCTTCCGGGCGAGAACACTGCACCGGCATTGGCTGCGGCACGGCGCACCACGTCGCGATCGCCGCGCTCGACCAGCACGTCGGTGACGACGGGCGACAAAGCGGGACGCTCGGTCATCGCCAGCAGATGGCCCTGGCCCTTCAAGCGCGCGATCTCGACCAGTGCCGCGTCGTCGAGCACTGGTGAGCGGCGCAGCACGGGGCCGGCGACCGCGATCTCGTTTTCGCGCGCGAGCTGATTGACGAGGTGCGGCGGCGCGTTGTTCAGACGCGAGAAGCGCTCGGACAGATCGACGCGCGATGCCAGCTCGGCATGGGGCACGAGATCGATCAGGAGATTGTCGAACAGATCGATCAACTCGGGGCGGAGCTTGTCCGCATCCCGGAAGAACAATTGGGAGATGGCACGCGCGATCTCGCCGCGGCGGCGCGGATCGCCGCGCTTGACGATATCGTCCAGTCCAGGAATGAGCGACGTGGCAACGGTCATGAAAACGCAACTCGAACGGGGCACGCCGCGGGTGCGCCCTTGGTCCAAGCCGCCCCACAATCGGGAAATCTAGGCCTGCTTGATGAAGGAAGCGTTGCGCAGGGTCCGACGGGCGCAAAAAGGCCCCGTTCCCGCTGCAATGGGCCTTGTCCGGGGGTTAAGAAAGCGCTATATCAGCGCCAATTCATCTTCTCATACGATCCGCGTAGTGAGAGTGGGCCCGCAAGGACCCGCTCTTTTTTATTACCTGAACGCGGCTCGGCGGGAGATGCGCCCGACGCGTTGTCGGGAAAGTTCCGAAGCGGGCTTTGAAATCGTAACCAAGCCTTAACCCAAGCCTTAACCAACGAGCGCTCTGACCCTGGACATGACCGAACCGAACCCTGGTTCCACGGATGCCGAATTGCTGGCCGAGCCGCGGCTCGTGGTCGAGCCCGGCGTCGCGGCACGGGTGTCCGCGGTGGCAGGTCCCGTGCTCCAGGGCATGGGCTACCGCCTGGTCCGGATCCGCATTTCCGGCGAGGCCGGCTGCACCGTGCAGATCATGGCCGAGCGGCCGGACGGCTCGATGCAGATCGAGGATTGCGAGGCGATCTCGCGGGCCCTGTCGCCCGTGCTCGACGTCGCCGATCCCATCGACCGCGCCTATCGGCTCGAGATCTCCTCGCCGGGAATCGACCGCCCGCTGGTGCGCCGCTCCGATTTCGAGCGCTATTCCGGGCACCTGGTGAAGATCGAGATGGCGGTCGCGCATGAGGGGCGCAAGCGCTTCCGCGGCACGCTCGGCGCGGTCGAAGGCGACCGCGTGCATCTGCATCGCGACGATGCCAAGGCTGGCGACGATGCCGACGTTCTCCTGACCATGGAGGATATCGGCGAGGCCCGGCTGGTGCTGACCGACGAGCTGATCGCCGAATCCATGCGCCGCGGCAAGGCCGAGGAGCGCAAGATGCGCAGGGATCTCGGACTGGAGCCGCCGGCTGCACCGCACGCGGAGATCAGTGCGAAGATCACCAAGAACACCAAGCCGAAGAAGAAGCCGGCCCCAACCAACACGAAGAAACATCGCCTTGCCGCCGAACGCGCGCGGCGCGGCGAGATCGAGCCTGACCAAGGAGACTAGCCATGGCAGTCAGCGCCAACCGACTCGAATTGCTTCAGATCGCCGACGCCGTCGCACGCGAAAAGTCGATCGACCGCGGCATCGTCATCGCGGCGATGGAGGACGCCATCGCCAAGGCGGCGCGCGCACGTTACGGCAGCGAGACTGACGTTCATGCCGAGATCGACCCGAAGAAGGGCGAGCTGCGGCTGTCGCGCCACATGCTGGTGGTCGACAAGGTCGAGAATCACTCCAACCAGATCTCGCTGGTGGACGCGCAGCGCGCCAATCCCGGCGCCCAGGTCGGCGACACCATCGCCGACACCCTGCCGCCGCTGGAATATGGCCGCATCGCCGCGCAATCGGCCAAGCAGGTCATCGTGCAGAAGGTGCGCGAGGCCGAGCGCGACCGGCAGTACCAGGAATTCAAGGACCGCATCGGCGACATCGTCAATGGCGTCGTCAAGCGCGTCGAATATGGCAGCGTGATCGTCGATCTCGGCCGCGGCGAAGCCATCATCCGCCGCGACGAGATGCTGCCGCGCGAAGTATTCCGCAACGGCGACCGCGTTCGCGCCTACATCTTCGACGTCCGCCGCGAGACGAGAGGCCCGCAGATCTTCCTCTCCCGCACCCATCCGCAGTTCATGGCGAAGCTGTTCGCGCAGGAAGTGCCGGAGATCTATGACGGCATCGTCGAGATCAAGGCGGTGGCCCGCGATCCGGGCTCGCGTGCGAAAATCGGCGTGATTTCCCGCGATTCCTCGGTCGATCCGGTCGGCGCCTGCGTCGGCATGCGCGGCTCGCGCGTGCAGGCCGTGGTCAACGAGCTGCAGGGCGAGAAGATCGATATCATTCCATGGTCGCCCGACATCGCGACCTTCGTGGTCAACGCGCTGGCGCCGGCGGAAGTCTCCAAGGTCGTGATCGACGAGGACCGCGAGCGCATCGAGGTCGTGGTGCCCGACACCAACAACCAGCTCTCGCTCGCGATCGGCCGCCGCGGCCAGAACGTGCGCTTGGCCTCGCAGCTCACCGGCTGGGATATCGACATCCTGACCGAGCAGGAGGAATCGGAGCGCCGCCAGGCCGACTTCGAGAACTCGACCCGCGTCTTCATGGAATCGCTCAACGTCGACGAAGTGGTCGGCCAGCTGCTGGCGTCCGAGGGCTTCACCTCGGTCGAGGAGCTCGCGATGGTGGACGTCAAGGAGCTCGCCGGCATCGAGGGCTTCGACGAGGAGACCGCGCAGGAGCTGCAGAATCGCGCCCGCGAATATCTGGAGCAGCAGGAAGCCGAGCTCGAGGCGAGGCGCAAGGAGCTCGGCGTCGAGGACGCGCTCAAGGACGTGCCCGGCGTGACCTCGAAGATGCTGGTGAAGTTCGGCGAGAACGACATCAAGAGCGTCGAGGACCTCGCCGGCTGCGCCACCGACGATCTGGTCGGCTGGACCGAGCGCAAGGAAGGCAGCGAGCCGACCAAGCACGCCGGCGCGCTCGACGGCATCGACATCTCCCGTGACGACGCCGAAGCGATGATCATGCAGGCCCGCGTCAAGGCCGGCTGGATCACCGAGGCCGATCTCGCCAAGCCCACCGAGGAGGCCGAGGCGACCGAAGATCAGCCGGCTTAAGGGCAAAGGAGAATGTCGCCCGGATGCTTGCAGATTCCGACCTCGAACTTGACCATGGCCCGCGGACCGAAAGGTCCGCGACCATGCGCATGTGCGCGGTCAGCCGCGAGGTCCGGCCGATCGACGAGCTGATCCGCTTCGTTGCATCGCCTGACGGACAAATAGTTCCCGATCTCAAGCGCAAGCTGCCCGGCCGCGGGATGTGGCTCACCGCCTCCCGCAAGACGGTTGCGGAAGCGGTGCGGCGTCACCAATTTAGCAAGGCCTTCAAGCGCGAGCTGCGCATCCCTCAGACGCTTCCCACCGACATCGAGGCGCTCCTGGTCCGGAGCGTGACCGAAGCCCTTGGGATCGCCGCCAAGGCGGGTCAGGTCGTGGCCGGCTTCGGCAAGGTCGAGAGCGCCCTCCGGGAAGGAACGGTCGAGGTCCTGATCCATGCCAGCGACGGGGCCGCGGACGGAATCCGCAAATTGGACATGCTGGCGCGTCAGAATGCCGGGAATCGCGGTGCTAAGGCGCAGATTCCCGTCGTCACCGCTCTGAAATCGGTAGAATTGGATTTGGCACTGACCCGGTCAAATGTGATACATGCTGCCCTGCTCGCGGGCCCGGCGAGCAAGTCATTCCTGTCACGTAGCCAGATCCTGGTCCGATACCGGATGGCGGACGACGACAAGACTGCCGAAAAACCCGGCCAGGATTTCTGAGAGACAACGACGACCCGATTGGATGGTGCGGCAACGCACAACACTGATAAATCAGGATTAGGACTGCTGAATGGTTGATACCAAGACCCCTGGCGACAAGAAGCTGAGCGTTCCGAGCAAGACGCTATCGCTCAAGCCGCGCGTCGAAACGGGCACCGTGCGCCAGAGCTTCAGCCATGGCCGCAGCAAGCAGGTCGTGGTCGAGAAGCGCGGCAAGCGCCGCATTGGCGATGGACCCGAGCCGCACGCGCCCGAGGTGACGGCAAAGCCGGCGCCGGCCGCACCCGCCGCGCCGCCGCGTCCGGCTCCGCCCCCGCCGCGCAACGCCGGTTCCGGCGTGGTGCTTCGCACCCTCACCGAGGATGAGCGTTCGGCCCGTGCCAGCGCGCTCGCCGACGCCAAGCTGCGCGAGGTCGAGGAACGCCGCCAGGCCGAGGAAGAGGCCCAGCGCCGCGCCGCCCGTGAGGCTGCCGAGCGCGCCGAGCGCGAAGCCGCCGAATCCCGCCGCAAGGCCGAGGAAGAGCGCCACCGTCACGAGGACGAAGCCAAGCGGAAGGCCGAGACCGAGGCCAAGAAGCGTTTTGGCGAAGGCGAGCAGCCGTCCGCACCGCGTCCCGCCGCCGCGGCACCGGCCGCCTCCGCACCGCGCCCCGGTGCGCCTGCGTCCCGGCCTGGGACCACCACCACAGCACGTCCGGGAACCACGACGGCGCGCCCTGCAACCACGACCGCGCAGCGTCCGGGTGGACCGGCTGGCCGCGGCCCCGCCGTTGCGGCCGAAGCTGACGACGACGAGGCGCCGCGCCAGATCCGCCGCGGTCCCGGCGGCGCCGCGCGTCCCGTGGTAGCCCCCAAGCCCACCCACAAGCCCGGCCCGCAGAAGGAGCGCGGCCGCCTGACCGTCGTCACCGCGCTCAATGCCGATGAGGTGCGCGAGCGCTCGATCGCCTCGTTCCGCCGCCGCACCCAGCGCCTGAAGGGCCACGCCTCGAACGAGCCCAAGGAAAAGCTCATCCGCGAAGTGGTCATTCCGGAAGCGATCACCATCCAGGAACTCGCCAACCGCATGTCCGAGCGCGCGGTCGACGTCATCCGCATGCTGATGAAGCAGGGCGCGATGCACAAGATCACCGACGTGATCGACGCCGACACCGCGCAGCTGATTGCCGAAGAGCTCGGCCACACCGTCAAGCGCGTTGCCGCCTCCGACGTTGAAGAAGGTCTGTTCGACGCGACCGACGATTCGACCGACACCGAGACCCGTTCGCCCGTGGTGACCGTCATGGGTCACGTCGACCACGGCAAGACCTCGCTGCTCGACGCGCTCCGTCACGCCAACGTGGTCTCCGGCGAAGCCGGCGGCATCACCCAGCACATCGGCGCCTATCAGGTGACATCGCCTGAAACCGGCAAGAAGATCACGTTCATCGACACGCCCGGCCACGCAGCGTTCACCGCGATGCGCGCCCGCGGCGCCAAGGTCACCGACATCGTCGTGCTGGTGGTCGCGGCCGATGACGGCGTGATGCCGCAGACGGTCGAAGCCATCAATCACGCCAAGGCGGCCGGCGTGCCGATCATCGTTGCCATCAACAAGATCGACAAGCCCGATGCCAAGCCCGAGCGCGTGCGCACCGAGCTGCTCCAGCACGAGGTGCAGGTGGAATCCTTCGGCGGCGAAGTCGTCGACGTCGAGGTGTCCGCCAAGAACAAGACCAATCTCGACAAGCTGCTCGAGATGATCGCGCTGCAGGCCGAAATCCTCGACCTCAAGACCAATTCGGAGCGTCCGGCCGAAGGCACCGTGATCGAGGCCAAGCTCGATCGCGGCCGTGGTCCGGTCGCGACCGTGCTGGTCCAGCGCGGCACTCTTCGCGTCGGCGACATCATCGTCGCCGGTGCCGAAATGGGCCGCGTCCGCGCGCTGATCTCCGATCAGGGCGAGACCGTGCAGGAGGCCGGCCCCTCGGTGCCGGTCGAGGTGCTCGGCTTCAACGGCCCGCCCGAGGCCGGCGATCGTCTCGCGGTGGTCGAGAACGAAGCCCGCGCCCGCCAGGTCACCAGCTACCGCGCGCACCAGAAGCGCGAGAACGCGGCAGCCTCGATCTCCGGCATGCGCGGCTCGCTCGAGCAGATGATGTCGCAATTGAAGACGGCGGGCCGCAAGGAATTCCCGCTGATCGTCAAGGCCGACGTGCAGGGCTCGCTGGAAGCCATCCTCGGCTCGCTGGAGAAGCTCGGCACCGACGAGGTCGCCGCCCGCATCCTGCATGCCGGCGTCGGCGGCATCTCGGAATCCGACGTGACGCTGGCCGAAGGCTTCAACGCCGCGATCATCGGCTTCTCGGTTCGCGCCAACAAGGAGGCCGCTGCGGCCGCCAAGCGCAACGGCATTGAGATCCGCTACTACAACATCATCTACGACCTCGTGGACGACGTGAAGAAGGCGATGAGCGGTCTGCTCGCGCCGACCTTGCGCGAAACCATGCTGGGCAATGCCGAGATCCTGGAGATCTTCAACATCTCCAAGGTCGGCAAGGTCGCCGGCTGCCGCGTCACCGACGGCACCGTGGAACGCGGCGCCAATGTGCGCCTCATCCGCGACAACGTCGTCGTGCACGAAGGCAAGCTGTCGACGCTGAAGCGCTTCAAGGACGAAGTGAAGGAAGTCCAGTCCGGCCAGGAATGCGGCATGGCCTTCGAGAACTACCACGACATGCGTGCCGGTGACGTGATCGAGTGTTATCGCGTGGAGACGATCCAGCGCTCCCTGTAAGTCCAAATCTTACCGAAGCGTTCGGATCTTTTTGAACTGAGATTGCGGGAGTGCGATGGCCGGATGTTTCCGGCCATCCACCCCCTCTTCGTTTCAACAGGACAAATGACAATGCCCGTGTCGCAGGACGCGGGCATGACGAGGTGATTTTCGAAAATGCCACGGCATCATCAGAAGAAGAGTTCCGCGCCCGGCGGCTCGCAGCGTCAGCTGCGCGTCGGCGAGCAGGTTCGCCACGCGATGGCCGATATTCTGGCGCAAGGCAATGTGCATGATGCCGACCTCGAAGGTCACATCATCACCGTGCCGGAGGTGCGGATGTCGCCCGACCTGAAGCTCGCGACGGTCTACGTGATGCCGCTCGGTGGCCGCGACACCGAGATCGTCATCGCTGCGCTCGAGCGCAACAAGAAGTTCTTGCGCGGCGAGGTCGCGCGGCGCGTTAACCTGAAATTTGCACCTGACATTCGCTTCCGCGTCGACGAACGATTCGACGAAGCGGAACGGATCGAGAAGCTTTTGCGAACGCCTGCGGTGCAGAAGGATTTGGAACAGGATCCGCATTCGGATCGGGAAGAAGAGCAATGACCATGGACCCCGCTCACGGCACGATCGGCGGCAACGACACCGATCAGCGCGACGCGCAGACCAACGATTTCGCGGAGATGGGCGGCAATTCGCAGCCGCATCAGGAGCCGCGCCGCGTCAACAACGATCCGCGCGCCAAGCAGCAGAAGGGCAACCAGGTCCGCCGCGACCGCCGCGACGTCCATGGCTGGGTCGTGCTCGACAAGCCGATCGGCATGACCTCGACGCAGGCCGTCGCCGTGCTCAAGCGCCTGTTCAACGCCAAGCGCGCCGGACACGCCGGCACGCTCGATCCGCTCGCCTCGGGGGGCTTGCCGGTCGCGCTCGGGGAAGCCACCAAGACCGTCCCCTTCGTGATGGACGGCCGCAAGCGCTACCGCTTCACGGTCTGCTGGGGCGAGGAGCGCGACACCGACGACATCGAGGGCCGGGTGACCGCGACCTCGGACCAGCGCCCGAGCCGGGAGGCCATCCTGGCCCTGCTGCCCCGCTTCACCGGGGTGATCGAGCAGATCCCGCCGCGCTATTCGGCGATCAAGGTCCAGGGCGAGCGCGCCTATGATCTCGCCCGCGACGGCGAGGTTGTGGAACTGGCGCCCCGCCCGGTCGAGATTCACCATTTAACCCTTGTCGATCAACCAGATAACGACCGGGCCGTGTTCGAGGCCGAATGCGGCAAGGGCACCTATGTGCGGGCGCTCGCCCGCGATATGGGCCGGATTCTCGGCACTTACGGCCATATCTGCGCGCTGAGGCGGACCCTGGTCGGCCCATTTGGCGAAAACGACATGATTCCGCTGGATCAGTTGGAGGCTTTGTGCGATAGAGCCGCGTCCGGCGAGGGCAGCCTCGCCGACGCGCTTTTGCCCGTTGAGACCGCGCTGGACGACATCCCGGCACTGGCCGTCACTCGGGCTGATGCGGCAAGGCTCCATCGGGGCCAGGCCGTTTTGTTGCGCGGACGGGATGCGCCCACTTGTAGCGGCACAGTCTATGTCACGGTGGCAGGCCGTCTTTTGGCGCTTGCCGAAGTTGGCAATGGCGAAATCATCCCCAAGCGTGTGTTCAACCTGACCGGCCTGACTGCCAGCCCCGGTCGCAACGAGAGAAATTGACGATGTCGATTGCCGCAGAACGCAAAGCGGAAGTCATCAAGACGAATGCCACCAAGGCCGGCGACACCGGCTCGCCCGAGGTTCAGGTCGCGATCCTGTCGGAACGCATCAACAACCTCACCAACCATTTCAAGACCCACGTGAAGGACAACCATTCGCGTCGCGGCCTCTTGAAGCTGGTCTCGACCCGCCGCTCGCTCCTCGACTATCTCAAGAAGAAGGACGAGGCGCGGTACAAGGCGCTGCTCGAGAAGCACAATATTCGTCGTTAAGAGTTCCTGCGCGCGCCACCGGCGCGCGTTTTCGCGCGTGGTTTCGAACGAAAGCGCTTGTTTTTAAGCTTTTTGATCGAGGTTGCGTGCGCGTCGGATGCGGATTGTTGATTCGCGTCCGGGCATGATGAGCGAAGATCGAAGTTTCGGTGTTTGCATTCGTGCCGACTGACAGTCCAGCAGCAATCCGGCGGCTGGGCACAACGGGCAAGGCGCCCGTATGACCCGAAAGGATGGACGCCATCCGACATCCAAAAACCATGGCAGGATCGCAGGACGCTGATCATCCGCTCCGATCAGCGTCCCGCCATCTTGCGCATGGTTTTTGTTTTTCGAGAGCCGTCCCTTCTTTCGAGAACCCATGAAAGAAGACCTCTATGTTCAATAAGCATTCAGTCGAGATCGACTGGGGCGGACGCCCACTCAAGCTCGAAACCGGCAAGATCGCCCGCCAGGCCGACGGCGCCGTCGTCGCCACCTATGGCGAGACCGTGGTGCTCGCCACCGTCGTCGCGGCGAAGGCGCCGCGCGAGGGCGTCGACTTCCTGCCGCTGACCGTCGATTACCAGGAAAAGGCCTACGCTGCGGGCCGCATTCCCGGCGGCTATTTCAAGCGCGAGGGCCGTCCGACCGAGAAGGAGACGCTGGTCTCCCGCCTGATCGACCGACCGATCCGCCCGCTGTTCGTCGACGGCTGGCGTAACGAGACCCAGGTGATCGTCACCGTGCTGTCGCACGACATGGAGAACGATCCCGACGTCGTGGCGATGGTCGCGGCCTCCGCGGCGCTGACGCTGTCCGGCGTGCCGTTCAAGGGCCCGATCGGCGCGGCCCGCGTCGGCTTCGCCAACGACGAGTTCATTCTCAATCCGACGCTCGACGAGATGGTCGACACCCAGCTCGACCTCGTCGTCGCCGGCACTGCCGACGCCGTGCTGATGGTGGAATCGGAAGCCAAGGAACTGAACGAAGACATCATGCTCGGCGCGGTGATGTTTGGTCACCGCCACTTCCAGCCTGTCATCAACGCGATCATCGAGCTCGCCGAGAAGGCCGCCAAGGAGCCGCGCGAAGTCACCGTCATCGACAACGCCGCGCTCGAGAAGGAGATGCTCGGCCTGGTCGAGCAGGAGCTGCGCGCCGCCTATGCGATTCCGATCAAGCAGCAGCGTTATGCCGCCGTCGGCGTCGTCAAGGAAAAGGTGATGGCCCACTACTTCCCGGAGGGCCAGGAGCCGAAATACGACAAGCTCCGTGTCGCCGGCGTGTTCAAGGAGCTCGAGGCCAAGATCGTTCGCTGGAATATCCTCGATACCGGCAAGCGCATCGACGGCCGCGACAGCAAGACGGTGCGCAACATCGTCGCCGAGGTCGGCGTGCTGCCCCGCGCCCACGGCTCGGCGCTGTTCACCCGCGGCGAGACCCAGGCGATGGTCGTGACCACGCTCGGCACCGGCGAGGACGAGCAGTACATCGACGCGCTGTCCGGGACGTACAAGGAAACGTTCCTGCTGCACTACAACTTCCCGCCCTATTCGGTCGGCGAGACCGGCCGCCTCGGCGGCACCAAGCGCCGCGAGATCGGCCACGGCAAGCTGGCCTGGCGCGCGATTCGTCCGGTGCTGCCGCCGCACCATGAATTCCCCTACACCACGCGTGTGGTCTCGGAGATCACCGAGTCCAACGGCTCGTCCTCGATGGCTTCGGTCTGCGGCGCCTCGCTGGCGCTGATGGATGCGGGCGTGCCGCTGAAGCGGCCGACCGCGGGCATCGCGATGGGCCTGATCCTCGAAGACAAGCGCTTTGCGGTTCTCTCGGACATCCTCGGCGACGAGGACCATCTCGGCGACATGGACTTCAAGGTCGCCGGCACGGAAGCGGGCATCACCTCGCTCCAGATGGACATCAAGATCGAGGGCATCACCGAAGAGATCATGAAGGTCGCGCTGGCTCAGGCCAAGGACGGCCGCATCCATATCCTCGGCGAGATGGCCAAGGCCCTCACCGCGGCCCGCGCCGAGCTGGGCGAATATGCGCCGCGCATCGAGACCTTCAAGATCGCCACCGACAAGATCCGCGAGGTGATCGGCACCGGCGGCAAGGTGATCCGCGAGATCGTCGAGAAGACCGGCGCCAAGGTCAACATCGAGGATGACGGCACCGTGAAGGTCGCCTCCAGCGACGGCGAGGCGATGAAGGCGGCGATCAAGTGGATCAAGTCGATCGCGTCCGATCCGGAAGTCGGCCAGATCTATGACGGCACTGTCGTCAAGGTGATGGAGTTCGGCGCCTTCGTGAACTTCTTCGGTTCCAAGGATGGTCTCGTCCACATCAGCCAGCTCGCGGCCAACCGCGTGCAGAAGACCTCCGACGTCGTCAAGGAAGGCGACAAGGTCAAGGTCAAGCTGCTCGGCTTCGACGATCGCGGCAAGACCCGCCTGTCGATGAAGGTGGTCGACCAGACCACCGGTGAGGATCTCGAGGGCAAGGAGAAGGCCGCCGAGGGCGAAAAGGCCCCGCGCGAAGCCGCCGGCGAGTAACCTCTCGGAACATCTGAACACCAAGGGCGGCCGAAAGGCCGCCCTTCTTTTTTTGGCCGTTTGCTACCTGCTTCGTCGAACGCCATGCGCGATTCCGTCGCACCATCACAGCCACTTCGTTCGAAACCCGCAGTGGCTGCAACCGCGTATCTACGTCTACCGCCATACGCTTCACTCAGCGGATCGTCCCAGACAGGAGAACCAGATGTCATCCATATCCCGGCGCCGTCTCATGTTCGCAGCCACCGGCCTCGTTGCGGCCGCCGCTGCCCCGCGCTTGGCGTTTGCGCAGGCGGCCATGGCGCCCACAGGGCCGTTCAAACTCGATCCGCTGGCCTATCCGCCGAACGCGTTGGAACCGCATATCGATGCCAAGACGATGGAGATTCATCACGGCCGCCATCACCAGGCGTTCATTACCAACCTGAACAATTTCGCGAAGGACAATCCGCAGATCGCTGGAAAGCCGGTCGGCGAGGTGCTCGGCAATCTCGGCGCCGTACCCGACGCGATCCGCACCGGCGTCCGCAACAACATGGGAGGCCACGCCAACCACACGATGTTCTGGCAGATCATGGGACCGAACGGCGGCAAGCCGGAAGGCGCCCTGCTCGCCGCGATCGACAGCGATCTCGGTGGCATGGAGAAATTGCAAGCCGACTTCAACGCTGCCGGCGGACGGGTCTTCGGCTCGGGCTGGGTGTTCGTGACTGTCAGCAAGGATGGCAAGCTCGCCATCGAAACGCGACCCAACCAGGACAATCCGATGATGGACGGCAAGCGGGCGCTGCTCGGCAATGACGTCTGGGAGCACGCCTACTATCTGAACTACCAGAACCGGCGCGCCGATTATCTCAAGGCATGGTGGAATACGGTGAACTGGAAGGCGGTGGGCGAGCGCTACGCTGCCGCGAAGGCCGGCACACTCGACGTGTAACGCCGATCCGGGATGATGAAAAAAGGGCGGCCTCTCGGCCGCCCTTTTGTTTGCGGGCCCCCGATCAGGATCGCGCCGCGATGTCGTAGCGGTCGAGGTTCATCACCTTGGTCCAGGCTTTCGCAAAGTCCTTCACGAACTTCTCCTTGGAGTCCGAGGTGGCATAGACCTCGGCGAAGGCGCGAAGCTGCGAGTGCGAGCCGAAGATCAGATCGACGCGCGTTGCGGTCCACTTGACGGTGTTGGTCTTGCGGTCGCGGCCTTCGTAGACGCCGTCCGCACCGGGCGGTGCCCACTGCGTGCTCATGTCGAGCAGGTTGACGAAATAGTCGTTGCTTAGCGTTCCCACCTTCGAGGTGAAGACGCCGTGCTTCAACCCGCCGGCATTGGCGCCGAGCACACGCAGGCCACCGACCAGCACCGTCATCTCCGGACCGGTCAGCCGCAGCAGCTGGGCGCGGTCGACGAGGGCCTCTTCGGGCTGCATGAACTGATGCCGCTTGCCGATGTAGTTGCGGAAGCCATCGGCTCGCGGCTCCAGCGGGGCGAAGGAGGCCGCATCGGTCTGCTCCTGCGAAGCATCCATGCGGCCCGGCGTGAAGCCGACCTTGACGTCGACGCCGGCATCCTTGGCAGCCTTCTCGACGGCGGCGGTGCCGCCGAGCACGATCAGGTCGGCGAGCGAGACCTTCTTGGCGCCGGATGAGGCGTTGAAGTCCTTCTGGATCGCTTCGAGCTTGCCGAGCACCTTGGCGAGCTGAGCCGGCTCGTTGACCTCCCAGTCCTTCTGCGGAGCAAGGCGGATGCGCGCACCGTTGGCGCCGCCGCGCTTGTCCGAGCCGCGGAACGTCGAGGCCGAGGCCCAGGCCGTCGAGACCAACTCCGGCACCGTCAGGCCCGAGGCCAGGATCTTCGACTTGAGGGCCGCGATGTCCTGCTCACTGACCAGCTCGTGGTTCACGGCGGGGATCGGATCCTGCCAGATCAGCGTCTCCTTCGGCACCAGCGGGCCGAGATAGCGCTGGATCGGACCCATGTCGCGATGGGTGAGCTTGAACCAGGCACGGGCGAAGGCGTCCGCGAACTGATCCGGGTTCTCCAGGAAGCGACGCGAGATCTTCTCATATGCGGGATCGAAGCGCAGCGAGAGGTCGGTCGTCAGCATGGTCGGCCGATGCTTCTTCGACGGATCGAACGCGTCCGGAATGATCGCTTCGGCGTTCTTGGCGGTCCATTGCTGAGCGCCGGCCGGGCTCTTCGTCAGCTCCCATTCGAAGTTGAAGAGATTTTCGAAGAAGTTGTTGCTCCACTTCGTCGGCGTCTTCGTCCAGGTCACTTCCAGACCGCTGGTGATGGAGTCGGCGGAGTGGCCCGCCCCATGCTTGCTCTTCCAGCCGAGGCCCTGGTCTTCAAGCGCACCGGCTTCCGGTTCTGGACCGACCAGCGAGGGATCGCCGGCGCCATGGGTCTTGCCGAAGCTGTGGCCGCCAGCGATCAGCGCGACGGTCTCCTCGTCGTTCATCGCCATGCGGGCGAAGGTCTCGCGGATGTCCTTGGCCGCGGCGACCGGATCCGGCTTGCCGTTCGGGCCTTCCGGATTGACGTAGATGAGGCCCATCTGCACCGCGCCGAGCGGCTCGGCGAGCTGGCGCTCGCCGCTGTAGCGCTCATCACCGAGCCAGGTGCCTTCCGGCCCCCAATAGAGCTCTTCCGGCTCCCAGACGTCGACGCGACCGCCGGCGAAACCAAAGGTCTTGAAGCCCATCGATTCGAGCGCGACGTTGCCGGCGAGCACCATCAGGTCGGCCCAGGAAATCTTCTGGCCGTATTTCTGCTTGATCGGCCAGAGCAGACGGCGCGCCTTGTCGAGATTGGCGTTGTCGGGCCAGCTGTTGAGCGGGGCGAAACGCTGCTGACCGGCGCCGGCGCCGCCGCGGCCGTCGGTGGTGCGATAGGTGCCGGCGCTGTGCCAGGCCATGCGGATCATGAGGCCGCCATAGTGGCCGAAGTCGGCCGGCCACCATTCCTGAGAATCCGTCATCAACGCGGTCAGGTCCTTGATGACCGCGTTCAGGTCGAGCGACTTGAACTCCTTGGCGTAATCGAAGTCCTTGTCCATCGGATCGGACTTGTCGGAATTCTTGTGCAGCACCTCGATGTTGAGCTGCGTCGGCCACCAATCGCGGTTTGAGCGCGTGGGTTTTCCGCCCGAAAACGGGCACTTCGAAGTGTCGTCCATGAATACCTCCTCTGGCGGCGTCGAACTCGCGCCCTTGGCCAGGTAGAACCACTCTAAGCGTCGCGTCCTATCAGGGGAAGTTGACTTTAGTGATCGCTGCGATAGGATTTTCTGATGATCAATCTGACGCTGCGCCAGCTCCGGTATTTCGATGCGCTGGCGCGCCACGGCCATTTCGGCCGTGCCGCCGAGGCCTGCTCGATCTCGCAGCCGGCGCTGTCGATGCAGATCAAGGAACTGGAGGAGACGCTCGGCGGCCTGTTGCTGGAGCGCAGCGCGCGCCAGGTCGCGCTGACCCGGTTCGGCGAGGAGCTGGCGCAACGGGTCCGCGACATCCTGCGCTCGGTCGACGAGCTCGGCGATTTCGCGCGCGCTTCGCAGGACCGCTTCGCCGGCCGCCTGCGCATCGGCATGATCCCGACCATCGCGCCCTATTTGCTGCCCAAGATCACCAAGAACCTCACGCGCATGCACCCGGAGCTCGACATCCGCGTGCGCGAGACCATGACGCCGCGGCTGATCCAGGAGCTGGTGGAGGGCCGGCTCGACACCGCCATCGTGGCGCTGCCGGTGTCGGAGCCCTCGCTCACCGAGGTCGCGCTGTTCGAGGAGAAGTTTCTGCTGGTGCGGCCGGGCGCCGATGAAGGCACGCCGGTGCCGTCGCGCGAGATGATGCGCGAGATGCGGCTTCTGCTGCTCGAGGAAGGGCACTGTTTCCGCGACCAGGCGCTCTCCTTCTGCAACATGCAGGCCGCGCCGCCGCGCGAGATGCTCGATGCGAACTCGCTATCGACGCTGGTGCAGATGGTCAGCGCCGGCATCGGCGTCACGTTGATCCCGGAGATGGCGGTGCCGGTGGAGACGCGCTCCGCCTCGGTCTCGCTGGCGCGCTTCCGCGACCCCGAGCCGTCGCGAACCATCGGCATGGTCTGGCGCAAGACCAGCCCGCTGTCGCGGCAGCTGCTGCAGATCTCCGAGGTGGTGTGCCTGTCCGCGGGCAAGGTGCGCGCGCGGCAATCCCTGCGCGGCCAGAAGGCTTGACTGGCTCATGTCGCATCCGGTCATCCGCCTCGCCCGCTCCGACGAATACGATGAGATCGGCCGCGTCTGGATGGAGAGCTGGGTCTCGACCGGGCTCGGCGAAGCCAGCGACTTCCTGCTGGCCAATTTGCGTGCGCGCATCAAGCGCGAGATCGAGAACGGCTGGAGCCTGTTCGTCGCCGACGATCGCGGCACGATCGGAGCGATGCTCGCGCTGCATTTGCCGAAGCTCTATCTCGACATGCTGTTCGTCGCGCCCGCCTATCAGGGCCGATCGCTCGGCCGGAAATTGCTCGCCTTCACGCGCACGCAAATGCCCGACGAGATGTATCTGCGCTGCGTCCGCGAGAACGAAAAGGCCTGGCGCTGGTACGAGCGCGAGGGCTTTGTGCTCGAGAAGGAAGAGATCGAGCCGTCGAACGGGTTCGTGATGAAGTGTTATCGGTGGAAGCGGCAACGGCCAGGCGGCGGGTAGGACGAGCGGGTCTTCACCTTGCGGTTGTCATCGGCGCGCACTAGTAGATGTCTCTCGTCGATGAGAATATCCTGGAAGCCGCAACCCGCATCAGCCGTCCCATGTTTCGCATCTGCTTGACTACGATCTTTCTGTTAGGGCTCATCGCCGGCGCGGCGGCCCAATCCGCTCCATCGCCGGCTCGGCCAGCCAAGAGCACCACGCCCAAAGCCGCCCCGAGCTCCAAACAGGCTGCCGCTGCGGATGCAGGACCGTGCGGGATTGGTCTCATTTCCGTCGTCGGCAACCGGTTCGGTGTTCAGCAGGTTGGCTTCACCATGTTTGGCAACGAGTACGTGCCCGTCGCGATCGATGGCTGGGGACTTGATGACATCGTCATGTCGCGGGTTCGCGCGGCCGCGGCCGGCAAATCTGTCAAGCGCCTCGCTTATTCACCGAGCGCCTGGACGCAGGCCGGCGGATCCGGATCGCCGATGCTGAGACGAAACCAGGAGCGGCAGGAATTCGTTCAGCAGAGCGCGGCAGGCACCAAATGTCAGCTCTATGTCCTGGTCGAGAGATTTCAGAACGGCTTCAGCAACACGAATCAATCGGTCGAAGGATTTGGCATCGTGAAGTGGGGCAATCCCATCAAGCGACGCACTTTCCTGTTCGCGCTGACCTATATCACCGTGTACGGCGGACAGTCGTTCGAGGTCGTCAAGAAAGGCGCGGCGTCAACGGATGCCGAACCCATGATATCACGCTTGATCGGGATCAACCCGATCAGCGGCCCCAACAAGGAATTGGATGAGACGGCCTTTCCGGCGTCTGCCAACGAGGTGGCGGGCAACCAAGCGCTGCGCGATGGTGTCCGCACGCTGCTGACGACGAGTCTCGACAAAACGCTACCTCAGCTGCTCCAGCAATAAAGGTTCGCCGCCATGATCAAACTCTATTGGTCGCCCCGCTCGCGCTCGTTCACGACGCTCTGGCTGATGGAAGAGAGCGGCCTGCCCTATGAGCGCGTGCTGACCGACATCTCGACAGGCGCGCAGAAAGCGCCGGACTATCTGAAGATCAATCCGATGGGCAAGGTGCCGGCGCTGACCGACGGCGATGCCGCGCTCGCCGAAGCCGCGGCGATCTGCGCCTACATCGCCGACCGCTATCCCGAAACCAAGCTCGCGCCAGCCCTGACCGATCCGCGCCGGGCGCGCTACCTGCAATGGCTGTTCTTCTCGCCGGGCTGCATCGAGCCCGCCATTATCCAGATCTTCACCAAGATCGAGATCCCGACCTCGACCGCGGCGTGGGGCAGCGCGACGCAGGTGTTCGACGTGCTGGAGGCCGCGCTCGAGAAGGGCCCGTGGATTCTCGGCGGGGAATTTTCCGCAGCCGACGTCGTCATCGGCTCCGGCCTGAATTTCGCGGTGCGCCTGTTCAAGATGGTGCCGTCGCGCCCCGCGTTCGACGCCTACCTCGCGCGCTGCACGGCGCGGCCGGCGTTCCAGCGCGCGGAGAAGATCGCGGCGGGTTAAGCAAGCTCTCGTAGGGTAGGCAAAGCGAAGTAGCTGCAGTAGCCCGGATGGAGCGCAGCGCAATCCGGGGCAATCGCATCCGCGGATGAGCCCGTCCCGGATTTCGCTGCGCTCCATCCAGGCTACGAAGCTATTCCGATGACTTCAGATCATCCGGCCGCGGCATCAGGATGACGTTGTAGCCGGAATCCACATAATGGACTTCGCCGGTCACCCCGCCGGAGAGATCCGACAACAGATATAGCGCCGAGCCGCCGAGGTCGTCGAGCGTGACGCCGCGGCGCAGCGGCGAATGCTTCTGCATGAAGGCGAACATCGCCCGCGCCTCGCCGATGCCGGAGCCGGCGAGCGTGCGGATGGGGCCGGCGGAGATCGCGTTGACGCGGATGCCGCGCGGTCCGAAATCGGCGGCGAGATAGCGCACGGAGGCCTCCAGCGCCGCCTTGGCCACGCCCATCACGTTGTAGTTCGGCATCGCGCGCTCTGAGGCGCCGAAGGTCAGCGTGATCATGCTGCCCCCCTCCGTCATCAGCTCGGCGGCGCGTTTTGCGACCTCCGTGAACGAGAAGCAGGAGATCACCATGGTGCGCGAGAAATTCTCGCGGCTGGTGTCGGCATAGCGGCCCTTCAGCTCGTTCTTGTCGGCAAAGCCGATCGCGTGGATCACGAAGTCGAGCTTGCCCCACTTTTCGCGGAGCACCGCGAAGGTGGCATCGACGCTGGCGATGTCCTCGACGTCGCAAGGCAGCACCAGATCGACGCCGAGCTGCTCCGCCAGCGGCTTGACGCGCTTGCCGAGCGCCTCGCCCTGGAAGGTGAAGGCAAGCTCGGCGCCATGGGCATGAAGCGTCCGCGCCATGCCCCAGGCGATGGAATGATCATTGGCGATGCCCATGATCAGACCGCGCTTGCCTTTCATCAAAGCTTCCATTGCCGCCATCGCTCCTATTTTCGACGTCATCGCCCGCGCAGGCGGGCGATCCAGTATTCCAGAGACCGTCGTGATAAATAGAGAAGCCGCGGCGTACTGGATGCCCCGCCTTCGCGGGGCATGACAAAGTCAGAGATCACGCATCCAGCCGGCTGAACACCAGCGTGGCGTTGGTGCCGCCGAAGCCGAAGGAGTTCGACAGCACGGTGCCGATCTTGGCGTTGTCGATGCGCTTGCGCACGATCGGCATGTCGGCGAACACGGGGTCGAGCTCCTGGATGTGCGCGCTCTCGCAGATGAAGCCGTTGTTCATCATCAGCAGCGAATAGATCGCTTCCTGCACGCCGGTGGCGCCGAGCGAATGGCCGGTCAGCGCCTTGGTCGCCGAGATCGGCGGGCACTTCTCGCCGACGCCGAATACTTTGCGGATCGCCTCTATCTCCGGCGGATCGCCGGCCGGCGTCGAGGTCGCGTGCGGGTTGATGTAGTCGACCTTGGTCTTCACCGTCGACATCGCCATGCGCATGCAGCGCTCGGCGCCTTCGCCCGACGGCGCCACCATGTCGTGGCCATCAGAGGTCGCGCCATAACCGACCACCTCGCCATAGATGCGTGCGCCGCGCGCCTTGGCATGCTCGAGCTCTTCCAGCACCAACACGCCGGCGCCGCCGGCGATGACGAAGCCGTCGCGATTGAGATCGTAGGGACGCGAGGCCGTGGCCGGCGTGTCGTTGTACTTCGAGGACATCGCGCCCATGGCGTCGAACAGCACCGACAGTGACCAGTCCAGCTCCTCGCAGCCGCCGGCGAAGATGACGTCCTGCTTGCCGATCTGGATGGTCTCATAGGCATTGCCGACGCAATGGTTCGAGGTCGCGCAGGCCGATGAGATCGAATAGTTCACGCCCTTGATCTTGAACCAGGTCGCGAGCGTCGCGGACGCCGTGGAGGACATCGCCTTCGGCACCGCAAACGGGCCGACGCGCTTCGGTCCCTTGGAGCGGGTGATGTCGGCGGCTTCGACGATGGTGCGCGCCGAGGGGCCGCCGGAGCCCATGATGATGCCGGTACGGATGTTGGAGACCTCGTCGGGCGACAGGCCGGAATCCTGGATCGCCTGCTCCATCGCGATGTGATTCCACGCCGCGCCCTGGCCGAGGAAGCGCATCGCGCGGCGGTCGACCACCGTCGACGGATCGAGCGACGGCTCGCCTTGCACCTGCGAACGGAAGCCGAGCTCGGCATATTTCTCAGCCCGCGAAATGCCCGACTTCGCCTCGTGAAGGCTCGCAAGCACTTCCTGGGTGTTGTTTCCGATCGACGAGACGATGCCCATCCCGGTGACCACAACCCGCCTCATGACAGCCTCGCCTCAATCGTTGTCTTCTTAGTGATGCGCTCAGCCCAGGCTCGTGCCCTGCTTGAACAGGCCGACCTTCAGATCCTTGGCGCGATAGATAATCTGGTCATCGACCGAAAGCCACCCGTCGGCGATGCCGAGCACGAGCTTCGAACGCATCACGCGCTTGATATCGACGTTGTACACAACCTTGCGGGCGTCGGTCAGCACCTGGCCGCCGAACTTCAGCTCGCTCAGGCCAAGCGCCCGGCCGCGGCCTTCCCCCCCGCTCCAGCCGAGGTAGAAGCCGACCATCTGCCACAGCGCATCGAGTCCGAGGCAGCCGGGCATGACCGGATCGTTCTTGAAATGGCAGCCGAAGAACCAGAGGTCGGGCTTCACGTCGAGCTCGGCGCGCACCAGACCCTTGCCGAACTCACCGCCATTGTCGTTGATGTCGGTGATGCGGTCGAACATCAGCATCGGCGGCAGCGGCAGCTGGGCGTTGCCTGGGCCGAACATCTCGCCGCGGGCACAGGCCAGCAGATCTTCATAGTCGTAACCGTTGCGCCTGTTCAGCATTCACGAGCCTCTGTTCAAATCCCGATTGAGCGGCGTTCCTGGCGAAAATGGGCCCGTCTCGATCGGACCGCCAATCGCCACCGCCGGCCGCGACTTGCGCAAGCTTCGCATGGATTGCCAACCGGGCCTCCATGCCCGGCTGCGCCAAAATCGGCTAAGCGGAACCGCGCGCTCTCTAACACAGGCCATTTCGGGTAGCAAAGCGCAGAGATGAAGGTAAAATGACGGGCTCCCCCAACCGGTTCCGAGCCTAATTAGAACGTCTCTAGTTGCGAGAAACTTGCATCTGCATCTTTCTCTTCTTATGTTACAGGGAGATATTGTTCACGCGTGCCCGAAATCTTGGAAATGAACGAGAATACCGCGTCCCAACACGACGACGACCATGCCGCGGCCCTCCTGTCCGGCCGCCAGCCGGCCCTGACCGGGTGTCCCTGGCACGACGTCAACGAAATGCTGCAGTCCGCGGGGTTGCGGCCGACGCGCCAGCGCATGGCGCTGGGCTGGCTGCTGTTCGGCAAGGGCGCACGCCACCTCACGGCTGAAATGCTCTACGAGGAAGCCACCCTCGCCAAGGTCCCGGTGTCGCTGGCGACCGTCTACAACACGCTGAACCAGCTCACCGATGCCGGCCTGCTGCGCCAGGTCAGCGTCGACGGCACCAAGACCTATTTCGACACCAACGTCACCACCCACCACCACTATTATCTCGAGAACAGCCACGAGCTGGTCGACATCGAGGATCCGCATCTGGCGCTGTCCAAGATGCCGGAGGTGCCCGAGGGCTACGAGATCTCCCGCATCGACATGGTCGTGCGCCTGCGCAAGAAGCGCTGAGCTAATCCTGCATCACTGATTTGGTCGTCATGGCCGGGCATAGCCGTCCAAAGGGACGGCGTCGCTTGCGCTCGCCTATGTCCCGGCCATGCACGTTTTGGGACTAGTCAGAAGAGCGTGGATGCCCGGGACAAGCCCGGGCATGACGTTGGGGCGGCAGATTGCTCCGCCGCCCGACGGCGTCAGTTGACCTGCTCGTCCGAATAGACGCCCCAGAGGCGCTCCTGCTGGATCCAGCCGTCGAATCCATTACCGATGACGCGGCACCAGCCTGCGGCGCATTTCTTGACCTGGGTGACGACGCCGGCCTGGAGCTTGGCCGCAACCGCGCTGTCGGGATCGGGCCGGTCATAGATCGGAGCGAGATCGTCCTTGTGCTTCATGGTGACGACCGCGGTGCGGCGGCCCGACAGCAGGGAATGATAGACCCAGCCCTCGGCGCCTTCGGAATCGCGCACCCGGCGCCAGTTCTCGAACTCGGCGGTAATTTCGACCGGCAGGCCGGCGCGGGTGTAGACCCAGGCGACGTCATTGTCCTTGGTCGGGCCGGCGCGGACGTTCACGTGATCCGATTTGAGGCTGACATAGCGCGGCACCGGCAAGCCGCTGGTGGTCTGCGGGGTATTGTCCTTCGCCGCATGCGAGGGCCCGACCGAGGCGCTCAACCAAGTGCAAACGAGCGCCATCACCCAACAAAAACGCCCCAACGCCATCAACCCGTCTCCTTCGAAGACCCGGCACACCGGGCCCTCACCCCAAATTCCAAAACCCTGCCGCGCCTGCCCCTTCTCCCCGCCCCACGCGGGTTCCAAGCCTTGAGCCGTGGTTCTTGTCTTGGCCCGGCCTTCTGCTAGAGAGAACGGGCACTTGAGCAACCAATTGGCCCCGATTTTCCGGCCGGAAATGTCGGGTGAGCTTGGAGGAAACGCCGGGGACGGACACGGCAAGGGCAGTGTCGAACAACCGGGTTAATGAGGCCTCAACGACCGGCCTTTGGCGACAGAGGCGGCCTGCGATGTCTCATGAGAGCAGGACATGTCGGTGAAGAAAAAGCCCCTCGTCGTGGTGACGCGCAAGCTGCCGGATTCGATCGAGACGCGGATGCGCGAGCTGTTCGACGCGCGGATCAATCTCGACGACACGCCGATGTCGCCCGAGCAGATCGCGGAAGCCGCCCGCACCGCCGACGTGCTGGTTCCGACCGTGACCGATCACATCAGCGCCGAGGTCGTGAACCAGCCCGACTGCAAGCTCCGCCTGATCGCCAATTTCGGCAATGGCGTCGACAATATCGACGTCGCAGCCGCCCATGCCCGCGGCATCACCGTCACCAACACGCCGAAGGTGCTGACCGAAGACACCGCCGACATGACCATGGCGCTGATCCTCGCGGTGCCCAGGCGAATGATCGAAGGCGCCTCGATCCTGACCGAAGGCAAGCCCTGGGCCGGCTGGTCGCCGACCTGGATGCTCGGCCACCGCATCGGGGGCAAACGCCTCGGCATCATCGGCATGGGCCGCATCGGCCAGGCGGTGGCACGCCGCGCCCGCGCCTTCGGCCTGCAGATCCATTATCACAACCGCCGTCCCGTCGCCCCCGTGATCGCCGAGGAGCTGGGGGCGACCTATTGGGAAAGCCTCGACCAGATGCTGGCGCGGATGGACATCATCTCGGTGAACTGTCCGCACACGCCGGCGACCTATCACCTGCTCTCGGCGCGGCGGCTGAAGCTGATCCGAAAAGACGCCTATATCGTCAACACCGCGCGCGGCGAGGTCACCGACGAGGACACGCTGATCAAGCTGATCGAAGGCGGCGAGATCGGCGGCGCCGGCCTCGACGTCTACGAGCACGAGCCCGCGGTCAATCCGAAGCTGGTGCGGCTCGCCAGGGCCGGCAAGGTGACGCTGCTGCCGCATATGGGCTCGGCCACGATCGAAGGCCGCGTCGAGATGGGCGAGAAGGTGATCATCAACATCCGCACCTTCCTCGATGCCCACAAGCCGCCGGACCGCGTGCTCCCGAGCATGCTGTGAGGCTGTGCTCCGGCGGACGGATGGTTATCCTATGCGCCCCCGGGCAAATTGAACCTAGCTCGCGATTTCAAGACTGGCCGCCACGTCCTCACCTGTACGTGCAAGCCGACGTATCCGCGTCTCCTCGATGCGTAACGAAAGATCTCGGATCAGCTCCATAACGTCTGGTGCGAGGCCAGCCGTATTTACGATCTTGATGTTGTAAGGGGGCTTGAGTGCGTTCATTCCGCCCCCGAAGATTGAATCCAAAAAGGCAGCCACCATGTCGCCATGCCACTCCGGTGCCCCTATTGCTGCCTTGAGACCTGATCGAAAATCCTGAGCTGTTTTCCAACTACTGGCGTCGAGTTCTACTGTTCGCATAGTGCTCTCAGTGCCGTCCGGCGTCCTACTCGCGGTGGATGCTCAAGTCATCGAACACAGGCCCGTCGCCGTTGAGCGGATTGGCGGGATCGCGTGAATAGCGCAGCGTCTCGAAGCGCATCGCGCGCGCATCGATCATCAGGAGGCGGCCGACAAGGCCGTCGCCGAAGCCGACGATCTCGCGGATCGCCTCCAGCGCCATCATCGAGCCGAGCACGCCCGCCAATGCGCCCATGACGCCGGCTTCCGCACAGGCCGGCACGGTGCCTGGCGGCGGCGCTTCCGGAAACAGGCAGCGGTAGGTCGGGTTGAACTCGCCCTGCTCGCCCGTCTCATGCGCGCGGATGGTGGTCAGCGAGCCGTCGAAGGTGCCGAGCGCCGCTGATATCAGCGGCCGCTTGGCGAAGAAGCAGGCGTCGGAAACGAGATAGCGCGTCGAGAAATTGTCGGAGCCGTCGAGCACGAGGTCGTAATCGCCGATCAGGCTGAGCGCGTTATCCGCGTTGAGCCAGGTGGCGTGACCGATGAAGCGGACATGTGGGTTGAGCGCCGCGATCCGCTCGGCGGCACTCTCGACCTTGTGCCGGCCGATATCGGGCGTCGTATGGATCACCTGGCGCTGCAGGTTGGACAGCGACACCACGTCGTCGTCGACCACGCCGAGCGTGCCAACGCCGGCGGCGGCCAGATACATCAGCGCGGGCGCGCCGAGCCCGCCGGCGCCGATCACCAGCACCGAGGCGCGTTTCAGCGCCGCCTGGCCGGGGCCGCCGACGTCGCGCAACACGATGTGGCGGGCATAGCGTTCGAGTTCGTCCGGGCTAAGCACCTTCTCTTACTCCTGAACCGCACCGTCATTGTTCGCGACCAACGAGATGTGCTTCAATCGCATGCTTTTCAATGTTTTGGCGTTCAACGGGCTGGCTGGATTTGTCATGAGATCGATGCTTGCGGCAACACTGATGTTGGCGGCTGCCACGGGCGCGCACGCCCAGATGACGACGCCCCAAGTGCCAGGCGCCACCCCGAAGACGGTCCAGACCGTTCCGGTCAAGCCCCCTGCGATGCAGACGCCGTCCGCGACGGCCGATGCCATGGCCAAAGCCGAGCGGCTGGCCCTGCAGTCCGACCTCGCCTGGGTCGGACAATATAACGGCGCCATCACCGGCGACGTCAGCGAGCGCATGGTCAACGCCATCAAGGAGTACCAGAAGGCCAAGGGCGGCAAGCCGACCGGTGTGCTCAATCCGCAGGAGCGCACCGCGCTCACTGAGGCGGCACGCAAGAAGCAGGAGAGCGTCGGCTGGAAGATCGTGACGGAGCCGACCAGCGGCGCCCGGCTCGGCATTCCCGGCAAGCTGGTGCCGCAGCAGGCAAGCGACGCCAACGGCTCGAAATGGACCTCGCCGACAGGGACGGTGCAGGTGGTTCTCAGCCGCCGCAAGGAAGTGAGCCCGACCTCGGCCAAGCTCGCCGATCTCGAGAAGGAGCCGTCCGGCCGCAAGGTCGATTACACCGTGGTGAAGCCGGATTTCTTCGTGCTGTCGGGCTTGCAGGGCCAGAAGAAGTTCTACGTCCGCGGCACCTTCAAGGGTGACGAGGTCCGCACCATGACGATCCTCTACGACCAGGCGACAGAGAATACGGTCGAGCCGGTCGTGATCGCGATGTCGAGCGCGTTCAACGCGTTTCCGTCGGGACCGCTGGCCGGGCCGCCGCCGCGCAAGACCGTTGAATACGGCACCGGCATCGTCGTCAGCGAGGACGGCGCGATCGTCACCGACCGCCTCGTCACCGACGGCTGCCTTGCGATCACGATCGCCGGCCATGGCAGCGCCGACCGCCTCGCCGAGGACAAGGAGCACGATCTCGCGCTGCTGCGCATCTACGGCGCGCGCGGGCTGAAACCGCTCGGCCTCGCCAGCGGGGCCGCGAAGACCAATGTCGATGTCGTCGGCATCGCCGATCCGCAAAGCCAGGGCGGCGCCGCCGCCGTGTCGAACCTCAAGGCCGCGTTGACGCCGGCGATGAGCAGCAATTCCGCGCTCTCGCCGCCGCCGGCGGTCGGCTTCTCCGGCAGCCCAGCCGTCGACGGCGACGGCAAGTTCGCCGGCATCGCGCTGCTGAAGCCGGCGGTGGTCGCGGGACCCGCGACGTCGGTGCCGGCATCACAGGCGATGATGGTCTCTGCCGAGGCGGTGCGCGGGTTTCTCAAGGCGAAGGGCGTCAGCCCGAATGGCACGTCGACCGACGCCAAAGCCGCCGTCGTGCGCGTGATCTGCGTGCGCAAGTAGGTCTCGTGCCCCTGGACGCGTTGCAGCGCTTGCGCTGCCGCGCAGAGCCGGGGCACGGCCGTGCGGGCCACCTTACGTACGATTACGGAGCCGGTAATGGTACGGATTCGCTGGCATTCGCGATTCCGCCATCATCGTTGCCGTTGATTCGGACCTCCGCGATCCCCTTTGGATCGGGCCGGCACGTCCTGAGCGAGAAGCGCTCAGCATCCAGAAGCGATGCACGTTCGCGTGGCGTATCCCTGACCCAGCACTCCAAAGGATTGACCTTCAATGCACACGATCGTACTGGCCACCCAAAAGGGCGGCAGCGGCAAGAGCACGCTCGCCATCGGCCTCGCCTTGGCCGCCAAGCAGGCCGGCTTCACCGTCCGCCTGATCGAGACCGACCCGCAGGGCACCCTCTCCAACTGGCAGCGCCGCCGCTTGACCGACGATCTCGTCGTCGAGCCGATCTATCACGCCGCCGATATCGCGCCGCGTCTCAAGATGCTCGCCGACAGCGGCCTCCAGCTCGCGATCGTCGATACCGCCGCCGGCCTCAGCGCCGCCACCACCGCCGCGATCCGCCATTCCGACCTCTGCCTGATCCCGGCCCGTCCCAGCGTCGCCGACATCGAGGCGACCGTCTCGACGCTCAGCGTCGCCCGCGCCTGGAAGCGGCCTTACAGCTTCGTGCTCAACCAGACGCCGATCCGCGGACAGCGCATCGACAACGCCGCGACCGCGCTCGCCGAGGAAGCCGCGCTCGATCTTGCCGAGGTGCTCGCGCGTCCGCTGATCGTGATGCGCAACGATCACCAGGACGCGCTTGCGAGCGGCCTTGCCGTGAGTGAATTCGCGCCGAACGGCAAATCGGCGGACGAGATTCGCGGCCTCTGGCGCTGGATCGAGACCCGGCTCGAGCTCGAAGCCACCACCAATGTCCTGATCGACCAGGTCATCTCGGCTGCGCACGGCATGCTGCAGATCGCTGCGGAACAGGCGGCGGACGAGACCACGGCACTGGCGTCCTGAGCGGGGCGATCGCTCGGACGACAGTCGGGCTCTTCGCCATCCGGTGAACGGGCCCAAGCGACGAAGCAGTTCGGCCACCAGCCCGGCCGGATTGCTTCGCCTCGTGCGTTGTAGCGAGGGCTCCCGTAGCCTGGATGAAGCGAAGCGCAATCCAGGAAGGTCTCTCCGCGGAGAGGCCGGCCCCGGATTACGCTGCGCTCCATCCGGGCTACGACGCTGCGGCAATCCCGACGGTCACTTTTGACATTTCGGGCACCAGAAGGTCGAACGACCGTTCTGCACGAACCGCTTGATCGTGCCGCCGCAGCGCGGCGTCGTGCATTTTTCGCCTTCGCGGTCATAGACCCTGAACGAATGCTGGAAATAGCCGAGCTCGCCCGAGGTCTGGCGATGGTCGCGCAAGCTGGAGCCGCCGGCCTTGATGGCATCGTTCAGCACGGTGTGGATCGCGCCGACCAAGCGCTGCGCATGATCCGTCGGCTCGCCCTTCCTGGTGGATAGCGTCGCAGCAATGCGCCGCGGCGACAGATGCGAGCGGTGCAGCGCCTCGCAGACATAGATGTTGCCGAGCCCGGCCACCACGCGCTGGTCGAGCAGCGCGGCCTTCAGGCTCGTGGTCTTGCCTTGGCAGGAGCGCGCCAGCATCGCGGCGTCGAATTCGTTGCCGAGCGGCTCGGGGCCGAGCCCGCGCAGCAGCGGCTCGTCTTCGAGCGCGCCACGCGCAATCACTTTCATGTATCCGAAGCGGCGCGGATCGTTGAAGACGATGTCGGCGCCCGAGGACATCCGAAACAGCACGTGGTCGTGGGCGGAATCCTTGGCCTTCGGATAGTGAAACTCGCCGGGCTGAGCCTCGTTGTCCGGCTTGATGACGCGGAACGAGCCCGACATGCCCAGATGCATCAAGAGCACGTCGCCGGAGGCGAGATCGGCCATGAGATATTTTGCACGGCGCCCGAGGCCCGTGACGACCTGCCCCTTGAGCCGGGCCACGAAGTCGGGCTGGAACGGAAAGCGCAAATCTGGCCGGCGGGCCTCCGCGTCGAGGATTTTCGCGCCCTCCATCACGGGCTGAAGACCGCGGCGGACGGTCTCGACTTCGGGCAATTCAGGCATGGTCGGGCATTCACCTTATGAAGGCGGTGTGATAGCGCCATTGCGGCGGGCGGGCTATGGTCCGCCGAGTGGAGTAGAGTAATGGATCGGCCGGGCGAAACCACGCATTTTGGCTTCAGGGACGTTCCCCTCGGGGACAAGCAGACGCTGGTGAACGATGTGTTTCGCAGCGTGGCGTCGCGCTATGACCTGATGAACGATTTGATGTCCGGTGGCCTGCACCGGGTCTGGAAGGACATCATGATCACCGCGCTGGATCCGCCGAGGGGCGACCGGCCGTTCGCGCTGCTTGACGTCGCCGGCGGCACCGGCGACATCTCGTTCCGTGCCGCCAAGGCCGCCGGCCCCGGCTTCCACGCCACGGTGTGCGACATCAATGCGGACATGCTGGCCGTGGGGCGCGAACGCGCCGCCAAGCGTCATCTGGACACCCAGGTCGATTTCGTCGAAGGCAATGCCGAATCGCTCGGCTTCGCCGACCGCAGCTTCGATGCCTATACGATCGCTTTCGGCATCCGCAACGTGCCCCGGATCGACCTTGCGCTGCGCGAGGCCTATCGCGTGCTGAGACCCGGCAGCCGCTTCCTGTGCCTGGAATTCTCCACTGTCGAGATGCCCGGCCTCGACAAGCTCTATGATCTGTTCTCGTTCAAGGTGATCCCCCCGCTCGGGCGCATGGTCACGGGCGACGCCGAATCGTACCAGTATCTCGTCGAGTCCATCCGCAAATTTCCGAAGCCCGCCGCCTTCGCCGACATGATCCGCGAGGCCGGCTTTGCCCGCGTCAGCTGGCAGACACTCTCCGGCGGCATCGTCGCATTGCATTCGGGCTGGCGTTTGTGATCTCTGCCGTCACCCACATTGCGCGCCTGATCCGCGCCGCGTTCGTGTTTGCGCACGAAGGCGTGTTCGGCGCGGTCGATCCGAGCCTGGTGCCGCCGCCGGGACAGCTCGCGCTGAAGCTGGCGCGCATCATCGAGCGCCGTGGCGCCAAGCAGGGACCGCGGATCTCGCGCGCGCTGACGCGGATGGGCCCGGCCTATCTCAAGCTCGGCCAGTTCCTGGCCACGCGCCCCGACGTGGTCGGCGTCATCATGGCGCGCGACCTCGAAAGCCTGCAGGACCGCCTGCCGCCGTTTCCGCAGCAGGAAGCCGAGGCCACGATCGCGACCTCGCTGGAACGGCCGCTGACGGACATCTTTGTGAGCTTCGGCCCGCCGGTCGCGGCGGCCTCGATCGCGCAAGTGCATCGCGGCGAGGTGGTGCGCGACGGCATCCGCAAGTCCGTCGCGATCAAGGTGCTGAGACCCAACGTCGCCGCGCGCTTCCGCCGCGATCTCTCCGATTTCTTCTACGTCGCGCACAAGGCTGAGGCCTATTCGGCCGAGGCACGGCGCCTGCGCCTGATCGAGGTCATCAACACCATGTCGCGCTCGGTCGCGATGGAGATGGACCTACGGTTAGAGGCTGCCGCGCTGTCGGAGATGGCGGAGAACACGCGCGACGATCCCGATTTCCGCGTGCCCGCCGTCGACTGGGACCGCACCACGCACAACGTGCTGACGATGGAATGGATCGACGGCATCGCACTGAACGATCACAAGCGCCTCGCCGAGGCGCGGGTCGACCTGCCCGATCTCGGCCGCAAGGTGATCCAGAGCTTCCTGCGCCACGCGCTGCGCGACGGCTTCTTCCATGCCGACATGCATCCGGGCAATCTGTTCCTGGATGACGCCGGCCGCCTCGTGGCGGTCGATTTCGGCATCATGGGCCGGCTCGGCATGAAGGAGCGGCGCTTCCTCGCCGAGATCCTGCTCGGCTTCATCACCCGCGATTATCGCCGCGTGGCCGAAGTGCATTTCGAGGCCGGCTATGTGCCCGCGCATCATTCGGTCGAGAATTTTGCCCAAGCCATCCGCGCCATCGGCGAGCCGATCCACAACCGCACGGCGGAAGAGATCTCGATGGCGCGGCTGCTCACGCTGCTGCTCGAGGTCACCGGCCTGTTCGACATGACGACGCGGCCCGAGCTGATCCTGCTGCAGAAGACCATGGTGGTGGTCGAGGGCGTGGCGCGCGGCTTCGATCCCAAGCTCGACATCTGGCGGATCGCCGATCCCGTGGTGCGCGAATGGATCGAGCGCAACCTCGGACCCATCGGCCGCATCGAGGGCGCGCTCGCCGGTACCGGGGACATCGCGCGGGTCTTGATGCGCCTGCCTGAGATCGCCGAGCGGTCGGTGAAGGTGCTCGAGCAGCTCGAGACCATGACGCGGGAGGGCATCAGGCTTTCGCCGGAGAGCATCGCGGCGATGGGACGCAGCGAGGGCCGCAAGAACCGCTGGCGCACCGTGGCGCTCTGGATCATCGCCGCGACCTTCATCGGGATTCTGATCGCCGTCCGGAATCTGTGATTGCATTGCAATCACTGGAGTGATAGCATCGCTATCATTCCGTGCCGGAGGGCGTCATGGCAAGCCTGACCATCCGCAAGCTCGACGACGCCGTCAAAACCTATTTGCGGCTGCGCTCGGCCAAGAACCACAGGTCGGTCGAAGAGGAGGTCCGGGTCATCCTGCGGGAGCTGATCGAGGGCCGCGAGGAGCCGCTGACGCCGTTTGCGGTGCCCTCCGCCGCCCCGACGCCGCAGCGAGGCGGCGCCGTTCCCGAGGCCAGCGTCACCCTGATCATCGGCGGCGGGATCGCGGCCTATAAGTCGCTCGACCTGATCCGCAGGCTGAAGGAGCGCCGTATCGAGGTCCGCTGCGTGCTGACCAAGGCGGCGCAGCAATTCGTGACGCCGCTGGCCGCGAGCGCCCTGTCGCATGAGCGCGTCTATACCGACCTGTTCGACCCGCAGAGCGAGTTCGATGCCGGCCATATTCGCCTCGCGCGCGACTGCGACCTGATCGTGGTGGCGCCGGCCACGGCCGACCTGATGGCGAAGATGGCGAACGGTCATGCCGATGATCTCGCCAGCGCCATCCTGCTCGCGACCAACCGCAAGGTGCTGCTGGCGCCGGCGATGAATCCGCTGATGTGGAGCAACGCGGCGACGCGCCGCAACGTCGCGCAGCTCCAGCGCGACGGCGTTGTGCTGATCGGCCCGAACGCGGGCGAGATGGCCGAGGCCGGCGAAGCCGGAACGGGCCGCATGTCGGAAGCCATCGAGATCGCCAATGCCGCCGAGCGCCTGCTGCGGCCGCCGACGCCGAAGCCGCTCGCGGGCACGCGCGTGCTGATCACCGCCGGTCCCACCCATGAGGCGATCGACCCGGTGCGCTATATCGCTAACCGTTCCTCCGGCAAGCAGGGCTTTGCCATTGCCGCCGCTGCACAGGCCGCGGGCGCCGAGGTTACTCTGGTGAGCGGTCCGGTCGACCTCGACGATCCCCCGGGCGTGACGGTGAAGCATGTCGAATCGGCGCGGCAGATGCTGGAGCAGGTCAAGGCCGCGCTTCCCACCGACGTCGCGATCTTCGCCGCCGCAGTCGCCGACTGGCGCGTCGCCAATGAAGGCGAGCAGAAGCTGAAGAAAACCGCGGCCGGCATGCCGCCGCTGCAATTGGTCGAGAACCCCGACATTCTCGCCACCATCTCCAAGCTCGCCGACAAGCGCCCGAGGCTCGTGATCGGCTTTGCCGCCGAGACCGAGCACCTCATCGACAACGCCAAGGCAAAATTCGCGCGCAAGGGCTGCGACTGGATCGTCGCCAACGACGTCTCGCCCGCCACCGGCGTGATGGGCGGCGACCGCAACACGGTCCACCTGCTCAGCCGCAAGACCGGTGCGCCGGACGGCGAGATTGCAGTTGATTCCTGGCCGGCGATGACCAAGGAACAGGTCGCCATCGAACTGGTCGCGCATATCGCGAAGAGCGTGACCGGCAAATCCCTGGAGTCCGCATCTTGAGCACGAAGGTTACCGTCGAGCTGCAACGCCTCACCCACGCTGAGGGCCTGCCGCTGCCGGCCTATCAGACCAGCGAAGCCGCCGGCCTCGATCTGATGGCCGCGGTGCCGGACAACGAGCCCATGACGCTCGCACCAAGCCAATACGCGTTGGTGCCGACGGGCCTTGCCATCGCCTTGCCGCCCGGACACGAGGCGCAGGTGCGGCCGCGTTCGGGGCTGGCGGCCAAGCACGGCGTCACCGTGCTGAATTCGCCGGGCACGATCGATGCGGACTACCGCGGCGAGATCAAGGTGATCCTGATCAACCACGGCACCGCGCCTTTCGTGATCAAGCGCGGCGAGCGCATCGCCCAGATGGTGATCGCGCCGGTGCTGCAGGCCGCGCTGGTTCCCGTCGCCAGATTGTCGTCGACCGACCGCGGCGCCGGCGGTTTTGGTTCGACCGGGCGCTAACCCAAGACAACTCCAGCCGAATCATCCTCAGAATCACGCTCCTTGGAACCGCGCGGCCCGCATTTTTTGGGGGCCGCCTTTGCGTTCACGATCTGGACTCTTACCGGCGGAGTCGCGGTGAGGGTATTGTCTTTTGATTCGCGCGCGACGGGGGTCGCCGCGCGCAGATTCGTGCGGTCTTGAATTTCCGCGTCTTGGGGCAACTATGTCAGGCGTGATCGTGTCGATGCGTCGGACGCTGTTGTCGTGCACATCGCTGGCGCGCAACGGCTTGGTGGGAGGCGCTCTCGCAGCGCTGCTGCCGGCTGCGCCGGCCAAGGCCGCCGACCTCATCGACACCCTCGCCCTCGTGATGGATCTCAACCGGCAGGAACTCGCGGTGCTCGCCACCGCGCTGGCCCTGCTCGGCTTTTCGGTGATGGCCGCGATCCTGTTGATGCGGACGCGGGTGCGCACGGCGAAGAACGAGGCGCGGCTGCGCGCGCGGATCGGGGAACTTCAGCTCCAGGCCGACCGCTTCGGCGCACTGTTGTTCGCCGAGCCGCAGATCCTGATCTCATGGCCGGCGGGCGACAACCGCGCGCAGATTTCCGGCGATATCGCGCTGGTGCTGCCGCGCGATTCCTCGCCGCAGCGCGTGCTGGCGTTCGGAACCTGGCTGCCGCCGGAACCGGCGCTGCTGATGGACCATGCGGTCGATGCGCTGCGCGAGCGCGGCGACGGGTTCCAGCTGACGCTGACCACCGCGCACGGCCATATGCTGGAAGCGATCGGGCGCGCCATCGGCGGCCAGGCCATCGTCCGCATTCGCGAGCTCTCGGGCCTGCGCCGTGATCTGGCCGAAACCAATCTGCGCTACAAGGCGCTCTCCGACGAGACCGAGATGCTTCGCGGCTTTGCCGCGGCCGCACCGTGGCCGATCTGGGCGAAGGGCGAGAACGGCGCGCTGACCTACGCCAACCCGGCCTATGTGCGCGCCACCGAGGCGACCAGCGCCATCGATGCCCAGGAGCGCAAGCTCGAGCTGCTCGACAGTGACGACCGCAATGCGATGGAGCGGGGGCTCAAGGACGCCGCCAATTTCACCTCGCGGCTGCCGATCGTGATCGGCGGCGAACGGCGCATCTACGACGTGCGCGCCGTCAATGTCGGCAGCGGCAGCGTCGGCGTCGCCATCGATGCCAGCGAGGCGGATGCGCTGAGCTCGGCGCTGGTGCGCATGGCGGAGGCGCACCGCCGCACGCTCGACCAGCTCTCCTCCGGCGTTGCCGTGTTCGACGGCCAGCGGCGCCTTGCCTTCTACAACGATTCCTATCGCCGGCTGTGGGATCTCGATCGCAACTTCCTCGACGCCCATCCGGACGATTCCAGCGTGCTCGACCAGCTCCGCGCCGCGCGCAAATTGCCGGAGCAGCCGGATTTCCGCGCCTGGAAGGCCAAGCTGCACGAGGCCTATCGCGCGGTCGAGACGGCCAAGGACACCTGGTTCCTGCCTGACGGCCGCGCGCTCTCGGTCGTCACCACGCCGAATCCCGAGGGCGGCGTCACCTATCTGTTCGACGACGTCACCGAAAGCCTCGACCTCGCCCGCCGCTTCGACGGCCTGATCCGCGTCCAGCGCGAGACGCTGGACAGCCTCGCCGAAGGCGTCGCGGTGTTCGGCAGCAACGGCAAGGCGCAGCTGTTCAATCCGGCCTTCGTGCGGATGTGGAAGCTGTCGAGCGATGCCATGCGCGACGAGCCGCATATCCAGACCGTCGAAGGCTGGTGCCATCAGCTGTTCGACGATCCGCAAGTCTGGCGCCAGATCCGCGAGGCCATCACCGCGATCGAGAACCGCGCCGACCTGCCGCTGAAGCTGGAGCGCAAGGACGGCAGCGTGCTCGACGGCATGATCCGGCCGCTGCCGGACGGCGCCACCATGCTGACCTTCCAGGACATCACTGACACCGAGAATGTCGAGCGCGCGCTGCGCGAGCGCAACGAGGCGCTGGAGGCGGCCGACCAGATGAAGGTGGATTTCGTCCACCACGTCTCCTACGAGCTGCGCTCGCCGCTCACCACTATCATCGGCTTCGCGCATTTCCTCAGCGATCCCTCGACCGGACCGCTGACGCCGAAGCAGGCCGAATATCTCGACTACGTCACCAAATCGACCAACGCTCTGCTCGCGCTCACCAACAACATCCTGGATCTCGCCACCATCGACGCCGGCGCGATGAAGCTGGAACTCGGGCAGGTCGACGTCAGCAAGGCCATCGAGCTTGCCGCCGAGGGCATCCAGGACCGGCTCGCCACCGACCGCATCCGCCTCAAGGTCGAGATCGCGCCCGACGTCGGCAGCTTCGTCGGCGACGAGAAGCGCGTGGTGCAGGTGCTCTATAACCTCCTCGCCAACGCCGTCGGGTTTTCTCCACAGGATTCCACCGTCGGCATCAGCGCGCGGCGCACCGAACGCAGCGTGGTCTTCACCGTGACAGATTCGGGCCCTGGAATACCTGCCGACATGAAAGACAAGGTGTTCAACTGGTTCGAAAGCCGCTCGCAGGGCTCGCGTCACCGCGGCGCCGGGCTCGGCCTGTCGCTGGTGCGCTCCTTCGTCGAGCTGCATGGCGGCAAGGTGCGGGTGGATTCGATCGTCGGCCGGGGCACGGTCGTGATCTGCGATTTCCCGACCGACCAGGCGGCGCATCGCGACGCCGCCGAATGACTGATGCAACCACATTTTCCGTCGCGCTTCACAACGAGACGGCCACGGCGCAATTAATGGCCGACCTCGCGCTGCTGGTCGGTCCCGGTGACGTCATTACGCTGACCGGCGATCTCGGCGCCGGCAAGACCGCGGCGGCGCGCAGCCTGATCCGCTATCTCGCCGGAGACGATGCGCTGGAAGTGCCGAGCCCGACCTTCACGCTGGTGCAGGGCTACGAGCTGCCACCCTTCCCGGTGCTGCATGCCGATCTCTACCGTGTCGAGGACGAGAGCGAGCTCGAGGAGATCGGGCTGTCGCCGCTGCCCGATGCCACGCTGGTGCTGATCGAATGGCCGGAGCGCGCCCCGTCGGCGATGCCCGAGAACCGCATCGACATCGCGCTGACGCATCGGCCGGCGCTGGGCTCGAACGCGCGTGCCGCCGACATCACCGGCCACGGCAAGAGCGCAGCTATAGTTGCGCGGCTGAAGGCGCTGCGCGACTTCCTCGACGCATCCGGTTACATCGATGCGACGCGCAGGCGCATGCCGGGCGACGCCTCGACGCGCTCCTACGCGCGGCTCGTGCGCGATGAGGAGATCGTCATCCTCATGAACTTCCCGCAGCGGCCCGACGGCGCGGCGCTCTACAACGGCAAATCCTACAGCGCCGCGGTGCATCTGGCCGAGAACGTAAAACCCTTCGTCGCCATCGACGAAGGCCTCCGGGCGCAGGGGATCTCCGCGCCTGCGATCCATCATTTTGATCTCGACCAGGGCTTTCTGATCTCCGAGGATTTCGGCAGCGAGGGCGTGATCGAGGGCGATCCGCCGCGGCCGATTCTCGAGCGTTACGAAGCCGCCACCGACGTGCTGGCGATGCTGCACGGCAAGGCGCTGCCGGAGACGCTGCCGCTGGACGGGCAGACCTACGCGATCCCCGTCTTCGACGTCGAGGCGCTGCTGATCGAGATCGGGTTGATGCCGGAATGGTATTTGCCCGATCGCAACGCGCCGCTGAGCGATGAGACGCGCGCGGAATTTTTTGCGATGTGGCGCGAATTGCTGAAGAGACCGCTGGCGGCGCCGAGGACGTGGATCATCCGCGATTATCACTCGCCCAACCTGATCTGGCTCGGCAACCGCAGCGGCATCGAACGCGTCGGCGTGATCGATTTCCAGGATGCCGTGCTGGGGCCGCAATCCTACGACGTGGTGTCGCTGCTCCAGGACGCTCGCATCGACGTACCCGAGACTATCGAGCTGACGCTGCTGTCGCGCTACATCAAGGCGCGGCGGGCGCAGGACACGAGCTTCGACGCCGCCGGCTTCGCCGAGCTCTACGCGATCATGTCGGCGCAGCGGAACACGCGCCTGCTCGGCACCTTCGCCCGGCTCAACCGCCGCGATGGCAAGCCGCATTACCTGCGCCATCAGCCGCGGATCTGGACCTATCTCCAGCGCTCGCTGGCGCATCCCGCGCTCGCCCATCTGCGCGACTGGTATCTCGCCAACGTCCCGCCGCCGGGCTGATTCAGGACCGATTTACCGGCCGTTAGCCAAGATGTCGCTATTCTGGCGCCGAGGGAGCCGGAACATTGCGGGGCTGGAGCGGGGCAGATGGCAGCGAAAGCGGATCAGCGCGGAAATAGCCGGGTTATTTTCGAGCGCGGGTTTTCGGCACAGATGATGGGAATCGACGGCACCTGGCGGCGCGACTGCACCATGGAGGACGTCTCCGAGACCGGCGCCAAGCTGACCATCGACGGCTCGGTCGAAGGTCTGCATCTGAAGGAATTCTTTCTCCTGCTGTCCTCCACGGGGCTCGCCTACCGGCGTTGCGAGCTGGCCTGGGTCAATGGCGACCAGATCGGTGTCAATTTCCTGAAAGTGGGCGACAAGAAGAAAAAGCTACGTTCCACAGCCGTTGGGGCGTGACGGCAACACCCGTCGTACAACCGTCACGGCGGGTGGTTAAGGCGGTTGAGATGCGGTGCGGCAGATCGAGCCTCGTGTTAGGATTGCCGCGAACGCGAAAGGTCCTGAGAAGGGGAAGGATGTCCGTCAAGCCGACCAAAGCCATGGTGCTCGCCGCAGGGTTTGGCCTGCGCATGCGCCCCCTGACGGACAAGATGCCGAAGCCGATGGTGCCGGTCGCAGGCCAGCCGCTGCTCGACCACGTGCTCGACAAGCTCGGCCAGGCCGGCGTGACCGAGGCGGTGGTCAACGTGCACTATTTGCCGGACCAGATCATCGACCACGTCGCATCACGCCAGCTTCCGCGCGTGACGATCTCCGACGAGCGCGACCAGGTGCTCGGCACCGGCGGCGGCGTCGTCAAGGCGCTGCCGCTGCTCGGCGATGCGCCGTTCTTCCACGTCAATTCCGACACGCTGTGGATCGACGGCGTGCGCTCCAACCTGACGCGGCTCGCCGAAAACTTCGATCCCGATCGAATGGACATCCTGCTCCTGATGGCGCCGACGGCGACCAGCATCGGCTATGGCGGCCGCGGCGATTACGGCATGCTGCCCGACGGCGCCTTGCGCAAGCGCAAGGAGAAGGAGGTCGTTCCGTTCGTCTATGCCGGCGCAGCGATCATGTCGCCCGCGATCTTCGTGGACGCACCCAAGGGCGAATTCTCGCTGACGAAGATGTTCGATCGCGCGGGCGAGCAGGAACGGTTGTTCGGCCTGCGCCTCGACGGCGTCTGGATGCATGTCGGCACGCCCGATGCCGTGCACGCCGCGGAAGAGGCGTTTTTGGAGAGCGTGGCGTAGGGGCTGCCTCGAAGAGGCCGTAGCCCGGATGGAGCGTAGCGTAATCCGGGGCCTCTCGCCGCGGAGCAGCATCCCGGATTGCGCTGCGCTCCATCCGGGCTACGAACCTCGGCGAACAGCGGGGACGACTCCTCCTCCACCCATGACCATTTGACCCCGCCTCCCTATATTGCCTGATCCTTCGAATCAGGCAGCCCATGCGCGTCTTCAGCGTTCCCATCTCAGTTCCGTTCCTGCGCACGGTCGTCACCGCCCTGCTCGATGGGCGGCTGGTGGAGGGATTCGAGGCGCGCAAGGAACCGGCGCGGCTGGCGGACGCTACGCTGTATCTTCCGACGCGGCGCGCCATGCGGGTCGTGCGCGAGATCTTCCTCGACGAGATGAAGGCGGATGCCGTCGTGCTGCCGCGCATCGTTGCGCTCGGCGACATCGACGAGGACGAGCTCGCTTTCGCGGGCGAGAGCGAGCAGTTCTCCGGGACCGCGCCGCTCGACATTCCGCCGCGCTTGGGCGAACTCGAACGGCGCCTGACGCTGGCGCAGCTCGTCGCCGCCTGGGCGAAGGGCCCGGTGCTGGCGCCGCTGGTCGTCGGCGGTCCCGCCTCGACGCTGGCGCTGGCGTCCGATCTCGCGCGCCTGATCGACGACATGGTGACGCGCGGCGTCGACTGGAGCGCGCTCGACGGGCTGGTGCCTGACAACCTCGACCGCTACTGGCAGCACTCGCTCGAATTCCTGCGCATCGCCCGCATCGCCTGGCCCAATCATCTCGCCGAGATCAACCGGATCGAGCCGGCCGCGCGGCGCGACCAACTGATCGAAGCGGAAGCCAAACGGCTGATCGCGAATCCGCATGGCCCCGTCATCGCGGCCGGCTCGACCGGCTCGATGCCAGCGACCGCAAAATTCCTGCGCGCGGTCGCTTCGCTGCCGCACGGCGCCGTGGTGCTGCCCGGTCTCGACACCGATCTCGATGAGGATGCCTGGCGCAGCATCGGCGGCAGCAGGGACCTCTTGGGCATCACCGAGAATCCGGCGTCGAACCATCCGCAATATGCGATGCATGCGCTGCTCGATCGCTTCGGCATCAAGCGCAGCGATGTCGAGATTTTGCAGCCGCCGGCGGAAGACGGCCGCGACCTGCTCGCGTCGGAATCGATGCGGCCGTCCGCCAAGACCGAGGTCTGGCACGACCGGCTGAAGCAGCCCGATGTTGCCGCGAAGATCGCGGGCGGCATGAAGAACCTCGCGGTGGTCGAAGCGCCCAATCCTGAAATGGAAGCGCTCGCCATCGCCATCGCCATGCGCGAGGCCAGACACCTGGACAAATCCGCGGCGCTGGTCACGCCCGACCGCGCCTTGGCGCGGCGGGTGATGGCGGCGCTGACCCGATGGGATCTCGCCTTCGATGATTCCGGCGGCGACGTCTTGATGGAGACATCCGCTGGCACGTTTGCGCGCCTTGCGGCGGAGGCGGCAACCAAGGGCCTGGAGCCGCCGACGCTGCTGGCGATGCTGAAGCATCCGCTGTGCCGGCTCGGCCGCGCGCCGGGCGCGTGGAAGATGGCAATCGAGAGCCTGGAGCTTGCGCTGCTGCGCGGCACGCGCCCGCCGGCAGGCACGGCCGGCCTCCTGCGCGAGTTCAACCGCTTCCGCGAGGAGCTGGCAAAGCTGTGGCGCAGCGAGGTCTCCGCACTGCATCGCGCCGAGCCGCGGGCGCGTCTCAAGGCCGAGGATCTCGATCGCATCCAGGCTCTGATCGACGCCCTGCAAAAGGCATTGGCGTCGATCGAGAGCCTGCCGCCGGCGAAGCCGTATGATTTCGCGGAGCTTGCGCATCGGCATCGCGAGATCATGATCGAGCTGTCGCGCGACGATCAGGGCATTCCGCTCGCCTTCGAGGATCGCGATGGACTCGCGCTCGCCGGCGCCTTCGACGATCTCTTGCGCGGCGGCACGACCAGCGGATTGATGGTGCAGCTAGCGGACTACGCGGGCGTGTTCCAGACCGCCTTCGGGGACCGCGCGGTGCGGCGGCGCGACAGGCCGGGCGCACGGTTGCAAATCTACGGCCCGCTGGAATCGCGCCTGATGCAGGCCGACCGCATCATCGTCGGCGGCCTGATCGAAGGTGTCTGGCCGCCGGCGCCGCGCATCGATCCCTGGCTGAGCCGGCCGATGCGGCACGAGCTCGGGCTCGATCTGCCGGAGCGCCGCATCGGCCTGTCCGCCCATGACTTCGCGCAATTGCTCGGCGGCGACGAGGTCATTCTCACTCATTCCGCAAAGGCCGGCGGCGCGCCGGCGGTGGCCTCGCGCTTCCTTCATCGGCTGGAGGCGGTGGCCGGCGATGAGCTCTGGCAGGCGGCCGTTCGCGCCGGCGAGACATATGTGCAGTTCGCTTCGGCGCTCGACCAGCCCGACGAGGTCAAGCCGATCAAGCAGCCGGAACCACGGCCGCCGCGCGCGACACGCCCGCTCAAAATGTCCGTCACCGAGATCGAAGACTGGCTGCGCGACCCCTACACGATCTACGCCAAACGCATCTTGCGGCTCGATGCGCTCGATCCCGTCGACATGCCGCTCTCGGCCGCCGACCGCGGATCGGCGATTCACGATGCCATCGGCGAATTCACGGAAAGCTATGCGGCGCGTCTGCCCGACGATCCCGCGCGGGTGCTGCGCGCGATCGGCGAGAAGCACTTTGCACCGCTGATGGAGCGGCCCGAAGCACGGGCGCTGTGGTGGCCGCGCTTCCAGCGCATCGCGCGCTGGTTCGGCGAATGGGAGACGGCGCGGCGCGAGGCGATCGCGGCGATCGTCGCGGAGACCCGTGGCGAGATCTCGTTCATGCTCGATCCTCAGCGCAGCTTCCGCCTTTCCGCGCGCGCCGACCGCATCGAACGCCGCCAGGGCGGCGGCTACGCCATCCTCGACTACAAGACCGGCCAGCCGCCGACCGGCAAGCAGGTCCGCATGGGCCTGTCGCCGCAGCTGACGTTGGAAGCCGCGATCCTGCGCGAGGGCGGTTTTCCCGACATCGACGCCGGCGCCTCCGTGAGCCAGCTCGTCTATGTCCGCCTCAGCGGCAACAATCCACCCGGCGAGGAGCGCATCCTCGAGCTCAAGTTCAAGCCGGGCGACGAGCCGCAGCCGCCGGACACCGCGGCCGCCGAGGCGAGGGCAAAGCTGGAAGCGCTGATCCGCGCCTTCGAGGACGAGAACCAGGCCTATACATCGCTGAACCTGCCGATGTGGGCGAATCGCTACGGCACCTATGACGACCTTGCCCGGATCAAGGAATGGTCGGCGGCCGGCGGGTTGGGGATCGAGGAATGGTGAAGGCGCCGCGTCCCATCCCCGACGAGGTGCGCGCGCGGCAGGCGCGCGCATCCGATCCGACCGCGTCGGCCTTCGTCTCGGCCAACGCCGGCTCGGGCAAGACGCATGTGCTGGTGCAGCGCGTGATCCGCCTGCTGCTCTCGGGCGTGCCACCGGAGAAAATTCTCTGCATCACCTTCACAAAAGCTGCCGCCGCAAACATGGCCGAGCGCGTGTTCACCACGCTCGGTCATTGGGTGACGCTGGACGATGACGCGCTCGACGCGGCGATCCGCGCGGTCGGCATCCCGCATCCCGGCGCAAAACTGCGCCGCGACGCGAGAAAACTGTTCGCCTGCGCGCTGGAGACGCCGGGCGGGCTGAAGGTGCAGACCATCCACGCACTGTGTACCCGCCTGCTCCAGCAATTTCCGTTCGAGGCCAACGTTCCCGCACGCTTCGCCGTGATCGACGAGCGCGACCAGACCGACATGATGGAACGCGCCAATTTGAAGGTGCTGCTGGAAGCCGCACGCGATCCGGAGAGCGTCACCGGCCGCGCGCTGCTGACGGCGATGGCGAGCGCCGCGGATGTCACCTTCAAGGAGGTCGTGCGCGAGGCGTGCCTCAGCCGCGATCATTTCATGGCCTGGACCGACCAGGCCGGCAATGCGGAAGCCGCAGCGGCGCAGATGGCTGCGGTGCTGGGCGTTGACATCGGCGACCGTATCGAAGCCGTCGAGACGGAAATTCTCGACGGCCCGTTCCTGCCGCGCGCGCGCTGGGACGACATTGCCTTCGCGCTGGAGGACGGCAGCAAATCCGACAATGACCAGGCAGGGCGGCTGCGCGCGGCAAAGGTGTTTTCCGGCAGCGATCAGGTCGACGCCTATCTGTCCGTCTTCCTCACGGACGACAAGCTGCCGCGCAAGGCAGTGCTGACCAAGAAGTTCTGCGATCACAATCCCTCCGTGGCCCGCCTGTTCGAAGCCGAGGCGCAGCGCCTTGCAGGGCTGATCGAAAAGCGCCGCGCCGTGACGGTTCGGGACCGCACCGCGGCCCTGCTGCATATCGCGACAGCGGCCGCCGCGAATTACCGCCGCGAGAAGCAGGAGCGCGGCCTGCTCGACTACGACGACCTCATCGACAAGACGCTGGCGATGCTGGACCGCATCGCCTCGGGCTGGGTGCATTACAAGCTCGACCGCGGCGTCGATCACGTGTTGATCGACGAGGCGCAGGATACCAGCCCGCGCCAATGGGACATCATCGCGCACATCATCTCCGAGTTCACCGCCGGCGAAGGCGCGCGCGAGGGGCTGAACCGCACCATCTTCGCCGTCGGCGACGAGAAGCAGTCGATCTTCTCGTTCCAGGGCGCAGCTCCCCACGAGTTCGACGCGCGCAGGCGCGAGCTGCATCGCAAGTTCACCGCCGCCGGCCTGAAATTCGATCCGGTCGCCTTCACCTATTCGTTCCGCTCGGGCGCGACGATCCTGCATTCGGTCGACCACGTCTTCCGCGATCCCGCGATCTACAAGAGCATCCATTCGGTCGAGATCGGCCATCCCCTGCACAATTCGCTGAGCGATGCCGGCCCGAGCGTGATCGAGCTGTGGGATCTCGCCGAGGCCGACGATCGGCAGGACATCGAGGGCTGGCGTGCGCCATTCGACGGCGTCGCCGTCACCAGCCCCGAGGTCAAGCTTTCCCGACGCATCCAGGCCGAGATCAAGCGGCTGGTCGAGAGCGGCACGCTGACCGGGCACGAGGGCGAGCGTCGTCCTCTTCGCTATGGCGACATGCTGATCCTGGTGCGCCGGCGCGGCAACGCATTCGACGCCGTGATCCAGGCGCTGAAGCACGCTGGTATCCCGGTCGCCGGCGCCGACCGCCTCAAGCTGACCGAGCACATCGCCATCATCGACCTGATGAACCTGGCCGACGCGCTGCTGCTGCCACAGGACGATCTCGCGCTCGCGGTGGCGCTGAAGAGCCCGCTGTTCGGGCTCGATGACGACGATTTGTTCACTCTCGCCTGGGACCGCAAGGGCTCGCTGCGCCGCGCGCTCGGCGAGCACGCGGCCACAAGCGAAAAATTCACCACGGCGTTGCGTCGCCTGGAAGCCTGCGAGATCCGCGCCCGCGACGAGACGCCGTTCGCGTTCTACGCCTGGCTGCTGGGCGGCGATGGCGGGCGTGCGCGCATCCTGCGCCGGCTCGGCCACGAGGCCAATGACGCGCTCGACGAATTCCTGGAGCTCGCGCTGAACTACGAGCGCAAGGCGCCGGCTTCGCTGCAGGGCTTCATGGCCTGGCTCCGCTCGGCCGACACCGAAGTGAAGCGCGACATGGAGATCTCGCGCGACGAGGTGCGGGTCATGACTGTACACGGCGCCAAGGGCCTGGAGGCCTCGGTCGTGTTCATGGTCGACACCACGTCTTCGCCCGCGGACTCGCAGCGGCTGCGGCTGATCCAGGTACCGCGCGGCAATGGCGGCGAGGTCGTGGTCTGGGCCGGACGCAAGGCCGACGATCCCAAGCCTGTCGCCGAGGCGCGCAAGGCGATGCTGGAGGAGACCGAGGACGAATATCGCCGCCTGCTTTATGTCGCGATGACGCGCGCGGCCGACCGGCTGATCGTCGGCGGCTGCATGCCCGGCAACATGAAGACGGTGCGCAAGCTGAGCTGGTACGACCTCGTCGACACCGGGCTCAAAGGCTCGGGCCTCGACAAGCAGGTGATCGAGACGCCGCTCGGCAAGGTCACCCGGTTCGCCCGTCCTGAGGACGTCGCGGCGCTGGGCGCGCCGGCGGCCTCCGTGCACCAGACCATCGCGCTGCCGGAGTGGCTGCGGACACCGGCCCCGCGCGAGACCATCGACGAGGATCCCGTGCGCCCCTCGGGCCAGCCTGCCGAGGAGGGCCGCAGCGTCCGATCGGGCGAATCGGTGCAGTCGCGCGCGCTGGCGTTGCAACGCGGCACGCTGGTGCATCGCCTGTTGCAATCGCTGCCCGAGATCGCCGGCGAGCGCCGGCGCGAGGCCGCGCTCGGCTTCATGGCGCGCAACGCCGCGGACTGGCCGGAGGCCGATCGCATCGCACTGGCCGACAAGGTGCTCGCCCTGATCACGGAGCCGCGTTTCGCGCCCGTCTTTGCCGCCGGCAGCCGGGCGGAGGTCGCGATCGCCGGGCGGCTGGAGCGGCCGGGCCGCACGCCGGCCCTGGTGTCGGGGCAGATCGACCGGCTGGTCGTGCGCCCCGAGGAGGTCCTGATCGTCGACTTCAAGACCAACCAGGCAGCGCCCAAAAGCGCGGCCGAGGCGCCGGCGACCTATGTCCTCCAGCTTGCGCTGTACCGGGCGGTGCTGTCGCGGCTTTATCCCCAAAAGCCGGTCAGGGCCGTCCTGCTCTGGACCGAGGCCCTTGAATATATGGAGATTTCGCCCCCCGCGCTGGACGCGGCGCTGGCATCCCTTCATCTCGGTGTGAGCGTCCTTGACCCGGCAAGGGGCCGTTCATAGGTTGACCGCATGATCCCGGGCGCGATTCCAGGTCGCGCCGATTCTCTTTCAACCGAGTGAGGTACTCCCAATGGCCGTTAGCAAGGTTTCCGACGCCGATTTCGAAGCCGAAGTGCTCAAGGCGAACGGCCCCGTGGTCGTCGATTTCTGGGCCGAATGGTGCGGCCCCTGCCGCATGATCGCACCCGCGCTCGACGAGATCGCCGGCGCGATGGGCGACAAGGTCAAGATCGTGAAGCTCAATGTCGACGAGAGCCCGAAGACCGCCTCGAAGTACGGCGTGATGTCGATCCCGACCCTGATGATCTTCAAGGGCGGCGAGATGGCCTCGCGCCAGGTCGGCGCCGCGCCGAAGGCGAAGCTGCAGCAGTGGATCACCTCCGCGGTCTGATCAACTGGCCAGGATTATTGGCGCAAGATTATTTTCGACAACGGCCGGCGAAAGCCGGCCGTTTGGCGTTGATGGGACGTGTTCAGCGTATGACGAGTCCCGCCCTTGCCTGCTCCTCCCCGAAAGCGCGACCGCAAGCCCACCGCTCTCGCCGCAATGGAGGCGCGCTCGGTCGACGCGATCCCGCGCGGCGGTGAATGGCAATATGAACCCAAGTGGGACGGCTTCCGCTGCCTGTTGGCGCGCAACGGCAGCAACGTCGACCTGCGCTCCAAATCCGGCGAAGACCTCGCGCGCTACTTCCCGGAAGTCGTCACTGCTGCCTTGGAGCTGAAGGCCGACCGTTTCACGCTCGACGGCGAAATCGTCGTGCCGCACGGCAAGAGCTTTTCCTTCGACGCGCTGCTGCAACGCATTCATCCGGCGGCAAGCCGCGTGAAGAAGCTCTCGGTGGAGACACCGGCGCTCTACCTCGTCTTCGATCTGCTCGCGACATCCGGACAGAAGGGCCTGGCTGAGAAGACGCTGCGCGAACGGCGGCCGGCGCTGGAAGCCTTCGCGAAAGCCAACCTCAAGGGCAGCCTCTTCCGTCTTTCGCCGACGACGACGAGCTACGCCACAGCCAAAAAGTGGCTCGCGCAATCCGGCGGCGGCTCGGACGGCGTCATCGCCAAGCGCATCGATCTGCCCTATCAGGCGGGAAATCGCGACGGCATGCAGAAGATCAAGAAATTCCGCAGCGCCGATTGCGTGGTCGGTGGCTTCCGCTATGCCACCAACAAGATCGCCGGCCGGAACGTCGTCGGCTCGCTGCTGCTCGGGCTCTACGACGATGACGGCCTGCTGCATCACGTCGGCTTCACCTCGGCGATCAAGGCGGAGGCGAAGCCTGGTATGACCGATCGGCTCGAAGCACTGATCGGCGAGCCCGGCTTCACCGGCAACGCGCCGGGCGGGCCGAGCCGCTGGTCGACCGAGCGTTCCGCAAAGTGGTGTCCGCTCAAGCCGAAGCTGGTGATCGAGGTCTGCTACGACCATTTCAGCGGCGAACGTTTTCGCCACGGCACCTCGATCCTGCGCTGGCGCCCGGACAAGGCGCCGCGGCAATGCACATTCGAGCAGCTGAAGCAGAAGGCGGCCGATCCGATGAAGCTGTTGAAGTAGCCCGTAGCCCGGATGGAGCGGAGCGTAATCCGGGAATCATGCCCCAAGCAACGATGGCCCCGGATTGCGCTCCGCTCCCTCCGGGCTACGCAGCAACACCTTGATCCACCCCGTCGCCAGCGCGTTCGCAAGCTCCGGCTGACCATTGCGCCGCGCCAGCGCGGCCATGGCTTCGTGATCGTAGGCGACGTGGCGGAACGTCACCTGCCAGGCAGCATCGACGCGTTCGAGGATCGCATAGCGCGCGTGCGGCGTGCCGGCCTCGACGACATGCGGGTACGGATGCTTGTCGCGAAAGCCAGGGCTGCCGACGCTGCCGGGATTGACGATCAGCCGGCCATCACGCAGGCGCACCGCGCGGGCGAGATGGGTGTGGGCGCACAGGATCAGCGATTGCGTGATGCCTTGGGCGAGTGGCTCGATGTGGTCGAGCGCGGACAGCGCCACCGTGCCGTCGGGATGCACGCTGTCGAGCCAGTACACCTCATCGCTGCCGGGCGTCGCGTGGCAGAGGAACACCTGGTCGCGGAAGACCCGTGCCATCGGCTGCGCGCGCAGCCAGTCGAGGTGCACAGCGTCGAGCTGTTCGTAAGCGGGGCGATCCCACGAGCCCATTTTCTCCGGCGGACGGTCGAGCAGATAGCGGTCGTGATTGCCTAGGACGTGCACGGCATCGAGCGGCATCAGGATCTCGATGGCGCGGCGCGCATCGAGCGGGCCACTCAGCATGTCGCCGAGATTGACGATGTCGGCAATACCGAGCGCGCGGATGTCGGCGAGCACGGCCTCCAGCGCGAGATAGTTTCCGTGGACATCGGCAATCGCGGCGAAGCGCATTGGCATTTCCTGTAGCCCGGATGGAGCGCAGCGTAATCCGGGACCTTCCTTGCTTGTGGCACGATCCCGGATTGCGCTTCGCTCCATCCGGGCTACGGCAACCTCTATGCAGGCGGCGTGCCGTTGATGGCCAGCACGTGGCCGGCGAGATACAGCGAGCCGGTGATCAGGATCCGCGGCGGCAACTCGTAGGCGAGCTGCGCCAGCGCGCGCAGGGCGGCCTCGACGCCGGGGGCGGGCTCGACGCGCATGCCGAGGCTGCGCGCGGCATCGGCGAGACGGTCGACCGGCATCGCATTCTCCGTGTCGGGAATCGGCACTGCGATGATGTGACGGGTGAGGCCGGCGAAATTGGCGAGGAAGGCGTGCGCATCCTTGTTGGCCATCATGCCGGCGATGATCACCAGCGGCCGCGACACCCGCTCCTCGAGGTCGCCGAGCGCGGCCGCCGCAACGCGCCCGCCCTCGGCATTGTGGCCGCCGTCGAGCCAGATCTCCGAGCCCTGCGGACCCCAGGACAGCAACTCGCCCGAGGTGAGGCGCTGCATCCGCGCCGGCCAGTCGGCACCGACGATGCCGGCCTCGAACGCGGCGTGGTTGACCTTGATGGTCGGCAGCGCACGTAGCGTCGCGATCGCAAGCCCGGCATTGGCGAATTGGTGGCGGCCGAACAGACGCGGCGCCGGCAGATCCATCAAGCCGCGGTCGTCGGAATAGACCAGACGCCCGCGCTCGACATTGACGTGCCAGCTCTCGTTTGCGGCGAACAGCGGCGCACGCATGCGCCTCGCCTGCGCTTCGATCACGGCCATCGCCTCCGGCATCTGCTCGGCGCAAATCACGGGCACGCCGCGCTTGATGATCGCGGCCTTCTCGCCGGCAATCGACGCCAACGTATCGCCGAGGAAATCCATGTGATCCATGCTGACGGGCGTAATCACAGAGGCCGCCGGCTGATCGACCACGTTGGTCGAATCCAGCCGGCCGCCGAGGCCGACTTCGAGCAGCACGATGTCGGCCGGGTTCTGCGCGAACAGCAGGAAAGCGGCCGCCGTCTTCAGCTCGAACAATGTCGCGGCCTCGCCGGCATTGACGCGCTCGACCTCTTCCAACGCCGCGCGCAGCTCGTCGTCGCCGACGAGCACACCGCCACTGAAGCGGCCGAGCCGGAAGCATTCGTTGATGCGGACGAGATAAGGGGACGTATAGGCGTGGACGCGCAGACCTGAAGCCTCCAGCGTCGCGCGCAGGTAAGCGAGCGTCGAGCCCTTGCCGTTGGTGCCGGCGATGTGGATCACCGGCGGCAGCTTGCGCTCGGGGTGGCCGAGCCGAGCGAGCAGGCGGTGCATCCGCTCCAGCCCGAGATCGATTCGCTTCTGATGCAGGGCCGACAGCCGCCCGATCACTTCATCGAGCGGTGTCTTTGCACTGTCAGGGGAGGCGTTCACGCGTGCGGCGCAGCCGGCGCCGTGTCGGCGGCCGATACGATCTGCGCCGGGCTTGCGACCGGCTGCACGGACTTCGATGCACCCTCCTGCGCCGGCGCCTTGGTCAAGAGGCGGCAGAGCCGCGCCAGCGTCGGCCGCAGTTCGTGGCGATGCACGACCATGTCGACCATGCCGTGCTCCTTAAGGTACTCGGCGCGCTGGAAACCTTCAGGCAGCTTCTCGCGGATGGTCTGCTCGATCACGCGCGCACCGGCAAAGCCGATCAGCGCGCCGGGCTCGGCGATCTGGACGTCGCCGAGCATCGCATAGGACGCGGTGACGCCGCCGGTGGTCGGATTGGTCAGCACGACGATGTAGGGCAGCTTTGCCTCGCGCAGCATCTGCACGGCTACGGTGGTGCGCGGCATCTGCATCAGGGACAAAATGCCTTCCTGCATGCGGGCGCCGCCGCTGGCCGCGAACACGATGAACGGCGACTTCTTCTCGACCGCGAGCTCCATCCCGCGCACGATGGCTTCGCCCGCGGCCATGCCGAGCGAGCCGCCCATGAAGTCGAAATCCTGCACGGCGACGACGACGGCGGAGCCTTCGAGCTTGCCGTAGCCGACCTTGACCGCATCGTTCAGATTGGTCCGCGCCCGCGCATCCTTGACGCGGTCGACATATTTCTTCTCGTCGCGGAACTTGAGCGGGTCAGGGGTGACCTCGGGCAGCGCCACGTCGAACCAGGTCTCGTTGTCGAAGATCGACTTGAGCCGCGCGACCGCGCCCATGCGCATGTGATAGTTCGAGCCGGGGATGACGAACTGGTTGGCCTCGACGTCCTTGTAGAACACGAGCTGTCCGGAATCCGGGCACTTGATCCACAGGTTCTCCGGCGTCTCCCGCCGCAGCATGTTGCGGATCTTCGGCCGGACCACGTTGGTAAGCCAGTTCATGGTTTGCTCCGATGTGCGATCCCGCCGGGAATCGCCTGAAGGATATATGGCGGCCGGACATCTGCCCGGCAAGCCGCCGTGTCGCCCGCGTTAGAGCATGATCCGGAAAAGTGTGAAGCGGTTTTCCGACCAGATCATGCCCAAACTAAAGAGCTACAGCGGAATTATGGCCTATTCCGCCGCCTGCTGCGCGCCCTTGACGCCCTGGGCCAGAGCGGCCGTCAATTCGGCGACGGCGTTAACGGTCTTGGCGGTCGCCCGTCCCTCGGCATCGAGGCTGTTCTTGAGGGCGTCCACCAGCGCGGTGCCGACCACCGACCCATCGGCCTTCTCGGCAATGGCGCGCGCCGCCTCCGGCGTGCGGATGCCGAAACCGACACAGATCGGCAGCCTGGTATGCCGCTTGATGCGCGCGACAGCTTCGCCGACGGCATTGGCGTCCGCCGCCGCTGCACCGGTGATGCCGGCGATCGAGACGTAATAGACAAAGCCTGATGTGTTCGCGAGCACCGCAGGCAGGCGCTTGTCGTCGGTGGTCGGCGTCGCCAGGCGAATGAAGTTGAGCCCCGCCTTCAGCGCGGGAATGCAGAGCTCGTCGTCTTCCTCCGGCGGCAAATCGACGATGATCAGGCCGTCGACGCCGGCCGTCTTGGCATCAGCCAAGAACTTGTCGACGCCGTAGATGTAGATCGGATTGTAATAGCCCATCAGCACCAGCGGCGTGACATTGTCGTCCTTGCGGAAGTCGCGCACCAGCTCCAGCGTCCTCTTCAAGGTCATGCCGATCTTGAGCGCACGCAGGCCTGCAGCCTGGATCGAAGGACCGTCCGCCATCGGATCGGTAAAGGGAATGCCGAGTTCGATGACGTCGGCGCCGGACTTCGGCAGCGCCTTGACGATCTCGAGCGAGGTCGCGGGATCGGGATCGCCGGCCATCACATAGGTGACAAAGGCCGCGCGGCCTTGGCTTTTCAGCTCGGCAAAACGGGTATCGATACGCGTGGTCACTTCTTGCCCCTCAGGATGTCGCCGACCTGCGGGACGTCCTTGTCGCCGCGGCCGGAGAGATTGACGACCATCAGGTGGTCCCGCGGCCGCTTCGGCGCGAGCTCCATCACCTTGGCGATGGCATGCGCGGGCTCGAGCGCGGGGATGATGCCTTCGAGCTTTGACAGCAGCTGGAACGCGGCGAGCGCCTCGTCATCGGTCGCGGAGAGATAATTGACGCGGCCGACCTCGTGCAGCCAGGAATGCTCAGGGCCGATGCCGGGATAATCGAGACCGGCCGAGATCGAATGCGCGTCCTGGATCTGGCCGTCGGCATCCATCAAGAGATAGGTGCGGTTGCCGTGAAGCACGCCGGGGCGGCCGCCCGCGATCGAGGCCGCATGCAGCTGCGTCAGGCCATGGCCGGCGGCTTCGACGCCGAAGATCTCCACGGAGGAATCATCGAGGAACGGATGGAACAAGCCCATCGCGTTGGAGCCGCCGCCGATGCAGGCCACCAGCGAATCCGGCAGGCGCCCCTCGATCTCCTGCATCTGCGCCTTGGTCTCGTCGCCGATGACCGACTGGAAATCGCGCACCAAGGTCGGATAGGGATGCGGACCGGCCACCGTGCCGATGCAATAGAACGTGTTGTGCACGTTGGTGACCCAGTCGCGTAGCGCCTCGTTCATGGCGTCCTTCAGCGTGCGCGTGCCCGACTGCACCGGCATCACCTTGGCGCCCAGCATCTCCATGCGGATGACGTTGGGCTGCTGCCGCTCGACGTCGACGGCGCCCATATAGACCACGCATTCGAGGCCAAAGCGCGCGCACAGCGTCGCGGTGGCAACGCCGTGCTGGCCCGCGCCGGTCTCGGCGATGATGCGCTTCTTGCCCATGCGCCGTGCCAGCATGATCTGGCCGAGCACGTTGTTCACCTTGTGCGAGCCGGTGTGGTTGAGCTCTTCACGCTTGAGGTAGATCTTGGCGCCGCGGAGATGCTCGGTCAGGCGCTCGGCGAAATAGAGCGGCGAGGGCCGGCCGACGTAGTTCTTGAGGTAGCCGTTCATCTCGGCCTGAAACGCCGGATCGGCCTTGGCCGCGGTGTAGGCCTTCTCCAGGTCGAGGATCAGCGGCATCAAGGTTTCGGCGACGAAGCGCCCGCCGAAAATGCCGAAATGGCCGCGCTCGTCGGGGCCGCTGCGGTAGGAATTTGGCTTGGCAATGTTCATCGGACGCTCAACTCTTGACTGGCATCTTTGCTGGCGCGCGCGGCGCGGATGAAGGCCTTGATCATCTCTGGGTCTTTCACGCCGGGAGCGCTCTCGACACCGGAGGACACGTCGACGCCGCTGGCGCGGGTGACACGAAGGGCCTCGGCGAGATTCTCGGCGTGCAGCCCCCCCGAAACCATATAGGGCAGTTTCAGATCGAGCTTTTCGAGCAGGTGCCAGTCGAAGGGCTCCCCGAGGCCGCCGGGCCGCGTCGCGTCCTTCGGCGCGCGCGCATCGAACAGGATGCGATCGGCGACCGCGGCGTAGCCGGGCAGCACCGCGAGATCGGCCGCTGTCGCGACCGGGACCGCCTTCATCACCGGGCGGCCGAAGCGTTGCTTGAGGTCGCGCAGCCGCGCCACGCTCTCCCCGCCGTGGAGCTGGAAGATGTCCGGCGACAGCGCGTCCATGATGTTGTCGAGCGTTGCGTCATCGGCATCGACCGTGAGCGCCACCTTGAGCGCGCGCCGCTTGACCTGACGGCCGAGGTCACGGCCGAGTTCCAGGGACAGGTGCCGGGGCGACGGCGGAAAGAACACGAACCCGACCATGTCGGCGCCCGCCTCGAGCGCCGTTTCGAGCGTCTCGGGCGTGGACAGGCCGCAGATCTTGACGAGCAGGGACATGGTCTCAAAGCGGGTAGAGGCCGCGGGGTGCGCGGCCGGAAAACGGGGCTTTTCGGTCGGGGCCGCTTCTACAACGTCGCGCGCTGCTTGTCTCGCCCGACGGGCCCGTACAGGCCCATCCCGGAGGGAACGGGAAGGCGCTGGGACTCCGCCTTCGCTGCCGTCGCCTGGGCCCGCAGATCGGCCAGTTCGGCCCTGACGGCCCGGGCCTCCGCGTCATTCCGGCGCGCGGCGCGCCGCCAGCGCCGCTGGCCGAGCCAGACGGCGGAGCCGCCCGCGACAACGCCCAGGGCCGCCGCCAGGATCAGCAACAGGAACAGCGGCAGGGTGATCGACAGCGAGGGGTCGTCGGCAATGAAGGGGTCGAAGGAGACCGTGACGAAATGCCTGTTGGCGACGGCGAACGCCACCAGGATCAGGCCCAGCGGAAGTACGATCAGCGCGGTCAGGAACTTTCGCATCTGGCTTCGCTCGCCTTGAATCAAGCTTGCGGCCGCATCCTGTGCGACCGCGAAAAACCCCAAAGCGCGCTCACGTCGCGCTTCAGTCTACGCCGCCGGGATCCGGATGGTCGCGGTTCAGCCGCTCGCGCATTTCCTTGCCGGTCTTGAAGAACGGAACGCTCTTCTGATCGACGGGCACATGGGCGCCGGTGCGTGGATTGCGCCCTGCGCGCGCAGGGCGATGCTTGACCGAGAAGGCACCGAAGCCGCGCAGCTCGACGCGGTCACCGCGTGCAAGCGCCGCTACGATCTCTTCGAGAATCGCATTCACAATGTTCTCGACATCCCGCTGGTACAGATGCGGGTTGTGCTCGGCGATACGCTGAACAAGTTCGGATTTGATCATCGAGAGATAGGACCCGGGAGCGTGCGGATGACCATTTCCGTGAAAATACCGTGATCTGTCAAGACGCTAAATCAAGGATGGGCGTCGTGAAAATGCGTGACAAATGCCGAAAAAGCAGGCTGCGCCAGCACGCGTCAGACGCGAAAAAGCTCTGAAACTCGCCTGCCGACGGTTAGTTGGACGCAGCCGGCTGCCACAAGGCCAGCATTCCATCCATTCCGAGCCGATCTACCGCCTGCGCGACGCCGGTTTGCCCGATCTGGTGCGCGATCGAGCCCAAACCGAGCGCTTCCAGCGTCAATGCGGCCGCCGTCTTCAGGAACGGCAGGTCGCCGAAGCGCGGCTGGAGCTTGTAGTCGCGCACCGGTAGCCCCTTCTTGACGCCCTTCTGCTCGACCAGCCAGGTCACGGCCGTCTTCTCGTCGCCGATCTGGTCGATCAGCTTGAGATCGATCGCCTGGCGCCCGGTGAAGACGCGGCCATCGGCGACTTTTTCGAGCTGCGTGTCATCCATGCCACGCCGCTCCTTCACCATCCCCTTGAACCAGGCATAGGAATCCTTCACCAGCGCATCGAGCGCGGCGCGCGCCTCGGGACTGGTCGGCTCAAAACCGTTGGGCGCCGCCTTCAGCGGCGAGGACTTCACCTCCTCGACCTTGACGCCGATCGTCTTCATGAGCTCGGAGAGGTTGGGGTACTGGAACAGCACGCCGATGGAGCCGACCAGGGAGCTTTGCTGGGCGACGATGTGGTCGCTCGCAATCGCGGTGATGTAGCCCCCGGAGGCGGCCAGCCCCTCCACCACCACCACCAGCGGCTTTTTCGCCTTGAGACGGACCAGCGAGTCATAGAGCTGCTCGGAGCCGGCGGTGGTGCCGCCGGGCGAGTTGATGTGAACGATGACGGCGGCGGCCTGCGAATTCTCGAGCCGCTCCAGCGCCTGCGTGCGGTCGGAATCGCTGCGGATCAATCCCTCGATCTGGACGCGCGCGATCGAGCCGGCGGATGCGAGGGTGCCGCGTGCACCGGGCGTCGCAATCAGCGCGAAGCTTGCAATCGCCGCGATCGCGATCAGCGCCGCCATCACCCGCCAGAACGTCAGCTTGCGGCGGATCCTGCGGCGATCGACGATGATGTCCGAATCGAGCGACATCGGAATATCTCCAAATGAAAGATCAGGCGCGTTGTGCCGTCACGGCGTGACCATTGGCCTATCTCGATACATCAATTGCGGCGCAATTTGAAGAAAACAAGGCCTCGTGTGGGGCAAGCAAGTCGTCGCAGACTCGGTCGTCATCCCGCCTAGTGCGCAATTGCGCACGGGGGCGGGGACCCACAACCCCAAGGAGGAGTCGTCGAGCGAGCTGGCAACTCCGAGTCTTCGTCAAACTTCTCCCTGGGGTTATGGGTCCAGGATCGGCGCTCCGCTTCGCGTCGCTTGTCCGGGACGACAGCGGAGTTCGTGGAGACAGCAACAAAAAAGCCCCGGCTTGCGCCGGGGCCTTGATGTCGCAAAACGGACGTTTCGCTTACTTGCTGTCGCGGTTCTTCAGCGCGGTGCCGAGGATGTCGCCCAGCGTCGCACCCGAATCCGAGGAGCCGTACTGCGCGATGGCTTCCTTCTCTTCGGCGACTTCGAGCGCCTTGATCGACACCTGGACCTTGCGGGCCTTCTTGTCGAACTGGATGACGCGGGCATCGACCTTCTCGCCGACGGCGAAGCGTTCGGCGCGCTGGTCGTTGCGGTCACGGGCGAGCTCGGAGCGCTTGATGAAGGTGGTGAAGTCGGTACCGGCGATCTTCACCTCGATACCGCTTTCCTTCACTTCGAGCACTTCGCAGGTCACGACCGCACCCTTCTTGACATCGCCCGGCTCGGCGAAGGGATCGCCTTCGAGCTGCTTGATGCCGAGCGAGATGCGCTCCTTCTCGACGTCCACATCGAGCACCACGGCCTTCACCATGTCGCCCTTCTTGTAGTTGTCGATCACCTGCTCGCCCGGAAGCTTCCAGTCGAGATCGGAGAGGTGGACCATGCCGTCGACGTCGCCCTCGAGGCCCAGGAACAGACCGAACTCGGTCTTGTTCTTGACCTCGCCCTCGACCACCGAACCGGTCGGGTGCTTCTCGACGAAGACCTCCCAGGGGTTGCGCATGGTCTGCTTGAGGCCGAGCGAGATGCGGCGCTTGACGGAATCCACTTCCAGCACCTGCACGTCGACTTCCTGCGAGGTCGACACGATCTTGCCGGGGTGCATGTTCTTCTTGGTCCACGACATCTCGGAGACATGGATCAGGCCTTCGATGCCCGGCTCGAGCTCGACGAACGCACCGTAGTCGGTGATGTTGGTGACGCGGCCGGTGAAGCGGGCACCCAGCGGGTACTTGGCTTCGATGCCCTGCCACGGATCGTCCAGCAGCTGCTTCATGCCCAGCGAGATGCGGTGCGTCTCGTGGTTGATCTTGATGATCTTGACCTTCACGGTCTGGCCGATCGAGAGCACCTCGGTCGGGTGGTTGACGCGGCGCCACGCGATGTCGGTGACGTGCAGGAGGCCGTCGATGCCGCCGAGGTCGACGAACGCACCGTAATCGGTGATGTTCTTGACCACGCCGTCGATGACCTGACCCTCTTCGAGGTTCTGCACCAGCTCCTGGCGCTGCTCGGCGCGGGTCTCTTCCAACACCGTGCGGCGGGACACGACGATGTTGCCGCGGCGGCGGTCCATCTTCAGGATCTGGAACGGCTGCGAGTTGTTCATCAGCGGCGCAACGTCGCGGATCGGCCGGATGTCGACCTGCGAGCGCGGCAGGAAGGCCACGGCACCGTCGAGGTCGACGGTGAAGCCGCCCTTGACCTGGTTGAAGATGACGCCGTTGACCTTCTCGTTGTTCTGGAACGCCTTCTCCAGCTTGCCCCAGCTCTCTTCGCGTCGCGCCTTGTCGCGCGACAGCACGGCTTCGCCGAGAGCGTTTTCGATGCGATCGAGGAACACTTCCACCTCGTCGCCGACCTTGAGGTCGCTCTCACGGCCGGGGCCGGAAAATTCGCGCAGCGCGACGCGGCCCTCGGTCTTCAGGCCGACGTCGATGACGGCCATGTCCTTTTCAATTGCAACCACCTTGCCCTTGACGACGGAGCTTTCCTGCAGGTTGCCACCTGCGAAGGACTCGTCGAGCATCGCGGCGAAATCGTCGCGCGACGGGCTATAGGTATCAGCAGAAGTCGAAGCCATTTGTTCTCCAGTTGCGGATGTCTTGCCGGCCGTTGGGTTCATGGGCGCATCGCGCGCGCAGTGTCGGAAGGTCCGCAAGACCTTCGAGCGACCGCTCGTTGCCCTGATCTAGCGACCAGAACAGCGGAAGCGGGCCGGCTGAGGCCCGCGCGTTCGATACGTTGAAAGCTTGTCCGGAACCTGGATCGCGCCGGTCCCGAAACCGGGACGAAGCGTATCGACCTCAAAGAGCGGGAGCGGGCACTTCCTCCAATGACGGCGGCGGCTTAACCCCGCGACCGGCCCGCTCGGACAGCCTCGATAATGTCGATGGCGGCCCGGACGCCGCCTTCTATATCCAGTTGGGAGTTATCTAGCAAGTAAGCATCCGGGGCCGGTTTCAGAGGCGCAATCGGCCGATTCTTGTCACGTTCGTCACGCTGGAGGATGTCGGCGAGCACGGCCGCCTCGTCCGCCTCCTCGCCCCGCGCTTTGGCCTCCATGGTGCGGCGCCGCGCGCGGACCTTGGGGTCGGCGACCACGAAGATCTTCACGTCGGCATGGGGGCAGATCACGGTTCCAATATCCCGGCCGTCGAGCACGGCGCCGGGCGGATCGGCGGCGAACTGGCGCTGGAAATTGACCAGGACCTCGCGAACCCGAGGGATTGCCGAGACGATCGAGGCCCCCTCGCCGGCCTTCTGGGTCTTCAGCGCAGGATTACCGAACTTTTCGGGATCGAGCTCCAACGCGGCCTGCACCGCGGCCGCCTCATCGTTGAGATCGTGCCCCGACTGCATCAAGGCGTAGGCGACCGCGCGATAGATCACGCCGGTATCAAGATGACGATAGCCGTAATGGTGGGCGAGACGCTTGCCGAGCGTCCCCTTGCCCGAAGCCGCGGGCCCGTCGATGGCGATGATCATGAAAACTCGGCCCCTAGCGAACGCATCATCGGAATGAAATCCGGAAAGCTGGTGGCGATGAAGGCGGTGTCGTCGACCGTAACAGGCTGATCGGAGGCGCAGCCCATCACCAGCGCGGACATCGCGATGCGATGGTCCATATGGGTGGCGACAGTGCCGCCGCCCGGGACGTGGCCGCGACCCCTTACGATCAGATCGTCGCCGGAGACCTCGACCTTGACGCCGTTGACGCGCAGCATGGCGGCGGTGGCTTCAAGCCGGTCGGATTCCTTGACGCGCAGCTCCTGCAGGCCGTGCATGATCGTGGTGCCTTCGGCGAACGACGCCGCCACCGCCAGCACCAGATATTCGTCGATCATCGACGGCGCGCGCTCGGGCGGCACCTCGACGCCGCGCAGCTTCGACGCCCGCACGCGCAAGCGCGCCATCGGCTCGCCGGCATCGCCGCGCACTTCGCTCTCCTCGATGGAGGCGCCCATTTCGCGCAGCGTGGTGAACAGCCCAGTGCGCAGCGGATTGGTCATGACGTCGGACAGCACGACATCGGAGCCCTCCACGATCAGCGCCGCGACGATCGGGAACGCAGCCGAAGAGGGATCGGCAGGCACCACGACATTGGCGCCATGCAGCTCGGGCTGGCCCACCAGCGTGATGCGGCGGCCGTGCCGGCCTTCCTGGACCGAGGTGATGTCGGCGCCGAAATGCTTCAGCATCAGCTCGGTGTGGTCGCGGCTGGCCTCGGTCTCGATGACCGTGGTGGTGCCGGGAGCGGCGAGGCCCGCCAGCAGCACGGCCGATTTGATCTGGGCCGAGGCGACCGGGGTCTTGTAGACGATCGGCAGGGGGTCGCGCGCGCCCTGGAGGGTCAGCGGCAGGCGCCCGCCCTCGCCGCCGGCGGTGACTCTGGCACCCATCTTTTCCAGGGGATCGAGGATCCGGCGCATCGGACGGCTGCGCAGCGAGGCGTCGCCGTCGAACACCGCCGAAATTGGGCAGCCGGCGACGGCGCCCATGACCAGCCGGCAGCCGGTGCCGGAATTGCCGAAATCCAGTGCTGCCTTGGGCTGGGCGAAGCCTCCGACCCCGACGCCGTTGACGGTCCAGGCGAAATCGCCGGTGCGCTCGACGCTGGCGCCCAGCGCCTGCATCGATTTGGCGGTGTTGAGGACGTCCTCGCCCTCGAGCAGGCCCGAAATCCTGGTCTCGCCGACCGCGAGCGCGCCCAGGATGAGGGCGCGGTGGGAGATCGACTTGTCGCCGGGCACCCGTACTTTCCCGGTCAGGGGACCGCTGGCGCGAGACTGGAGCGGCCTCGGTTGATCGGAATGGGTCAAGATTGTGTCCTTGAATAGGCCCGGTGGGCTGGCGCGCAGGTACCACATGGTCCGCGCGCCGTCACGGGCATGTCGTTCTCCCGTAATGCGCTATTGACAGCGGGCCGCCAACTAGCCAAGTGAAGCACCGCTTTTCAGACATTCCCAGGATTCCTGCCGTGGCCAAGTCCGAACTCGGAACCAAACGTATTTGCCCGACCACGGGCAAGAAGTTCTATGACCTCAACAAGAATCCGGTGATCTCGCCCTATACCGGCGAAGTGGTGCCGATCGCCCCGGTCGCTCCTGCCCGCGGCCCCCGTGCGGCCGAGGCCCGCAACATGGCCCAGGACAACGCGCCGGAGCCGGCGGAGACCGAGGAGTTGGTCTCGCTCGAGGAGGCCGATGCCGAGGAGAACACCGGCAAGGTCAAGGCGGTCGTGCCCGAATCGGAGGACGATATCGAGGTCGACGAGACCCTCGACGACGATGATGACGACGATTCGACCTTCATTGCCGACGAGGAAGAGGGCGATGAGGACGTGACCGACATCATTGGTGATGTCGGCGGTGATGAAGAGACTTGAGATCAGCCCTGATCTGTGAAAAAGGGTGCACCGCGCGAGTCGCCTAGAGCGCTCGCCGGCCGGGACGGGTCCCCCAGGATCCTCCCATTTGGACTAAGGGGCCATAGCTCAGCTGGGAGAGCGCTTGCATGGCATGCAAGAGGTCGGCGGTTCGATCCCGCCTGGCTCCACCAGCCTTCGCTGGCTTCGCCAGCTACGGCTCGGCAAGCCAGCTCCGCTTCCTCGTGGCGAAGCTAGCGAAGGCTGCCGCGGCGAAGCCCGAAGGGCGAAGCCGGGCTTCAGCAAAACAAGAGCGGGTGTAAGCTCTCCTCGCCTACCGAGGAGTGTGCCGTGAAGTACGTCTACATCCTTGAGAGCCTTGATTCTCTCCACTTCTATGTCGGGATCACCGACGACCTCCGCGCCCGACTGGCAAAGCACAATGCTGGCGAGGTGCCCCACACTTCGAAATACGGACCTTGGCGGCTCAAGACTTACGTCGCATTCAGCGATGAGAAGCAGGCCGTCGCATTCGAAAAGTACTTGAAGTCAGCATCAGGCCGCGCCTTCGCCAAGAAGCGGCTTTAGCCCCCTACTCCCCGATCACCGCATTCAGCCGATCCCTCAGCGCGACGATCTCGTCCTTCATCGCGACCAGCTCCGACACCGAGCAGTCCGATGCCGCCAGGATCGATTGCGGCACGCTGCGGGCCTTTTCCTTCAGCGCATGGCCCTGCGGCGTCAGGGCGATCAGAACCTGGCGCTCGTCCTCACGCGAGCGGGTGCGCCTGACGAGATGGGCGGCCTCGAGCCGCTTCAGCAGCGGCGTCAGCGTGCCCGAATCCAGGAACAGCTTCTCGCCGATCTCCTTGACCGGCACGTCATCGCGCTCCCACAGCACCAGCATGACCAGATATTGCGGATAGGTCAGGCCGAGCCGATCGAGCAGCGGCTTGTAGACGCGGTTAAAGGCGTGCGTAGCGGAATAGACCGCGAAGCAGATCTGGTTGTCGAGACGAAGCGGGTCTACCGCCGTTGATTTCCGGGCCATGAAGAATCCTGCGCGTTTCTCCCATTCTGGTCCCGGCCGGCGCCACATTCAATTGCGAACAATTAAATGTGAGGCGGGACGAATTAGATTGCGCACAATCTAATTGTCTGCGATAAAGCCCGCACCCCAACCCCGAAAGACCCGAGGAGACGACAATGTCTGTGAACGTCCTCTACAAAACCAGCGCCAAGGCTACCGGCGGCCGCGACGGCCATGCTGCGACCCTCGACGGCGCGCTCGACGTCAAGCTCACCACGCCGAAGGAGCTCGGCGGTGGCGGCGGCGCTGGAAACAATCCCGAGCAGCTGTTCGCGGCCGGCTATGCCGCCTGCTTCATCGGCGCGATGAAGTTCGTGGCCTCGCAGGGCGGCCCAAAGGTGCCTGCGGATGCCTCGGTCACCTCGACCGTCGGCATCGGCCCGCGCTCCGAGGGCGGCTTCGGCCTCGATATCGACCTCGCGGTCTCGCTGCCGGGCCTTGCCCGCGCAGACGCCGAGGCGCTGGTCGCGAAGGCGCACCAGGTGTGCCCGTACTCCAATGCCACGCGCGGCAATGTCGACGTTCGCCTGACGGTGGTCTGATCGGCAGCGCGGATTGGCTGGCCCGGGAATCCCCCCTCGGGCCGGCCGCATCCGACTGAATTTGCCATGCTGCGGCATGGCTGCTCGGCGGCGCATACGGCTCCACGCTCGGCGCCATTGCTGGCGCAAACAAACCTCGCTAGGCCTGTGATCCAATGATCGACACAGGGAAGCGAAGGCATGACTGAAGCAGCAGCGGGCGCCATGAGCGGATTGCGCGTCATCGATCTCACGCGCGTGCTCGGCGGTCCCTACTGCACCCAGATCCTCGCCGACCACGGTGCCGACGTGATCAAGGTCGAGCCGCCCGCGGGCGACGAGGTGCGCGAATGGGGCCCTCCGTTCCACGAGGAGGATGCGGCCTATTTCGTCGGCATCAACCGCAACAAGCGCTCGATCGGCCTCGACCTCGCCTCCGAGGGCGGCCGAATCGTGCTGCTCAAGATGCTGGAGACCGCCGACGTCCTGATCGAGAATTTCAAGCCGGGCACGCTGGAGAAATGGGGCATCGGCAACGACGTCCTCAGCAAGAAATATCCCCGCCTCGTGCATTGCCGGATCTGCGGCTTCGGCGCCGACGGCCCGCGCGGCGGCAACCCCGGCTACGATGCCATCATCCAGGCCATGACCGGCATGATCGCAGCGACCGGCTCGCCCGAGAGCGGGCCGATGCGGATCGGCGTGCCCTTGGTCGACATCACCACCGGACTTTATGCGGCGATCGGCATCCTGATGGCGCTGTCGGAGCGGCAGCTGTCGGGCAAGGGCCAGTTCCTGGAGACGACGCTGTACGAGACCGGCCTTGCCATCATGCATCCGCACACCGCGAATTATTTCATGCATGGCAAGCCGCCTGGTCTCACCGGCAACGAGCATCCGAACCTCGTGCCTTACGCGATCTTCCCGACCAAGACCGACAACATCTTCATCGGCGTCGGCAATGACGGCACCTTCCGCAAGCTGGCGAAGGAGATCGGCAAGCCCGAGCTCGGCACCGATCCGCGCTTTGCCCGCAACAAGGACCGCATCGCCAATCGCGAGGCACTGCGCGCCGAGCTTGCGGCCGTGTTCAGCCAGCACGAGGCCGAGCCGCTGTGCAACCGCCTGCTCGCGGCCGGCCTGCCTGCAGGTCCCGTGCAGAAGATCGACCAGGCGTTGACCAATCCGCACACGATCGCGCGTGGCGATATTATCGAGAAGGACTGGTACAAGGGCGTTGCCTCGCCGATCCGGCTCGACCGCAGCAAGCCGAGCCTGCGCCGCGTGCCGCCGAAATTCAGCCAGCATGCGGCCGAGGTGCTGGGCGAGTTCGGCTACTCCAAGGCCGAGATCGACGCGATGGTCGAAAAAGGCACGGTCTGCGGTCCCGAGCGGAAACGCTGAGCTAAGGCGAGCGTCAACGGTGGTGCGCTCCCTCTCCCGCTTGCAAGTGGGAGAGGTTCGGAGCCCGCGGCGCGATAGTGCCTCATCTCAATGCCGCACTGCGGCGCGCGCACGCATGTGCAGCGCGAACGAGTTGGCTGACGGCTCCGTCTTGGCCTATTTGACAACTTCCCACTTGGCCGCGCTTGCTGCTTTCGTTTCTCCCGCTTACACAGTCATGTGAACGTCATATGGCGCTGCTAGCGCAAGCGCTTCTTTAGTGACTGGCAAGGGAGGTTCTTGATGGCTCTTCGACATTTTGGCACGGCGGCGGCCGTCGCACTCACAATTGGTCTCGGCGCGTCGCCGGCGCTTGCCGTGACCGAAATCCAGTGGTGGCACGCGATGACCGGCGCCAACAACGACGTCATCGTCAGGCTCGCCAACGATTTCAACACCACGCAGAGCGACTACAAGGTGATCCCGACCTACAAGGGCAACTACGCCGACACGATGAACGCCGGCATCGCCGCGTTCCGCGCCGGCAACGCGCCGCACATCATGCAGGTGTTCGAGGTCGGCACCGCCACCATGATGGCCGCGACCGGCGCCGTGAAGCCGGTCTACAAGCTGATGGCCGAGACCGGCGAGAAGTTCGATCCGAAGGCCTATCTGCCTGCGATCACCGGCTATTACTCGACCTCGAAGGGCGAGATGCTGTCCTTCCCGTTCAACTCGTCCTCGACCGTGATGTGGGTCAACCTCGACGCACTGAAGAAAGCGAATGTCGAGGTGCCGAAGACCTGGCCCGAAGTGTTCGACGCCGCCAAGAAGCTGAAGGCGGCCGGCCACGCCACCTGCGGCTTCTCCAACTCCTGGGTCACCTGGGTCAATCTCGAGCAGCTCTCCGCCTGGCACAACGTGCCGCTCGCCAGCAAGGCCAACGGCCTCGACGGTTTCGACACCGTGCTGTCCTTCAACGGTCCGCTCCAGGTCAAGCATCTCGAAAATCTGGTCGAGCTCCAGAAGGACAAGACCTACGACTATGCCGGCCGCACCAACACCGGCGAAGGCCGCTTCACGTCGGGCGAATGTCCGCTCTACCTGACCTCGTCCGCGTTCTTCGGCAACGTCAAGGCGCAGGCCAAGTTTGCCTTCACCGCGGTGCCGATGCCCTATTACCCGGACGCTAAGGGCGCGCCGCAGAACTCGATCATCGGCGGTGCCTCGCTCTGGGTAATGGGCGGCAAACCGGCGGACGATTACAAGGGCGTCGCCAAATTCTTCTCCTTCCTCTCAGACACCGATCGCCAAGTCTACATCCACAAGGCCTCGGGCTATCTGCCGATCACCAAGGCAGCCTATGAGAAGGCCAAGGCGGATGGCTTCTACAAGGATCAGCCCTATCTGGAGACGCCGCTGCTCGAGCTGACCAACAAGGAGCCGACCGAGAATTCGCGCGGCCTGCGCCTCGGCAACATGGTGCAGCTCCGTGACGTCTGGGCGGAGGAGATCGAGCAGGCGCTGGCCGGCAAGAAGACCGCCAAGCAGGCGCTGGACGCGGCCGTCGAGCGCGGCAACACCATGCTGCGCCAGTTCGAAAAGACCGCCGTGAAGTAAGGCGACAAGCGGCAGGCCGGTCCCCCGGCCTGCCGCGCTGGGGCATCATGCAAAAGCAAGCCATTTTCCAATCGAAGCTGTTGCCCTATGCGCTGGTTGCGCCGCAACTCGCGATCGTCCTGATTTTCTTCTACTGGCCGGCCTTGCAGGCGATGATCCAGTCGTTCCTGCTGCAGGACGCCTTCGGCCTGTCGACCAGCTTCGTCTGGTTCGAGAACTATATCGAGCTGTTCAAGGAGCCCGCCTATTTCGAGGCGATCCTGCGCACCTTCTTCTTCTCATTCGCGATCGCGGTGTCGTCGCTGTCGTTCGCGCTGCTGCTGGCCGTGATGGCAGACAAGCCGCTGCGCGGCTCGATGCTCTACCGCACGCTGCTGATCTGGCCCTATGCGGTGGCGCCGCCGGTCGTCGGCGTGCTCTGGATCTTCATGCTGCACCCCTCGCTCGGCGTGCTCTCGCGCTACCTGCGGGCGCTGGGCATCGACTGGAATCCACTGCTCGACGGCGACCAGGCCGCAGCGCTGATCATCCTGGCCGCCGCCTGGAAGCAGATCTCCTACAACTTCCTGTTCTTCCTCGCCGGCCTGCAGAGCATCCCCAGAAGCGTGATCGAGGCGGCTGCGATCGACGGCGCCCGCCCGATGCGCAGGTTCTGGACCGTGATCTTCCCGCTGCTGTCGCCGACCATCTTCTTCCTCCTGGTCGTCAACATCGTCTACGCCTTCTTCGACACGTTCGGCATCATCGACACCATGACCCGCGGCGGTCCGGGCAAGTCGACGGAGACGCTGGTCTACAAGGTCTATACCGACGGCCTGCTCGGCGGAAACCTCGGCAGCTCCGCGGCACAATCGGTGATCCTGATGATCATGGTGATCGTGCTGACGGGCATCCAGTTCCGCTTCGTCGAACGCAAGGTGACCTACTGATGGTCGAGGAAGAAGGCTTTCGGCGCTACATTGCCCATATCATCCTCTGGATCGGGATCGCGATCGTCGCCTTCCCGGTCTATCTCGCCTTCGTGGCGTCGACCCAGGAGAACGCGGTAATCGCCAACGGGCAGATGTCGCTGCTGCCGGGTGGCCATTTTCTCGAAACCTACTACCAGACCATCTTCGTGGGCACGAGTGGCTCGACCCGCGAGCCGGTCGGCAACATGATGCTGAACTCGCTGGTGATGGCGCTGCTGATCGCGCTGGGCAAGATCGCGATCTCGATCATCTCGGCCTATGCGATCGTGTACTTCCGCTTCCCGTTCCGGATGTCGATCTTCTGGCTCATCTTCATCACCTTGATGCTGCCGGTCGAGGTCCGCATCTATCCGACCTACAAGATCGTCGCCGACCTGCACATGCTCGACAGCTATGCCGGCCTGTCGCTGCCGCTGATCGCATCGGCCACCGCGACGCTGCTGTTCCGCCAGTTCTTCATGACCGTGCCGGACGAGCTGCTGGAAGCCTCGCGCATCGACGGCGCCGGCCCCTTCCGCTTCTTCTGGGATACGCTGCTGCCGCTGTCGCGCACCAACATGGCGGCGCTGTTCGTGATCCTGTTCATTCTCGGCTGGAATCAATATCTCTGGCCGCTGTTGATCACCACGCGCGACGACATGCAGACCATCCAGATCGGCATTCGCAAGATGATCACCACCACCGACGCGCTGACCGAATGGCCGATCGTGATGGCAACCGCCGTGCTGGCCATGCTGCCGCCGGTGTTCGTCGTCGTCGTCATGCAGAAATTGTTCGTGCGCGGCCTGGTCGAGACGGAGAAGTAGAGACTTATGGCCAACGTCACCCTGCGCAGCGTCCGCAAAACCTATCCCGGCGGCTTCGAGGCCATCAAGGGCGTCGACGTCGATGTCGGCGACGGACAGTTCTGCGTGCTGGTCGGCCCCTCCGGCTGCGGCAAGTCCACGCTGCTGCGCATGGTCGCGGGGCTGGAGACGGTCACCGGCGGCGAGATCGACATCGGCGGCCGCGTCGTCAACGGAGTAGAGCCCGCCGATCGCGACATTGCGATGGTGTTCCAGAACTACGCGCTCTATCCGCATATGAGCGTCTACAACAACATGGCCTATGGCCTGCGCAACCGCGGCATGGCCGAGGCCGAGATCAAGACCCGCGTCGAGGAAGCCGCGCGCGTGCTCGAGCTCTCCGCCATGCTGGAGCGCAAGCCGCGCCAGCTCTCCGGCGGCCAGCGCCAGCGCGTCGCCATGGGCCGCGCCATCGTGCGCCAGCCGAAGGTGTTTTTGTTCGACGAGCCGCTGTCCAACCTCGACGCCAAGCTGCGCATCGCGATGCGGGTCGAGATTCGCAAATTGCAGCGCCGGCTCAACACGACGTCGATCTACGTCACCCATGACCAGCTCGAGGCGATGACGCTGGCTGACATCCTCGTGGTGATGAACGGCGGCCAGGTCGAGCAGGTCGGCAATCCGCTTGATATCTACGAGAAACCGGCGACGACCTTCGTCGCCTCCTTCATCGGCGCGCCGCCGATGAACCTGATGTCGACGCGGCCCGAGGAAATCCGGTCGCAGCTCGCCGGCAGCGCCGCGGCCGATGCCGGCATCGTTGGAATCCGCCCGGAGGATTTCGTCATCACCGACGAGACGCCGGCCGGCGGCCTCGCCCTGCCGCTCACCGTCGAAGCCATCGAGCGCGTCGGCGCCGAAACCTTCGTCTACGGCTCCCGCGAGCAGGAGGACCAGCGCGTCGCCGCCACGCCCGGCGAGCTGCCGCCCGGCGAGGTCATCGTCCGCATTCCCGGAACCCAAGCGCCCGCCATCGGCGCGAGAATCCGTGTCGCGGCGGTGCGGGCGAAGCTGCATCTGTTCAGTGACGACGGGCGGACGCGGCTCAAGGGCTGAGCGGCTCCGGGGCCCGACGACAAAAGTGCGAAAACAACCCCATGCACAGTAGAAGGGGCTCTGTTTTCGTTGGGATAAATCGCCTCGCACGACGCGTCATGCCAACCATGACGAACCAGGCATTCGGGCGATGGCGGAAAGTGGTCCGTCCACAGCCTCCCCCGCTACCTGCTTGAACCCACAGGGGAACATGCCCATATTGCTGATCAAGGGGCGCCGCTCGCGGGCCCTGATGCACCAAAGTCGCTTTCTGCGAGGACTTTGTAAACTATGTCTCGTGTTCCAACGCTCTCCAGTCCCTTCCTGCTGGGCTTTGACGAGATCGAGCGCGTGCTCGATCGGGTCGTCAAAGGCGCCGACGGTTATCCTCCCTACAATATCGAGAGGTGCGACCGCACGGACGGCCAGCCCGAGCGTTTGCGCATCACGCTGGCGGTCGCCGGATTTACGCGCGACCAACTCGATGTAACCATTGAGGAAAACCAGCTCGTGATCCGCGGGCGGCAGCAGGACGACAAGACCCGGCAATACATCCATCGCGGCATCGCCGCGCGCCACTTCCAGCGCACCTTCGTGCTGGCGGAGGGGATGCTGGTGCTGGGTGCGGATCTGAAGAACGGGTTGTTGTCGATCGATCTGGCCCGTCCTGAACCGGAGCGGATCGTTAAGACAATCGCTATCAATGAGCACGAATAATGGAACGAGTAGCGGACTCGACCGCTTAGTGTTCCAGAGGAGTCGAGACCATGAGTGAAGGTCACGTTGCGTTCGAATACGAAGCCAAGAACGTCTCTCCGGAGACACTGGCAACCCTGGGCGAAGGCCATATCGCCTATGTGAAGCAGATCCGCTCCGAGGACGTGCCGGGCCTGTTCCCCGAGGCGCCCAAGATCGCGCCGGGCCTCAAGCTTTTCGCGCTCCACGCCGCCGACGGCACGCCGATCATGCTGACCGACAGCCGCGAAGCTGCGATCGCCAACGCCTGGAGCAACGAGCTGCAAGCGGTGAGCGTGCACTAAGCACGCGCGCGTCGCACGAATAGGGTTTCAAACGGGCATGCCTTCGCAAGAAGGCGTGCCCGTTTTCATTTGGGCGGCGACGTATTCGCGTCGCCATCGCCAGCCGACGGGAATTCGGCGATGTTCCCGCCCGCGCGGGGCGGCCTTGGCTCTTGCGCGCACGAGACCGTCATCAATCCGTGATTTGACATTTCGTTCGCGTTTGTCAAATCTGACAAAATGCAGGCCAAGGCCCCTCCCCAGGACCGGATCCTCGACGCTGCCTTGCGCGTGTTCCGGCGCCACGGCTTCCGCCGCTCCTCGATCGAGCTGGCGGCGGAGGAAGCCGGACTGACGCGGCAGGCGCTCTATCATCACTTCGCCTCCAAGGAGGCGCTGTTTCGCGCCGTGCTCGAGCGGATCTACGCGCAGGGGCTCGCTGCGGAAATCGCGGCCGCGAAGGCGGCGGAAGAAGCGGGCCTCGATCTTGCCGACATCCTGGTCGCCGAGATCGGCGCGCGAATGCAGTCGCTGCTCGCTTCGCTCAAGGACTCGCCCCATACCGAGGAGCTGTTTTCCGAGCACCTCGCGCAGGCGCGCGACCTCTACCAGAGCTATTCCAGCCGTTTCGCCGACGAGATCGCAACAACGATCGCGCGGGTGTGCCGCAAGCGAAAGCTCAGGCTCGAAAGCGGCGTCAGCGTGCGCGAGCTCGCGCGCTGCGTCGAGATGGCGATCCACGGCGCCAAATCCGCTTTCCCTTCCATGCAGCCGGTCGACGCGTTCCTGAAACAGCTCGAGACCATGCTGCGCATGCTGATCGCCGGCGCGATGGCGCCGGCCGCAAAGAAGTCCCAACGCAAAACGGGAGTTCGAAAATGACCAGCACGACCATCAATGGACGGCCTCTGGCGCTGCCCGACGATCCGGATGCGCTCTTGATCGACGTGATCCGCGATGGCGGCCTCACCGGCACCAAACTCGTCTGCGGCTCCGGCGTCTGCGGCGCCTGCACCGTGCTGCTCGACGGCACGCCCGTCGTGAGCTGCCTGTTGCCGGCGCAGGCAGCCGCCGACAAATCGCTGACGACCGTCGAGGGCGTCGGAGCCACCGGATTGCATCCGGTGCAGAAGGCGTTCATGGCGCACGATGCCCTGCAATGCGGCTTCTGCACACCCGGCTTCGTCGTCGAAGCCGCCGCCTTCCATGACGGCTGGCGCGCGACCAAGGGCGCGGCGACACCCTCGCGCGAGGAGATCGCCGCCGCGCTATCGGGACATCTCTGCCGCTGCGGCGCCTATGAAGGCATCTATCGCGCCGTCGCCGAAGCATGCTCGGGCCGCTTCGACGGCAACGAGCCCATCGCGCCGCGGCTGGAAGCCCGCGACAAGGTGACGGGACTGGCCCGCTACACGGTCGACATTCACCATGACGGCCAGCTCGAAGGCGTTATCCTGCGCGCGCACGTCGCGCATGCGAGGATCACCGGGCTCGATCTGGCGCCGGCGCGCGCCATTGCCGGTGTTGCCGCCGTCGTTCCGCTGCTCGACGATGACAACATGGTCCGCTTCGTCGGCGCGCCGATTGCAGCCGTCGCGGCCAAGGATCGCCGCACCGCACTGCAGGCCATCGCCGCGATCAGCTTCAAGCCCGAGCCTTTGCCCGCTGTGATCGGGCTCGATGCAGCGCGACGCGACGATGCACCGGTCGTGTTCGAAAAGAAGGACCGCAAGCGTGCCGGCAACGTGTCCGAGGGCGCAGGTGGCGCTCCGGTGTCGTGGAAGGGCAATGTGCGCGGGCCTTCTGCGCCGTTCTCGCAGAAAGCCAAGCGCGCCAAGAGCTGGCTTGACGAGGCGCGCCAGCAACGCAATCCGCTGCTGGTCGAGGAGACCTTTCGCGTCTCGACGCAACAGCACGCAAGCCTCGAACCACATGCCGCCGTGGCCAGGTTCGATGGCGATCAGCTCATTGTGCACATCTCGACCCAGGCCATCCACGAGAGCATGGAGAAGATCGCCAAGCGTTATGGCCTTCCGCACGACAAGGTGCGTGTGATCGCCGATCATGTCGGCGGCGGGTTCGGCTCCAAGGGCAGCGTTGGGCTGGAGACCATCGCCGCGATCGAGCTTGCGCGCGCCGCGAAAGCGCCGGTACGCGTCGCCTTCGATCGTGAAGAGGAGCTTTCCGTCACCGGCTATCGTCCGGCCGCCGAGCTGAAGCTGTCCTTGCTGCCTTCTGCGGAAGGCCGCCTCAAGGCGCTGTCGCTCACTGCCCATGCAGACACCGGCGCCGCCGTGAACTCGCTGATCGCGGGCCTGGCGCGGCTGATCTATCCGGCCGAAGCAAAGGAGCTCGTCGACTTCGACGTGCTCAGCAATTTGCCGCCCGGCGCGCCGTTCCGCGGCCCCGGCGGTCCGCCGATGTCGTTTGCGCTGGAGCAGGCGGTCGACGAAGCCGCACTGCGCATGAAGGTCGATCCGATTCACCTGCGCAAGCTCTGGGACCCCGATCCCAACCGCCAGCGACTGTACGACTGGGCTGCCGGCCTCGACGTCTGGAAGAGCCGCAAGCCAGCCGCATCGCAGACCGGCCGCTACCGGCGCGGCGTCGGCGTCGCCACCGGTTACTGGCTCTATCTCTGGCAGACCGGCTCCTCGGTCGAACTCGCGATCAAGGGCGGCCGCATCGTCGCAAGCTGCGCGGTACAGGATATCGGCACGGGCACACGCAGCGTGATCGCGAACACCGTCGCGAAGGCGTTCGATCTCGAACCGCATGATGTGGACGTTCGCATCGGCCGCTCCAGCCTGCCCCGCGGACCGGGTTCCGGCGGCAGCCGCGTCACCGCCTCGCTGGTGCCGCCGACCTTGCTCGCCATCGACAAGCTGAAAGCGGAAATCAGGCGCACGGCGTCTCGCACACCTGCTCCGGGCTCGAACGCGCCGTGGCGCGAGATGATCGCGGCCTCCCCTGATATCGCCGTGTCGGCCAAACGCCAGGAGGACGGCAAGCCGCCGCCCGGCGTCAGGCCCGCGCTGCACGAGGCGGGCATCATGGGCCGGGTGTTCGGTTGGGTGCTGCGTCTGATGAACCACATGGTGGTCGGCGCCGGCGTGCCGAGCTCGGTGCAGGTGATGGAAGTCGAGGTCGATACCTGGCTCGGCCATGTGCGCGTGCTCAACGCCTATACGGGCCTCGCGGTCGGCAAGCTCGCCGCGCCGGCATTGGCACGAAGCCAAGCCGCGGGCGCGGTGATCCAGGGCATCGGCTACGCACTCTATGAGTCGCGGGAGGCCGATCCTTCGAGCGGCCACATCCTGAGCGGCAGCATGGAGGATTACCGCATTCCGGGCATTGCCGACATGCCGAAACTGGACGTGCATTTCGACGAGGCCGGTTTCGAGCATGTGCCGGGCGGCAGCGTCGGCATCGGAGAAGTCGCCACCGTGCCGACCTCGCCCGCGATCGCCAACGCCATTCGCGATGCGATCGGCGTGAGACTGACCGAAATTCCGTTCCGGCCCGATCGTCTTGTGGCCGCGCTGAAAGGGAGGGATGCAGCATGAGTGTCGCCGTCATCACCGCCAATCCCACGCCTGAATTCCGCGCCGGAGGCACCGACTTCAGCGAACGCCGCCGCAGCGGCGTGTCGCAAGGAATGCTGATCGATATCTCGGCCGCCGGCGACAAGACGATCAGCTGGCACGCCGACGGAGCAGCCCAGATCGGCGCGCTCACCACCATCGCCACGATCGCGACGGACGCGCGCATCGCCGCCGCCTATCCTGGTATTGCGGCGAGCGCGCAAGGGCTCGCCACGCCACAGGTGCGCCAGGTTGCAACGCTCGGCGGCAATCTTGCTCAGCGTTCGCGCTGCTGGTATTTCCGCCGGGCCGACATCGATTGCCTGAAGAAAGGCGGCAGCACCTGTCCTGCCCGTGCCGGCAATCATCTCTATGGCGTTGCCTTCGATCTCGGACCGTGCATCGCGCCGCATCCCTCGACCATGGCGGCGGCTCTGCTCGCCTATGATGCGACCATCACCACGGACCGGCGCAGCGGATTGACGATTGGCGATCTGCTCGGCGACGGCTCGGTCGCGCACGCCGATCATACACTCGCAGCAGGCGAGATGATCAAGAGCATTGCGCTTCCTGCTCCGCATCAAGGCGAGCGCGCGTCCTACAAGCGGGCGATCAGCCGGACCTATGCGGAATGGCCGCTGGTGGAACTCTGCGCCCGCGTCGTCATCGCCGGCGGCAAGTTCCAGCTCGTGCGTCTCGCTGCAGGCGGCGTCGCGCCCGTGCCGCTCCGCCTCACCGCCGTGGAAGTCGCGCTCAGTGACAAGATTGCCAATGCGGCATCGATCGCAGAAGCGGCGAAAGCGGCGAGCTCGGGTGCCAAACCATTGCCGATGACGGCCTACAAGCTCGATCTCCTGCAAGGGCTGGTGCGCGACGTGCTGGAGCGGCTTTCGGACTAAAGCGCGATGAGATGTGGCTTGATCACGCAACGCCGGAGGTGCGCTCCCTCTCCCGCTTGCGGGAGAGGGTTGGGGAGAGGGTGCTTCCGCAATGGGACAATCCCCAAGAGGAGAAAGCCCTCACCCGCGCCTTCGGCGCGACCTCTCCCGCAAGCGGGAGAGGTGAACAAGCCGCGACAATCGATTCAACCTAAAGCCATTTCGCTCTAACTAACCGCCTGAGCGACCTGCCAGCCGCCCACGGATATCCGGCTTCAGCACCTTGCCGACCTTGGAGCGCGGCAGATCGTCCCAGACTTCGATCTGCTTCGGTGTCTTGACGCTGCCGATCCGCTGCTTGACGAAGGCCGCCAGCGCCGTCGCATCGACGCTCTGGCCGGCACGGGGCTGCACCACGGCGACGATACGCTCACCCCATTTCTCGTCCGCGAGGCCGATCACGGCGCAATCCTGTACCGCCTCATGCGCCCGCAGCGCGTTCTCGACCTCGATCGAATAGACGTTGAACCCGCCGGTGATGATCATGTCCTTGGCGCGATCGACGATGTAGAGGTAGCCATCGTCGTCGATGTAGCCGATGTCGCCGGTGTGGTGCCAGCCATGCGCGGAGGCCTCCGCCGTGGCTTCGGGATTTTTGTAGTAGCCTTCCATCACCAGCGAGCCGCGAACCACGATCTCGCCGCGTGAGCCGGTCGGCAGCAAATTGCCGTCGCCATCCATGATGCCGGCCTGCACCAACGGGCTGATCCGCCCCGCCGAGGCGAGGCGCTCCATCGCGATCGTGCCATCGGCATTGTAATGCTCATCCGGTGCCATCATCGAGATCATCATCGGCGCTTCGGTCTGACCGAACAACTGCGCCATGGGCCCGATGCGCCGGAGCGCCTCCGCAAGCCGTGCGGCCGAGATCGGTGCCGCGCCGTACCAGAAGCATTGCAGAGACCCGAGCTTCGCCAAGTCGAACTTGGGATGATCGAGCAGCATGTAGATCAATGTCGGCGGCAGGAAGGTGTGCGTGACATGGTAGCGCTCGATCAATTCGAGGAATTCCGCGATGTCGGGGCGATGCATGATCACGATGCGACCGCCGAGCGCCATGATCGGGAAACACAGCACACCGGCCGCATGGGTCAACGGCGCGAGCGCGAGATAGATCGGACGCCCCCTGAAGGGATAGCCCATCAGCGTCAGCGCCGTCATGGCTTCGATGTTGCGGCCCGACAGCATGACCCCCTTCGGTTTTCCGGTGGTGCCGCCGGTGCCCGGAAGCATCGCGAGATCGTCGACCGTCTCGCGTTGATATTGGTCGGTGGCAAGGCCAGCCGTCGAACGAGGGCGCGAAGGGCAACTCGGCATCGAGGCAGACGAGGACGCGCAGCTTCGGCAGCTCTGCACGCACCGCCTCGACCATCGGCGCGAAGCTCGAGTGAAACAGCAGCAGGCTGCAATCGAATTGGTCGAGGATGAGCCGGTTTTCGGCCGCCTCGTTGCGCGGATTGATCGGGCACCAAACCGAGCCCGCGCGGGAAATGCCGAACACGCATGCAAACGCGACCGGATCGTTGCCGGAAAGGATTGCGACCTTCTCGCCGGCAGCAATACCCGACCGCGCGAGCCCGCGCGCGACGCGGTAGCTCAGCTGCTGCACCTCGCGATAGCTGAGATCGCGACCGTCCATGGTCAGGCACGGCGCATCAGCGCCGAGCGAAGCACCTTTGTCGAGGTAATCGATAAAGCGCATGATCAATCCCGGAAGCAGCTGGCGGGTGGCGCGCGGCCGCGCCACCCGCGATCTTGCTCAGTCGTGCACGGTGAGGATCGGTCTGCTGACCAGCCCGAAGCTGCGCAGCTGGCCGAGGAGCTCGTGGTGACCGAATGCCTGGCAGCCGGAGGCGAAGCCCACGCGCTTGGGCGGCTGCTGCAGCAGGTGCGCCGCTGCATAGGCCTGCAGCAAGCCGGTCTGCTTGTAATTGCTGTTGCCGTTGATGACGCAGTGCGCGCGCCCGAGCGGGCCGGAGGCATGCACCGAATCCAGCGACTTGTTGACACGTGGGTTCTCGCGCGGCGGCATGGTGTTCATCACGCCGGCGGCGGTCTGCGCCAAGGCGGCGTAGCGGTCGTCGGGGTTCATGTCCTTGGTCGCGTCCAGCGCAGCGGCGACGATCTGCGGCACGCCCAGCATCAGCGCGCGGTTGAACACACCGCCCAGCACCTTCACGTTGGCCACGCGCGGATCGCGCTTGAACCACACCGGGTGCGAGGTGCCGCCCCAGGGCAGCGCCAGTGCGAGCTCATGCTGGCCGGGGATGGCGAGGTTGTAGAGACCGGCATCCACCTGATGCTCGACATACTTGTTCTGCTCCAGATAGTAGGCCTTGGCCATCGCGGCGTTGACCAGGATGGTCTGCGTCGAGGCGATGGTCGGGCTGCCGCCCCAGAACACGGCGATATCGAGCGTGTCGAGGCCGGGCGTCTCCAGGCACAGCTGCGCGGCAATCTCACCGGTGGTGTACATCTGCGCGATGCCCGGCGCGAGCAGCAGGCCGGCATTGGCGAACTTCGTGCCCCATTCCTGCTCGAGCGTGATCAGCCAGTCCTGCTCGCCTGTCGTGTCGGTGTAGTGGCATCGGGACGCCCAGCAGGCCTGCACCACCTCGGCACCGAACCTGGCGAAGGGGCCCACGGTGTTGAGCACCACCGAGGCGCCGTTGAACAGCTCCGTCAGTGCGCTCACGGTGTGCGGCACTTCCACCACCTCGTAGTCGGCGGTCTCGATACCGGCCACGTTCGCCTTCATTACGGCGTTGAGCTTCTCCGCGCTGCGCCCCGCGGCGATGAAGGGGATGTTGTACTCGCGTAAGTATTCGCAGACCAGGCGGCCGGTGTAGCCGGACGCGCCATAGACGATGACGGGCTTCTTCGCGCTCATTGTCGTTCCTCCGAAATGTTCGTTGTCGGGTTTGCAGCTCACATTCCCATGCCGCCATCGACCGGCAGTCCGATGCCGGTGATGAAGCGGGCTTCGTTCGAGCACAGGAACACCGCAGCATTAGCGATGTCGCCGACCTCCGCGAGCTTGCCGAGAGGCGTCTGCTCCACCACCGAGCCGACCGCGGCGTTGACGTCGGGCGCGAGACCGATCTTGACGATGTCGTTGGCCAGCTGCAGGCCCATGTCGGTCGGAATCAAGCCAGGATAGATGCAGTTGACGCGGACGCCATAACCGAGCTTGCCGGCCTCCATCGCAGCGACCCGTGTCATGCGATCGACCGCGGATTTCGTGCCGGAATAGACCGCGATGCTTGGGAAGGCGATCGTCGCCGCGACAGACGCGATGTTGACGACCGCGCCGCCTTTGCCCGCCGGTCCACCCGGCCGCATCGCGCGGAAGGCGTGCTTCATGCCGAGCACGGTGCCGACGATGTTGACGTCGCACATCCGCCGCGCATCCTCGGCCCTGATCTCGCTGACCAGCGACGTGATCTCAATGCCGGCATTGTTGATGAGGATGTCGTAGCCGCCGAGGGTGGCGACCGTCGCAGCAGTCGCTTTCTCCCACTGCGCATCGTCGGCGACATCGAGATGCACGAAGCCGGTCTTCACTCCGAGCCTGGCGATCTCGCCGGCGCTATCCTTGCCGGCGTCATCGAGAATGTCGCCGATCATGACCGCCGCACCGGAGCGCGCCAGTGCTTCTGCAATAGCCGCTCCTATCCCGCGGGCTCCGCCGGTGACCAGGGCTTTGCGGCCATCAAGACTCTTCTCACTCATCGCACGTCCTCCCTTTGCTTGGACTGATCTTTTGGACTGATCTGTTCGCTGATGATCGGTGCGCGCTGCGATTGGCAGCGCGGTGCCGGCGCGGTTGCGCAACGGCATGCGAGTCCGTTCCGGCGGCGCGGCGCCGGCGGGTGCATTTCCTCCATTTGCTGACGTCTTGACGACTGTCCAAATTTCTTGGCGCGCACACTCCTCCCGGAACTTGACAGTTGTCAAGGAAAAAATTTGACAGTTGTCAAAGAGGATGGTTTGTAGACGATGACCGACGACGTGATCGTGGTGACCAAGAGACGGGAGACAGCGCGAGGATGGCGCGGCAAGCGACAGGAGCGGCGAAGCGAGAGGCCGCGGCGGAGATCGTGCGGGACGACAAGTTCAACGCGCGACGCATCGAGCTTGCCGAGGCCGCGCTCGAAACGCTTGGAGAGCTCGGCTTCGCCCGGACCAGCCTGCGGGAGATCGCGCAGAACTCGGCGTTCACGCACGGCGTGTTCCACTATTATTTCAGCGACAAGCTCGACCTGATCTGCTGCTGCGTTCGCCACTACAAGGCCAAGTGCGTGACGCGCTATGACGAGGTCGTCGCGACAGCGACGAGCCGCGACGAATTGACGGAGGGCTTCCTCGCCAAGCTCGCAGCAACGCTGCAGAACGAAGCCCGCATGCACCGGCTTTGGTACGATTTGCGCTCGCAGGCGATGTTTGAGGCGGCGTTTCGCAAGGATGTCCTCGAGATCGACAAGAGCCTGGAAGCGATGATCTGGCGCATTGCCTCGCGCTATGCCGAGCTCGGCGGCAAGCGGCCGGCGTCGTCGCCAGGCGCGCTCTACGCGCTGTTCGACGGTCTGTTCCAGAGTGCGCTGCTCAAGCACCTCGCGGGTGACAAGAGGGCGGTCCCCGAACTGCTCGACGAAGTCCGGCGCCTGCTGCCGACGGTCTGCTGACGCGCACGAGCGGCGCCCACGAAGGCGTCGCCCCTCGAGGCCTGCACGTTGCGCCATCCAAATTGATCGTCCGACTCGAAACTGCTTAGATGCGGCATGCCGCCGAAAGTCGAACGTCTGCCCAAGCAGCAATTGTGGTTTCCGGCCGGGCGCTATTTTCTGCGCACCATCAAGCGCGATGACGCCTCGCAGCGCTGGGCGGACTGGTTGTCCGATCCCTGGACCGTGCATGTCCTCAACACGTCACCGCGCGCGATGACCAAGGCGGAGATCGCCGACTACATCAAATCCTTCGATCAGCGCGAACGGCTCCTGCTCGGGATATTTGAGCGCGGCAGCCGCATCCATGTCGGCTTCATCCGCCTCGACATCAACGCGGCGGCGAGCGAGGCGCTCGTCAGCGCCGTGATCGGAGAAAAGGAGCACCGCAATGCCGGAGCGACGGTGAACACCTTCATTCCGCTGCTCAGGTTCGTGTTCGACGATCTCAAGCTGAGCCGCATCCGCGCGTTCGTGCTGGAGCGCAATCAGACGACCATTCAATATCTGTCCAAGCTCGGATGGACGCTCGAGCCCGAACCCGAAAAACCGGTGCGATCGCATACGGATGGATCGCTTCTGGTATTGCGTCGGATGATCTGGGACCGGCCCGGTTTCCAGGCCTGGTTGAAGAGCCCGATCGGGCAGCGGATCGTGAATCGCATGGAAGCGGCGCGAGGTTGAGCCCCGGCCGCTCCCTTTGTCTGCTTAAGCGATCAATCAGTACTTCGCGACGACGGGTGACCCGCCGAACCGATAGTTGATACCTACCTTCACGATATCGATGTCCTGACGAATATCGATCAAGGCAGTGGTGGCGGCGGCTGGATTGGCGAATCCCACGCGCTTGCTGTCGAAGCCGTAGTGAGTGTACTCGACCAAGGCCGACCAGTTCGGGGCGAAGGCCCACTCGACACCGGCACCTGCCACCCAGCCGACACGATCGGTGCTGGCGCTTGAATTGCAGGGCTCAAAAACGAGGAATCCCACACCGGGACAAAAGAAGCCGCCAATCGACGAGAAATTGTTCAGATTGTATCGGTCATGCGCAAACCCGACGCCGCCCTTGCCATAAACGAGCAAGCGATCCCATGTGTAGCCGACCCGACCCGTGACGCTGGCGACCCAGTCGGTGCGGCTCGATAGAGTGGCGGGCGCGCCGGTCTTTCCGGCGAAGAAGGGATCGTTGGCGGTGCCGTGAAGATCGGTGGCCGTGAAATCGCCGGCAATCCCGAGCACCCAGTTGCTGGCAAATTGGTAGTCGCAACCTACCTGAACGCCTCCTACAATTCCGACGTCTCCGTTCACCCCAATGCGATCACCAGGCACACTGCCTATGGTCATTGCAGGCGAGATGACCGCCCCCGTTCCGATGCCGGGATCCGTGAAGCCCGTTCGGCTCGCACCGCCGCCGACATGACCCCCGATATAGCAGCCGGTCCAACTGAAAGGCACGGCCGCCGCAACCGGCGCTTTCGTGTAGGGACGAGCTCCCAGATCGGCACCTTGAGCAGAGCCTGCGACAATCAGAGCCGACGTCGCCAGCAGCAGTCGTTTCATTCGTCACCCCCGAAGCAATCAGCGATAGAAATCTCCGGTAAGGTACATCGGCCGGCCTCCGCGCGCTGTATTCGAGGAGCAACACTCCGACACATTTGGTACTTCGGTACTGTTGAGCACAACGCGCCGCAACACGGCGCCTTAGGCTTAATGACGGCGCTCCAGGCTGAACTATCCGATCGTCGGATGGCTTCACGCCGGCGCGGCTGAGTTCAGGTCACGCCCCCGCCTCAGCGCCCCGCCGGAATCAGCGCCCGCATGATCTCCGGCTTCCAGCTTTGACGCGCGCTGTCGAAGGCTGCGAAATCATGATCGAATTGCCAATAGGCCCAGGCCCAGCCGAGCCGCTCCGCGCTTCGCGCCACGAACGACAGATATCTCGTCCGTGCTTCGGCTGGCGCGGCCTCGTATACGCCGAACTCACCGAGATAGATCGGACGCTTCTCCCGTTCGGACCAGGACCGGATCTTGTCGAAATCGGCGCGCGCCTTCTGCTCGTCCTCCGGCGTGCCCCAATCGAGCGGGCCTATTTGCGAGAACGTCGGCGACCACGGTGCGCCCTGATGGGTGAAGCGGATCGGCGCGTAATAGTGAAACGTGACGATGATATTTCGGTCATCCGGCGGCAGGACCAAGTCCTCGACGGGCATCTCGTCGACGTTGAGAACCGCGGCGATCACCGGCCGCCGGGGGTTGGTGGCGCGGATGATGCCGAGACATTCGTTCAGAAGGGCGTTCCAGGCGGCGGACGTCATCTGCCCGCCCGGCTCATTGAGCACCTCGAAGACGAGCCTCGGATATTTTCCGGCATAGCGCGCGGCGATTTGCGTCCAGAACGCTTTCAGCTTCCCGGCGCACGCGGAGACGTCGCGCTGACAGATATGGGTATCGTGCTCGTCCAGGATGGGGATGAGATTTCGGGCGAGCACCTCCTCGATCACGGCATCGAGCCGCCTCAAGACGATCTCATCCAGCGCATTCTCCGGGTCCATGAACTTGAAGCCGAAGAAATTGATCCGGACGTGCGAGAACCCGGCGCGCCTGATCGCGGTGAGGTTGTCCAGACGAAATGGCGCGTTCCGGCCTCCCTCCCAAATGCCGTCATAGCCGAGGATGTTGATGCCGCGCCCCAGTTTTGGGGGCGCGGACGCGGCCTGTCCGGCTGCTTCTGCCGGGGAGCAGATTGCAAGCACGGATAGCGTCATTGCGAGACCGAAAGTTACAGCCCAGCGGACGCAGATGGCATTCATCCCGCCTGCCCCATCATTGCTGCAGGCCCTGCTGCGGCACCGGCCGGCACACTGCGAAGAAGAATGCGACGAGCAGCACCGAGGTGAACATGGTCGAGCGAAGGAACATCGTCTCCGTGAAATTCGATTGAAAGCTGAGGACGACGAATCCGATGATGAGAGCGCAGTGGCGACGATCGATCGACCGCGTGTCGATCAGGTACAGGACCTTTTCCGAGAACAGATAGACGCTCGCCACGAACAGCACGGATCCCAGGAATCCGGTTTCCATTGCCACCGCAATGTAGCCGCTATGATAATTGTCCAGCACCCAGCCGTGGTTCTGGTTGAAATAGTCGTAAATCGCAGGGCGCGTCCAGAACCCGTTGATGCCGAAGCCCAGCAGCGGCGCATCGTCGAAATGGCCGATGGCGTACTGCCAGATAAAGGTTCGCTCGGTCAGATTGATGGTCGATTCGCCGAGATGGATGGAATCGTAGCCCGTGACGTAGAAATACAGGATCAGGAGCGCAGCCAGGATGCACATGACGACCGGCAGCACCGCGTAAATCCTCATGCAGCGGATCGACCATAGGGAGGTCATGAGCAGTGCACCGGCGGCAATTGCAACGGCACCGGCACCACGCGATTCCGAGGCGATGACGCATGTCGATGCCAGGAGAAACGTAAGCAGAAAAACTGTCCAGCCCTGGCCCGTCATCTTCTGATAGCAGGCAAAGAACATCAGATAGGCGCTGATGAAGCCGAGAGTCTGCTTCGATTCGTAGATTCCCTGCCACTGGCCGTTGTGCATCCAGCTCTGATCGACGCCGATCTCGGGCACGAAAACCGCACACAGGGCCGAGGCGGCGACCAAGATGAAGAGTCCCAGCGCCGTCGCTCCGACGATCTCGTCGATGTCGATGCGCGTGATCAGGCAGTACGCACCGAAGGTCGTCATCACGAGGGCCGCGCTCTTCATGATCGCCGCGGTGGCGAGGCCGGTCCAGAGCACGGAGACAGCGGCGAGAGCATAGAATGCGACCAGCGCGATGAAATCGGGATTTGGCTGCACGCGCAGGCAGGGTCGCACGAAGGCACTGGCGTAGATCAGGATGACCCACATCAGAAGCGCAACGGCCTGTTGCACGAAGCTCCATTCTGCGGGAAGCAGCGCGGGGTTGAAGACACCCATCGACGCGATCACATTGACGGTGATTGAGCCACGCATCACGATTCTGGCGAGCTTTTCCACGCCGACGCCGGGCGCTTGCCAGATCGCGCTGTCGTCCTCCTCGGAATCGTGCAGGCTGGTCATGAGCTGACCGCCTGACGCGCGGCAAATCTTGCCTCACCGCGCACCACGGGCGCCTTCGCACGCGCGCCTGCCGCGGGCATCGGCCGGTCGAGGCCTGATTCCCAGGGCCGTTCTCCCGCCGCGGCCGCGAGGCGCAACGGCGTCATTCCATTCCCAGTCACGTCCGCTCAGTCCACGGCTTCGAACGGCTCTCAGCGGATGTTGGCGCCGCCCAATGTGCCGTGCGTCTCAAGCGGGAAGATTGTCCTACCTTCTACCTTTGAGATCAAGGTGGCATGACGGGACGCTGCCCTCACAATCAGGTGCGAGGGACGATCGGGCCCTTGCCGGGCGGGAAAGACGGAACGTTACGCCGCCGTTGCCGGCGGCAGCGCGAGCACCGAATAGATCGCCTGCGCATCGCGCGAGGCGCGGAGCTTCTTGGCGATGTCCTGGTCGCGCAGCAGGCGGGCGATGCGGGCGAGCGCCTTGAGGTGATCGGCGCCGGCGCCTTCGGGGGCCAGCAGCAGGAAGACGAGATCGACCGGCTGGCCGTCCATCGCCTCGAAGTCGATCGGACGATCGAGCCGCGCGAACAGGCCGAAGATCTTCTCCAGCTTGGGCAGCTTGCCGTGCGGAATGGCGACGCCATAGCCGACCGCGGTGGTGCCGAGCTTCTCCCGCTGCAGCAGCACCTCGAACACCGAGCGCTCGTTCTGCCCGGTCAGCTCGGCGGCCTTGGCCGCCAGCTCCTGCAGCGCCTGCTTCTTGCTGTTGACTTTCAATGCCGGGAGAATCGCCTCGGGTGCGACCAGATCGGTAATCGGCATGGAAGCTTTCCGAGGTGAATTAAACCGTCAGGTTCCGATTTGGCCAGCTTGATAGACCAAGCTCGGCCGGCGTCAATAACATGAAGCAGGAGGCGGACTTAGCCCCGATCCAGATGTGGGGGGCTTCTACTCCAACGCAATCCCGGTGCCAACTCCCGCGTGCGGCTTTGCCCCCGTCATTGTTAAGGGCCGGGATGGTACGGGCGCCGGCTGGCGGGCCTAGCCACCGCCCTGGCCGTCCACCTTGGCTCCCGGCGGGTCGATCCAACCCACATTGCCGTCCGCCCTGCGGTAAATGATGTTCACGCGACCGGACGAGCCATGCTGGAATACCAGGCAGGGTGCCCCGCTGAGGTCGAGTTCCATGACGGCTTCGCTGACCGAGAGCCGCTTCAGCGACGTGGTTTGCTCGGCGATGATGACGGGGCTGTAGCCGGCGACTTCCTCTTCGCCCTCTCCGGGCGCTTCCAGCACATAGCTGGTGGCGTCGAGCGCAGCCATCGCCTCGGAGGCGGCATGGGCCTTGCGTGCGGAGCGGTCCTTGAGCCGGTTCTTGTAGCGCCGCAACCGCTTCTCGATCATCACCAGCGCCTGGTCGGCACTGGCATAGGCATCCGGTGCGTTCGAATCGGCTTCCAGCGTGATTCCCGAATCGAGATGCAGGGCGCAATCGGTGCGAAAGCCGAAGCCGTCCTTGCTCAGCGTGATGTGGCCGGAATAATTGCCGTCGAAATATTTGCGCAGCACCTCGTCGGTGCGGTCGGCAACGCGGCCGCGCAGCGCCTCGCCGACGCTGATGCTCTTTCCCGAGATTCTGAGAGTCATGTGATGCCTCGCTTGGTTGGTGCCCAGCTTGGATCGGTCTCGATGGGGCATCGAGAGTAGCGCGATTTGGCGCCAGCGCAATCAGGCCGGTTCGGGATTGCGGGAGCGATCGGACAAGGCGGTAGAGAGGACGTTACCAAGAGCGCTCTGCTTGTCGCGGCGGCGTTGCACCGAGGAAGGTATGCGCATGGCTTCGCGGTACTTCGCGACCGTGCGGCGGGCAATATCAATGCCCGAGGCGCGCAAGCGTTCCACGATGGTGTCGTCCGACAGGATCGCGGAGGGCTCCTCCGAATCGATCAGCTGCTTGATGTGGTGACGCACCGCTTCCGCCGAATGCGCTTCGCCCCCGTCGGCCGAGGCGATCGAGGCCGTGAAGAAATATTTCAGCTCGAACGTGCCGCGGTTGGTCGCCATGTATTTGTTGGCGGTGACACGCGACACCGTGGATTCGTGCATCTGGATGGCGTCGGCGACGGCCTTCAGATTGAGCGGGCGCAAATGGGCGACACCGTGGGTGAAGAACCCGTCCTGCTGGCGCACGATCTCGGTCGCCACTTTCAGGATGGTGCGGGCGCGCTGGTCGAGCGCGCGCACGAGCCAGGTCGCGTTCTGCAACGCATCCGTGAAATAGGACTTGTCGCCGTCCTTGCCGATCTTCTTCGACAGCTCGGAATAATAGGTCTGGTTGACGAGCACGCGCGGCAAGGTGTCGCTGTTGAGCTCGACATGCCAACCGCCGTCGGGACCCGGGCGGACATAGACGTCGGGCACCATGGTCTGCAGGCGCGCCGAGCCGAACTTCATGCCGGGCTTGGGATTGAGGCGGCGGATCTCGCCGATCATGTCGGCGATGTCCTCGTCGTCGACGCCGCAGATCTTGCGAAGAGCCGCGATGTCGCGCTTGGCGAGCAGATCGAGATGCTCGACCAGCGCCTGCATCGCGGGGTCGTAGCGGTCGAGCTCGCGCAGTTGGATCGCCAGGCATTCGCTTAAGGAACGCGCGCAGACCCCGGGCGGATCGAATTTTTGCAGCACGGCGAGGACGCTTTCGACCTCGGCCTGCGACGCGCCGAGACGCTCGGCGGCTTGGCCGAGATCGGGCGGCAGATAGCCGGCCTCGTCGACGAGGTCGATCAGGTACTGGCCGATCATGCGTTGCGCGGGCGCGGTGAAGGCAACCGAGAGCTGCTCGGCGAGATGGCCCGACAACGTCGTCTCGGCCGCGACAAAAGCTTCGAGATTGTAGTCTTCGTCACCGGAGGCGCCGCCGCCCCATTCGGTATAGGTGGTTGGCGCGGCATCCTGCGCGTTGCGCGCGGCCGCCTCGGCCGGCTCCTCGGAGAAGACGTTGTCGAGGCCGGTGTCCAGGGTTTGCTCGATCTCGGCGCGGGTGCCGAGATCCTTGCTCATCCATTCTTCCTGGCCCGGCTCGAAGCCTTCCGCGCTGCCGCCGAAGCCGTCCTCGCCCTGGCCATCGCCATGACCGTCACCTTGGCCGCCCCCGGAATCGCCGTAACTGCCGGCCTCGGCCGAAGCTTCGCCCGCGGGGGCCTCGTCACTGGCCCGTTCCAGCAGCGGGTTTCGCTCGAGCTCCTCTTCCACGAAGGTCGTGAGATCGAGATTGGACAATTGCAGCAGCTTGATCGCCTGCATCAGCTGCGGCGTCATGACTAGCGACTGCGATTGCCGGAACTCTAATCTCTGCGTAAGCGCCATGAAGCAAGAACCGATCCCAAAAGTTGGTCCGATTTTTGCTTATCCTAGTCTCAGCCCGATGTACACGGCTTGACGAATTGGAAAAAAGGGCTAGAGGCGGAATTCCTCGCCAAGGTAAAGGCGGCGCACGTCCGGATCGGCAACGATCTCATCCGGGGTTCCCTCGGTCAAGATTTCCCCGGCATAGACGATATAGGCACGGTCGGTGAGGCCGAGCGTCTCGCGGACATTGTGGTCGGTAATCAGCACGCCGATGCCGCGATTGGTGAGATGGCGGACGAGGTCCTGGATGTCGCCGACCGCGATCGGGTCGATGCCGGCGAAGGGCTCGTCGAGCAGCATGTAGTTCGGCCGCGTCGCCAGCGCGCGCGCGATTTCGACGCGGCGACGCTCGCCGCCGGACAGCGCGATCGACGGTGATTTCCGTAGCCGCGTGATGTTGAACTCGTCGAGCAGCGAGTCGAGCTGCTGCTCGCGCTTCTTGCGCGAGGGCTCGACCACTTCGAGCACGGCGCGGATGTTCTGCTCGACGGTGAGGCCGCGGAAGATCGAGGCTTCCTGCGGCAGATAGCCGATGCCGAGCCGCGCGCGCTGATACATCGGCAGCTTGGTGACGTCGTGGCCGTCGAGCTCGATCGCGCCGCGATCGGCCTTGATCAGGCCGGTAATCATGTAGAACACGGTGGTCTTGCCGGCGCCGTTCGGGCCGAGCAGGCCGACGGCCTCGCCGCGGCGCACATAGATGCTGACGCCGCGCACCACCTGGCGGCTGCCAAAGGCCTTTTCCACGCTATGCACAGCCAGGAATCCGGGCCGCTTCAACAGCTGCGGCGCGCCGGCACCGTTGGACCTGGCGGCCGTTCGGACGGGATGAACCGCCTGCGGACGCGGCTCGGCCTGATAGTCGGCCTCGTAGTCGCCCGTGTAGTCACCTTGGAACTGGTCGGGCCCGCGGGGCTGGTCGCGGGCAATCGGCGTGTCCCTGACGGGACTGGGCACGAGGCCGCCGACGCTGTCCCCGAGCGCAGTGATGTCCTGACGCGCAAATCCTGGCCGGCCGCGCTTGGCGGGGCGCCGACGGAACATGCTGAAGAGATCGACCATCCCCGCCTTCTAGCCTTTGGCGTCGTCTTGCGCGAAATCCGCGCGATCTGTCGCGCCAGCCTGAGCGATTGGCCGACGCAGCATGGGTGAAGGAATGTCTCATGCCCAGTGAAACACGCCCGAAAAGCGGCGGACCCCGCTTCGAAAGCCCTGCGCGCTAGATACAGGCTCGCCGGGCAGGCTTCAACCCTCGGTTCGGCCGCATCCGAACCAAGCCGTTGAATTCATTTTGGTTTACTTGCACCGGGTAACTGCAAAGGCGGCGCGCCGCCGGGCTTGCCCGAACCGCAATCGTTGCTGGAGCCCTGCGGCAGCAGGACCTGAACCCGGCCGCTGTCGGATTCCACACGTGACACGCCGGTCGTCATATCGACAGTCAGCCGATCGCCCCGCATGACGTTCTTGCACTGGGTCATGACGACTTGGCCCGAGCCCCCGCCGAACATGGTGATCAGGTTGGTCTTGGTGTCGAACACGGCGCTCTCCCCCGTCACCACCTGGTCCTTCTGGGTGACCACGACATTGCCGCGCGCCTCGAGCCGCTTGATCGAGGAGCTGCCGCCCGGACCCGGCTGCGCCGACTGCATCGGCGCGCTCTTGGTCGCTTTCGCCGCAGGCTGCGGCGCGGCCGGCTTGTCGCCGCCGCCCGAATCGTAAAACACCACCAGCGTCTTCGAGGTCATGGTGGTGTCGCCCTGCACGACCTTCACATTGCCGGAGAAGGTCGCCTCCTTCTTCTTGTCGCGCATCTCGAGCGAGGCCGCTTCAATCTGAATTGGCTGATCGCGGTTTTGCGTAAAGCCCTGCAGCGCGTTGTTGGGCGCAGTCGCCGAACTCTGCGTGCGGCCTTCACCGGATGCGATCAAGACACCAAAGGCAAGCGCGGCTGCGCTGACGATCGCGCTGCGCCTGTTGTCGTTGCGCGAGAAGAACTTCATCATGAAAATCACTTCGAATTGGCAGACTTGTTCTGAGGCGTGCGCGTCTTCGTCGGCGCAGGCTCGGTTGGTCCAGGCTGAGCAGCGGCGGGTTCATCCAGCTTGTCCAGATGCATCACCACATTGCCCTCGAAGCGGATGACGTCACCGCCTTCGGTAATCCGCAGGCGATCCGCACTCAGCGTGCCATTGGTCAGCTTGACGTCGACGCGCTCGTCCGAGGAGACCGTGCCCTTGCCCATGTCGACGAAGGCGGAATTGAGCCGCGCCTCGTAGCCGGTCGAGGTGCGCAGCAAGATGTCCTTGCGCAGATCGAGCTGCTGCTGCTTGTTGTCGAAGCGGCCGGTGCGGGCATCGAGGAACAGGGTCGACTTGTCCTCCATCAGCACTTTCGCACGCAGGTCATTGAGATCGACATGATCGGGATCGGTGATGTCCTGCGTCGCGGTCTTGGCCCAGAGCTCGTAGGGCCGCTGGTCCGGCGTGTAGCCGGCGAGGTGCGGCGATTCCATCGTGATCTTGGTGCCCGACACCACCAGATTACCGGAGTCGAGCGGCAGCTTCGGCATCAGCATGCGGAACGGATTGAAGATCGAGACGCCGACGATGACAGCCATGGACAGCACCACAGCACCCGGGACCGCGATGCGTAGAATCCGCACCAGGCGGCTGTGGCGGGCCGCGCTGGCAAACTTCGCCGCAAGCGCGGCGTCGTAGGTGGGGTTCTGGGCCGAATTCACCGGGGTTCCTGCTTACCTGTCTCCTGACGTATCGCTCGCCTTGTCCGGTCGAGGGGGCGCACCCCATTCTATCCGGCGCCGCCCAAATATGCAGCCGGCGACAGGCCGTTACGAAAGTGTCCGAAACGGGGCGGCAATCCCGGGCCAACCGCCACGGGGGGCCTTCAGGAGTGCGCGAAAATGTCCTCTTCCGCCCAGCCCTGGAGGTCCAGCAGGGCGCGGGTCGGCAGGAAGTCGAAACAGGCCTGCGCCAGCTGGCTGCGGCCTTCCCGCACCAGTATGGCGTCCAGCCGCTCGCGCAAGGCATGCAGATGCAGCACGTCGGAGGCGGCGTAGGCGAGCTGCGGCTCGCTCAGGCTGTCGGAACCCCAGTCGCTGGACTGCTGCTGCTTGGAGAGGTCGATGTTGAGCACCTCGCGGACGAGGTCCTTGAGGCCGTGGCGGTCGGTGTAGGTGCGGGTCAGGCGGGACGCAATCTTGGTGCAATAAATCGGCCCGGTCATGATGCCGAAGGTTTGGTACAGCACCGCGACGTCGAACCGCGCGAAGTGGAATATCTTCGTGACCCCAGGATTGGCGAGCAGCGCCTTCAGGTTCGGCGCGTCGGTGTGGCCCTTGGGGATCTGCACCACGTCGGCGCTGCCGTCGCCGGGCGAGAGCTGCACCACACAGAGACGGTCGCGGTGCGGGTTCAGCCCCATGGTCTCGGTGTCGATCGCCACCGCTCCGGTGTAGCGGGACAGGTCGGGCAGGTCGCCGCGGTGCAGGCGTACGGTCATGAAACCCTCGGGTCGAATCGGTGCGTCGATATCATAGGCTAGAGCATGATCCGGAAAAGTGTGCAGCGGTTTTCCGAAAAGATCATGCTCAATCAATAACCTAAAGCGCGATGACGATTCATCTTAATCGCATCGCGCTTTAGTCGAATGGATGGCGATGTAGCCAGTCGCAGCAGGTCACGCAAGCGGCCATGACCTTGCGGGCCGGTCAGATCGCAGCGAGCATGATGCAGATCATCGCCGCGACAGCGGTGCGGCTGGGGCCGTCCCGGAACGCGTATAGGATCGGATCGTCCGGCATCTCGCGGCGATGAGCCATCATCAGAGCACGGCCGAACCAGTACAGCAGCAGCGGTGTGAGCAGCCACAGCATCCAGGGGCGGCTGTAGAGCGGCGTCACCGCCGAGGACGAGACGTAGAGCGAGAACACGGTCACCGCGTTCATGGCGCTTGCCGCCGCCATCGCGGCGATGACGTTAAGGTCGGTGACGCGATAGTCGCGGTTGGAGGGATCGGCGAGGCCCACGCTCTCGCGCATGCTGAGCTCGCTGAAGCGCTTGATCAGGGCGAGCGAGGTGAACACGAACAGCGAGAAGATCAACAGCCATTCCGACAGCACCACGCCGACGCCGACTGCGCCGGCGACGATGCGAAGCGTGTAGAGGCCGGCGAGCGTGACGATGTCGACCAGCATCTTGCGCTTGAGCACGAGCGAATAGGCGATCGTGGTGGCGAGATAGAGGCCGAGCACGCCGAGAAACTGCGGCGAGATGCAGAGGCTGGCGGCAAGCGCGAACAACCACAATGCGGGAATGGCCGACAGCGCCGACGAGATCGGCAAATCGCCGGCTGCGAGCGCGCGGTGGCGCTTGCTCGGATGCTGCCGGTCGGCGGCGAGATCGAGCAGATCGTTCATCAGATAGGCGCCCGAGGCGCAGGCCGAGAACGCCAGGAATGCGAGCAGCGCGTAGCCGAGCGTCGAAAGGTTCAGCTGATGCGCCGTGAGCGCAGGCACGAACACCAGCGTGTTCTTGGCGTATTGATGAACCCGCAGCGCCTTCACCCAGGTGGCGAGGCCGGCTCTGCGGACCTCGCCATTTTCGATGCGCGTGATGGAGGCACAATCGAACGGCACGCGCCCCGCCGCGAGATCGGCGTGCGTGACGACGCCATCGAAGCCGAGATGCGCTGCGATCGCCGCGGCATGAGCGGCGAGCCGATCCGCGACGAGATAGATCTTCTCGCCGCGCGCCCGTGCCGCCAGCGCCCGGTTCATCACATCGGAATCATAGGGCAGATGGGCGTAGTCGATTTCGGCTCGCGCCAGGATCGCCGTGAGCGCCGCCATCCCCGCCAGTCCGCCCGCACCGAAGCGCGCCAGCATGCGGCCGGGGCTGGAGAACAGCGCCTCCATCAGCAGCTCGGAACGCAGCAGCGCGCCTTCGAGGTCGATGACGAGGGTTCGGGCCGCCGACAGCGTTGCCGACGGCTTGGACACGCCAGGATCGTACTGCGGGGCACGCTGCTCCATCGAAAAACGCTCTGACTTGCCGCGACATGACCGGCATTCGGCCGGGGAGCAGGAAATGGGTCGCCAACCCTATGGGATCATTCGCTAAAGGCGGCTTAATTCGCCCGGAGAGGTGGGGACGGCTTTCGCCCCAGGGCGCTGTTGCCCGGATCCCACAATCCGGCGCGAGCTTCCTGTTCCAGCAGAACTTTTGCTTCGCGCGCCGTGGATATCGTCCCGGCCCACCCTATCTGCCAATTTCCCTCCCCGGGGGTCCCACCCTGGATCACGTGCCATGACCGAACCAACGCTCGCTGCGCCGATCGACGACCAGGGTCCGCGCGGATTTTCGCGCTACCAGGCGCTCCTCATCGCGCTGCTGGCGCTGACGCAGTTCACGATCATCCTCGATTTCATCATCATGTCGCCGCTCGGCGCTATCCTGATGCCCGCGCTCGGCATCACGGCGGGGCAGTTCGGCGTTGCCGTATCGGCCTACGCGTTCAGTGCGGGACTATCGGGCATCCTCGCCGCCGGCTTTGCCGATCGTTTCGATCGCAAGCGCCTCCTGCTGTTCTTCTATGTCGGCTTCACGCTCGGCACGCTGTTGTGCGCGGTGGCGCCGAACTACCATGTGCTGCTGATCGGCCGGATCGTGACCGGATTGTTCGGCGGCGTGATCGGCGCGGTCGTGCTCGCCATCATCACCGACCTGTTCTCGTTGCAGATGCGCGGCCGCGTGATGGGAATCATCCAGACGGCGTTCGCCGCCAGCCAGGTGCTCGGCATTCCCGCCGGCCTGTTTCTCGCCAATTACTGGAGCTGGCATGTCTGCTTCATCGCCATCGTGGTGCTGTCGATCGTGACGATCGCCATCATCGCCTTTGCCATGGAGCCGGTCGACGCGCATCTGAAGCTGAAGCAGGACAGAAACCCGTTCCGCCATCTGGTCGCGACGGTCGGTGAGCCGCGCTACACGCTCGCCTTCGCCGTCACGACGCTGCTGGCGACCGGCGGCTACATGCTGATGCCGTTCTCCAGCGCCTACACCGTGCACAATCTCGGCATCGACATCACGCATCTGCCGACGATCTATCTCGTCTCCGGCCTGTTCAGCATCGTCACGGGACCGCTGGTCGGCCGCGCCAGCGACGCGTTCGGCAAATATCCGACCTTCGTGTTCGGCTGCGCCATGACCGTCCTCATGGTGCTGATCTACACCCATCTCGGCCACGTCTCGCTCGCGACCGCGATTCTGGTCAACGTGCTGATGTTCGTCGGCATCTTCTCGCGCATGATCCCCTCGCAGGCGCTGATGTCGGCGATCCCGGAGCCCGGCCAGCGCGGCTCGTTCAGCGCGGTCAGCGCCTCGCTCCAGCAACTGTCCGGCGGGCTCGGCTCGGTGCTCGCCAGCGCGATCATCGCGCAAGGCGCGGACGGCGCGCTGCTCCATTTCGACCGGATCGGCTACGTCGTCGTGACCACGACGATCGTCACGCTGGTGATGATGTATTTCGTGCAGAAGGCGGTGGCGGAGCGGACGGGGAAGCGGGTGGTGTGAGGGGGAGAGGAGCCGCCGTCCGAATGCGTTTTCCGCGTGGTGGAAGTCACCTGCTTTGTTGCGGACACAGTGCCGCACGTCACGCAGCCACGTTCTTCGCTAGTTTCATCCGATCGGTCCTCGCGACTCGACAAGAAACAACAAGACCAAGGGCGGGAAATGAGAAAGCTGACACGACGAACATTCGTGATGGGTTCGGCCGTCGCGTTGTGCGCGCCGGCTGTAAGGACCGAGGCGCAATCCGCGTGGCCGTCCAAATCGATCAGGATCATCGTGCCCTATCCACCGGGCGGCCAGACCGATGGCATCGCGCGCGCGTTCGGCGACTTCCTGGCGCGGCAGGTGGGCAAGCCGGTCATCGTCGAGAACAAGGGCGGCGCCGGCGGCGTCATCGGCGTGGCAGAAGCGAAACGCGCCGATCCGGACGGCACCACCATCCTGTGCACGATCTCGTCGTCGCTGATCCAGAACCGCGTCACGGTAAGAGACCTGCCCTACGATCCCGAAAAGGATTTTACCTATCTGACGATGGTCATCGGCGCTGGCGGTCCGGTCGTGGCGGCGAAGAAGACCGGTGCGACCAACCTGCGCGAGTTCATCGAATACTGCAAGAAAGTCGGCAGCGTGAACTGGGGATCCTACGGCGTGGGCTCGACGCCGCACGTCCTGATCGAGACGATCGCCAAGCAATACGGCATAAAGGTTCAGGTCATCCAGTATCGCGGCGAGGCGCCGATGTGGAATGACGTCGCCGGACAGACGCTTGATGGCGCCGCCGGGAGCTATGCCGCAGCCGCGCCCGTCATCCAGGCCGGCACCGGCAACCTGATCGGCGTGGTCGGCACCCGTCTGCCGCCCCATCCGGACACGCCGACCATGACCGAGCAAGGCGCCGTCGGCGACTTCTACAATCTGCGTCCCTTCACGACGTTTGCGGTGCCGTCCGGCACGCCGCGGGATATCGTCGATCGCCTCTCGCCGCTGCTGATCCAAGCCGGAACCGATCCGAAAGTTCAGCAGATGCTGAACAACTTCATCCTGTCATCGCCGGCCGATTTCGAAACGACGAATCGGATCTTCAAGCGCGACAGCGACGTGATGCTCCGCATCCTGGGCGATCTCGGCGTCAAGCCGTCGGATTAGCCGCGTCGCGGCCTAGCAGCCCAGTGCGCTTCTGCTCCTCGTGGCTCTCCGTATTCGGCGCCCAGCCGACATCGAGCGGATCATGGCGACACTCCGGGCGTCTGCCGGCGTGTCAAATGCACGGTCGTCGTTGCGGAGCCTCCCAGATGGTTTCCAGATATGACGTGCAGAAGGCGGTGGCGGAGCGGACCGGGAAGAAGGTGGTGTGAGGAACGGCTCCTGCTCCACATTCGGGTGAACCCACGCCGGGCCTCCGGTGACCAAGGTTGCATCGATGCGCCGAACGGAGATCTCCCGTGAAATTCAAGCTTGCCGCCGCGATTCTCGCCGCAGGCCTCCCGCTGGCATCGATGGCTTTCGCCCAAGACACCGCCCAGAGCACCGCGCCAGCCGACCTTGCCGTGATCGATGCCTGCCTGAAGAAGGTGGAGAAAACCGCCGGTTTCGGCAGTGCCTGCGTCGGGCTCGTCGCCGACCCCTGCATCAAGGCGGCAGAGGGCGCGAATGACGATGTCGCCAGATGGAAGGCCTGCGCGGCGCGCGAACTCGCCGTCTGGACGCAGAAAACCAGTGAGGCGCTGAAGAAGGTTCAGGCCGGCGGGTTCGCCGACGCGATCAAGGCCGTCAATGACTCGCAGAAAGTTTTCGCCGCCTCGCGTGATCGCCTCTGCGCGGTCTTCGACAACGTCGACCCCGGCATGTACCGGGGCGGCGCGAGCTACTGCCGCCTGCGCGAGACCGCGAACCGCTCGCTGAGCCTGATCAAGCTGGGCGCTGCGGTCAACGAGCACTGAGGCTTCCTAGGGGGGCTCGGGTCACCGGCCTTGCCGGCACCTTCCGACGTGGCGACGACGGCCATTCGGTGCGCCATGAGCGCCGTGCTTCGGTGTCGCGGACCGGTCAGCAGCTCGATGTCCTGCGGATGAGCGATTTCAATCGCTTGAGCAGGGGATGGTGCCCAGGAAAGGAATGCGCCGGCTAGCCTGCATCCTATTGTTTTTATTCGCTCTTTCCAGCGCCATTTGTTCGATGTTACACAGTTTTGTATTCTCCGGGCGCCCCACGCCCTTAGTCTTCTTCAGGGCTGCCCGCAGAGGAGCGGCAGCTAGAGCAAGGTATCGAAGCGCAGTTGGGCCCATCTGCGGCTAACGACTAGCAACCTTTAGCCGATCCAGTGCCCTCGCCGTTGCTGATGCACACGTTGATAAGTTGGGCGCCGCGCTCCGCTCAACCCAGAATCGGTGTTATCTTCAAAGGCTTAAAATTGATGATTTATAGGGCAGGGAATACATGGCACTGCAAACAAGCTTGCCGCAGGACGCGCCTTCGACAACCGCAAAACCATCTAAAGCTCTGATTATCGAGCATGCCACTAACGAGATTGTCTTCGCCGTTGTCGGCCACGTTGGCTCTGGAACCAGCACCATCGCCACTACGCTAAGGGGATTGTTGGAAAACCCCGCGCTGCCGGGCGGTAAATACGAAGTCGGCATTCTGAAGGCACGAGGGATTATCGAAGATTGGGCGAACAGGAACGGCGAGCCCATCCCGTCAACGCCATCGAACGACCTTGCTACGACGACTGGCTTTCAAGACCTAGGCGACAAGATGCGATCAGGCGGCGACTGGGCCATTGTCGCAAGACATTTTGTCGATCGCATTCGATTAACGCGAGCGGAAAAGCTCGGCATCTCCAATCCAGGGGAAGATGCAATAGCGCCCGATGGAGTGCGTAGGGCTTATATCCTCGATTCGATCCGGCACCCAGCCGAGGTCGAATTGCTTCGAAGAGTCTATCAAGACGCCTTCGTGCTCGTTGGTGTGGTCTGCGAAGCTAAGGTCCGCCAGAGCCGCATAGTCAACAAATACACTAACGCCGGGGCAGCAGATGCTGAGAAATTTATGGCACGCGACGCCCGAGCGATAGAGAAGTACGGCCAACGCGTGTCAGACGCTTTCCACATGGCCGACTTCTTCGTTGACAATACAGCTGACCAATTCCTCGATGATGATGATCGCGAGCCCAATCCAGATTGGGACATCAGCGATAATCTTTCCCGCTTGATTAGGATCATGACAGTCGCGGATGTGGTTCGCCCGACCGTCTCAGAAACCGCAATGCATGACGCCTACGGCGCCTCACTGCAAAGCGCCTGTCTCTCCCGTCAAGTTGGAGCAGCGCTATTGGATGCCAGCGGAAACATTGTTGCCACCGGCACGAATGAGGTGCCCCGCGCTGGCGGAGGCGTCTATGGAGAATCATTTCAGGCCAATGTTGATGACCACCGCTGCGTATTCCAAAAATCGGAGAAGTATGGGCCCCTGGTATTCGAGCGAGACAAGAGAGTTTCATTTGCCAAGGACTGAAGCCCGAGCGCTGATGTCCAATCTGCTTCAGTCTTATTATGACGAACACAAGCGAGAACCCGCTGAGCTTTTCATCCACGGTCGCACGCGCTTCAGTGACGAGGAGTGGGCGGGCTTTCGAGAAGCAGTGCCTAACCATATCAATCTTGTAGGCGTCCGAATTGCACGATCTCAGGAAATGAAGCTGTTCGCTCCGGGCCGTGTTCCGGTCCTACGCGGCACGAGCCACGAGTTGAGTTCAAGGCGAGCCCTCCTTTGGACGACAGGCTTCATCCCTCAACTCGCGACGTATCCAGGCCGCGAGACACCAAATCCCCTATTGATCGAAGTGACGCGAGGAGAGGCTAGTCTTCCGATTGTACTTGCCGACATCATGGGGCTTACGAAGGTGAACTTCAATGCGTGCCTCTTTGCAGACGGACTGCCGGTCACCTTGCGCTTCGCTGATGCCGTAGGAGAAATTCTGACGGCCGCGCCAATTTCCGAGGGGGCGCCGTTGCCTTTCCGCCACTACATATAATGAGCCACCGTTTGTCGCGGCACCGGATGAAATGGCTCGCCTCCCGATCCAATGCCTCTCATAGCTCCTCTGCCTGACCGGCGCAGCCCCTACGTCGAACTTTGCACAAACACCATTGTTAGTGACGCCGGATTCGGCCGCCAACAGGCAAGGCGTGAGTCAAATCGATTCAGGAGCGAGTATCTCTGATGCCATGGTGCTCACGAGGGCGAAGCTTACGAGGAGAGCAGCCGAACTTGTGGCGACTGTAAAAAGGGAAACTAGCCTTTTTGTTTGTGCCTGCTCTCTGCGGGGCGAGCTACTTCTATTCCTTTCCTGCCTGTTCATCCAGATCAAGAGTTCACAGAGACTTGCGATGACATTGAGCTAGAAGCGACGCCGGCCGCATTTCGGTCTGACCAGCTGCAACTCACCACACACAACCGATTATAAGGGGTCGATAGCCCCATGTTCGAAGCCGCGAGCGCAACTAGCTTCAGTTCCTTTGTTTTCCCAGCATTTCGGATTGCTTATCGAATATGACTTTCCAAAAGAATCCGTTCTGAAAGGAGACGAGAAAAATCATTAGTTCCGCGATGCTTATACTTTTCATCTCTTGAATGGTGTTAAGGTACGATGATAGCAGCGGAATGAATATGATAGGCGACGCCAGAGCTGCCTTTATCCAAGAGGATGTTGGCCTCGAATGATCAAGAAAATAATAGGATTGAGCAATTATTCCTAAGAGCATCGAGAGGTACATAAGGCCGACCATTAGCCACGGCTCCGCTTCTGCCCCCGCTCCTTTCGTCTCGATTCCTGACAATCCGGTCTGATCGTGTACCACGATCAGGGATAATATCCCCAGAACGAGAACTAGGGCTGCATACGGGTAACGCGAGTGGGTTGGCTGTTGACTTTTGTCCGAGAACAAGACTGCCAAAAGCAAAACAACAGAAAGTCCCACAATCAAAAGGAGCCAACTCAGCATTTCGATTCCCTCCTTGTCGGGGAAGCCATGGAAGGCGGCAGATGGAACACTAGAATGGGACGAGCATTTCAGTTGCCTAGCGCCGAGTGGTGTAGAGGCGTGCCCCTCTGCTGACGATGAAGTAACTCTCGCAAATTTGCGAGCGTGTGGCTCCCTATTCGTTCATTTGGTTGAGCTAACAAAGTCAATGTCGGCCGACATAGCTAATGTTGTTCCTCTTCGGCACTTACGGCAACACTCCAGCGAGAGACTCGCGCCGATACATGGCAGTAAACTCCTCGGAATCGAAAACCTCGTAACCTCGCACAACTGCAAAAAGGTCCTTTGCATCCCCTTGCAGTACAAACGGGCCATGAGGAGTAAATGCGGCCCACGTCTTGCCAGAGGAAAGTAGGGTGACGACCAGGCGCCCACTTTCAGCATCCCAAACCTTGACAGTCCCGTCATTGGATCCGGATATAATTCGCCGCCCATCGGGTGAAGACGCGACAGACCATACCCAATGGGTATGTCCTGAAAAGGTCTTCACGATTGCACCGCTTTCAATGTCCCAAAGGCGGACTTTACGATCACTCCCACCCGAAATGACGTGGCGGCCGTCGAGAGAAAAGGCTACAGCCGCGAAAGCGTTTCCAGACCAAGAGAATTCCTTGAGTTGCCGCCCAGCTCTGTCCCAAAGTATCATCCTGCTGTCGCGTCCGCCGGAGAGGATCCAGCGCTGGTCGTTCGATACTGCAATCTTGTAAATCCAAGATGCATGCCTCTCATACGTCTGAATGATTTTCTGCGCGTCAATGTCCCAGAGCTTCAAAGTGCCGTCTGCATTTCCTGTGAGGAACGAATGACCGTCGTGCAGAAATGCAACAGAGGCAACTGGGCTACCCTTTTCAGAGTAGCTCTTAATCACCGTTCCAGATGCGCGATCCAATAACTTAGCCGATCCATCACGACTCCCCGATAGTATTTGCTTGCCATCCGCCGAAAATGCCACGGACCAAGCAGAAGCATTGTGAACATTAGTTGTCCAAATTGACCGCAACGTACTTGAGTCCAACAAGCTAATCTTTCCACCGCCTCCAGCGACGGCGATCACTCGTTCGTCTGGAGACGCGGCGGCTTCTTGGATTGCACCAACATTCGCCCTTGCTTGTCTTAGCAACTTTCCGTCTTCCAGACCCCAAACTGCCACCTCCCCATCTTCTCCGCCTGCATATGCGCGACTACCATCACGACTAACAATTACGCTTCGCACAGGAACTCCGACGCCCTCATAACGCCTTATGAAACTCCCATCCTTGGCATTCAAGAGATTCAGATGCCGGTCTTCCGTGGTTACAACCATCTCGCTATTGGCAGAAAAATCGAAAGAAGGAACGTATCGATCTGCAACCATCGTAACAACATGGTTGCTTTTAACGTCGCGAACAGCAAGTTGGAGCTCGCTTCGGGTGAGTAACTTCCTGCCATCAGGAGAGAACCGAATTCTCACGGCTGCTGGATAGCCGCCAATTGTCTTAATCAGGTCACCCGTCTTTACGTCCCAAAGTTTGATTGTCTTGTCAGAACTGCCCGTAGCTATGATCTTTCCGTCAGGCGAGAAACGGACCGATAAAACGGCATCCTTGTGCGATCGCAGCACGTGACGGGTCTTACCCGATGCAACATCAAACACTCTGACCGTGTGATCCGAACTTGCCGAAGCAGCGAGGCTACCATCGGGCGACATGTCAACGTCATGAACAGCATTAACGTGTTCTCGAAGCGTATACACTGCGGCTGATCGCTCAACATCCCACAAGATCGCCGAGTTACTGTAGTCACCAGAAAGAACCTGTCGACCGTCGGGGGAGAACGTCACGGCTTCTACGGATGAGCTAGCTCCAAGTGTTTGGATAAGGGTCCCATCTTTCGCATTCCAAACTCTCACAGTCTTGTCAGTACTCCCTGTGGCTATTCGCTCACCATCTTTCGAGAACGCGATTGCGTTGATCGCATCTGTATGCGCAGAGAAGGTTCGCAAAATCTTGCCACTTCGCGCGTCCCAAAGCTTGAGATCGTTATCCCCTCCGCTGCCACCAGAAGCAATTTGCGATCCGCTGGGAGAAAAAGCCACCGAGCTAATACGGTGCAGGTGGCCCAGCTGTGGAACGATGGAAGCTCCAAAAGGAAGTTGATACTCAGAGGTTGCCCTGCGAGGAGCTTCTGTGTCCTGTCCCTTCGGTGACTTAGGAGTTCCGCTGTTAAACTCCTCGCCCTTTACTTCGATTTGCGCATTTGTATTTGGACTAGACCTTCCAGACTCACCCCTATTTCGCAGCAAAAAGAAAAACTCTCCTGGATTGTTTTCGATGCGAGCATAATATTGGCGAGGCGTCATCTTGATCTGTTGCTTAAGCTCAGCTCGTTTTGCGTCGAGGGTGCGATTAATATGCGTCATAACCTCGCTGAGGGAGACGATGCCATCCTTCGTATAATCGGCGTCACCGCGTGCCGCAGACAGGAATGCGCCGGTGAAAAGGCTTTTACCGTTGAAAATGAAGCTTTCCTCGCCCTCCACTCCAGCAGTTATCATGTGGTGCCCTGGTTGCGCTAAGCGCTCGATCGTCATCTCGGCCTCGCCACCCTTTCGCTCCCAAGCAGCTAATCCACTAAAGCAAGAATCGATTAGAAAAAGAGAGTGGCGTGCGTGTCCAACGTTCTCAGTCCACTGTCGAATGCGAGGCATATCGATCATCTGATCCCAATTGCCGGCCTGTGACGACTTAAGCAGCAAATATCCGCGCTTGCTTGATTTGAAGTCGCGCGTAATACCGTGCCCAGAGAAGTAAAATACGAATCGATCCGTCTCGCGGAGTAGAGTCGGAAAGTGGCGTTCCATTAATTCCTCTATGCGGGCGCGGCTCGCCTTTTCGTTGGTTAAGGTCACAATGTAATCAAAGCCGGCATCATCTCGAAGAAAGTTTCGCATACTAATGGCGTCACTTTCGGGCGCGGAAAGACCTCGAAAGTGATCGTACTCGCTGACACCTAAGATGAGCGCAAAGCTTCGTCCAAACGGCTTTGTTCCGAAAAGCTTTCCGATGGCCTCCGTCCCCCAGGAGCGGTCAGGCCTTGAATAAGTCTCATCTATGCCTGCAGCTGCAGCAGGATAAGCCAGCGCAAGACACAGCATGAAAACGACGCTTCGTGCACATAGCATGGCTTCAAACCTTCTTGAGTATATCTAGACCTAAAAATAGAGAGGCACAGAGGCGGCAAGCCACGATTACACGCGAAGATTGCCTTAGACGCTACCAACCGGTCAAGGGCGCAAGGACACTCCCAACGGCGACTCCTCTGACGAGAAGCGCACCTCAATGCGGAATGCTTTCATGGCCTGCCACTCAGGACGCGGCTGAACGCGATTGATAATGCTGGCTGGGGCCGTCCGGCCTTTCACGACGCCCAAGAGAAGGACTCGCCTTTGCCTCATCGATGCTGGCCGGAACTACGGAAGGCAGTTCTCGATAGCAAAGAGTTCCTCATTTGCTTGTCCGTCCGAACAATTGCGCAGGGGGCGAGACTCTAAGATGTCACCTTTGGGGGGCCAGCTGCGAGCTTCCCCCCGTGCCCCCTCGTCAATATCTAAGCGAGCGTTAATCGCTCTGTTCGTGGCTTGCGTTTCTGAGCGGTCATCTGCCTGCAAGGCCGCGCCCCATCACTGTTACTTAAGTGAGTAGATTTGACCCATTCCGCCAGTCTTGCCGGCTTATCCCTCCGGAAAATATGGTGACAACGCTCGTTGACTAGATTCTGCGATCGTGAGGACGGCGTCATGGAGATGCCCCTCCAACCGCGTTCGAGTCCGATAGCCAATTCGCTCGATTGTAGACTTTCGTCCAGCTCGGTCGGCATGACCGTGGCGGCCAATAGCGGAATTGGCACTCATTGACTGCCTCATCATTCGGCGGGCGGCGTGATCCTCGGCACTAGAAAACCGCATAACAACAGCTAGGATGAGCACACACTCAAAACATTTTTGCAGGCATATAGCTCAAGCTCGATCGTTGGGAGAAATTTCGAATGGATGCACGAGACATTGTCGGTCGCAGGGCGGTCTTACATCATCTCTTGGTCGTGATCTTGTTCTTTGCTTCAGTTGGCCGCGTCGAGGCTGTGTTTGGCCAACTGGACACTGACGACCGCTTTCCGTTCGTTGTTAGTATCACAATGGAATATCCAGCAAGCGTCTCCTGGTGCAGCGCCGTCGTAAAGGGGGGAGGATTAGTTGTCGGCACGGCAGCCCATTGCGTGGTGAACAAGAAGGGGGAGAGAGCAGAAAAAATAACAATCGAGTATGTTGACGCTGACGGAGTTGTGCAGAGCACGGTTGCCAAACAGTATTTCCTTCCTTCGAAACTACCCATACACCCCGAGGCCAGCGGCGAGTGGATCGAGAGAAACCGTAAGTGGTTGGAATATACCCGTTCTGATATCGCGCTGATTGTTCCCGAGCAGCGGATTCAAACGTTGGGCTATGCGCATTGGATTACCGATCTATTAGTAACCACAGATGACTACGAGAAGGGATCGGGGCAGCCCGCCGAAGACAGTATTTGGCAATTATTGTCAGCTGAGGCAAATCACGACCACTCAAAGATCAGATGGTCACCAAAAACAAGAGCGCTTCTTGAAGCGCGATACAGGAAGCACTTCGGAGACTCACCACAGGCGCTGATAGTGGGATTTGGCGGATACTGCCGACGGGAACCGTGCGATCCGAACAATTCGGACAGGCGAAGAAGATTCGCCGAAAGTCCTACGTTTCCAGTTGGGTTTGAAACGGGCGACAAACCACCTTGGATCTGGACGCTGGGGGCGGACGCCTCTGGGGTAAATCCGGCAAGGCCGGGAGACAGTGGCGGGGCCACCTTCCTGAAAGCTCTTGATGGTCGATGGTTCTTCGCAGGCTACAACTCTAACGCAAACGGCGCATCGTCGTACTCTTCATCTCTCCTTGAGCACGTAAATCTTTACGCTCGTGTTGTCATCGAAGGCGATTTTCCCATTACAGACATAGAGCAAGAAGGTATCTTTGCTTATGTGGACAAGCCGGACTCGTGGCCAAGGAAGCAGGCGATCCGCTTCTTCGACGAGGTCCTCGAAGCTTGGTCGCTAGACGTGGGTACAGCGTCGATGCGGCTACGTGCCCTGTACCGCTCCGTCGATGAATACTATGGCGATGACAGGTCCGATTACTTCGATGCATACGAAGACAAACGTAGTCTATTCACGAAATGGCCAGAACGCCGCTTCGAGCGACGACGAAATCTATCTCCGAACGTTGATTGCGAGCTGGCTTGGAAATCGGTTACTTGCAACGTCACCGCGCATGTTGATTGGAAGTTCAAAAGCGGCGACGTCACAATGTACGGCGAGTCGGAAGTGAGTTTAAGGATTCAGCTAGAGGGATTGACGCAGGTCGACCTACAGCAAGGCTATGGGCCCAGCATCTCGGGCGAAGGCGGCCGGCTTTTGAGGACTAGCGGGCTGGCCTCAGACCCGACTCTTGACCAAACAGCATGTCGTCGCCTAACCGGCAAATGGGTGATAGTAAATCCGGCCGACGGAAAGGAGTTGAGAGAGAAATTCGATCTCAAACGCGGACCCTCGGAAGACGAATTAATCGTGGGTCGTATTCCTAGGAACGCAATCGGATTAGATGTAGATGGATGCTCCGAAAAATGGTGCCGCGCAAAATACAGGTGCCTCGATGGATGGATCGAGAAACAATTTGTGCAGGAAACAAGAAAGACGCTTCATCGCGTGGTGGGAGTGAGCGCCAAAGACCGGAATGGCTTGAATATTCGAGCGATGCCACACCCCACCAGCGACAAGATCGGTTCCATTCCATACAATGGCCGTGACGTAATCGTCCATGCGTGCGGCGTCCCGAATTGGTGCTTCGTAACCCACAATGCGATTTCGGGATGGGTCTCTCGCCGCCATATTGAATTGCAGGAGGCGTCTGCAGTGCCGTGACACAAACGGCCCATCAGACAGCCACCATCTACGCTTCGGGCTTCCGGGTGTATTGAACTAAGGAAATATCGCCAGCGATGTGCTTGATCGTCGCATACACGATGGCCCCATCAGCATCTTCAAGCTCGAAAGGGACATTGACGTTGAATGCAACCGGCTGCCGCTTACCGCCGTCGATGGCGATGTTGTCGGCGTAGAGATAGGTCCTTTCCGAGCTATCCAACTTGGGATTCAGGCGTCCCCTTAAGCCGGGGATGTGCCCGGTCCTGCACATCGTGATTGACCCGATGTTATCGGTGCGGGGAATACTGATCTGCATCGCACCGTCCGGGTCTACTCTCTCAAAGATGGCCGCAGGAAAGCGTGGGTGAGAAGCGAGCAGCGTGCTTGGCCTGCGAACTTTCGGTTCGAACACCGCCACACCATCGTCACCAGTGATAGCGCTGTTGAAGGTTCCGTTCTCAGCTTGCACGGTAAGCTCGCATCCCTTGATCGGCATACCCTCATCGTCTCTGACGACAACTGCGAATTTGTTACCAGGCAGCGGCTCGGCCCGCGCCAGCGTACTGAAATCGCGGCGGACCAGTTCAGTTGGGAGCGACCCGCCCGAACTGACGAGCTTTTTTGTAATGAGGGACACGAGGTCTTCGGGAGAGCGCTCTTTCAGTGAAATGTAGCCCACCGTGGACAAAACGCCCGGTATCTCGGTTTCGTCGAACCGCACAGGAAGAATGTACTCCTGCGCATCCTGGAACGCGCGGGCCTGAGCTGATTTGCGTTCGTGATTGGTCCAAAGCTTTTTCGCGTAGGCTTCGGAGATAAACATCACTGTGAACCGGGCCCGCTTGTGATAGACCTCCGAGAGGTGCACGTAGAGATCTTTGCCCCAGAGATCAGCCTGTTCGAATAGATCGTAGAATACCTTAACGCCACGATCTTTCAAAAGGTTCGCAACTCTGTCAACGTACGCCCGGTCTTCGCCGGCAAACGAGAGTGCGATGTCGTAGTGTCGATTCTCAGCCATGCTTCAATTATAGTCTCTGGCGGCAATCGCTGCCAATCCTCTAGCTCCGGCCATTGACCCAGGTGCGTCCCCGGCCAAAAAATCGCGAGGGACACAAGCGCGAGACGTGACCTCGTGGCGACGGCTCGCTGCTTTCCCCCGTACCCCTCACTCGACTTCTGAAGCATTCTTTATTGGATGGCAGCACCGACAACTCAGGCGACTTGTCCCGCTGTATTGGCTGCAAGCACACTAGCACGTCATCAGCTCTTCTGAGTCGATTTGACTCATGTTCTGCATGTTGGCGACCGATTCCGGCACCACTAACAATGGTGTCAACGGACGTTGACTAAGTTGTTTTGAGCGACTGGGAGGCAGCATGAAGGCAAGGCAACGATTTGTCGCTTACTACCGGGTGTCTACGCGCAAGCAGGGAGCATCGGGACTGGGCATAGAGGCACAGAGGGCCGCCGTCGCTAACTATCTCAGTGACCGCACAGCGAAGGTGGTGGCAGAGTTCACTGAGGTCGAGAGTGGGAAGCGCAGTGACAGGCCGGCACTGGACCAAGCCCTAACCGCAGCAAGGGTACACCAAGCAGCCCTAGTGGTGGCTAAGGTGGATAGGCTCACGCGGTCGGTAGGCTTCCTGTCCAGGCTCTTGGAGGCAGGTGTCGATGTGAGGTTCGCAGACCTCCCCGCCATTGAGGGACCCACCGGGCGCTTCATGCTCCAGCAGATGGCAGCCGTTGCGGAGCTAGAGGCGGGACTAATCTCGTCCCGTACTAAGGCGGCTCTCTCTGCAGCAAGGGCACGAGGACGGCGGCTTGGAGGTGACCGGGGCACCCACCTATCCAAGGCGGCTAAGGCGAAGGGTCGAAAGGCTCAAGCACTTTCGGCTCAACGTAGGGCTAACGATCTAGCTCAGGTACTCGAAGAGCTACGTGCTGATGGTGCATCATCCCCCACCGAGTTAGCACGGGGACTGACAGCAAGAGGCATACCCACGGCGCGAGGGGGGAGCACGTGGTCAGCACCGCAGGTGGTCCGCATACAAGCAAGGTTGAGCAGTAACGCTTAGCACAGCACGACGCTCCAACGCTTGGCATGATTTTGGAATCGGACCATCGAGTCTCCATTCATCAGTACACATTTCTTATCTGCAACTATTGGCTCTGCACGGTCGAAACTCCATATCTTCGGTGCAGCACTGTCGCTGCTCTGTCGCGATAGGAGATCACGTATCTTCCGATTAGGTCGCGCTAAACAACAGGACGAAGATAATGCTGAGCGTGACTGACGGTGACGCAAGACATCTTGCCGGAATGATGGACTGCTTCGGACAGGTAGGCATCAAGAAGAACACGATGTTCGTGCGTTTCAAAACGGCGTACTTGGATCGCCTCGAAGTGATCCGCTCAATTTTGGCCACTGACCAAAAGCCCACGGGGCCGTTCGATAATGGCGGCGACTCCAAGAGACTGCAGTATGAGTTGGTGCTCGTCGGGAAAGAGCTGGTCACGCTAGAGAACCTCGTCACCGGCCGGATGTTGACGGATCGGCGGCATGCGTTCCGGCAGAAGCGAGATCAGCTCCACAAGCTCCGGCAGAAGCTAGGCTTATCGGGCAAACTGAAAGTCGCGCGGCCCGAAGAACTGTGATGCGGCGCCCTGCCTCTCGCATGAAGCGGCGTTTGGGTGATGGTTCGGCCTTCGCCCTTCGCTGCACCATTCCAGACCCGGTCTCCGGGCGAGCTTGCGGTCGTCCTACCATGCGAGCGGCCGGGATCGGGCTTGCCACGCTCTATTGCCGGCATCACGTTGAGCATCGTGCCCGCCATGGCAGCCATTGGCACGGCACCTATAGCGCGGCGAAGTTGAAGCCCTACCTCTCAGCTGCGACTTCATACGTGCGATTGCGGGCAACGAATGACGCGTTCGTCACGGCTGCCATTAACGCTATCCGGGCAGAACTAACGGAGGCCGGCCCAGTGGAAATAGCCACTCGGCTCAAAGGTCTGTCGGCGGCCAAGCGGGCAAAGATCGCTTTGGCTCGGCTGAGAGTTGCCAATGTTCTTCCCGAGCGAATTGTGTCGATCGTCCTGGCCGTCGCCGCGCTGATCGAAGACGACCCAAAGTCCCACCGGACCAAGGAGTTTCGCACAGTCCAAATTGCAAAGGCCGTGCACCGGCTGGCGAGCGGTACGGGGTGGGTAATCTATGATGCTCATGGCCGGCAACACCGTTCGAAAGTGCGGGTTTATCCTAAATCGACAGGCCTCGTTTTGCGGCTGATGGGGCGCTTGCTAGAGAGGCCCTGCGAACTCGTCCTAGAGCACCACGTTCCGGGAGTGCTCTCGTACAAACAGCGCTACGGCCGCCGACCGAAGCCGGGCTAAGCCCGTCCTAAGATTTCCGTGCAACGGCGTCGCTTGCGGGAGATCAGGTGGCACTTCGACGGTGCGTGCATGTTCGATGTTTTAGCGGATCACTTTAAGCACCTAACTAACCGTATGCCTTCCCAATCGCAGCCCATGATGTTCGATCCCCAGCTTCGCGCGAAAAGCGCGGAGCTTCAGGCGTCGGTTCGAAGGTTGGCAGACACGTTGCTAGCTCACGAGGCCGCGAGAGGCTCCCGTAAGCGAGCGCGAAAGGATGCGGATACGAAGAAGTTCTGTGTGGCAGTAGAGGCACTGGCCTGCAATTTGATACTGCTAGAGGCTACTGGGAGTAAGTCCAAACTTGCCGTGCCCAGGTCACATGCTGTTATCTGGCGAGGGAACGCGAAGTCAGACCCAGTTTTTGGTCAACACTTTCTCGACGCCATTGATCTCATGTCCGCAATGGGTCTCATCGCGGAGGGGCGGCGCGGCTATAGGATCTCTGCTAGGTCGAAAATGCCGTCGCTTGTCAAACCGCGAGAGCGTCTTGCAGACCATCTTCCGCTGTGTCCACCTGCATGGCGCGAAATCCACCAGATTGACGAACCTGTGGTGGTCATTCTGAAGGAAGGAAAAGACGAGGACGGGAACGCCGCGGCTATCAGTTATCGCGAGACTGCTCAGTCTAAGAAATTTGCGAACCAAGTCCGAACCATCAATAGATTCTTGCGCGAGGCTGACATTGAGATCACGGGGCAAGTCGAGTCCGGTCCCTCTTTAGGAAAGGACGGGCATGTCATCGCGCCCTATCGTCGATCGCTGAGGCGCATCTTCAACAACGGCACATGGCAACACGGAGGCCGTCTCGCAGGCGCCGCCTTTTGGCTCTCGATGGAACGGGCAGAACGCAAGCGCATCCGTATCGAGGGCCAACGCGTGGCGGAGGTCGATTATGGGCAACTGTTCCCGCGCCTCGCTTATGTGCGGGCCGGAACGCCTCAGCCTGATGGCGACCTCTATGATCTTTTCGGTAACAGCACCGGCCGCGATGGCTGCAAGAAGCTGATGAACGCGCTACTGTTCTCGCGGGGGCCGCTGAAGAATTGGCCCGAGGACACGCACCGACACTTTCCGGGTGGCGTCAATCTCCGAACGGCAATCGAGATGCTCTCCGCGAAGCACGCGCCCATCGCTCATCTGTTTGGGAAGGGCCTTGGTTTCCAATTGATGCGCATCGAAAGCGACATGCTGATCGAGGTTCTCACGGAATTGTCGGCTGCGGGAGTCACCGCCCTGCCCCTTCACGACGCGGTACTCGTCGCGAAATCCCACGCGGGCGTGGCGCAGGAGACGATGGGGGCCGTTTTTCAACGATGGAGCGGCTCGCCCTGCGCGATTGTCTCTGTCAAATTTCATAACTAATTACAATAGCTTAAGCCTTACGCCTCCGCTAATGGAGGAGGAAGCTAGGGGGGGACGAACTCGGAGGGTTAGAAACTTTGAGGTCGATCTCGGGGGTCCTCAAAGGGATGCCTTGAAGTTGGGAGGGTGGTATCACCCCTCCTCTCTAATCATGCAACATGCCGTCCTTTAAGGGTCACCTTGACTAACCCTGAAGGGTCACTCCTTAGCTCGGGTGAGTGACCACCACCCCTCCCATGAGGTCACCACCTGGACCCACCTTGACCTACATCAAGCGGGGCCCATCGCTGCTTCCCTTCTGATGGCGAAGCGAGATGGTTATGAGAAAGCACGGCTGGCTTGTGTTGGCCTGGGACCTTTGGGCGCTCCTCCTTGCCGCCCTCTTCCTCTATGTTGTGTTCCTTGCATGGCTCTCGGCCTTCCGCGCTGTCGCGCGAGATGGGTCAGGTGCTGAAAGTGACCACCCACGCCGGCACCGGACAAGATAGTGACTAAGCCCGCCCCTTCCGCTGGGGGACAAGCAATCTATCAGGGGTCGTCTTGAGGGCCTTCGCTAAGCGGGCCAGGACGATGATGGTGCAGTTGCGGGTGCCCCGCTCCACTTGGCTGACGTAGGTCCGATCTAGCCCCGCCTCCAAGGCCAAATCCTCTTGGGACAGCCCGAGACCCTTGCGGGCCTTCCGCACGGCCTCTGCCACCACATCAACGATCCCGGTCTCGTCATCCATCCACGGGAGCAGGCCGTCATGATGACTTTGAGTCTACGGACTATAAATCCCATTTTCCATTGGCCTATGATGACTATCGTCTACAATCGGCTCGCAACTAGTAATGAGGAACGCAGGAATGACCCGCACGGAGAGCACCGCCCCAAAGCTGCGTGAGAACGACCCCGTCAAGGTTCTCTTCGATATGGCCAGCTACTGGGCCACAATCTGGAGCCTCATCGCGCTCTGCCTTTGGTTTGAACATGAGGTTCTCAAGCGGCTGGATATCGAGTCAGCCAGCGTTCGAGTTGCCATCCTCATCGTGAGCACACCGGCCATATTCTTGATTACGGTCACTCGCATTCAGAAGAACCTCAAAGCGCGATTGCTGTTGGAGCGAGCCCGCTACATCGTGGTGCTGATCGCTGCGGCGCTGCTCGGGGCCTATCTTCACGCGAACCACAAAGACGATTCGTATGAGAGCGCTCTGCGGGATGGCGCTGTCTTTGCTTGCGCAAGGATGGAGGCCTGCAAAGCAGCAGCCACCGAGTATGCCAACACGCGTTAGGACCCAAAGCGCGGGGGACAAACTGGACGACTACTAACTGGGTTTGTGACCTAACAGAGTTGCTATTTGAGCTTTCCACCGGGCAAAATGGGCCAACGAACCACTTCCGGGCTTCCTCTACGCACCCTCTATAGCTTTCTCACATCGAAATGGATATCCGCCATGTCCGAAGGTGGTCCCGATTCAAATCCAACAGGTGCTCCTCTGCTCGAAAGGGTAGGCAAGTGGCTCGAAACGGAGGGGTATCCGCTAGAATTTCGAGCGGCCACAATTCTCCGGAAGCATGGCTTTCACTCCGTTCAAGGTGTCTACGTCCAAGAACGTGAAGACCTGCCGAAGCGAGAAATAGACGTGCTTGCGTCGATGGCAAATGACGTGCGCGGCGCGGGCTTTCTGCGCGTGTCCATGATCGTTGAATGCAAATGGTCTGGTGACAAGCCGTGGGTCATATTTACTAGTCCGACGACTAGGATAGGCTCGGCTGCTTGCGTTTCACAAACGATCTCATCGCTGCTCGGAGAAGCCATCATCTGGATGGTCGCCGGCGACGAACAACTCCATGATCTTCAAATCTTCTCGACGCCGGAGCAGGGGGGCTTTGGTGGAAGACAGGCTTTCAGCAAAGGAAACGATCTTTTTTATTCAGCAATCCAGGCTGCGGTCGGAAATTGCAAAGCATATGCAGATGAGTATGACACTAGATACAGGGAAACTGAGACACCAGAAATCGGCGTGTTGGCATTTCCTGTCGTTCTCATTGAGGGCGATCTCATTCGTGCATACTACGATCCTGACAGTGATAAAGTGAAGTTGGAACCAGTGCCTTACGTTCGTTGCCATTGGAAAGGGTCCCCCCAATGGAAGTTCTTTGCAACGGTTGACGTAGTCTCTATGAGAGCGTTCCCCGCCTTCGCAGAGGAGCGCGCTAGAGATTGCGGGATTTTGCTTTCAAAGATGGCGGAGCCGCTTCGGCAAATAGTGAAGTTTAGCGCAAGTGGAGATCCCGCCGATTTGACCGTAAGCGAAGCGTCTCGGGGCACAATAGGTTTGCCTAGATTGCTCCGCAGGATTCGGGACTCTCATAGACCGAAGCCTTGAGGCTTTCCCCGCTACCCGCTTTACCCACCTTCTCCGCCTGCAAAGGTTGGTTTGGGTTAGCGATCGCTCATGCGACATCGATGCTTGGAAACTTCGCGACAGCATTCGCTTTCGCCTTGATGGTCACGTCTCCATAGCCCTCCGAGACATTGCGCGGCGCATGTCCCTGAATGGCATCCAGAACGCGCGTCTCAATGCCCTGCTCAATGCCAACCGTCTTGAAGCGATGGCGCCAACCGTGGCTCGGATCAACGTTCTTATCCTTCACCACCTCACGCACGAACTCATTGACCTTGTTACGCGCCGTCTTCACTGCGTTGCGCACGCCTAACTCACCGGCCTTGGGGTCGATGAAGAGATAGCCGCCTTTCGACTTCTCAAAGAATTCCAAGAAGCCTTCTTCGATGATCTGCCGATGGAGCACGACATCACGCGCTTCGTCCGTCTTCACCGGCCCCGCTTCGGGCGTCACGTGTAGCACCCAGAGCTTGCCTTCGCGCCGGATATCCTCCTTGCGAAGCTGGATCATCTCGCCCACGCGGGCACCCGTGAAGGCACACAGCCACGGCACCCACCGCTTGGCCGCTGCCAGCTTCGGGGCCTCCCGGCCGGGCACGAATTCGCGGGCGTGCTTCAGGATGGCGATGGCTTCCGAGTCATAGAATCCTTTGGACCGGAGCTTGCGCGACTTGCCGACCTTTATGGTGATCCCTTCGGCTGGATTGCTGGGCAGCCGGCGATTGACCACCGCCCAGCCAAACACCGTCTTCATCCCCGCAAGGTCGCTATCCTTCACGGTCTTCGGGCTCACGCCGCTCTGCACGCGATGATCCTTGAAGCGAACAATGTCCTCCGGCGTCACCCGGCTTGCCGTGTCATGCTTCAGGAATGTCACAAGACGTGCCATCGAGTTGCGGTAGCTCTCATAGGTGCTCTGCTTGCGGCCCGCACGCTTGGCTTCTTTCCACCAATCCTCGACGAGGCCGCTGATGGAATGCTTGGAGGCGCCCCGCTTTGGCTTTTCCTTCGGCACATCTGCTGGCGCCTGCCAGTCGGGGAAGCGGGCGGCCTTGGGGTCGGGCGAATAGTCTCCCCTGGCATTCCGCTCACGGCTCGCGAAGGCGTCGCGCAGCGCCATCCAAAAGGCGGCGAGTAATATCGCACGCGATTCGCTGTCCACACGGCGGATGCCCTTGGTTAGCAAGAGGCGGTCCACGATAGGCCCGAGCGCCTTCTCCAGTTTCTTGGCCTCACCGTCTCCGCCGACCCTCTCCCACATCTCCGTTACGGCCGCCCAGTGAGTTTCCTGTTCCTCCTGGCTCTCTGTGTCGGGCGCCCAGCCGACTCCGGGCGTGTGGACCATGGCGACACTCCGGGCGCGGCCCTCGCTGTCTCCCCAAACGCGATACAGTTCGCCCGCCAACGCTGTCGCTTGCCGGTGGGTGAGATGCACCGGAGCGTCATTGCGGAACGCCTCCCAGACGGTCGCCAGATGCGCTGCAGCGAGCGCCTGACGCCTCTTGGCTTCGCTAGGCTCTGTGGTGCGAAGGGAGAACCGGACGGCCTGAGCGCCCTCGCTCAGCGTCACGAAAACGAAGCTGTCACCGAGCGGAATCGCCAGTTCAAAACCGACAACTTTGCGCCGGACATCAGCCGGAATGCGCTGCACGAAAAGAGGAAAGCGAGACCCATCCCGGCGCATCGGCCGAACAACCCTGAACAGCAATGTTACACCCCATTGTTACACAGTCGGGGCCAACGCAACACTCTGAAAGGGCTTATCTATCTGGATTTGTTTGCGATCCAGAAAAGCATGGTGCCCAGGAAAGGACTCGAACCTTCACGGCCGTTAAGCCACTGGCACCTGAAGCCAGCGCGTCTACCAATTCCACCACCTGGGCATGCCGTTTGGGGCACGGAGGCGGTTACTACGGTTCGGTGACGCCGTTGTCAATTCATGCGTGAGGCCGGGGTCGGGATGCCGATTGCGCATCGCAAACCGGCCCGATACAAGCCTGACAAGACGCACTCTTTTCCTCAGGAACGGCTCCCATGGCATCGAATCTGGACACGCTGGTCACGGTTTTCGGCGGATCGGGGTTCTTGGGCCGCAGCGTCGTCCGCGCCCTGTGCAAGCGGGATTACCGGGTTCGGGTTGCGGTGCGGCGGCCGGAACTCGCCGGATACCTGCAGCCGCTCGGCCGGGTCGGGCAGGTCCACACCGTGCAGGCGAATCTGCGCTATCCGGCCTCGGTCGAGGCGGCGCTGCGTGATTCGCATGTCGTGATCAATCTGGTCGGCGTGCTCACCGAGAGCGGCGGGCAGACGTTTGACGCCGTCCAGGCCAGGGGCGCCGAGACCGTCGCCAAGGCGGCGGCCGCCGCAGGTAGCGCGCTGGTGCATGTCTCGGCGATCGGGGCCGATGCGCAGTCGCCCTCACGCTATGCCAGGGCCAAGGCGGCCGGCGAAGCCGCGGTTCTGGCCGCGGTTCCCTCCGCCACGATCTTCCGCCCGTCCGTGATGTTCGGGCCCGAGGACCAGTTTACCAACCGCTTTGCCGCGCTGGCACGGATGTCGCCGGTGCTGCCCCTGATCGGCGGCGAGACCAAGATGCAGCCGGTCTATGTCGGCGACGTCGCCAGCGCGATCGCGGATGCTGCCGACGGCAAAGCCAAGGCGGGCGCCACTTACGAGCTCGGCGGGCCGGAAGTGCTGACCATGCGCGAGATCATCGAGGCGATCCTCGAAATCACCGACCGCAAGCGCATGCTGGTGCCGCTGACGTTCGGCCTCGCCCGCTTCCAGGCCAACTTCCTGCAATTCGCGCCGGGCGCTTTCAAGCTGACGCCGGACCAGGTCACGCTGCTCGAGCGCGACAATATCGTGTCGGACGCGGCGAAGGCGGCCGGGCTGACGCTGGAAGGCCTCGGCATCCAGGCCGACTCGCTGGAAGCGATCGCCCCGCAATATCTCTGGCGCTTCCGCCCGCAGGGCCAGTTCCAGCGCATGAGCGTGTGAGGGATCTTCTTTACCTCGCCCCGCTTTGCGGGGAGAGGTCGGATTGCGCAGCAATCCGGGTGAGGGGGTACAGGTCTCTCGAAGACCGCTCGTGCGGAGAGAGGCCCCTCACCCCAACCCTCTCCCCGTAAGAACGGGGCGAGGGGGGTGCACTGTCGCTGGAGCGAAGACTGGCCTGTTACACGACTTTCAAAACTTCAGCTTCTTGAACACCGCTTCCGGCAGCGTCTTGATGATCAGCATCACGAGACGCCATCTGCCGCTGACATAGACGATGTCGGTCTTGCTCTCGACGGCGCGAAGGATCGCAGCGCCGACGACGGGGGCTTCGACGGTGAGCGGGCCGATCAGCTTCATGCCTTCGGTCATCCTGGTGCGGACGAAGCCGGGCTTGACCGTGACGACGTGGACGCCGCCACGGCTGGCGCGGGCGCGCAGGCCGGACAGGAAGGCGGAGAAGCCGGCCTTGGCCGAGCCATAGACATAGTTGGAGGCGCGGCCGCGATCGCCGGCGACCGAGGACACGCCGACCAGCGTGCCGCTGCCGCGGCCCAAGAACTTCTCCGCGAACAGGCCGAGGATCAGCGCCGGACCTTCGTAGTTGGAGCGCATGATCGCGGTGGCCTGGGCGAGATCGCTCTGCGCGCTCTCTTGCACACCAAGCAGGCCGACGATCGAGATGACGACATCGGGCAGCGCGGCCAGGCCGGCGACGAAGCCCTCGAACGAGGCGGTGTCGAGCACGTCGAATGTGTGAACACCGACCTCGACATTGTAGCGCGCGCGAAGATCGGCGGCGTCAGGCTCCAGCGCGCCGACGTCGCGGCCGGCGAGCCCCACATCGTATCCCGCTTTGGCAAAGGCGCGCGCCGTGGCGCGGCCGATGTCGGATGAGCCGCCCAGCACCAGTACAGACTTGCGCGACGTCACGGCCTAGACCTCATCGAACAGACGTTGTGAAAGCTTGGAGCGGATGTTGCCGGCGGGGTCGAGCGCTTTGCGGATCGCGTTGAAGCGCGGCAAGGCGGGATAGCCGGCTTCGAGCGTCTCGCGCGACTGGCGCGCATCCTTGGCAAGATAGAGCCGGCCACCGGCCGCGACAACGAGACGGTCGATCTCGTCGAGAAAATTCAGGATGTCGCCGCGCACAGGGAAATCCAGCGCCAGCGTGTAGCCGGGCAGCGGAAACGACAGGATGCCCTCGCCCTCGCCGAGCTTCTTCAGCACCGCGAGGAAGGAGGCATCGCCGCGCCGCGCGACGCGACCCAGAATCTCGCCGACCACGTCCCGCGCGCCGTTCTCCGGGATCACGCATTGATGCTGCAGAAAGCCGCGCTTGCCGTAGATGCGATTCCAGTCGGCAATGCTGTCGAGCGGAAAGAAATAGGGATAGAGCGAGACCACATGGCTGCCGCCGGCGCGGCGCGCGCCCATGCGATAATACAGCTCGTTGAAAACGCGGATGCTGAAGCGGTTCAGCGTCATCGAGGGCAAATCGATGGGCACGCCAAGACCGGGATGCTTGCCGGCGGGAAACGCCGCGGCGCCGGCAGGAAGCTCGTCCTTGCCGGCGTGCTCGCCGAGATAGATCAGCGAGCGGCCGAGATCCTTGCCGCGGGCGGCGCAATCGATCCAGGCCACCGAATAAGTTGCGGCATCGCCTGCATCGAGCGCGCGCATCGCGGCATCGAGATCGGATGCCGAGATCACGCGCTCGCGGATCCATCCCGTTTCGACCTTGCGCAGCCGCAAGGTCGCTTCGAGGATGACCCCGGTCAGGCCCATGCCGCCGATCGTCGCAAAGAATGCGTCGGAGTTCTGCTCGCGCGAGGCTTCGATCAATTCGCCCTCGCCCGTGCGCAGCAGGATGCTGTCGACATAGCGGCCGAAGCCGCCTTCACAATGGTGATTCTTGCCGTGCACGTCGGCGGCGATGGCGCCGCCGACCGACACGAAACGCGTGCCGGGCAGTACGAAGGGCAGGAAGCCGCGCGGGCCGAAGGTCTCGATCAGGTCCGAGAGCAGCACGCCGGCCTCGAGGCGGATTCGGCCGGTCGCCGGATCGAACCACCTGATGCGGTCGAAGCCCGTCATCGTCAACGTCGTGACGGTCCCGATCGCGGCATCGCCATAGGCACGGCCATTGCCGCGCGCCACGGTGCCGGACACGATGGCGTCGGCTACCGACGCGAACGCGCGCGGACGCAGCATCTCGGTATCGACGACCGGGAAGCGCCCCCAGCCGCTGACGAGGGTCATGGGCTCAGCTCCTGCGCCGGGCGCGCCGCCCGGCATTGCGAAACTGAGTACCGATCAAAAGCTTATATTGCGTTGAAAGCGTAGCCCGGATGGAGCGCAGCGTATTCCGGGATCGTGCCCCAAGTGATGACGGACCGGGATGCGCTGCGCTCCATCCGGGCTACGGACCAAGGGCCTACCGTCCCAGCGCCAGCGCGATCAGGCCGAGGGTGCCGACGATGACGCGCCACCAGGCGAACAGCAGGAAACCGTGCCGGGTGACATAGGTCAAAAACGTCTTCACCACGATGATCGCGGTGATGAACGACACCACGAAGCCGATCGCGACGATGTTGATGTGGTCCATCGTCATCTCGGCGCGGCTCTTGTAGAAGTCGTAGGCGAACGCGCCGATCATGGTGGGGATCGCCAGAAAGAACGAGAATTCCGCCGCCGCGCGCTTGTCGGCTCCGAGCAACATCGCGGCGACGATGCTGGCGCCGGAGCGCGACACGCCCGGGATCATGGCCACGCACTGCGCGATGCCGATATAGAGATACATCAAGAGCGGAAATCTGGTGGCATCATACTCGCGCGGCTTGAGCTCGAGCTTGTCGACCCAGAGCAGGACGGCGCCGCCGACGATCAGTGTGAAGCAGATGACCCACGGATTGAACAGCAGGAGCTTGATGTACTTACCGGCGACGAGGCCGACGATGACAGCGGGCAGGAATGCGACCAGCACGCCGATCACGAAGCGGCGAGCATAGGCATCGCCCGTGAACAGGCCGATCACGACGTCCCACAGCTTGCGGAAGTACAGCCCCACGATCGCGAGAATCGCGCCCAGCTGGATCAGAACCGTAAACGAATCCCAGAACGCGCCTTCTCCGAGATGAAAGAAGCGCTCGGCGATCAGGAGGTGACCGGTCGAGGATACGGGAAGGAACTCGGTCACGCCCTCGATGATGCCGAGGATCACTGCCCGTATAGCGTCTGACATATTTACGGTCCATTTCGGCTGGAAAAGCGGGGCTCTTCTCGCCTATTCGACCCCATGCCGCAATCGCAAAATGCCGAATCACGCCCTTGCTTCGAGGTTTTGAAGGACTAGTGTGGCGCCGCACAAACATTGATGGATTCTTAAGCACCATCACATAGTCAAAGGCTTCATGTTTACGCTGTTTCATCATCCGTTCTGTCCGCATTCGCGCTTCATTCGCCTGATCGCGGGTGAATACGGGCTCGACCTGAAGCTGATCGAGGAGCGCAGCTGGGAGCGGCGCGAGGCGTTTCTGCTGCTCAATGCGGCCGGCACCACGCCCGTGCTGGTGGACGACGAGCAGCCGCCGATTCCGGGCGCGGCCATCATCGCCGAATATGTCGATGAGGCCTATGGGGCCGGGATGGGCCCCAAGCGCCTGATGCCGGAGACGCTTGCCGAGCGTGTCGAGGTGCGCCGGCTGATGGCCTGGTTCAACGAAAAGTTCTTCGAGGAAGTCTCGCATCCACTCGTCACCGAGCGCATCTACAAGCGCTTCATGAGCGAGGAGAACGGCGGCGGGCCGCCTTCGGCCGACGTGATGCGCGCAGCGAAGGCCAATGTGCGCTATCATCTGGCCTATATCGGCTGGCTGGCGCAGACCCGCAACTTCCTCGCCGGCGACCGGCTCACCTACGCGGATCTCGCCGCCGCGGCGCACCTTTCGGCGATCGACTATCTGGGCGACGTGCCATGGAGCGAGGACGACGCAGCAAAGGCGTGGTACGCGCGGGTGAAATCCCGCCCGTCGTTCCGTCCGCTCCTCAGCGAATGGCTGGCCGGCGTGCCGGCGTCGCGGACCTATGTGGACCTGGATTTCTGAGCTGCGACCCGACTGAACTGAAGGCGGCGCTGGCGCGCGAAGCGCACGCGCTCGGCTTCGACTGCATCGGCGTCACCGCGCCGGGCTCGATCGATGCGGCCGGACAATACTTCCTCGAATTCATCGCCTCGGGCGGCCATGGCGACATGGATTGGCTTGCGAACCAGCCGGAGCGCCGCGTCGACCCGCGCGGGCTGTGGGCCGATGTGCGCAGCGTGATCATGCTCGGCGTCAATTACGGTCCCGACTCCGATCCGCTCGCGATCCTGAAGCAGCGCGCGCGCGCGGCGATCTCGGTCTATGCGCAAGGCGACGACTATCACGACCTCATCAAGAAGCGGCTGAAGGCGCTGGCGCGCTGGCTGGTCGCGACCGCGCCGAGCGAGGTGAAGGTGTTCGTCGACACCGCGGCAGTGATGGAGAAGCCGCTGGCGCAGGCCGCGCATCTGGGCTGGCAGGGCAAGCACACCAATCTCGTCTCGCGCGAGTTCGGCTCGTGGCTGTTTCTCGGCGCTATCTACACCACGCTGGAGCTGCCGCGCGACGAACCCGAGATCGATCATTGCGGCTCGTGCCGAGCCTGCCTCGACATCTGCCCGACCGCGGCGTTTCCAGCGCCCTACAAGCTAGATGCGCGGCGCTGCATCTCGTATCTGACCATCGAGAACAAGGGCCCGATCCCGCACGAGTTTCGCAAGAGCATCGGCAACCGCATCTATGGTTGCGATGATTGCCTTGCCGCCTGCCCCTGGAACAAGTTTGCGCAAGAGGGGCGTGAGGCAAAACTCGCCGCGCGCGACGAGTTGCGCGCGCCCTCGCTCGCTGAGCTGGCACGGCTGGACGACGCGGCATTCCGTGCGCTGTTCACGAAATCGCCGGTGAAGCGCATCGGCCGCGACCGGTTCGTGCGCAATGTGCTGATTGCGATCGGCAACTCAGGCGAGGTGGCGCTGGCTGAGGCGGCGCGGCGATTGTTGGATGACGCAAGTCCGCTGGTGCGCGGCGCGGCGGTGTGGGCGCTGGGCCAGTTGCTGGCGCGCGAAGAGTTTGAGGCGATGAAGGGTGCTGCGATCAGTAACGAGCACGACGAGAGTGTGCGCAAGGAGTGGCGCGCCGCTTCCTAGCTCACCGTAGTCATTCCCCGCGAAGGCGGGGAATCCAGTGCGCCGCGGCCTATCGATTCAATCACAACTGCCGCGGAGTACTGGATCGCCCGGTCAAGCCGGGCGATGACACTCATGTTGTGGCTGGCACATGCTCTCACCACCCTTGATTTCCCCGCCCATTCCCGCAATCTCGCGCGTCATGACAAGCATGCCTTTCTTCACCCGCGACGGCGATACATTCCATCCGACGGAAGTCGCCAACGGTCCATGGGATCCGAAATCGCTGCACGGACGCGTCATCGTCGGACTGCTCGGCTTCGTCATCGAGGAGCGCCATTCCGGGCCCGAATTCGTGCCGGCGCGGCTCACGGTCGACATGTTCCGGCTGCCGACTATCGACAAGCCGATCGAAGTGACGACGCGGCTGGTGCGCGACGGCATGCGCATCCGCGTGGTGGAAGCGGAGTTCTTTTCCGGCGGGGTCAGCATGGCGCGCGCCTCGTGCCAGCTGCTGCGCAAGACGCAAAATCCCGATGGCAATGTCTGGTCGCCGCCGAACTGGGACGCACCGAAGCCGGCCGAGATCCCCAAGCCGACCGATCCCAGGCTCGGCATGAACGGCAAATGGGCGACACGCCCGATCGTCGGCCATATGGGCTCGCTCGGCCCGCGCAGATTGTGGATGAGCGAGGTGCGTGAGCTCGTCGCGGGCACCCCGATGACGCCGTTCGTCCGCGTCGCCACCGGCGCCGATTTTGCGAGCCCGTTTGCCAATGCCGGCGACCAGGGGCTCGGCTACATCAACAGCGATGTCACGATCTATCTGCACCGCCTGCCGGCGACGGAGTGGATCGGCTTCGAGGTGGTGAACCACCACGCCACCGACGGTGTCGCGATCGGCGAATGCTGGCTCTATGACGAACAGGGTCCGATCGGCACCGCGACGGTGGCCGCGCTGGCGCAGCGCAAGCCGATGGTGAATCCGTCGAAGCGGTAGGAGCGCGCGCCTCTCTCCGGTCGTCATTCCGGGATGCGCCGTCAGGCGCAGACCCGGAATCCATCGGGCCGCAGGCCAAGAGTTGAAATGGATTCCGGGTTCGCGCTTCGCGCGCCCCGGAATGACGACCTAGTCCAAATGCCGCTGCATCTCCGGCCGCGCCTTCAGTTCGGCACCCTGCTTGGCGACGATCTTCGCGATCCGCTCCGGGGCGAAGTTCAAATCGACGAACGCCGGCGCGGTGTTGGCGACCTCGTGATAGCTCGCGATCCTGCCGCCCTTCAGCGTCATGATCGCAACGCCCTCGAACATCGCCCGCGCGCCGTTTGCTTCCGGCAGGGTCGATCTATAGCTGAAGGTGTAGCGCGCATAGAGCGTGGTGCCGTCGGTGACGGGATCATGCATGTCCCAGCGGAAATCGGTCGCCGTGCGGTAGAACCAGTCGTCGATCATCGCGGCGATCTTCGCGCGGCCGGCGAAGGCGCCGTAGAAGACATCGTGATAGACGCCGTCCTCGGTGAACAGCTGGGCGAAGGCTTCGCCGTTGCGCTGCTCGACGGCATCGCAGAAGGCGCGCAGCATGGCGGTGGTGGTCATTGGCGTTGCCTCCCAGTTGTTATGCCCTCTCCCCTTGCGGGAGAGGCCAGCTCCGCTCGTTGACGCGCATTTCGTTCGGGTGAGGGGTTGCTTCCGCGAGTCCAACTCTCATTCGGGCCCGTGGAGAGAACCCCTCATCCGACTTCGCTTCGCGAAGCCACCTTCTCCCGCAAGGGGAGAAGGAAGATGACACATCACCCGATCTCAGCCACCGCCGCAAGAAGGCGCGCGATGTCCTGCGGGCGGGACAGGCGGTGATCGCCGTCCTGGATCATGGTCAGCACGACGTCGTCGGCCGGCAGGCGATGAGTCAGCGCAAACGCGTGCTGCCAGGGCACATCAGGGTCCTTCGCGCCTTGCAGGATGCGGACGGGGCAGCCGAGATCGATGGCGCTGCCCAGCACGAGGTGATTGCGTCCCTCCTCGATCAGGTTCCGCGTGATCGGATAGGGCGAGCCGTCGCCATATTCCGATGGGCGCAGCCAGAAGCCCTTGGTCTCGATCTCCTTCTTCACTGCGGGCGAAAAATTCTTCCACATCAGCTCTTCGGTGAAATCGGGCGCCGGCGCGATCAGGACGAGCCCTGCGAGCGACGCTTTGCCGGCACGCTTCTTGATCTCGCGCGCGAGCAGCAGCGCCATCCAGCCGCCCATCGACGAGCCGATCAGGATTTGCGGGCCGTCGCAGAAGCGTTCGAACACCGCAACACTGTCCTCGAGCCAGCTGCCGATGGTCCCCATGGCGAAATCGCCGCTGGATTCGCCGTGGCCGGAATAGTCGAAGCGAACGATTGCGCGGCCGCGCTCGTGGGCCCAGGCATCCAGCGCCACGGCCTTGCCGCCCTGCATGTCCGACTTGAATCCGCCGAGCCAGACCAGGCCGGGGCCTTTCCCAGGACGGCGGCGCACCGCGATCCTGCGGGCGGACGGCCCTTCGCCCACATCGATGAATTCAAGCGCGGCATCGGGAATTGCGTCGGTCATGGAACGTTTACTCTGATTGTGCGGTTTGAGCTGTCCGGACCTGTTCCGAAAGCACGACCGGCATCGGTATTGGTCCTTTGGGACGCTTGCGGAACAGAGGCAAGGTGTCTATGTCGGTCAGCGTGCCGAGGGCCGTGACCAAAATGCATCGCATTTGAGGGTTTTTCGCGCCTCGCACCAGCGACTTGCTTGCCGGCAAACGCATCTTCCTTCAAAATAGCCGCTTCTTTCACAACTTTGGAGAACCACCCATTCGCCGTCCTAATAAAGCTCCGCCCGCTGCCAGCAAAGACGGGCCGCGCATCAATGATGATATCCGCAATGCGCAGATCCAGCTGATCGACCAGACCGGTGACAACAAAGGCACGGTCGAGACCGTCGTCGCCATCCGCATGGCGCAGGAAGTCGGGATGGACCTGGTCGAGATTTCGCCGAATACCAGCCCTCCCGTCTGCAAGATCATGGATTACGGGAAGTACAAGTATTCCGCTCAGAAGAAAGCCGCGGAAGCCCGCAAACGGCAGAAGACCGTCGAGATCAAGGAGATCAAGCTCCGTCCGATGATCGACGACCACGATTACGACGTGAAGATGCGCGCGATGCAGCGCTTCTTCGAAGAGGGTGACAAGGTCAAGATCACGCTGCGCTATCGCGGCCGCGAAATGGCGCACCAGGAGATCGGCACCAAGTTGCTCGACAAGATCAAGACCGACGTCGCCGAGCTCGCCAAGGTCGAGCAGGACGCGCGGTTCGAAGGTCGCCAGGTCGTAATGGTGCTGGCGCCGCGCTGACGCGCAACGCTTTAGGACCTCGAGAATTTCAACGGCCCGTCCGGATCCCCGGCGGGCCGTTTTGTGTGTCAGGTCCTCGTCGCCTGCCAGGTTCCGCTGCACTGGTCGCCGGAGATAATTCCCTTCCACGACCCGGCGCCGTTCACGCCGGCGAGCCGGCCGCCGCCACTGGCGTGGGAGGCGCCGACCGAGACCTGCACGGCGACAGCGCCGGAACGGTTGACCCGGCCCGAGACCCGGCCGCCGCCGGCGGAGGAGACGCGGGTGCCGGTCACGGTGAAGGGAACGCTGTAGCCCGAGCTGCAATTGCCGCGGGTGGTGGCGAAGGTGACGTTCCAGATGCCGTCATAGCCGCCGGCGCGGGCGTCAGCCGCCTGTGGCAGCGCAGCCGCGGCGAGCACGGCGAACAGCGCCAGAGGGCGCGGGCGGGCGAATGAAATCAGAAGTTGCGGGAAATGAGCCATTTTGGACCTGCTTCAGGCGAGAAGGCTTGGACATGAGGGGTGGCAGCGTTCAATAGTCGGCGGGCAGGTTGCGGCGGTTCATCGTTGCCAATTGGCCTGTCCTCTGTCATAAGCCCAGCCTTCACCGCCCGGCTGATTTACGGGCTGCCGTGGCGGTGTCTCGTGCGGGTTTCGCGCCTGTTCGCAAAACTTGAGCACAATCAACGCTCTAACGAGCATTTTTGACGGTCCAGCCGCCTTCGCGGGCGGATCTCTGTGGCCATTAGGAGAGCCAAATGCCCAAGCTGAAGACCAAATCGGGCGCTAAAAAGCGCTTCAAGGTGACTGCCACCGGCAAAGTGATGCACGCCCAGCGCGGCAAGCGTCACGGCATGATCAAGCGGACGAAGAAGCAGATCCGTCAGCTCCGCGGCACCCGCGTGCTGTTCAAGACCGACGGCGACAACGTCAAGAAGTACTTCTTGCCGAACGCCTGATCGGGTCCACGATCATTGCCACCTCTGCCGCGCATCCCGCGGCGATCCGATAACCAAGTCATCTCTGAAGGATCTCGTCATGTCTCGCGTCAAACGCGGTGTGACCGCCCACGCCAAGCACAAGAAAGTCTACAAGGCCGCCAAGGGCTTCTATGGCCGCCGCAAGAACACCATCCGCGCCGCCAAGCCGGCCGTGGAGAAGGCCCAGCAATACGCCTTCCGCGACCGCAAGCGTCGCAAGCGCACCTTCCGCGCGCTCTGGATCCAGCGCCTCAACGCCGCGGTCCGTCCGTTCGGCCTGACCTACAGCCGATTTATCGACGGCCTTGCCAAGTCGGGCATCACCGTGGACCGCAAGGTGCTGTCGGATCTCGCGATCCGCGAGCCCGCCGCGTTCCAAGCGATCGCCGAGAAGGCCAAAGCCGCGCTGGCGGCGTAAGCCGCCCCACTGCGCGACTTGCGCAGCGTTCAGCTTGTGATGGCCCGGGCAGAGGCGCGTGTCGCGCGTTCATCGCCCCGGCCGTCATCTCTCGCGCATACACTTCTCCGACGTGGATGCCCGGCGAATCTAACGCGAAGATGCGCTTCGCGCTTTTGGCCGGGCGTGACGGGCTAGGATCATCGGCTCAGCATCCTGGCCAAAAGGGATTGCCATGACCGATCTTGCCCAGCTCCAAGCCCAGATCATCGCCGACATCGCCGCCGCTGCCGACGAGGCCGCGCTCGAGGCCGTGCGTGTTGCAGCCCTCGGCAAGAAGGGCTCGATCTCGGCGCTGCTCGCCACGCTCGGCAAGATGTCGCCGGACGAGCGCAAGACGCAAGGCGCGGCGATCAACCAGGCCAAGGACGAAGTCAGCCAGGCGCTTGCTGCGCGGCGCGACGTGCTGAAGTCGGCGGCGCTCGATGCGCGGCTGGCGTCCGAGACCGTCGACGTGACCCTGCCGCTGCGCGATGCGCCGGCTGAGGCCGGCCGCATCCATCCGCTGAGCCAGGTCTGGGACGAGCTCACCACCATCTTCGCCGACATGGGATTCTCGGTGGCCGAAGGCCCCGACATCGAGACCGACGATTACAACTTCACCAAGCTGAATTTCCCGGAAGGCCATCCGGCGCGCGAGATGCACGACACGTTCTTCTTCCATCCGAAGCAGGACGGCTCGCGCATGCTGCTGCGGACCCACACCTCGCCGGTGCAGGTGCGCACCATGCTGAGCCAGAAGCCGCCGATCCGCGTGATCTGCCCGGGCCGCACCTATCGCATCGATTCGGACGCGACCCACACGCCGCAATTCCACCAGGTCGAGGGCCTCGTCATCGACAAGAGCTCGCATCTCGGCCATCTCAAATGGATCCTGCACGAGTTCTGCAAGGCGTTCTTCGAGGTCGACCACATCAACATGCGCTTCCGGCCCTCGTTCTTCCCGTTCACCGAGCCTTCGCTCGAAGTCGACATCCAGTGCCGCCGCGACAAGGGCGAGATCCGCTTCGGCGAGGGCGAGGATTGGCTCGAGATTCTCGGCTGCGGCATGGTGCATCCCAACGTGCTGCGCGCCTGCGGCATCGATCCCGACGAGCACCAGGGCTTCGCCTGGGGCATGGGCATCGACCGCATCGCCATGCTGAAATACGGCATCGCCGATTTGCGCCAGCTGTTCGACAGCGACGTCCGCTGGCTGAGCCACTATGGCTTCAAGCCGCTCGAAGTGCCAACGCTTGCCGGAGGGCTCAGCACGTGAAATTCACCCTCTCCTGGCTGAAGGATCATCTCGAGACCGACGAGCCGCTCGAAAAACTCGCCGACAAGCTCACCATGATCGGGCTCGAGGTCGAGAACATCGAGGACAAGGCGAAGGCGCTGAAGCCGTTCACCATTGCGAAGGTGATCTCGGCCGAGCAGCATCCGAATGCGGATCGCCTGCGCGTCTGCATGGTCGACACCGGCGACGGTGGTGCGCCGGTGCAGGTGGTGTGCGGCGCGCCGAATGCGCGCGCCGGGCTCGTCAGCGTGTTCTCGCCGCCCGGCACCTACATTCCCGGCAAGGATATCACGCTCGGTGTCGGCACCATCCGCGGCGTCGAGAGCCGCGGCATGCTGTGCTCGGCGGCCGAGCTGCAGATCTCCAACGATCATGACGGCATCATGGAATTGCCGGCGGACGCGCCAATCGGTGCTGCCTATGCCGAATGGGCCGGCCTCGGAGATCCCGTCATCGAGATCAATCTGACGCCGAACCGGCAGGACTGCACCGGCGTGCACGGCATCGCGCGCGATCTCGCCGCCGCCGACATGGGCAAGTTCAAGGATCCCACCATCAAGCCGGTCAAGGGCGAATTCCCCTGTCCCGTGAAGGTGACGGTCGAGGATGCCACGCTGTGCCCGGGCTTTGCGCTCCGTCTCGTGCGCGGGGTCAAGAACGGGCCGTCACCGGAATGGCTGCAGAAGCGGCTGACCGCGATCGGCCTGCGTCCGATCAACGCGCTGGTCGACATCACCAATTTTGTGACCTACGACCGCGCACGCCCGCTGCACGTGTTCGACGCCAAGAAGGTGAAGGGCAATCTCGTCGTGCGCCGCGCGCGCGAGGGCGAGAGCCTGCTGGCGCTCGACGGCCGCACCTACAATCTCGATCCCGCCATTTGCGTGATCGCGGACGAGCACGGCGTCGAATCGCTCGCCGGCATCATGGGCGGCGAAGCATCGGGCTGCGACGAGAACACCACAGACGTGCTGATCGAATCGGCGCTGTGGAACGAGATCAACATCGCCCAGACCGGCCGCAAGCTCGGCATCAATTCGGACGCGCGCTACCGCTTCGAACGCGGCGTCGATCCAGCCTTCATGGTGCCCGGCATCGAGCTCGCGACCAAGCTGGTGATGGAGATGTGCGGCGGCGCGCCCTCTGAAACCGTCCTGGTCGGCAAGACCTTTGGCGACGACCGCCTGATCGAATTCCCGATCACCGAAGTCAAGCGCCTGTCTGGCATTGAGGTGCCGCAGGTTGAGATGAAGCGCATCCTGACCCATCTCGGCTTCATGATGGCGGGTCCCGGCCCGGTGGTAAAGGTCGCAGTGCCCTCGTGGCGCTCCGACGTGCACGGCAAGGCCGACATCGTCGAGGAGATCGTCCGCATCTTCGGCGTCGACAAGGTGCCGATGACGCCGTTCGAGCGCGGCGACGAGCCGCGCAAGCCGGTGCTGACGCCGCTGCAGCTGCGCAACCGCCGCGCGCGGCGCGCGCTCGCGAGCCGCGGCATGGTCGAAGCCGTGACCTGGTCGTTCATCGCCAAGCCTGCGGCCGAATTGTTCGGCGGCGGACAGCGCGAGCTCGAGGTTGCCAACCCGATCGCCTCGGATCTCTCCGACATGCGCCCGACCCTGCTGGCCGGCCTGATCGCGGCGGCGCAGGCCAATGCCGATCGCGGCTTCGGCGATGTCGCGCTGTTCGAGGTCGGCCAGGTGTTCAAGGGCGATCGCCCGCAGGACCAGTTCATGGCGGCGAGTGGCGTGCGCCGCGGCCTTGCTTCGTCCGAAGGGCTCGGCCGGCACTGGACCGGCTCGGCGCAGGCCGACGTGTTCGACGCCAAGGCCGATGCGCTGGCGGTGCTGGCGGCCGCCGGCGCGCCGATGCAGGCGCTGCAGATCGTGGCGGGTGGTCCCGGCTGGCTGCATCCGGGCCGCTCCGGTACGATCCAGATCGGACCGCAGAACGGGCTCGGATATTTCGGCGAAGTGCACCCCAGGGCGCTCGAGGCGCTCGGCGCCGACGGGCCGCTGATCGTGTTCGAGGTGATCCTCGACCGCATCCCCGAGGCGAAGAAGAAGCCGACGCGCGCAAAACCCTTGATCGAGCTCTCGGCGTTCCAGCCGGTTACGCGCGACTTCGCTTTCATTGTCGACCGCAGCGCGAAGGCCGGCGACATCGTGCGTGCCGCACAAGGCGTCGACAAGAAGCTGATCACCGGCGTCAATGTCTTCGATATCTACGAAGGCAAGGGCATCGATGACGGCAAGAAGTCGATCGCGATCGCGGTCACGCTTCAGCCGCGCGAGAAAACCCTGACCGATCAGGAGATCGAGGCCGTCGCAACGAAGATCGTGGCCGAGGTCACGAAGAAGACCGGCGGCGTCTTGCGAGCATGACGCCGAAAAGTGTGAAGCGGTTTTCGGACGACGTCATGCTCGAGGGTCATAGAGCATGACGTTCGCTGACTTCCTTCCGAAGGACGTCAGCCTCACGATTGCGGCGGCGCTCTGCGCCGTCGCTTTCATTTCGGGCACCGCGCGCGGCTTCTCCGGCTTCGGTTCGGCGCTGATCTTCATGCCGCTGGCGAGCAGCATCGCGGCGCCGCGGCTCGTTGCTGCGCTACTGCTGGTGATCGATTTCGTCGCAGCCGCGCCGCTGCTGCCGGATGCATGGCGGAAGGCCGATCGCAAGGCCACGGCCGTGATAGTGCTGGGCGCGCTGATCGGCGTACCCATCGGCACCTATTTCCTCAGCGTGCTCGAACCCGTTACCACGCGCTGGATCATCTCCTGCTTCGTAGCGGCGCTGCTCCTTCTGCTGCTGTCGGGCTGGCGCTATCGCGGCAAGGACCATGCCTGGCTGTCGGTGGGCATCGGCGGCCTCTCCGGCTTCTGCAGCGGGCTCGCGCAAACCGGCGGCCCGCCGATCGTCGGCTACTGGCTCGGCCGCCCGATCGCGCCGATGGTCGCGCGCGCCAATATCGTGCTGTTCTTCGGCGCCTCGGATTTCTTCTCGATGGTCAGCTACGCGACGACCGGCCTGATCAGCCGCGAATCGCTGGTGCTGTCGCTGATCGTCGGCCCGGTCTATGCGGTTGGCGTTGCGTTCGGCAGCTCATTGTTCGGCCGCGCCAGCGAGAGGGTGTTTCGCGGCATCTGCTACGCGCTGATTGCGATGGCGGTGATCTTTGGATTGCCGGTGCTGGATGGCGTGCTGCGATAACATCTCCGCTGTCGTCCCGGGGCGCGCGTAGCGCGAGCCCGGGACCCATAACCCCGGGGAGTGGTTATGGGGCAAGGTGGCAACTCCGAGTCTTCGCCAAACCACTCCCTGTGAGTATGGGCCCCGAATCTGCGCTCCGCTTCGCTGCGCCTGTCCGGACGACAGTGGAATTTATCGCGGCTTGATCGTCTTACTGCTTCGGCACGCGCCGCTTCTTCGTCGACTGGGTCGGCACGTCGGCCGGCTCGTCCTTCAGCGCGCCGATCTTGCGCAGGGCTGCATCGGCGGCGCGTTCGCCGCTTTCCCAGGCGCCGTCGACGGTGCCCCAGAGCGTCTCGTGCGTGGCTTCGCCGGCGAGGAACACATTGCCGATCGGCTCGGCCAGGGTCCTTCGCGACAGCTGGCCGCCCGGCGAGGCTGCCGACATCGCGCCCATGACGTAAGGCGAGGCGTTCCAGCGCGTGGCGCTGGTCTTCTGCACCACGGAAGCGGCCTCGCTGCCGAACAGCTTCGTGATCCATTCCCTGGCGAAAGCCACCATCGCCTTCTCGCCCTGCTCGGCGAGATCGCGGCCGAACGAGCCGCCGACATCGATCGAGCACAGCGAGGAGCCGCCGATATTGGCGAACATCAGCGCCGTGCGGGTCGAATTGCTCTGCTCGATCAGGATATCGTCGCGCGACAGGCCGAGCGGATTGCCCGGCAGCTGCAGCACGATGCGATCGTAGCTACCGAGGCTGAGCTTCGATGCCGCATCCAGCGTCCGCTTGGGAATGTCGGGCGCGAACTTGATCGCGCCCGATGTCAGCACATTGGTCGAGACCGTGACGATGGCGGCGCGCGCCGCGATCTTGCCGGCTTGCGTCTCGATGCTGACGTCGCGATTGCTCCAGGCGATGCGGCTCGCCGGCGTCGACAGCGCCACCGGCGCCTGCTCGGCGAGCCTAGCGATCAGTGTGCCCAAACCCTGCCGGCAGGCGATCGCCGCGTTGCGGTCCTGCGCGCGTCCCTTGTCGATCGCGGAGAGCTCCTTCAGGTCCTTGCCGGCAAAGCTCGCGCCCAGCATGAACTCGGCCGCGCCGGCCCAGTCGCCGAGATCCTTCGGCATCACCGATGCGCAGGAGGTGTCGAGCTTGCCCCGCCCGGCCTCGTCGATGGCGCGGTTGGCGCGCACTAGGGCGGCCAGGAACTGCTCGGTCTCGCCCGCGCGGGCATTGCGGCGGCCGATGCGCATTTTCTGGCCCGAGGGCGCCGGCAGCACGTCCAGCCCGGCACTGCGCGCCAGCCGGATCATCGGGTTGGTGTCCGGATTGTACATCCAGCGCGCGCCGCGGTCGAACGGCGTGTCGAAGGTCGTGCTGTCGGTGATGCAGCGGCCGCCGACTTGCGCGGCCGCTTCCACTACGATGACCTTGCGGCCCGTTGCCAAGATACGCCGCGCCGCGGCAATTCCCGCCGCCCCCGCGCCGATCACGACGATGTCAGCCTCGCGCGGCAGGGGCGCGGCGGATGCGCGCAGCACCGGCATCGCCGCAAGGGCCGCCGACGCCGAAAGAAAGCCGCGGCGCGTGATTGTCATGTCATGGTTTCCGGGGACTTGCGGCGAACGTGAACAGCCCGCGAACCTTGCCGTATCCGATGTTGCGCAGCAACCAGGATGGTGAATCAACCATGCTTGATCTCACAGAGTGATGAACCGAATTGCAACACGTTTCGACCATGATAGAGAAGGGAAAAAGACGGCCGGAAAAGGCCGTGGGGGGTTGAGATGGGGACGGTCCTGGATTCTGTCGGCAAGGTGATTGCCGCGTACCTCTCAAAGGAGGTGCCGGGCTATGAGCCGTTCACGCCGAGCGACCCCGAGCATCTGCGCGGCATCATCGAGCCCGGCGACGTGCTGCTGGTCGAGGGCAACAACCGCATCTCCGGCATCATCAAATACCTGACGCAGTCGACTTGGTCGCACGCCGCGCTCTATGTCGGTCCGATCGATGGGGCAGAGGAGCCCAATGGCGAGCCGCATGTTCTGATCGAGGCCAATATCGGCGAGGGCGTCACCTCGGCGCCGCTGTCGAAATATTTCCCCTATCACACCCGCGTCTGCCGTCCGGTCGGGCTGTCCTATGAGGATCGCACCACGGTCTGCCGCTATGCGATCAACCGCATCGGCTTCGGCTACGACACCAAGAACATCGTCGACCTCATGCGCTATCTGTTCCCGCTGCCGATACCGCAGCGCTGGCGCCGGCGCATGATCGCGATCGGCTCGGGCGACCCGACCAAGATCATCTGCTCGGCGCTGATCGCGCAGGCCTTCGACGCCGTGCGCTACCCGATCCTGCCGAAGATCACCAAGGCCGGCAGCCGCGCCGCACGGCGCGAGATCCTGCACATCCGCGATTCCTCGCTCTACATGCCCCGCGACTTCGATATCTCGCCCTATTTCGAAGTCGTCAAACCCACCATCGTGCACGGGTTCGACTACACCGCCTTGCACTGGGCCGACAAGCAGAAGCCGCTCGAGGAGGTGGCGGGCTCATTTAGTGTGTTTCCAGAAACGCTCGTGGCGCCGCCGCTCGCTCCTGAAGCGGCTGACGAAGCGACGTCGGGTGAAATTCCGGCTCAAGAAGTGAGCGCGCCGCCTGCGCGAGCCAGTGTGGCTTTCTCCGAGCATTTCGTGCAGCTGAGCGAGCTCGCGATGTATCGCGCGCGGGCGCGGGAGAAGACGGCTTAGGTTCGCACGGTCTCGTAGGGTGGGCAAAGGCGCGAAGCGCCGTGCCCACGTTCGGGCGCGATCACTGACCGACGGTGGGCACGCTCCGCTTTGCCCACCCTACGAGACTTCGCCACGAGCGCAGCGAAGCAACGGCGGTGGAGAGAGCGCGCGCTACCGATCCGCCCGTCCGATCACCGCCATCAGCTCCGCGATCTTGGCGCGCTGGTCGGCCTTGTCGCCGCTCGCGATGGCGTGCTCGACGCAATGGGCGACGTGATCCTTCAAAACCTCTTCCTCGACCCGGCGCAGCGCGGCGCGCACCGCCGCGATTTGCGTCACGATGTCGATGCAGTAGCGGTCTTCCTCTACCATTCTCGAGAGGCCACGAACCTGGCCCTCGATTCGGCCGAGACGTTTTCCGACGGATGCCTTGATGTCCTTGCGCATGGGGTCTATATACCCCTACCGGGTATAGGTTTCAAGACCAAGCGCAAAGGCCGGAACATGGCAATGAACAACAACGAGCACGAGCATCGTCACAGCGCGGGAACGCATTCCGGATGCGGCTGTTCCACGAAAGCTGCAGCGCCGGCGGCGAAGCCCGAGGCTACCTCGTGCTGCGGCGGCCACGGCGATCATGCCGGCCACGACCATCATCACGGCGACGCCGCAACCAAGGTCAAAGATCCCGTCTGCGGCATGATGGTCGATCCCGCGACCTCGAAGCATCGCATCACACATCACGGCGAGACCTTCCATTTCTGCTCGTCCGGCTGCCGCACCAAGTTCGCCGCCGATCCCGCCAAGTATCTTGCCAAGGACAAGGCGCCCGAACCGGAGATGCCCGCGGGCACGATCTACACCTGTCCGATGCACCCGCAGATCCGCCAAGTCGGTCCGGGCACGTGCCCGATCTGCGGCATGGCGCTGGAGCCTGAGGTCGCAAGCCTTGAGACCGGCCCAAATCCCGAGCTCGCCGACATGACGCGACGGTTCTGGATCGGCGGCGTGCTGTCGCTGCCGCCGATCGCGCTGGAGATGGGCGGCCACCTCGCGGGCCCCCACAGCTGGATCGATCCGACCGTGTCGAATTGGATCCAGCTCGTCTTTGCAACGCCCGTGGTGCTGTGGGCCGGCTGGCCGTTCTTCGTTCGCGGCTGGCAATCGCTGCTGACGCGCAATCTCAACATGTTCACGCTGATCGCGATGGGTACGGGCGTTGCCTATGTCTACAGCGTGCTCGGCACGGTCACGCCGCAGATCTTCCCCGCCACCTTCCGCGGCCATGAGGGCGCGGTCGCAGTCTATTTCGAGGCGGCCGCCGTCATCACCGTCCTGGTGCTGCTCGGCCAGGTGCTGGAGCTGCGCGCCCGCGATGCGACCTCGGGCGCGATCAAGGCGCTGCTGCAGCTCGCGCCGAAGACCGCGCGCCGCGTCGACGCCGACGGCAGCGAGCACGAGGTCGAGATCGACACGCTGCACGCCGGCGATCGCCTGCGCGTCCGTCCCGGCGAGAAGGTGCCGGTCGACGGCATCATCCTCGAAGGCCGCTCGTCGCTCGATGAATCGCTGGTGACGGGCGAATCCATGCCGGTCTCCAAGGAGGCTGGCGCAAAAGTCATCGCCGGCACGCTGAACCAGTCCGGCAGCTTCATCATGCGCGCCGACAAGGTCGGGCGCGAGACGCTGCTGTCGCAGATCGTGCAGATGGTCGCGGATGCGCAGCGCTCGCGCGCGCCGATCCAGCGCCTAGCCGATCAGGTCTCCGGCTGGTTCGTGCCGCTGGTGATCGTCATCGCCGTCGCGGCCTTTGTCGCCTGGGCCTGGTTCGGACCGGAGCCGCGGCTCGCCTTCGGCCTCGTCGCCGCGGTCAGCGTGCTGATCATCGCCTGTCCCTGTGCGCTGGGCCTGGCCACCCCGATGTCGATCATGGTCGGCGTCGGCCGCGGCGCGCAAGGCGGCGTGCTGATCAAGAACGCCGAAGCGCTGGAGCGGATGGAGAAGATCGACACGCTGGTGGTCGACAAGACCGGCACGCTGACCGAAGGCAAGCCCAAGGTGGTGACGATCGCGCCGGCGTCCGGCTTCGCGGAAGAAGACATCCTCCGGCTGGCGGCCACCGTCGAGCGCGCCAGCGAGCATCCGCTGGCCGACGCCATCGTGCGCGCGGCCAAGGAAAAGCAGCTCACCCTCGGCCAGGTCGAGCAGTTCGACTCGCCGACGGGCAAGGGCGCGACGGGCAAGGTCGACGGCAAGACCATCGTGCTCGGCAATGCCAGATATCTGTCGTCGATCGGCGTCGACACCCATTCGCTTGCCGCCGAAGCCGAGCGGCTGCGCGGTGACGGCGCCACCGTGATCAACATGGCCGTCGACGGCCGGCTTGCCGGCCTGTTTGCGATCGCAGATCCGGTCAAGGCCTCGACGCCGGAGGCGCTGAAGGCGCTCGCGGCGGAAGGCATCAAGGTGATCATGCTGACCGGAGACAACCGCACCACGGCCGAGGCCGTGGCGCGCCGGCTCGGCATTGCCGAGGTCGAGGCCGAAGTGCTGCCCGACCAGAAGAGCGCGGTGGTGACCAAGCTGCAGAAGGCCGGCCGCAGCGTCGCCATGGCCGGCGACGGCGTCAACGACGCCCCGGCGCTGGCGGCGGCCGAGGTCGGCATCGCCATGGGCACCGGCACCGACGTGGCGATGGAGAGCGCCGGCGTGACGCTGCTCAAGGGCGACCTCGTCGGCATCGTCCGCGCGCGAAAACTGTCGCAGGCGACGATGAGCAACATCCGGCAGAACCTGTTCTTCGCCTTCGTCTACAACGCCGCCGGGATTCCGATCGCCGCCGGCGTTCTCTATCCGGCGTTCGGTCTGCTGCTCTCCCCGATCATCGCCGCGGCGGCGATGGCGCTGTCCTCGGTGAGCGTGGTCGGCAACGCGCTGCGGCTGCGTGCGACGCGGCTGTAAGGACGCTGTGTAGCCCGGATGGAGCGTAAGCGAAATCCGGGGGTCCTGCCGCATATTGCACCGTCCCGGATTGCGCTTCGCTCCATCCGGGCTACGGTTCAGAGGACATAAGCGGGAGCATCTGATGCAGCGGATTACCATCACGATCGAGGACGATCTCCTGGCGGAGATCGACGCCGCGGCCGAAGCGCGCGGTTACCAGAACCGCTCCGAGATCATCCGTGACCTCGCGCGCGCCGGCCTGCAGCAGAGCGCCGAGGACACCGCGCAAACTGGCCAATGCGTCGCCGGCCTCGTCTACGTCTATGACCACGCGGCGCGCGATCTGTCGAAACGGCTGGTGCAGGAATTCCACGGCCACCACGACCTCGCGCTGGCGACGCTGCATGTTCACCTCGACGACAACAATTGCATGGAGATGACGGCGTTGCGCGGCGCTGCCTCCGAAGTCAGACATTTCGCCGACCACATCATCGCCGAACGCGGCGTGCGCTACGGCCGCGTGGTGATGATCCCGACCGGGAATGGCAAGCCGGCGAAGGCGCGCAAGCACGGGCATAGACACGACTAGGCTGAATCTTACCCTCCAGGGGAGGGTAAAGAAGAAATCGCGCCACCTTCACCGACAAGGGGAGACGGCCCACCGCCCTTGCCGAAGCCGCATCCGGTGTCTACCTCTCGCGCAGTGTCTACCTCAGAGGGTCCCCCATGCTGGATGCCGCCATTAGGGCGCTGTCGCAATTGATCTCGCCGCCGATGCGCTCGATCCTGTGGCGGTCGATCGGGCTTGCGCTGGTGCTGATCACCGTGCTGGCGATCGGCTTGCAGCGGCTGCTCAGCTGGTTTGCGACCTCCGGCGAGGTGTGGCTGGAAGGCCTGCTCGGGCCGGGCTGGCATTCATCGATCGAGGTTCTGTCCTGGATCGTCTCGATCGCGACGGGTCTCGGCGTCGTGTTCGGCGGCATCTTCCTGATGCCGGCGATCACCTCGCTCGTGGCAAGCCTGTTCGTCGACGACGTCGCCGACATCGTTGAGCGCGAGCATTATCCGGCCGAGCGGCCGGGCGCGGCACTGCCGTTCAGCCGGGCGATGCTCGAGGGCATCAAGACCGCGCTCGTGGCCATCCTGGTCTATCTCGCCGCTCTGCCGCTGGTGCTGTTCGCCGGCGCCGGTTTCCTGATCTTCTTCCTCGCCGCCGCCTGGCTGCTTGGCCGTGAATATTTCGAGCTCGCCGCGATGCGCTTCCGCCCGCCGGAGGAAGCCAAGGCGATGCGGCGCGACAATGCCGCGACGGTCTTCACCGCCGGCCTGTTCATCGCCGCCTTCGTCTCGATTCCGATCGTGAACCTGGCGACACCGATCTTCGGCATGGCCTTCATGGTCCACATGCACAAGCGCCTGTCAGGCCCCCGGCCCGAGCTGATCGAGCCGGCGCGGCAGGTGCGATAGCGGCCCGGGGCGGCGTTGCCTCACACCGTCTTCTCCGGCCAGCGACAGAGATCGTTGATCAGGCAGACTTCGCAGCGTGGCTTGCGCGCGAGGCACGTATAACGGCCGTGCAGGATCAGCCAATGATGCGCGTGCAGCATGAACTCGGCCGGGATCACCTTTTCCAGGCCAAGCTCGACCTCCAGCGGCGTCTTGCCGGGCGCTAGGCCCGTGCGGTTGCCGACGCGGAAGACATGGGTGTCGACCGCCATGGTGTGCTCGCCGAAGGCCATGTTGAGCACGACGTTGGCGGTCTTGCGACCTGCGCCGGGCAATGACTCGATCTCCGTGCGCGTGCGCGGCACCTCGCCGCCGAATTCATTGAGCAGCTTGGCCGACAGCGCGATCACGTTCCTGGCCTTGGTGCGGTAGAGTCCGATCGTCTTGATGTAGTCGCGCAAGCGCTCCTCACCGAGATCGAGCATCTTCTGCGGGGTGTCGGCAACGTCGAACAGCGCACGCGTCGCCTTGTTGACGCCGGCATCGGTCGCCTGTGCCGACAGCACCACCGCGACCAGCAGCGTGAACGGGTTGACGTGCTCGAGCTCGCCCTTGGGCTCCGGATTGGCCTTGCGGAAACGGCTGAAGACCTCGTGGACCTCGGCCGGCGTCCACGGTCTTGTGGCTTTAAGTGATTTCTTCGCGGGCGCTTTCGGCTTGGTCGCGACCGGTCTTGCCGTTCTCTTCGGCACCGCCGCTTTGCGCGGGACCGGCTTGCGGGTGATTTTCGCCATGATCGGGATATACTGATGGACGATGAGCACAGGCAACGAAATAGCGCGGTCGCGATCTGAGAGCGAGGATGAGCCTCAGATCTTCTCCGCGCTGCTGACGCCGCACCGCTCGCTGAACCGCACCGGCTTTCTCGCCGTGATGCTGTTCCTGAGCGCCGTCGGCTTCGTCACAGGCCTCACTTTCCTGATGATGGGCGCCTGGCCGGTGTTCGGCTTCTTCGGTCTCGACGTGCTCGTGATCTGGTGGGCCTTCAAGGTCAATTTTCGCGCCGCACGGGCCAGCGAGGAAATCGTGGTGACGCCGTCGGAATTGCGGGTGCGGCGCGTCAGCCATCGTGGCCAGGTTTCCGAATGGACCTTCAATCCGCTCTGGGTCCGGCTCGACCAAGAGGTCGATGAGGAATACGGCATCGAGCACCTTTATCTGATCTCCCGCGGCCGCCGCCTGCTCATCGCGGGCTTTCTCGGGCCGGCAGAAAAGGCCAGCTTTTACAATGCCTTGGTGGGGGCTCTCAACGCCGCGCGGCGCGGCCCGACCTATCATCCGGCGACCTGAGCACAGTCGGAAATCGGGTGGTTTCGCGCCAGCGCCTCCCCTACATTTCCGGTCATGATGACCCTTGCGATACATGACCAGCGCCTGGCCAGGCCGGGCACCCAGAACGCCGCGTTGCGCGACTATGATTCGGTGCGGCGGGCGATCGCCTTCATCTCGGCGAACTGGCGCGCGCAACCGACCATCGAGGCGATGGCGGATGCCGCTGGCGTCACGCCGGATGAGCTGCACCATCTGTTCCGCCGCTGGGCTTCGATCACGCCGAAGGCTTTCATGCAGGCACTCACCCTCGACCACGCCAAGAACCTGCTCAGGGATTCCGCCAGCATCCTTGACGCGGCGCTCGACTCCGGCCTGTCCGGGCCGGGCCGGCTGCACGACCTCTTCGTCACCCATGAAGCGATGTCGCCGGGCGAATGGAAGAACGGCGGTGCCGGCCTCACCCTGCGCTACGGCTTCCATTCCTCGCCGTTCGGCACCGCGATCGTGATCGCCACCGATCGCGGCCTGTCGGGCCTCGCCTTCGCCGATCACGGCGAGGAGAAGATCGCGCTCGCCGACATGACGCGGCGCTGGCCGAACGCCACCTATGTGGAAGATCACGAAGGCACCGCGCCGCTCGCCGCGCGCATCTTCGATCCAAAATTGTGGCGGCCGGATCAGCCGCTGCGCGTGGTGCTGATCGGCACCGATTTCGAAGTGCGGGTGTGGGAGACGCTCTTGAAGATTCCGATGGGCCGCGCAGTGTCCTATTCCGACATCGCCTGCAACATCAGGAATCCCAAGGCTTCACGCGCCGTCGGTGCCGCCGTCGGCAAGAACCCGGTCTCCTTCGTCGTGCCCTGCCACCGCGCACTCGGCAAGAGCGGCACGCTCACCGGCTATCATTGGGGCATCACCCGCAAGCAGGCGATGCTGGGCTGGGAGGCCGGGCAGCTTGGGCTGCAGTAGGCAAGATGCAGTAGGATTTCGTAGGGTGGGTTAGCGCAGCGTAACCCACCTCTCTGGTTTCCGCAGAACAGAAGTGGTGGGTTACGCCAGCGACTGCGCTTTGCGCAGTCGCCGTCTAACCCACCCTACGGCACCGCGCTTGCGGCAAAGTCTACCCCGCCAGATCCAGCTTCGAGGCCACGGTCGAATCCGCGTTGAGGCGGTAGATGATCGGCACGCCGGTGGCGAGCTCGCGCTTCAGAATGCCTTCGGGCGAGAGCTTCTCCAGCACCATGATCAGCGCGCGCAGCGAGTTGCCGTGGGCGGCAACCAGCGTGCGCTTGCCGTTGAGCACACCGGGCAGGATCTCCTGCACGTAGTACGGCAACGCGCGCGCGAGCGTGTCCTTCAGGCTTTCGCCGCCGGGCGGCGGCACGTCGTAGGAGCGGCGCCAGATCAGCACCTGCTCCTCGCCCCATTTCTTGCGGGCGTCGTCCTTGTTGAGACCGGAGAGATCGCCGTAGTCGCGCTCGTTGAGCGCGAGGTCCTTCGAAGTCGGCAGACCCTCCTGGCCGAGCTCAGCGAGGATGAGATCGAGCGTGTGCTGCGCGCGCGTCAGCACCGAGGTGTAGGCGACGTCGAACACCAGGCCCTGTGCCTTCAGCTTGCGGCCGGCTTCTTTGGCTTCCTTCACGCCGAGCTCGGTGAGGTCAGGGTCCTTCCAGCCCGTGAACAGGTTCTTCAGATTCCATTCGCTCTGGCCGTGGCGCACGAGCACGAGAAGGCGTTCGCTCATTGACTGCTTTCCGTTGCTTGATTGGATCAGATATCGTCGAGGCCGAGCACGTCGGCCATGGTGTAGTGCCCCGGCTTCTTGCCGTGCGCCCACAGCGCCGCCTTGAGCGCACCATGGGCGAACAGCATGCGGTCCTCGGCCTGATGCGACAGCGTCAGGCGCTCGAACGGGCCGAGGAAGGTCACGCTGTGATCGCCGGCCACGGTGCCGCCGCGCAAGGAGGCGAAGCCGATATTGCCCGGCCGACGGGCGCCGGTGATGCCGTCCCGGCCGCGTTCGGAATGGTCATCGAGAGTAACCCCGCGGCCGCTCGCTGCGGCCTGCCCCAGCATCAGCGCGGTGCCCGAGGGTGCATCGACTTTCATGCGGTGATGGGTCTCGACGATCTCGATATCAAAACTCTGGTCGAGCGCCTTGGCAACGCGCTTGACCACGGCGGCGAGCAGATTGACGCCGAGACTCATATTGCCCGACTGCACCACCACGGCGCGATTGGTGACGCTCTTGATCACGGCATTGTCCGAGCCGGACAGGCCGGTCGTGCCGATGACGTGCACGAGGCCGCGTTCGGCGGCGATCGCGACATTGGCGATGGTCGCCGCAGGCACTGTGAAATCGAGGATGCCGTCGGCCTCCTTGCACATCGCCCAGAGATCGGCGGAGAGCTTGATGCCGTTGGCGGGCAGGCCGGCGAGCACGCCGGCATCCTTGCCGAGCAGCTGGGAGCCCGGCGCCTCCAGCGCGCCGGCCAGCACGGCGCCCTCGCTTTCAGCAATCGCCCGCACCAGCGCCCGGCCCATCCGGCCGCCGGCTCCCGCAACAATCAAGCGCATGTCGGACATGGTGCGATCCTCTTCGAGGCCGTTGTAGCGGGGGGAGGCAGTTCCGGCAACCGAGGGGAATCGGGGGGCGCAGGCGCTCTTACCCTCCCCTGGAGGGGTCCGGGACGAGCGTAGCTCGCCCGTGGGTCGGCACGCGATCGAGCAAAGCGAGATTGCGTGGTGGGGTGACGGTCTCTCCGCGACGAACAGTGCCCGGTGGAGAGATCACCCCGCCCCGCTCGCGCTGCGCGCGATCGACCCTTCCCCTCCAGGCCCCTCCAGGGAGGGTAAGACGGGATCGAGCCTCAGCCGTCCTGCGGCTGCGGGCCGTCGTAGCCTTCGATGACAATGAGGTCGGCGATCGAGTGCGGCTGGCGCACCTTGATGTTGGCCTGGTATTCCGGCGAGTTGTAGCAGGCGAGCGCGGTCTCGTAGTCAGGGAATTCGATCACGACGTTGCGGTTGCGGCTGGCGCCTTCGACGGCGGTGAACTTGCCGGCGCGGACGACGAAGCGGCCGCCCCATTTCTTGAAGATCGGGCCGTTGGCGATGGCGTAGGGCTTATAGCCCTCGTCATTGCTGACGTCGACACGCCCGATCCAGTAGCCTTTTGCCATTGTTCTTCTCCCTGTTGTTTAGTGGGTTAGCCGAGCGCTTGCGCGATCTCGGCGTGGATGGTGTCCGCGACCGCCTTGGGATCGGCGGCTTCCACAACCGGGCGCCCGACGACCAGATAATCCGCGCCGGCGGCGATCGCACGGCTAGGCGTCATGATGCGCTTCTGGTCGCCGCTGGCGGCGCCCGCCGGACGAATGCCGGGGGTGACTAGGCTCATCTGGTGGCCGACGATCTTGCGCAGGCTACCCACCTCCTCCGGCGAGGACACGAGGCCATCGACACCGAGCACCTGCGCCTGCTGCGCACGCGCCTCGACCAGCTCCGACACGCTGAGCCGATAACCGGCTGCATGCAAATCGTCGTCGTCGTAGGACGTCAGCACCGTCACGGCGAGGATCTTCAGGCTGGCGCTGCCGCGGCCTTCGACGGCGCCTTTCATGGTCTGCGGATAGGCGTGCACGGTGACGAAGGTCGCGCCCAGCTTGGCGACGCTCTCCACGCCGCGCGTCACGGTGTTGCCGATGTCGTGCATCTTGAGATCGGCGAACACCTTCTTGCCCGCATCAGCGAGCTTGCCGATCAGCGGCAGGCCGCCGGCATAAGCGAGTTGATAGCCGATCTTGTAGAACGTGACGCTGTCGCCGAGCTTCGCGATCATCGCCTCCGCGGCATCAACGCTCGGCAGATCGAGCGCAACGATCAGGCGGTCCTTCGGGGCGATCTCGGCTGGCGTCATGTCACCTCACATCATGCGTTGGGAAACGTCGATCAATTGCGCCACCAGCTGCTTCAGCGCGGCGATATCGCCCTCGTTCTTCAGCCTGTCCCTATCGTCATAGGCCTGGTCGGCAAAGGCGAGCGTGAGCTGGCTGGCAATCACGTTGGCGTGGCAGGCGGAGAGGATCAGCCGCAGCGCCTGCAGCGCGCGAGCAGCACCTAACCGGCTCTGCGACGCGCCGGCAAGCGCGAAGACCCGGTTGCGGAACACCTCTCCGCGCGCCTCGTGCAGCTCGTGCACGCGGCTGACCCAGTCGATCGCGTTCTTCAGCAGCGGCGGCACCGAGGCGTTGTATTCGGGCGAGACGATGAGGACGCCGTGATGCGCGCCGATCATGCGCTTCAGATTGATCGCGTGCTTGGGCACGCCGGATTTGGCCTGGAGATCGCCGTCATAGATCGGCAGCGGAAAATCGGCGAGCGAGATGCGGGTGACGTCGACGCCGACCTGGACGAATTCGTAAGCAGCCACCGCCGCCAGCTTCGCATTATGCGAGCCGGTGCGCAGCGAGCCGGGAATGATCAGGATCTTGGGAGCTGGCATCCAATCTCATGCGTTCGGCGAAACGAGCCCGCCGCGCAAAGAGGAGCCGGCGGATTTAATGCTTGCGATACACCCAGACGCGGGCGGGCGGAAGGTTCATCCAGATCCGTTCCGAGGCCTCTGTGGACACGCCGGATAGCGATTTCGGGATCGGCGGCACCACCGCATAGGTGAACTGGATGAAGGGCGCACCGGGCGCGAGCGCGGTGAAGGCATCGCGAATGAGCCGCAGCCGCGTCAGCATCGGTTTGGTGACGAGCGGCAGGCCGGACACGACCGCGCTGGCCGGCGCGCTCAAGACATTCCAGAGCGTGTCGCGCAGGCGGTAGGCATCGCCCTGCACCACCTTGGCTTGCGGGTAGCGGTCGCGCAGCAGCGCGCAGAAGCCGGGATTGTATTCGACGAGAACGAGACGTTTCTGGTCGACCCCGCGCTCGATCAGCGCGGACGTGATGGCGCCGGTGCCGGGTCCGAGCTCGACCACCGGTGCGTCGGAATCGGGATCGACATAATGAGCCATGGTCCGCGCCAGCAGCTTGCCGGACGGCATCACCGCGCCCATGTGCAAGGGCTTTTCGATCCACGACCTGAGAAAGCGCACCTCGTCATCGAGACGAGGCTTCTTCAACGCACGCGCGGACGATGGCAATGGCATGTCGGGACCGGACGGAACCGCAGGACCGCGGCGTGTCAGAAAATGGTCATAAAGACGTATAGGCCGGAGGCGATACGGTCAAGACGCGTCAGTTCGCCCGATTGCCGAAGAAATCCTTGACCTTGGCGAAGAAGCCCTCGGCTTCCGGCTGGGTGTTGCCGGAGGAAAGCTTTTCGAACTCGGCCAGCAATTCCTGCTGCTTCTTGGTGAGGTTCTGCGGGGTCTCGACCATGACCTGAACGTACATGTCGCCCATCTGGCGCGACCGCAGCACCGGCATGCCCTTTGATGCAATGCGGAATCGGCGACCCGACTGGGTGCCGGCGGGCACCTTCACCTTGGTCTTGCCCTTCTCGATGGTCGGCACCTCGAATTCGCCGCCGAGCGCGGCGGTCACCATCGAGATCGGCACGCGGCAATGCAGATCCGCGCCGTCACGCTGGAAGAACTGGTGCTGGGCCAGCGACAGGAAGATGTAGAGATCGCCGGGCGGCCCGCCGCGCACGCCAGCCTCGCCCTCGCCGGCGAGCCTGATCCGTGTGCCGTCCTCGACACCTTGCGGAATGTTGACCGAGAGCGTCCGCTCGCGGGTCACCCGCCCTTGTCCCGAGCAGGATGGGCAGGCGTCCTCGATCATCTGACCGCGGCCCTGACAGCCCGGGCAGGTCCGCTCCAGCGTGAAGAAGCCCTGCGACTGCCGCACGCGGCCGGCGCCGCCGCAGGTCGAACAGGTCTTCGGCTTGGTGCCGGCCTTGGCACCGATGCCCGAGCAGGCCTCGCAGGTGACCGAGACAGGAATCTCGATCTGCGCGGTCTTGCCGCCAAAGGCTTCCTCGAGGGTGATTTCCATATTGTAGCGCAGATCGGCGCCGCGCTCGCGGCCGCCGCGGCCGCGCTGTCCGGCCATGCCGAACAGATCCTCGAAGATGTCGGAGAAAGAGGAGGCGAAGCCGGCACCGAAACCGGCGCCACCGCCGAAGCCGCCGCCCTGCTCGAACGCGGCGTGGCCGTAACGGTCATAGGCGGCGCGCTTGTCCTTGTCCTTCAGGACCTCGTAAGCCTCGTTGATTTCCTTGAACTTGACTTCGCTGGTCTCATCCCCGGGGTTGCGGTCGGGATGGAATTTCATCGCCAGCTTGCGGAACGACGATTTCAGCTTGCCTTCGTCGGCGTCGCGTTCGACTTCGAGGGTCTCGTAATAGCAGCGCTTGGTGGACGTGGACATGATGAGCTCGGTCTATCCAATCGCGATTCAAGTTGGCGCGGAACAACGCTGACATGCGGCGGAATGAGCGCCCTTCGACCTTGCGGCGGAGGGCAGCCTGGCAGCGCTGAGAATAACGGCTGGGAATTGATCGATCGTAACGGGGCCGACTTTGAAGGAGCCTTGAAAGGAGTCCTGGCCCGTCCGTCCCGACACGACGGCCTCCCCCGCGAGGGAGGAGGCCGGTAGCGTGTGTGGGGTCCAAGCCGTCCGCATCGTCACCCTCTCGGGGCTTAAGCGGACTTCTTGTTGTTCTTGTCGTCGTCGACCTCGGTGAATTCCGCGTCGACGACGTCGTCCTTGGCCGCATCCTTCTTGGCGTCGGCCTCGGCCTGCTGCTTGTACATGGCCTCGCCGAGCTTCATCGAAGCCTGCGCCAGCGTCTGGGTCTTGGCCTTGATCGCCTCGGCATCGTCGCCCTTCAGCGCTTCCTTGAGGTCGCTGACGGCATCCTCGATGGCGCGGCGCTCGCTCTCGGCAACCTTCGAGCCGTGCTCGGCCAAAGCCTTCTCGGTCGAATGCACCAGGCCATCCGCCTCGTTCTTGGCGGTGACGGCCTCGCGGCGCTTCTTGTCCGCCTCGGCATTGGCCTCGGCGTCCTTGACCATCTTCTCGATGTCGGCTTCCGACAGACCGCCGGAGGCCTGGATGCGGATCTGCTGCTCCTTGCCCGTGGCCTTGTCCTTGGCCGAGACGTTGACGATGCCGTTGGCGTCGATGTCGAAGGTCACCTCGATCTGCGGCATGCCGCGCGGCGCCGGCGGAATGCCCATCAGGTCGAACTGGCCAAGCATCTTGTTGTCGGCTGCCATTTCACGCTCGCCCTGGAAGACGCGGATGGTGACGGCATTCTGGTTGTCCTCAGCCGTCGAAAACACCTGGCTCTTCTTGGTCGGGATCGTGGTGTTGCGGTCGATGATGCGGGTGAACACGCCGCCCAGCGTCTCGATGCCCAGCGACAGCGGGGTGACGTCGAGCAGCAGCACGTCCTTGACGTCGCCCTGGAGCACGCCGGCCTGGATCGCAGCGCCGATCGCCACGACTTCGTCCGGGTTGACACCCTTGTGCGGCTCCTTGCCGAACAGCTGCTTCACGACTTCCTGGACCTTCGGCATGCGCGACATGCCGCCGACCAGCACGACCTCGCCGATCTCACCGGCGGTGACGCCGGCGTCCTTCAGCGCCTTGCGGCAGGGCTCGACGGTCTTCTGGATGAGGTCGTCGACCAGCGCCTCGAACTTGGCGCGGGTGAGCTTCATCGTCAGATGCTTCGGGCCGGTCTGGTCCGCGGTGATGAAGGGCAGGTTGATCTCGGTCTGCGTCGTCGAGGACAGCTCGATCTTGGCCTTTTCGGCGGCTTCCTTCAGGCGCTGCAGCGCGAGCTTGTCGTTGCGCAGGTTGATGCCCTGTTCCTTCTGGAACTCGTCGGCGAGATAACCGACGAGGCGCATGTCGAAATCTTCGCCGCCGAGGAAGGTATCGCCGTTGGTCGACTTCACCTCGAACACGCCGTCGCCGATTTCGAGAATGGAGATATCGAACGTACCGCCGCCGAGGTCATATACCGCGATGGTGCCGGCCTTGGTCTTGTCGAGGCCATAGGCGAGCGCGGCCGCGGTCGGCTCGTTGATGATGCGCAGCACTTCGAGGCCCGCGATCTTGCCGGCGTCCTTGGTCGCCTGGCGCTGGGCGTCGTTGAAGTAGGCGGGAACGGTGATGACGGCCTGCTCGACCTTCTGGCCGAGATGGGCTTCCGCGGTCTCCTTCATCTTCTGCAGGATGAAAGCCGAGACCTGCGAGGGCGAGTAGGTCTGGCCGTCGGCCTCGACCCAGGCGTCGCCGTTGGAAGCCTTCACGATCTTGTAGGGAACGAGCTTCTTGTCCTTCTCGACCATCGGGTCGTCGTAGCGGCGGCCGATGAGGCGCTTCACTGCGAAGAAGGTGCGCTCGGGATTGGTGACGGCCTGGCGCTTGGCCGGCTGGCCGACGAGGCGCTCACCGTCATCCGTGACGGCGACGATCGAAGGCGTTGTGCGCATGCCTTCGGAATTCTCGATGACTTTGGCGTTCTTGCCATCCATCACGGCGACGCACGAATTCGTGGTGCCGAGGTCGATCCCAATGACCTTTCCCATGGTCCTGATATCCTTCTTTTTGCGGCAGGTTGGCTGGGCCCAAGAGGCACCCGAACCGAAACCCCCTAAGATCAAACATCCGCGATATTGCGATGATTGAGGCTCATATAGGAGGGGGGGAGGGGCCCGCAAGGACCGAAGCTAGGTTTCTGCCGCTAAAGCATCGGGTTTTGGAAGGTGATATCCGGGCTCAACCGCCCTTGCGGGTGAGGAATTATTAACAGGTCCGGGCGTCGGCAAGCCCCCGCACCCGCAAGCCCGCCCGCCCTGTTGCGGCGAGGCCAAACCGGCTAAAAGGCGGACCGACCGCACAGCCGGCGCAGCTGCTTCGCGCGACAAAGCGGCCCCGTGGCCGACCATCGAACGGCCTCAATGTGAACCAATCAGAGTGGCCATGAAGCTGATCCGCCCCCTCGCCGCGCTCGCCCTCCTCGCCGTAACAGCGCTTCCGGCCTTCGCCGCCGACGTCGTTTTCCCACCCGGCTTGCGTCTCGGCATGGTGCCGCTGATCGGCCTCAGCACGGCCAAGACCTTTCCGGGCTTCGAGAGCGAGGACGGCAACGTCAAGGTGCTGGTCACCGAGCTGCCGCCGGCCGCCTATGGCGAGGTCGTGAGCGCCTTCATTTCCAATCCCGGGGGGACCGGCGGCGTCAAGCAGGACAAGGTCGAGACCCCCGCTGGCCTTGCCTATTTCACCACCGAAAGCGGCAAGGCCGGCGATACCCCGGTGAAGCGGTATTCGATGATCGTGCCCGGCGCCGGCTTCTCCGGCTATGTCGCGGTACAGATCCCGGAGAATGCGACCAAGATCTACACGGACGAGGCGGTGCGACAGATGTTCGCGAGCGCCACCACCCGCAGGCAGGTCTCGGCCGAGGAGCAGATCGCGCTGCTGCCGTTCAAGATCACCGATCTCGCCGACTTCAAGGACATCAAGACCCTGGCACCGGGCTCGAGCATCATCCTGGCCGACGGCGATGAGAGCGTGGGCTACGAGGCGAGGCCGTTCATGATCCTCGGCCTGATCGGCGCCACCCCGCAAGCCGCCGACGACCGCGCCCGCTTCGCCCGGGAGGCGGCGCTCCAGATTCCCGGCGTGCGCGAGTCGCGCATCACCATGTCCGAGCCGATCCGCATCAACGGCCAGCAAGGCTTCGAGACCCGGATCGACGGCGTCAGCGGCAAGGACAAGGTCCCGGTGACGGTGGTGCAGTGGATCCGCTTCTCGAGCGGCGGCGCATCATTGCGCATCATCGCCAGCGCCCCGCGCGACCAATGGCAAGCCGCCTTCACCCGCTTCCGCACCGTACGCGACGGGATTCAGCCGAAGGGGTAGGGCGAAGCCGGCGCTAATCGTGGTTGGTCGCAGTTTCACGAAGAACCTTCGCCCAACTTCTCCCTGTGGTTATGGATCCCGGGTTCGCGCTTTGCGCGCCCCGGGATGACGGCGCTATGGGCTTTGTCAGCCCACGCGCTGGACAGAACCCGCTGCATTTTCAGGCTTCTGTTCGTATACGAACGGAACTAGGCTTCCTCCCGTTGGATCATCCTGGAGGGGAGGTAGACATGCTGGTTCGGCGACAGGTCTTGGCAATGCTTGGAACGACGGCGCTGGCGACGCTCGCGCCAAGCGCGCTGTTCGCGGCCGCACCGATCAAGCCGGACGAAGCGTCCGCGCTGCTCGTGATCGACGTGCAGAACTGCTTCCTGCCCGGCGGCAGCCTCGCGGTGAAGGAAGGCGAGCAGGTGGTGCCGGTCATCAACAAGATCTCGAAGGCATTTGCGAATGTGGTGCTGACGCAGGACTGGCACACGCCGGGCCACGTTTCGTTTGCGTCGGTTCATTCCGGCAAGAAGCCGTTCGAAACGGTCGACCTGCCCTACGGCAAGCAGGTGCTGTGGCCGGACCATTGCGTGCAGGGCACCGAGGGCGCGGCGCTGTCGAAGGACCTGTCGATCCCGCACGCCGAGCTCATCATCCGCAAGGGATTTCACAAGAACGTCGACAGCTATTCGGCCTTCCTCGAGGCCGACGGCAAGACCTCGACCGGGCTCGCCGGCTACCTGAGGGGCCGCAAGATCAAGCGCGTCTTCGTCGCTGGTCTTGCGACAGACTTCTGCGTCGCCTGGACCGCGCTCGACGGGCGCAAGGCGGGCTTCGAGGTCTATGTGGTGGAAGACGCCTGCCGCGGCATCGACACGCAGGGCTCGCTCGCCAAGGCCTGGGCCGACATGGCCAAGGCGGGCGTGAAGCGGATTCAGTCTGCGGATATCGCGGTGAGCGCGTAGGCGGCGCGCTATCCTTCCGTCATTCCGGGGCGCGCTTCAGCGCGAGCTATGGTGCGCAATTTGCGCACCTGAGAATCCATTGTGCGGTTGTCTCTGCTGTTCAATGGATTCCGGGTTCTCGACTTCGTCGAGCCCCGGAATGACGCCAACACTCAGTTCGCCGCGCTGCTCGATTCGTTGTTGTTCGCCGCGGGCGCAGTCTTCGCGCCGCCCTTGGCGACGCCGACCAGCGCCGGGCGCAGCACGCGGTCACCGATGGTGTAGCCGGCCTGCATGATCTGCACCACGGTGCCCGACGGCACCGACGCGTCAGGCACTTCGTACATTGCCTGGTGGAAGTTCGGGTCGAACTTCTGGCCCTGAGGATCCAGCTTCTTCACGCCGTGTTTTTCCAGCGCGTTGAGCAGCGCGCGCTCCGTGAGCTCGACGCCCTCGATCAACGAGACCAGGCCGGGATCGGCCGCAGCACGCGCCTCCGCCGGAACGGCATCGAGTGCGCGCTGGAGATTGTCGGCGATGTCGAGCACGTCGCGCGCGAAGCCGGTGATGCCGTAGAGGCGGGCGTCGGCGACTTCCTTTGCGGTGCGCTTGCGCAAATTCTCCATCTCGGCCAGCGTCCGCAGCATGCGGTCGCGCGCTTCAGCCGCTTCCTTTTGCAGGGTTTCGACCGAACCCGGCTCGGGATCGTCGGGCATGATGTAGGGTTTCGACACCACGGGCTCGCCGGTCGCTGCAGTCGTGTCTTGGGGTTGCCGGTCTTGCTCGGTCATCGGCTCTGATCTCGAACTCGTTTCAGGGATGTTGGCCCGGATATCGTGCTTAAGCCCGCGAAAATCAAGCGCCCGTGATCGACAGAAAGGCCGGTCAGCCCCCCAACAGGCGGCTGACGATGCGGGCGGCGTAGTCCACGGTCGGGATCACGCGGGCATAATTCAGCCGCGTCGGGCCGATCACGCCGAGAACGCCGACGATGTGGCCGGCGGCATCCCGATAGGGCGAGATGATGGTGGAGGACCCCGACAGCGAGAACAGCTTGTTCTCACTGCCGATGAAGATGCGCACGCCTTCGGCGGTCTCGGCCCGGCCGAGCAGATCGATCACGCCGCGCTTGGTCTCGAGGTCGTCGAACAACAGGCGAACCCGCTCCAGATCCTCCAGCGCGTGCAGATCTTCGAGCAGATTGGCGTGGCCGCGGACGATGAGCTGACGGTCCTCGCTCTCGCCGCCGGACCAGCTGGCAATGCCGGCCGAGATCACTTTCTGTGTCAGCTGATCGAGCTCGGCACGGGCCTCGCCGAGTGCGGTCTCGAGCTCGAGCCGCGCTTCGGCCAAAGTCCGGCCGCGGATCCGCGCATTGAGGAAATTGCCGGCCTCTGTCAGCGCCGAAGAGGGAACTCCGGGCGGCAGCGTCAACACGCGGTTTTCAACCTGGCCGTCTTCGCCGACCAGGATCACCAGCGCTTTTTCCGGTTCCAGGCGGACGAATTCGATGTGCTTCAGCCGCGCATTGGATTTCGGCGTCAGCACGACGGCAGCGGCCCGGGTCAGGCCGGAGAGCCGCATCAAGGCCTGGTCCAGCGCCGCCTCGACCGATTGCGCCTCGCCGACGGACGAGAGCTGGCTCTGGATCGCCTGCCGCTCGGCCTCGTTGAGGTCGCCGACCTGCATCAGGGCATCGACGAAGAAGCGCAGGCCCAGTTCCGTCGGCAGCCGGCCGGCGGAGGTGTGCGGGGCATAGATCAGGCCGAGCTGTTCCAGATCGGCCATGACGTTGCGCACAGATGCCGGCGACAGCGGCATCGCAATCAGGCGGGAAATGTTGCGCGAGCCGACCGGCTCACCGGTCGCGAGATAGCTTTCGACAATTTGACGAAAGATGTCGCGGGAACGCTCGTTGAGCTGGGCAAGGCCTGCGCGCGGCGCGATCAGATGGATCGGATCGTGATGGGCCACAGACGGTAACTCCTCTCAGATCCTTATAATTTGTCCATCCGGGCCGCGTCTGACAAGCGTGGCGTTTGCAGGCCGACGGTCAGGGGGTGAATAAGCCCTTGCCGCCCACCCCCGCCCCACCTACAAGCACCGCGAACAGCCTATTCCCGTGAGTTTTGGAGATTTCCCATGCGGCCAAGCCGCCGTGCGCCCGACGAATTGCGCCCCGTGACGCTGGAGCGCGGCGTGGTCAAATATGCGGAAGGCTCGTGCCTCGTTAAATTCGGCGACACCCATGTGCTGGTCACCGCCACACTGGAGGATCGCCTGCCGCCGTGGCTGAAGGGGCAGGGCCGCGGCTGGGTCACCGCCGAATACGGCATGCTGCCGCGCGCGACCTCCGAACGCACCCGCCGCGAGGCCTCCGCCGGCAAGCAGAGCGGCCGCACCGTCGAGATCCAGCGCCTGATCGGCCGCTCGCTTCGCACCATCGTCGATCTCGAAGCGCTTGGCGAGCGCCAGATCACGGTCGATTGCGACGTGCTCCAGGCCGACGGCGGCACGCGCACGGCCTCGATCACCGGCGCCTGGGTCGCGCTTGCCGATTGCCTCAACTGGATGAAGGCGCGCAACATGGTGAAGGCCAACGTGATGCGCGACAACGTCGCCGCGATCTCCTGCGGCATCTACAACGGCACGCCGGTGCTCGATCTCGACTATGCCGAGGATTCGGAAGCCGAGACCGACGCCAATTTCGTCATGACCGGCGATGGCCGCATCATCGAGGTGCAGGGCACCGCGGAACGCGAGCCGTTCACGCAGGACGAGTTCCTGAAGCTGATCGCCCTGGCGCAGAAGGGCATTGCGCGCCTGGTGGACTTGCAGAAACTGGCCGTGGCGTAGTCAATAGGCCCATGCACCGCCGAATCACCGACAAGCTCGTCATCGCCACCCACAATCCCGGCAAGCTCGCCGAGATGAGGGAGCTGCTCGCGCCGTACGGGATCGAGGCGGTGTCGGCCGGCGAGCTCGGCCTAGACGAGCCCGAGGAAACCGGCAACGATTTCCGCAGCAACGCCGCGATCAAGGCGGTCGCCGCAGCGCAGGCGACCAAGCTGCCCTCCTTCGCCGACGATTCCGGCATCGTGGTCGATGCGCTCGATGGCGCGCCGGGAATCTACAGCGCGCGCTGGGCCGGCCCGACCAAGGATTTCAACGCGGCGATGGCGCAGATCGAGCGCCTGCTGCAGGAGCGCGGCGCCACCACGCCGGACAAGCGCAAGGCCCACTTCGTCTCCGCGCTTTGCGTGGCCTGGCCCGACGATCATCGCGAGGAGGTCGAGGCGCGCGTCGACGGCACGCTGATCTGGCCACCGCGCGGCACGGCCGGCTTCGGCTACGACCCGATGTTCCTGCCGGACGGGCACAGCCGCACCTTCGGCGAGATGACCAGCATCGAGAAGCACGGCCTGCCGCCACTTGGCCTCGGCCTGTCGCACCGCGCCCGCGCTTTTCGGAAACTGGCGGAGATCTGCCTTGAGCCGCGCTAACAAGGATGCGTTTGGCGTCTATGTGCACTGGCCGTTCTGCCTGTCGAAGTGCCCCTATTGCGACTTCAACAGCCATGTCCGCCATGCCGCGATCGACGAGACGCGCTTCGCCGCCGCCTTCGCGCGTGAGATCGCAACGACCGCCGAGCGCGCGCCCGGCCGCGAGGTCACCTCGATCTTCCTCGGCGGCGGCACGCCGTCACTGATGCAGCCCGCCACCGTCGGCGCGGTGTTAGACGCGATCGGCAAGCACTGGACCGTCGCAGGCGACGTCGAGGTAACGCTGGAAGCGAACCCGACCAGCGTCGAAGCCACGCGCTTTGCCGGTTATCGCATCGCCGGCGTCAACCGCGTCTCGCTGGGCGTGCAGGCGCTCGACGACGCCTCGCTCAAAGCGCTCGGCCGCATGCACAGCGCGCGCGAAGCGCTCGATGCCGTCGCCATCGCGCGCCGCGCGTTCGACCGCTATTCGTTCGACCTGATCTACGCCCGCCCCGACCAGACGCCGGCGATGTGGGCGGGCGAGCTGCGGCACGCCATCGATGAAGCGGCCGAGCATCTGTCGCTCTATCAATTGACGATCGAGGAAGGCACGCCCTTCTTCGGCCTGCACCAGGCCGGCAAGCTGAAGACGCCGGACGAAGCGGTCGCCCGCGCGCTCTACGACGTCACGCAGGAGACCTGCGACAAGCTCGGGCTGCCCGCCTACGAGATCTCCAATCACGCGCGGCGCGGCGCCGAATGCCGGCACAATCTGGTGTACTGGCGCGGCGAGGAATATGCCGGCATCGGCCCGGGCGCACATGGCCGTCTCGACATCGACGGGATCAGGCACGCCACCGCCACCGAGAAACGTCCCGAGGCCTGGCTGATGCGGGTCGAGACCAACGGCGACGGCGTCGTCAGCGACGAGCTCCTCAACAGCGAGGAGCGCGCCGACGAATTCCTGCTGATGGGTTTGCGTCTCGCCGAAGGCATCGATCCCGAGCGCTACAAGGCCCTCGCCGGCCGCCCGCTCGACCCCCGCCGCATCGCGCTCTTGCGCGAGGAAGGCGCGATCACCGTGGATGCGACGGGACGGTTGCGCGTGACCAGCAGCGGTTTTCCGGTGCTGGATGCCGTGGTCGCGGATCTCGCGGCTTAGCGGATCTCGTAGCCCGGATGGAGCGTAGCGCAATCCGGGACGGTCTCACCGCGTGGACAGAACCCGGATTACGCTGCGCTCCATCCGGGCTACGAAACCATTACGCCCCAAAGCTCTTCGGCGAGCCCGCCACCGCAACGCCGCCGCCTTGCGTCACCTTCATCACGGCGAGCCCGCGTTCATTCGTGCCATCCGCACGGAAGCGAAACAGGCCGTCGATGCCGGCAAAGCCGGAGGGATTGGTGAGCACGTCGGAGGAGAAGCGCTGGCCGCCTTGCGTGCGCGCCAGCGCGGCAACGAGCGCGACCGCGTCATAGGAAAGGGTCGCGGTGCGGATCGGCTCCGCGCCGTACTTCGTGCGGTAGCGGCCGGAGAAGGCGCGGAAGCCGGCCGGATCGGGCGCGGCGTAAAGGCCGCCCTGCAGCGCGGCGCTGGCATAGACGCGCGGATTGTCCCACAGGCCGGTGCCGAGCAGCTGGATGTTGCGCAGGTTCGCGCCCGCGGCCGTCATCGCATCCGCCACTGACACGACGGCATCGCCGTCATCGGCAATGAATAGCGCGTCCGCACTGCCGAGCTGCTGCGCCACGGTGCGCGCGGGCGTGGCGCGATCGGCACCGTATTTCTCGAACGCAACGATGCGCCCGCCGCGCCGCGGCACCGCCGCCTTCACCGCGGCCTCGACGACATTGCCATAGGCGTTGTCGGGCACCAGCACCGCGACGGAGCGCTTTCCGATGCCGGCGGAATATTCGACGATGCGGTTGACGTCGGACTCCGGCAGGAACGAGAGCAGATAGACGCCGCGTCCGGCGATGCTGGAATCGGTCGAGAAGGCGATGACGGAAATGCCGCGCGTGCGCGCGACCTGCGCCACCGCCGGCACCGATTGCGCGAACAGCGGCCCGAGGATGATCTCGGCACCCTCGTCGACCGCCTGCTGCGCGCCGGCCTGCGCGCCTTGCGGGCTGCCATTGTCGTCCTTGATCAGGAGCTGGATGTTCGGGTTCTGGAACTCGGCCAGCGCCATCTCGGCGGCGTTGCGCATCGATTGCGCGGCGAGCCCGGCGTTACCGGCAGCCGAGAGCGGCAGGATCAGGCCGACCTTCACGCCGCCGGTGCCGGCGGTCGTCGCCTGCTGCTGCGGTCCTGCCGGCTGGGCCGGCGGCGCGGAGCTCGAGAACGGGTTGGAGAACTGGCTGAGGCTTTGCTGCACGCCGGCGCAGGCCGACAGCACGGGCGCGCCGAGCAACAGGCCGAGCGCAGTCCGCCGGGTCGCCCCTGGCGATGGGGATCCCGGAAGGTGAGACTTTGGATGACGCGGGCCGACCATGGCAGCTTCTCTTCCGACCCGCCGTCGCCGGCTGATCACGACATTGCTTTCCGCGACGGGGGGCCGCGGATTCAGGCAGTGTGTCGGCAAATAGTTAACCAAAACAAAAGGATAACAACCGCTTAACGCGGCCGCAATCCCGTCCCGGCTACTCTTCGCCGTCACTCATTCACTCATCAAGGCGGCGTTTCCGTCGCGAATATGGCGCGAGGGCCCCTCCTGCCTTCCGGCGCGATCTCGACCGATCACATTCCCGTCCGTTCCTCGCCCCTCACCCGGATACGATCTTTGGGCACGATCTTTTTCGGCGAGCCGGTTCCCAGCCTTAGCGATCGTGCCTAAGTTGGCTCCATTATGCGCGCAAAGCCGGCCCCGATAAATACGCCTGAAGCTCAAGACGCCGCCTCGCGCGGTTTCTCCATCGATGCCCATCGGCTCGCGGCGCCGAAGGCCGCGCCGGGCCTCCATCTGGTCGCGACCCCGATCGGCAATCTCGGCGACATCACCCTGCGGGCGCTGCAGACGCTCGCCGGCGTCGACGTCATCGCCTGTGAGGACACCCGCATCACGCGCCGCCTGACCGAGCGCTATGCGATCACGGCCCAGCTCAAGCCATATCACGAGCACAATGCGGAGGCCGCGCGTCCCAAAATCCTCGAAGCCCTCGGGCAAGGCGGCTCGGTCGCGCTGGTGTCGGACGCCGGCACGCCGCTGATCTCCGATCCCGGCTTCAAGCTGGTGCGCGAGGTCTGCGCCGCCGGCCATGCGGTGTATGCGCTGCCCGGCCCGTCCTCGGTGCTGGCCGCGCTGTCGGTCGCCGCCCTGCCGACCGACCGCTTTTTCTTCGAAGGCTTCTTGCCGGCGAAATCAGCCGCGCGGCGCAGCCGTCTCACCGAGCTCGCCCGCATCGACGCGACGCTGGTGATATTCGAGTCAGGCAACCGCGTGCAGGATACGCTGGCCGATCTCGCCGAGATCATGGGACCGCGCGAGGCCGCGATCTGCCGCGAGCTGACCAAGCTGCATGAGGAGATTTCGCGCGCAACGCTGAGCGATCTGGCGCGCGAGGCTGCAACGCTGGAGACACGCGGCGAATTCGTGCTGGTGATCGCTCCGCCCGCGGCCGACGCCGAGGTTCTGACATCGGACGCGCTCGATAGTCTGTTGCGCCAGCAGCTTGCCGCGCACAGCGTGAAGGATGCCGTGGCGCACGCGGTCGCGTTGTCGGGCCGGCCGCGCCGCGAGGTCTATGCTCGCGCGCTCGCGCTCGCAAAGGATTCGCGGGGTAGCGATGACGAAGACTGAGATTCCTGCGGAACCGAAGGTCGCGTCGCCCGAGCGCGTCGCAGCGTTCCAGACCGGTATTTCCGCTGAGAGCCGTGCCGCCGCCTACCTCATGGCCAAGGGCTACCGCATTCTCGCCAAACGTTACCGCACGCCGCATGGCGAGATCGATATCGTGGCGCGGCGCCGCAATCTGATCGCCTTCGTCGAGGTTAAGGCCCGCGCCACGCTGGACGAGGCCGCATTCGCCGTGACGCCGCGCCAGCAGCAGCGCATCATCGACGCCGCCCAAGGCTGGCTCGCAGCGCATCCCGAGCATGCCGAATTCGAATTGCGATTCGACGCCATGCTGATTGCGCCGCGCTCGCTTCCGCGCCATCTCTTGGCGGCATTCGACGCCTCGACCTGAAAGGCAGCCCATGAAACTGAACGTCGCCGTCCAGATGGACCCCATCGCCCGCATCAACATCAAGGGCGATTCCACCTTCGCGCTGCTCTTGGAGGCGCAGAAGCGCGGCCATGGCCTGTCCTATTACACGCCCGACAAGCTCTCGATGGTCGGCGAGGAGCTGGTCGCGCCGGTTCAGCTCCTGACGGTGCGCGACGAGCCCGGCGACCATTTCACCCTCGGCGAGCCCAGGCGCGAGGCGCTGAACGGGTTCGACGTGGTGCTGCTGCGCCAGGATCCGCCGTTCGACCTCGCCTACATCACCTCGACGCATTTCCTGGAGCGCATCCATCCGAAGACGCTGGTCGTCAACGATCCCGCCTCGGTGCGCAACGCGCCGGAAAAGCTGTTCGTGATGAATTTTCCGCAACTGATGCCGCCGACGCTGATCTCGCGCGACCTGGATGAGATCAACGCGTTCCGCGACAAGTACGGCGCGGTCGTCATGAAGCCGCTGCACGGCCATGGCGGCGCGGCGGTGTTCCGCGTGATGCCGCAGGACATGAATTTCGGCTCGCTGTTCGACATGTTCTCGGTGACGTTCCGGGAGCCCTGGGTGATCCAGCAATTCATCCCCGAGGTGAAGCACGGCGACAAGCGCATCATCCTGGTCGACGGCGAGTTCGCCGGCGCGGTGAACCGCGTGCCGGCCGCCGACGACCTCCGCTCCAACATGGTGCGCGGCGGCGCGGCGCAGGAGACCGAGCTCACCCCGCGCGAGCGCGAGATCTGCGCCACCGTCGGCCCGGCGCTGCGCGAGCGCGGCCTGTTGTTCGTCGGCATCGACGTCATCAACGGCAATCTCACCGAGATCAACGTGACCTCGCCGACCGGCATCCGCGCCATCGCACGACTCGGCGGTCCTGACGTCGCGGCGAAGATCTGGGACGTGATCGAAGCGAAGCGGAAGAAGTAGAGCTCTGCGCGCAGCCCGGATGGCGCGTTAGCGAAATCCGGGACGCTCCCCGCTCGCACCAGCCCCGGCTTACGCTTGCGCTCCATCCGGGCTACGGACGATGCTCGCGGCCACATCGCGCGCTAACGACGTATTCACCATGACGGCGCGCGCGTCGTGTGAACTGCACGCGCCGCCTTACGTGAAACTACGGGGCCGTTGGCCAATCCAATAACGCCGCGTTCACCATCTGCCGAAAACCAGCGTCGCGGCCGGCGATCGCGTTCGGCCTCGCAACACCCCTTATACTTTTGCTGCCTACTCATCGATGCGGGGGAACACGCCAGGTGCGGTTCGAGTGCCCCGCGTAAGAGTAGAAGCGTATGAATACCGCACGCATTGTCGTTCTCGTCATCGCTCTCGGCGCCGGCGGCGTCGCTGCATATCTGGCGAGCGGCTATCAGAATCCGCCCGCGGCCGTCCTGCCCGTCGCCGAGAAGCTGCCGACGGTCGAGGTCCTCATCGCCAAGAACGACATCCAGCTCGGCCAGGCCGTCAAGCCCGAGGATCTGCAATGGCAGGCCTGGCCCGCGGCAACCGCCAGCAGCGCCTTCATCCGCCGCGACAGCAGGCCCGAGGCACCGACCCAGATCGCGGGCTCGATCGCGCGCGTGCCGTTGATGCAGGGCGAGCCGATCCGCGAGCAGAAGCTGGTCAAGGCCGAAGGCTCCGGCTTCATGGCCGCGATCCTGCCGTCCGGGATGCGCGCCGTCTCCACCGAGATTTCGGCCGAAACCGGCGCCGGCGGCTTCATCCTGCCGAATGACCGCGTCGACATCGTCCTGACCCGCCGGCTGAAGAATCCGGACGGCGGCAACACCAACGGCCCGACCGGCGGCAACGACCTCATCCTGTCCGAGGTCATTCTCACCAACATCCGCGTGCTCGCGATCGACCAGGCCCCGAAGGAAAAGGAGGGCCAGAACGCGGTCGTCGGCAAGACCGTCACGCTCGAGCTGCGGCCCGACCAGATCGCCACGCTTTCGGCCGCACGCCAGGGCGGCACTCTGACACTCGCGCTGCGCAGCATCGTCGATGCCAACGCAGTCGACGGCACGCCCGAGGACCAGGCGATCAAACGCCCGGGCGGCGTGAACGTAATCCGTTACGGCGTCCAGGCACGGCAACTGACGTCACAGAAGTGATGGGGACAGCATGAACTACGGGGGTGATCGGACGGGCTTGCGCATTCGGGGGAAGCGCGCGCGCTCGGTCCTGGCGGGGACGATGTTGGTGCTGGGGCTGCTCGCGGCTTCCGGCGTCCTCAGTGCTGCGGAGGCGCCGGTCGGCGACCAGGCGCCGATGCAGGCGTCGGATCTCGGCTTGTCGTCGGTTGGGACTATCGCACCGGCGCGGTCGCGCTTTCTGTCGCTCGGCATCGGCAAGTCCGTCGTCATCGACCTGCCGCGCGAGGTCAAGGACGTGCTGGTGGCCGATCCCAAGATCGCCAATGCGGTGATCCGCTCGGCCCAGCGCGCCTATATCATCGGCGGCCAGGTCGGCCAGACCAACGTCGTGTTCTTCGCCGCCGACGGCCAGCAGGTCGCCTCCTATGACATCGCGGTGAAGCGCGACCTCAACGGCATGCGAGCAGCGCTGCGCCAGTCGCTGCCGGGCGTCCAGATCGAGGGCGTCGGCGACAGCGTGATGCTGACCGGCTCGGTGTCGAGCCCGGTCGAGGCCCAGCAGGCCGGCGACGTTGCCGCAAAGCTGGTCGGCGGCGCGGACAAGGTCGTCAACAACATCGTCGTGCGCGGCCGCGACCAGGTCATGCTCAAGGTCGTGGTCGGCGAAGTCCGCCGCGACATCGTCAAGCAGCTCGGCGTCGATCTCAGCGCCAGCCTGAATGCCGGCACGGCGGTGGTGAATTTCAACAATTCCAACCCATTCTCGGTCTCTGGCGGACCGATCGTCAGCAGTAATGGGCTCGGCGTCACCGGCCTCGCCAAGGGCGTCGCCACCGTCAACGCCACGATGCGGGCAATGGAAAGCGCCGGCGTCATGCGGACCCTGGCCGAACCGAGTCTGACCGCGATCTCGGGCGAATCCGCCACTTTCATCGCCGGCGGCGAATTCCCGATTCCCGGAGGCTACGCCTGCGATCCGGTCACTCACGTCTGTACCACCCAGGTCACCTACAAGAAGTTCGGCATCTCGCTGAACTTCACCCCGGTCGTGCTCAGCGAAGGCCGCATCAGCCTGCGCGTGATGACCGAGGTCTCGGAGCTGTCGAACACCAACTCGATCACGTTGACGCAGGCCGTGACCGGGTCCTCGACCAACTCGATCACCATTCCATCGATCCAGACCCGCCGCGCCGAAACGACCCTGGAGATTCCCTCGGGCGGCTCGATGGCGATGGCCGGCCTGATCCAGCAGCAGACCAAGCAGGCGATCAACGGACTGCCCGGTGTCGACCAGGTGCCGATCATCGGCGCGCTGTTCCGCAGCCAGGACTTCGTCAACAACGAGACCGAGCTGATGGTGATCGTGACGCCTTACGTGGTGCGCGCGGTTGCCCAGAAGGAATTGTCGCGGCCCGACGACGGCTTCGCGCCGGCCTCGGACGCACAGAGGGCGCTGCTCGGCCGGGTCAACCGCCTCTATGGCATCGCGAGCCGTGTCGATCCGGTCGCCGGCACGCCGGGCGATTTCGGCTTCATTATCGACTGAGACGAACGGTTCGGGGACCGGGCAAGGCAGGGGCAGGAGGGATCAGGGGATGACGACAACATCAGCCGATCGACGGCGCAATTTGCGGTTCGCACTGGCACTGACGGGCCTCTCCGTCATGCTCGGCGCCTGCAACACTACCGAGATCGTCACCCAGACGGTGCCGACCGATTATCGCCAGCGCCATCCGATTGCGGTGCAGGAAGGCAAGAAGTCGATCGTGATCTTCGTCGGCAATAGCAGGGGCGGCCTCTCGGCTGCGCAGCATTCGGACGTCGCGGGCATCGCGCGGGACTGGATGCGCGAAGGCACCGGCTCGGTCGCCGTCGATGTGCCGGTCGACACCGCCAATTCGCGCGCGGCCGCCGCAACCTATCAGGAGATCCGCTCGGTGCTCATGTCCGGCGGCGTGCCGTCGCGCGCCATCGTCCGGCGGCCCTATCGCCCCGATGATCCCGGGCTGCTGCCCACCATCCGCCTGAGCTATTCCAAGATCACCGCGGTCGCCGGCCCCTGCGGGCTTTGGCCCGAAGACGTCGGCCCCAACATCCTCAACCCCGGCTACACCGAGAACCGCCCCTATTTCAATCTGGGCTGCGCCAGCCAGCGCAATCTCGCCGCGATGATCGACAACCCGGCTGACCTCGAGCAACCGCGCGCCGAGACGCCCGCCTATACCGCACGGCGCGAGATCGCGTTCGATCGCTATCGCAAGGGCACGACGACGACGACCACCTATCCCGAATCCGACAAGGCCAAACTCAGCGATACCGCCAAATGACAGGCATCCACGACGAAGACGCGGACGATCCGCAGCATCCCGAGGAACACATCGCCCCGGTTCCTCGCATTTCGGTGCAAGCCTTCTGCGAGACCGAGCAGACGCTCAAGGCGGTGACCGCGGCTGGCCAGGACCGCCGGCTCGCCAAGGCCCATCTCAGCGCCAAGGATGGCGGCCTCGCCGCGGCGATCGAAGCCTATGAATCGATGCCGACGCCGAACGTGATCGTCATCGAGTCCGACGGCACGCGCGACATCCTCGAAGGACTGGACGACCTCGCCGGCGTCTGCGATCCCGGCACACGCGTGGTCGTGATCGGTAGCCCCAGCGACACCGCGCCCTATCGCGAGCTGGTGCGCCGCGGCGTCAACGACTACGTGGTCGGCCCGGTCGAAACCATCGACGTGGTCCGCTCGATCTGCAGCCTGTTCTCGGCCTCGGAAGCCATCATCACCGGCCGCGTCATCGCCGTGGTCGGCGCCAAAGGCGGCGTCGGCGCGTCCACCGTCGCGCATAATCTGGCCTGGACCATCGCCCGCGATCTCTCGCTCGATTCCGTCGTGATCGATCTCGACCTCGCCTTCGGCACCGCGGGCCTCGACTACAACCAGGATCCGGTGCAGGGCATCGCCAACGCGGTGCTGTCGCAGGACCGGCCGGACACGGCGCTGATGGAGCGCCTGCTCGCCAAATGCACCGATCGCCTCAGCCTCCTGGCGGCGCCCGCCACGCTCGACCGCGTCTACGATTTCGGTGCTGAAGCCTTCGATGCCGTGTTCGACACGCTGCGCATGACGACGCCCTGCATCGTGCTCGACGTGCCCCATCAATGGTCCGGCTGGACCCGGCGCGCGCTGGTGAACGCCGACGACATCGTGATCGTGGCCGAGCCCGATCTCGCCAATCTACGCAACACCAAGAACATGCTGAGCGTGCTGAAGGCGGCGCGACCGAACGACCGGCCGCCGCTGTACTGCCTCAACCAGGTCGGCATGCACAAGCGTGCGGAGATCGAGGTCAAGGCCTTCGCCAAGACCATGGAGAGCCAGCCGATCGCGGTGATCCCGTTCGATTCGAAACTGTTCTCGACCGCGGCCAATAACGGCCAGATGATCGCGGAGGTCTCCAGGACCCACCGCACCACCGTTCTGTTCCAGAATATGGCGAACCGCCTCGCCGGCCGCGGCGAGGTGAAGAAGCCGAAGCGCTCGCTGCTCGAGCCGCTTTTGAAGAAGCTGAAGGGCAAGTCAGGACGCAGCTCGGCCCCGCATCGCAAGGCGTCGTAGGCGCGGCTTATTTGAGCATGATCTCCGCGCAAACGCCTTCCGCGTTTGTCGCGAGGGAAAACCGCTTCACACTTTGCGCTGACGCGGCCCTTCGGGTCCGGATCATGCTCTAGGGCGGACTACCTGTCCGCCCGCTGCTGCTTTTTCGCCAGCAGCTGCTTCAGCGCCGCGACCTTGGCCGCGGCCTGGTCCGGCGGCAGATCTGCCTTGACGAGGATTTCGGCCTCGGCCTCGCGACCCTGCAATCCCAGCACGAGCGCCAGATTGGCGCGGACCCGCGCATCGTTCTGATTGCGCTGATGGGCGCGGCCGAGCACCTGTTCGGCCTTCGATAGATTATTCTGCAGCATGTAGGACAGGCCGAGATTGGACAGCACGGTCGGCTCGTTCGGCACGATCTTCAACGCCGCAGCGTAATATTGCTGGGCTTCCTCGTTGCGGCCGAGCTGGTCGAGCACAGCGCCCTGCGCCGACAGGATGCGCCAATCGGGATCCTCGGGCGAATGCGCCCGGCCGAGGACGTCGAAGGCCTGCTGGAAATTGCCGTTGTCGGCGAGCGCGCGGCCGTAGCCGGCGAGCAGCGCCTTGTTGCCAGGACGGGCGAGCACGGCCTGCTCCAGCACTGCGACCGCCTGCGCGCGCTGGCCGCTGCCACGCAGCGCCTTGCCGTATTCGAGAGCAATGGCGGGATCGCTCGGCTTGGCGCGATAACGCTCGCGAAGTGCGTCCATCTCCGGCGTGGGGTCGGCCTTGCTGTCGGACTTGCCGTCAAACCTGGCGGCGGACTCCCGCTTGCCGCCGAGCGCACCGGTGACGTCGTCGATGCCGGCCGTCTGACAGCCGCCGAGGGCGAGGATCAGGACGGCGGAACACAGATATCCCGCCGGGGATAAGGCGAGGAACGAACGCTTGGGCATACTCTGATCACTCGGCAACTGATCAGAGATGCTTACCCATTAACGCTAAAGTCCCGTTAAGGAGGCGCGCCTGTTGAGGTTCAGTCGACGAACTCGGCGCCGAATTCGCAGCCGATGCGCCAGCGCAGGCGGCATTGGCGGGAATAATCAGGCGCGAAGATGATGGTGAATTGCGGCGGCACTTCCAGAAATTCCGCCACCACTTTCACGCCGCCATCCGAAATGTCCGTGATCGTGCAATCCCGCGGCAGCGAGCCCGCGCCAAAATGGATCTTGGCGAGGCGGCTGCACACCCGACGTTCGCTTCTCCGGCGATTTGCAAGCATTTGAACTGTTCACCCGTTAGACCACGGCCCATCCCGCAGCCCTAGGAGTAGCGGACATTCGTTGGAATGTGCTGAGGAGAGAAGGCGGCATTCGAGACGTAGTGTCTGGGCTGCGTTTACGATTGGTTAGGATTTGACCGGCCGCCAAGCGATTGTTCCCGTATTGTTCTTGCGGAAACGGCCGCGCTCTGCTACCCCTAATTGCAGCAATGGGCAGGCTGGTTCGGCATGGTTCAGCGGGTTTCTACCGTCGCCTTTGAGGGGATCGAGGCCCGCGCGGTCGACGTGCAGGTGCAGGTCGCGCCTGGCCTGCCGGCCTTTGCCATCGTCGGCTTGCCGGACAAGGCGGTGTCGGAGGCGCGCGAGCGGGTGCGCTCGGCGCTGATCGCCTCGGGGCTGGCGCTGCCGGCGCGGCGGATCATCGTCAATCTGGCTCCGGCGGACCTCCCGAAGGAGGGCAGCCATTACGACCTGCCGATCGCGCTCGGGCTGATGGCCGCGATCGGTGCGATCCCGCCGGATGCGCTGACCGGCTTCACCGTGCTCGGGGAGCTCGGCCTCGACGGCTCGATCGCGCCGGTGGCCGGCGTCCTTCCCGCCGCGATCGGCGCCAATATGCGCGAGGAAGGACTGATCTGCCCGGCGTCCTGCGGCTCCGAGGCGGCGTGGGCGAGCCCGGACATCCAGATCATTGCCGCACACTCGCTGATCCAGATCGCCAACCATTTCAAGGGCACCCAGGTGCTGTCGCGGCCGACGCCGAAGGTGCACGAGGCCGCCGCCTCGACCCTCGACCTGCGCGACATCAAGGGCCAGGAAAGCGCCAAGCGCGCACTCGAGATCGCGGCCGCCGGCGGGCACCACCTGCTCATGATCGGCGCGCCGGGCGCGGGCAAATCGATGCTGGCCGCGCGCCTGCCCTCGGTCCTGCCACCGCTGTCGCCGAGCGAGCTGCTCGAGGTCTCCATGATCGCCTCGGTCGCCGGCGAGATCGAAGGCGGCGCGCTGACGGCGCGGCGCCCGTTCCGCTCGCCGCACCATTCCGCCAGCATGGCCGCGCTCACCGGCGGCGGCGCGCGCGCCAAGCCCGGCGAGATCTCGCTGGCACATCAGGGCGTGCTGTTCCTCGACGAATTGCCGGAGTTCGATCCGCGCGTGCTGGATTCGCTGCGCCAGCCGCTGGAGAACGGCGAGGTCGCGGTGTCGCGCGCCAATCATCGCGTCACCTACCCTGCCCGCTTCATGCTGGTCGCGGCGATGAATCCCTGCCGCTGCGGCAATGCGTTCGAGCCTGGCTATGCCTGCAAGCGCGGCCGCATCGACCGCTGCACCGGCGATTACCAGGCGCGCATCTCCGGTCCGCTGATGGACCGCATCGATCTGCGCATCGAGGTGCCGGCGGTGACCGCCGCCGACCTGATCCTGCCGCCGCCGTCGGAAGGATCAGCTGAGGTCGCCGCCCGCGTGGCGGCGGCGCGCGACATCCAGCTGGCGCGCTATGCGGATGCAGGCCTGCCCCATGTCCGCACCAATGCTGAAGCCCCCGCCTCCGTGCTGGAGGAGATCGCAAAGCCGGATGCGCAAGGCGCCAAGCTGCTGCGCGACGCCGCGGAGACCATGCGCCTGTCGGCGCGCGGCTATCACCGCGTGCTGCGGGTGGCGCGCACGCTGGCCGACCTCGACCATGCCGACAAGATCGGCCGGCTGCACCTCGCCGAAGCGCTGTCGTACCGCGCACTCGCGGAGGATGTGCGCCAGCTGGCTTGATCATTCCGCGCATCAACCCGGCGGTAACGACTTTCCTTTACGCTCTGCAAACCATAAGGCCCGACGCGTTTCGGTTGTGAGTTCCCGGGGCCTAGCGAGTAGAGCGTCATGTTGCGTTTCAAGTTCCTGGCCTCGGCTGTTCCCCTGTTGGCGGCTGCGGTGTTCGCCCGCGCCGAGATCGGATCGGTGTCGCATCCCTGCATCGCGCTGGGCGACACATCGGTCGAGCTCACCTCGCTGTTCTGGACCGCCGGCGTGCATGTCGCCTTCACCGACGATCCCGCGCGGGCAACGGTGCGGGTCCAGATCACCGAGGATGCCGACGCCGCGGATTTTGCCGTGGTCGACGACGGCCTCGGCTCCGAGCCTGACACCTGCCAGGCCAGCCCTTCGACGCGTCTCGTCTCGATCGCCGCGCAGCCGGTCGACGGCGGCCAGGTGGTCTATCTCTCCAGCGAAGGACCGGCGGATTACCGCATCTATGTGCGCTCAAAGACGTTCTCGCCGCGCGAGGCGGCGGCGCTGATCGTCGGCGCCCGCGGCGGCCATGGCCGCTTCCAAGCGGCATCGCTTTAGAGCTTTGTGTTTGAGCATGATCTCCGCGCAAACGCGTTCCGCGTTTGTCGCGAAGGAAAACCGCTGCACACTTTTCGCTAACGCGGCCCTTCGGGTCCGGATCATGCTCTGACCCGTTAACGTCTCGTCAACCCTGTTCGGAGGCGGCGCCACCGCCGCAATTTGTTCGCAAGGTCGGCGGGCCATCGTCGCACGCGGCGGCGGGGTTTCAGGCAAGGGTCGGTTGCGATGGGTCGGACGTTCCGGATCAAGGTGCGCATGCGTCGTTTCAGGCGACGGCATCCGAGGCTCGCTTTCGCGATCCGCTCCTTCATGATCTTCTCGGCGACGTTCGGCGGCGCCTATGGTTTCGTCTCCGGCAGCCGGTCCGACAATTCCGGCTACGATCCCCACACCTTTGCGATCGGCGCCAGCTTCCTGTTCGCGCTCGCCTGCCTCGGCCTTGCGACGCTGAGCATGCGTCTGCGCTTCGTCAATAAGCGGCTGCGGACGCTCGCCGCCCACAACGAAGCCTTGATCGACCGCAATTGGGAGCTGAAGGAAGCGGAAGAGCGCGCCCGCAGCCTGTTCGAGCAGCAGGGCGACCTCATCGTGCTGCGCGCTTCCGACGGCCGCATCACCTTTGCCAACGAGGCCTATTGCGCGCTCGCAGGACAGGCGCGCAGCGCGCTGGTCGGCACGCGCTTCGATTTCGACGTGCTGGAGCAGGGCGACAGTGCCCGCGAGAGCAGCGGCACGCGCATCCACGACCAGAAGATCGCAACCCCGCTAGGCGCGCGCTGGATCGCCTGGCGCGAGGGCTATGTCCGCCTCGATGCCGGCCAGCCCGCCGAGTTGCAGAGCGTCGGACGCGACGTCACCGACCGCACCGAGACCGAGCGCGCATTGTCCGACGCGCGCGACCAGGCCGACGCCGCCAACCACGCCAAGTCGCGCTTCCTGGCGATGGCCTCGCACGAGATCCGCACCCCCCTGAACGGCATCATCGGTATGGGCGGCCTGTTGCTCGACACCGATCTGACGCCGGAGCAGGCGACCTATGCCAGGGCGGTGAAGACCTCGGGCGAAGCCTTGATGGCGCTAATCGAGGAGCTGCTCGACTATTCCAAGATCGAGGCCGGCAAGCTCGACCTCGATCAACGTCCCTTCGCGCTCTCGACCCTGGTCGAGGAGATCACCGAGCTGCTCGCGCCGCGCGCGCAGGCGAAGACGCTCGAGATCGCCGCCTATGTCGACGAGCGCCTGCCGCTCGAAGTGGTCGGCGACGCCGCGCGGTTGCGCCAGGTGCTGCTCAACCTCGCCGGCAACGCCATCAAGTTCACGAGCAGCGGCGGCGTGGCACTGATCGTCGAGCCCGGCATCTGGCCGACCGAAATCAGCTTCCTGGTTCGCGACACCGGCATCGGCATCGCAGCCGAAGCCCAGCAGCGCATCTTCCGCGAATTCGAGCAGGCCGACGAGCGCGTCGCCCGCACCTATGGCGGCACCGGACTTGGCCTCGCCATCAGCGAGCGCATCGTCAAGCGCATGGGCGGCCGGATCACGCTCACGAGCGAGCCGGGCAAGGGCTCGACCTTCGAAGTCGCGGTGCCGCTTCCGCCGTCGCGAGGCGGCGCCGGGCAGACCGCCTTTCCGAGTCCCGACCTCACCGGCAAGTCGATGCTCCTCGTCGCCAACGGCATCGAAGCCTCGCTCATCGCGCGGCGCCTCGAACGCTGGGGCGGCCAGACCTGCCTGGTTGCAGATGCGGCGGTCGCCGAAGCATTGCTGCCGGAACGCTCCTGGCACACGGTGCTGATCGATCGGGCGATCGGCCCAGCCGCGGCCGATCAGCTCGGTGAGGCCGCCCGCGCGCATGCCTTGCAGCGCCTCGTTCTGCTGACGTCGAGCTCGCGCCACGAGAAGCTGTCGCCGGCTTTCACCGGCTTTCTGGTGAAGCCGCTGCGCGCGGCCTCGCTCGCCGCACGCCTTGCCCTGACGCCGGAGGTCGCCTCGCCCGATCTCGCGCCGGAGCCGCCGCCGGCCTCCGCCGGCCCCGCGCCGGCGAAAGGCCTGTCGATTCTCGTCGCCGAGGACAACGAAATCAACGCCTTGCTGATGCGCTCGCTGCTGACCAAGCTCGGCCATCGCGTCGTCATTGCCGTCCATGGCGAGGCCGCGCTGGAATCCTGGCTCGCCGCGTCATCGGCCGGCACGCCCTACGATCTCGTGCTGATGGACATCCAGATGCCGCAGCTCGACGGCATCGAGGCGACAAAGCGCATCCGCGCGCACGAGGCCGCGCTGGGCGATTCCCAGACGCCGATCCTGGCGCTCACCGCCAACACGCTGGTGGAGGATCGTTATGCCTGCTTCGAGGCAGGCATGAACGGATTTCTGATCAAGCCGGTCGACCGTGAGAAACTCGAGGAGGCTCTGGCGGGCCTCGCCGCATCCCGGCACCAGACGGTTCCGGATCTCACGGGAACCTGATCTCGTCTGACGATCGCAATTGAAATTGAGCGCGTTGCGCGTCACGATCCCACCGGGGGCATTTTGCAACCAAAGGATTTGCGCATGAACGTGCTTTGCCGCCTCGCCCTGATTGTTCTCCTGGCTGGAATCTCCCGCCACGCAGCCGCCGACACACCGGACCTCATCTCGTCGCTCAAGCAGGGCGGCTACGTCCTGATCTTCCGACACACCGCGACTGACGACAGCCAGAAGGATGTCTATCCCTTCAAGTTCGACGACATGAGTGCCCAGCGTCAGCTCAGCGAGAAGGGCAGGGACGCGGCGCGCCAGATCGGGACGGCGATCAAGGACCTCGCGATCCCCATCGGCGACGTCTACACCAGCCGGCTGAACCGCGCGGTCGAGGCCGGCAAGCTGATCTCCGGCCGTGAGGTCAAGCCGGTCGATGCCCTGACCGACAGCAGCAACGCCAGCGCATCGGGAATGGCAAACCCGACCGGCGCCAATGCCAAGGCCGGGCAGGCCGTGCGTCAGCTCGTCGATGCGCCGCCGCAGTCCGGCACCAACACCGTCCTGGTCACCCACAAGACCAACATCGCCGATGCCTTCGGCAAGGACGCCGGCAACGTCGGGGAAGGCGAGGCCTTCGTCTACAAGGCCGGCAGCTCGGGTCCCGCCACCTTCGCAGGGCGCATCACGCTTGCGGATTGGATCGCAAAAGCGGGCAGGTGAGGACCTGCCGCTCCGCCACGATGTTGTGCTACGGACATCCTCTGGCGAACGAGCGAAGAGCTGGCGAACACGTGAGAACATCGGAGAATCGTTCATTCCTCATCCTGCTCGGCGCGATCTCCGTCGCGTTCGTCTGGGTGCTTTGGCCGTTCTCCGGTGCCGTGTTGTGGGCCACGCTGCTGGCCATCATCTTCGCCCCGTTCTATCGACGGATCCTGAAATCCGTGCCCGAAAAGCACAACCTTGCCGCCCTCGTCACCGTCATCGTGGTGGTCGTCATGGTCCTGATCCCCGTGGCGATCATCATCGCGTCGCTGATCGACCAGGGCGGGGAGCTGTATCAGCGCGTTCAGAGCGGGGAGATCAGCCTCGCTCATCCCCTGCAGCAGCTGAAATCCGCGCTGCCCGCCTGGGCTGCGTCGCTCGGGGATCGTCTGGCCGGCATCGATTTTTCGGCCCTGAGGGAGCGCCTGTCGGGTCTGGTCGTCCCTGCCGGCCAACAGCTGGCCGGGCATGCGATCAACATCGGTCAGGTGACGCTGGAGTTCGTCGCAAGCCTGCTCGTGATGCTGTACCTGCTGTTCTTCCTGCTGCGCGACGGTGACGAGCTCAATGCCCGCATTCGCGAGGCGCTCCCGCTGAGCCCGAACCATACCGCGGAAATTCTCGATGTCTTCACCCTGGCGGTTCGTGGAACGATCAAGGGGATCGTTCTCGTCGCGTTGATACAGGGAGCACTCGGCGGGCTCATCTTCTGGCTGCTCGGCCTCACCGCGCCGCTGCTGGCGGGCGCGCTGATGGCGCTGCTCTCGCTGCTGCCGGTGCTCGGCTCCGCGCTGGTCTGGGTTCCGGTTGCGCTTTACCTGCTTGTGGCAGGTTCGGTCACGAAGGGACTCGTCCTGCTCGCTTTCGGCACCTTCGTGATCGGCCTTGCGGACAATTTTCTCCGCCCGATCCTGGTCGGCCAGTCGATCCAGATGCCGAGCTATATCGTGCTGCTCGCCACGCTGGGCGGCCTTGCGACGTTCGGAGCGAACGGGTTCGTGATCGGCCCGCTCGTCGCTGCAATGTTTCTGACGACGTGGCACATCTTCGTCGTCTCGAAGTCGAAACAGGGGGCCCCGAAATGATCGTCATGCCGGGCCTGGAGCGGGCGATCCGGCCGATGCGCAATCTCATGCAGCAGAGACAATAAAGCGCGGTGCAGACAGCTTGTCCGGCGTCGTCTGGCCTCCCCGGAAGACGGTATTTGCCTGCGCGGCGCGCTTGCAATGGGGGCACACGAAGAGATGCGCGATGACCGGGGTCGGCTCGTCCGTGAGCAATTCCGAGCGGAACCACTTCATCTCGACATGGCAGTCCGGGCAGACCGGAGCTTCCAGCTGCTCCGCAGCGCTCCTGAGACGATCAACCATGGTGTGCCCCCGCCGTTTTCCAAGGAATAGCGGAATACCCATTATTGGTCTGCAACAAAAGATACTCTGCCCGAACGGTCAAGAACCTACGCTCACCGCCGCGCTTACAGTCGCCTGAGCGCCACGCTTTCCACGGTGTGGTCGGCGCCCTTCTTGAGGATCAGCGTCGCACGGGGCCGGGTCGGCAGGATGTTGTCCTCGAGATTGGCGAGGTTGGTACGCTCCCAGATCGCGATCGCGGTCGCGGTGGCTTCCTCGTCCGACAACAGCGCATAGCGGTTGAAGTATGATTTTGGATTGGTGAATGCGGTGTCGCGCAGCGCCAGGAAGCGCTTGATGTACCATTGCCGCAGCGCCGCCTCGTCGGCGTCGATATAGACCGAGAAATCGAAGAAGTCGGAAACCACCGGCACCGCCTTGCCGTCGCGCGGCAGCTTGCCGGTCTGCAGCACGTTGACGCCTTCGACGATCAGGATGTCGGGCTGGTCGATCTCGGCCCATTGGTTCGGCACGATGTCGTAGGTCAGATGCGAATAGACCGGCGCACGGACGTGGCGGCGGCCGGCCTTGATGTCGGAGAGGAAGTTGAGCAGCATCGGCAGATCGTAGCTCTCCGGAAAACCCTTCTTCTGCATGATGCCGTGCCGCTCGAGCACCGCATTGGGATAGAGAAATCCGTCCGTGGTGATCAGCTCGACTTTCGGCCGCGGCGACCAGCGCGCCAAGAGGGCCTGGAGCACGCGTGCCGTGGTGGATTTCCCGACCGCCACCGAGCCGGCGACGCCGATGATGTAGGGCACCTTGCGGTCCCTGATGTTGAGGAACTGGCGCTCGGCGTAATACAGCCGCTGCATGGCATCGACGTAGATCGACAACAGGCGCGACAGCGGCAGATAAATGTCTTCGACCTCCTGCAGGTCGAGGCGATCGTGCAGCGAACGCAGCCGGTCGAACTCGCCCGGCTCGAGCGTCATCGGCGTATCGTCGCGCAGTCGCGCCCATTCCTCACGCGTATAAACGCGGTAGGGATTGTACTGCTGCTCGGGTGCGCGGATATCCATGACGCCGCCTTTCCGTTGCGATCTATTCGCCCTTGCCTAGCCGCCCTTGCGCGACGCCTTCTCTTCCAGCCCCGACATCGAGGTCCGCTTGTCCAGCGCGGCCTCGACCTCTTCCAGCTTTATGCCGCGCGCCTTCAGCAGCACAAGGAAATGATAGAGCAGGTCGGCACTTTCAGCGATCAGATGCGCGCGATCGTTTTCGACTGCAGCGATTACGGTTTCGACTGCTTCCTCGCCGAACTTCTTGGCGCAATGCTCGGGGCCTTTGTCGAGCAGCTTGCGGGTATAGGATGCTTCGCCGCCGGACGCTGCGCGGGCGTCGATGGTTTCGGCCAGATCATGGATCGTGAAACGCGGCATCGGACTCACTCGGAAACACATGGGACCACGGCGGCCATCCCCAGCCACCAACGTAGCATTCTTATGAACGAGAGTCGTCAGGCATCGAGGCGCATCGGCAGCCCACGCCGCGCCATGTGCTCCTTGGCTTCGCGGATGGTGAATTCCCCGAAATGGAAGATCGAAGCCGCCAGCACCGCCGTGGCGTGCCCGTCGCGGATACCGTCGACGAGATGGTCGAGATTGCCGACGCCGCCCGAGGCGATCACGGGAACGGGAACGCTGTCGGCGATCGCGCGGGTCAGCGGAATATCGAATCCCTGCCTTGTGCCGTCGCGGTCCATCGAGGTGAGCAGGATTTCACCGGCGCCGAGCGAAACCACCTCCTGCGCGTATTCGATCGCGTCGATGCCGGTCGAGTTGCGCCCGCCATGGGTGAAGATCTCCCAGCGGTCGCCGCCCGGACGCTTGACGCGCTTGGCATCGATCGCGACCACCACGCACTGCTCGCCGAATTTTTCAGCGGCTTCCTTGACGAATTCGCGCCGCGACACCGCGGCGCTGTTGATCGACACCTTGTCGGCGCCGGCGCGCAGCAGCGTCTTGATGTCGTTGACCTCGCGCACGCCGCCGCCGACGGTGACAGGCATGAAGCAGGCTTCCGCCGTGCGCCGGACCACGTCCAGCATGATGCCGCGGTTCTCGTGGGTCGCGGTGATGTCGAGGAAGGTGAGCTCGTCGGCGCCGGCGGCGTCATAGGCGATGGCGGCTTCGACGGGATCGCCGGCATCCCTGAGATCGACGAAGTTGACGCCCTTGACGACGCGGCCGTCCTTGACGTCGAGGCAGGGGATCACGCGCACCTTGAACATGGGTCAGCTCCTGCGCGCGTCGCGGATCAAGGTGAGGGCGGCGGCGGGATCGAGCCGGCCGTCATAGAGCGCGCGCCCGGCAATCGCGCCGGCGAGCTTCTTCGCGCGCGGCGTCAGCATGGCTTTCACGTCCTCGATCGAGGCGAGGCCGCCGGAGGCGATCACGGGAATCGAAATGGCATCGGCCAGCGCGATGGTCGCCTCTAAGTTCAAGCCCTTGAGCAAGCCGTCGCGCGCGATGTCGGTGAAGATGATGGCGGCAACGCCGGCATCCTCGAAGCGCTTGGCGATCTCGAGCACCGTGACCTGCGACGTCTCGGCCCAGCCCTCGACCGCGACCTTGCCGTCGCGCGCGTCGAGCCCGACCGCGACGCGGCCGGGGAATGTCTTCGCGGCGGACTTCACCAGCTCGGGATCGCGCACCGCGGCGGTGCCGATGATGACGCGGGTAATGCCCTTGTCGAGCCAGGCTTCGACGGTCGCGAGATCGCGAATGCCGCCGCCGAGCTGGACCGGGATCTTGATCGTCTTCAGCATCGCCTCCACGGCGTCGGCATTCACCGGCTTGCCGGCGAAGGCACCGTCGAGGTCGACGACGTGGAGATATTCAAAGCCCTGCGCGGCAAAGCTCTGCGCCTGTGCGGCCGGATTGAGATTGAACACGGTCGCGCGCGCCATGTCGCCTTGCTCGAGGCGCACGCACTGGCCGTTCTTGAGGTCGATCGCGGGAAAGAGAATCACGGTTTCCATCGCAAGAAGTTCGAGATCAGGGCCAGCCCGAAGCGCTGGCTCTTCTCGGGGTGGAATTGCGTGCCGATGGCGGTGTCCTTGCCGACGATCGCCGTGACGGGCCCCCCGTAATCGGCGCGCGCAAGCACGTCCGCCTCGCTGGCGGCGTTGAGATGGTAGGAGTGCACGAAATAAGCGTGCTGGCCCTTGGGACCGAGCGGCAGCTTGTTCAGCACCGGATGCTCCTGCAGCAGGTCCAGCGTATTCCAGCCCATGTGCGGGATCTTCAGGCTTTCATCGCGCGGCGTGATCTTCTCGACGTCGCCGCCGATCCAGTTCAGGCCTTCGGTGACGACATGCTCCTTGCCGCGGCTCGCCATCAGCTGCATGCCGACGCAGATGCCGAAGAACGGCCGCGCCTTGACGCGCACCGCTTCGGTGATGGCCTCGACCATGCCGTTGACGGCATCGAGCCCGCGGCGGCAATCGGCGAAGGCACCGACACCCGGCAGCACCAGGCGATCGGCCTCGTAAGCCTGGTCCGGATCGCTGGTAACAAAGACCTTTTGCGGGCTCTCCAGGCTGCGCGCGGCGCGCTCGAAGGCTTTCGCGGCGGAATGCAGATTGCCGGAACCGTAATCGATGATGGCGACGCTCACCTTGATCCTCCCGGTTCTGGAAACAACCCAATGATGCCGCCGGCTGGAATGGGCGGCGGGTTCGAGAATGGCTGGCCCGGCACATTCCGGGTCGGCGGCGGGCCGCCGCGATCGACGGCCCATTGATCGCCAGCGCTGCCGTTCTGCTTCTGGCTCCAGCGTTCGAAGAAGCGGCGCTCCGCAGTGTCGCTGTCGTCGGCGACGACGATATCCAGCTGCCGCCACTTTCCGCGCGACAAGGTCCAGCGGCGCAGGCTCGAGGCTTCGAGGCCCATCAGCACCGCGACGATGCAATCGGCGAAGAAGATCGAGGAGCGCCCGACGCCGAGACTCGACAGCCCCGCGTTGAACGCAACCAGGAAGATCAGATAGCCGATCAGCGCCAGCCACAGCCGATTCCACAACAGCCAGAACGGACCGAAGATCATCGCCCAGAAATGGAAGCCGTCGCGCACGAACACGAACTTGTCGGTCGCGCGCGGGTCGGCTCCTGCGGGTGAGGGAGCGTGAACTGTGTAGACAGGCATGGTGATGCCCCGTTCTCGAAGTTCAGTGATGCCGCCAGCAGCGTTCGCCGCAAGACGGAAGATGTCAGCCGCCGAGCGAGCCCTTGGTGGACGGGATTTCGCCCGCCGCCTTCGGATCGATCGCCACGGCCGCGCGGAGCGCCCGAGCCAGACCCTTGAAGCAGGACTCGGCGATATGATGGCTGTTATCGCCATATAGGGTCTCGACGTGGAGAGTCACGCCGGCGTTGATGGCAAAAGCCTGGAACCACTCGCGCACCAGCTCGGTGTCGAACTCGCCGATCTTGTGCCGGGGGAAGTCGGCCTTGAACACCAGGAACGGGCGGCCCGAGATGTCGATCACCACGCGCGTCAGCGTCTCGTCCATGGGCATGTGCACGCCGGCATAGCGGGTGATACCCGCCATGTTGCCGAGTGCCTGCTTGACCGCCTGGCCAAGCGCGATGCCGGTGTCCTCGGTGGTATGGTGATAATCAATGTGCAGATCGCCCACCGCCTTGACCGTGAGGTCGATGCGGGAATGGCGGGCGAGGAGATCGAGCATATGGTCGAAAAAGCCGATGCCGGTCGCGATATTGGCCACGCCGGTGCCATCGAGGTTCACGGAGACCTCGATGTCGGTTTCCTTGGTCTTGCGCTTGATCGTCGCGGTGCGCATTGAAAGCTGGCTTTCATCCTAGCTAGGGAGCCGAAAACGCCAGTCTCTTAACAGCCAAATGACACCTTCGCTACTGCGGGAACGGCCGGCCGGACCTCTACTTCTGCCTATGGTGAGCGAAATTCGGCCCGGAACGGCCCGTTGTGCCCTTCGTCCCGACCGCCTAAATCAGGCCGGACAGTGAGGTATTCATGCAGGACTCCCAGAACAGCTCGCCGGGCTGGCACGGCACCACGATTCTAACGGTCCGCAAGGGCGGCAAGGTGGTGGTCGGCGGCGACGGCCAGGTCTCGATCGGCCAGACCGTGATCAAGTCCAATGCCAAGAAGGTCCGCAAGCTCGGCAAGGGCGACGTGATCGGCGGCTTTGCCGGCGCCACGGCTGACGCCTTCACGCTGTTCGAGCGGCTCGAATCCAAGCTCGAGCAATATCCGGGGCAGCTGACCCGGGCGGCGGTGGAGCTCGCCAAGGACTGGCGCACCGACCGCTATCTGCGGCGGCTGGAGGCCATGATGATCGTGGCTGACAGGGACGTCTCCCTGGTGCTGACAGGCACCGGCGACGTGCTCGAACCCGAGGCCGGCGTGATGGCGATCGGCTCCGGCGGCAATTACGCGCTGGCGGCGGCCCGGGCCCTGCTCGACACCGACAAGGACGCCGAGACCATCGTCCGCCGCTCGCTGGACATCGCCGCGGACATCTGCGTCTACACCAACCGGAATCTGACGATCGAGAGCCTGGCTACGGGGTAGGGCGGAGGGGTCATTTGTCCGAGTGCCTCTCCGCACGGTCGGTGCAACCTCTCCCGCTTGCGGGGGAGGTCGGCGCGAAGCGTCGGGTGGGGGCTCTTCCCTCTGGGGGATTGTCCCATTGCGGAAACACCCTCTCCCCAACCCTCTCCCGCATGCGGGAGAGGGAGAGCAGCACCGCTGTGGGCGCTAGATGACGCAAAGCTACGCCTTCCGTCCCATGACCGCGGCTGACATGCCGCTGATCCGGCGCTGGCTCGCCGCACCGCATGTCGCCGAGTGGTGGCATGATCCGGAGACGCTGGAATTCGTCGGCGGCGACCTCGATCATCCCGACCTGGCGCAATTCATCGTCAGCCTTGACGGCCGGCCTTTCGCCTACCTGCAGTGCTACCAGCTCGGCGATTGGCATGTCAGCTTCGGCCCGCAGCCCGTGGGCACTCGCGGCCTCGATCAGTTCATCGGCAAGGCTGACATGCTCGGATGCGGCCACGGCTCCGCTTTCATCCGCGCCTTCATCGACCAGCTCTTCGCGCGCGGTGTACCGCGCATCGTGATAGACCCGAGTCCTTCCAATGCGCGCGCGATTCGTGCCTATGAGAAAGCTGGCTTCGTGCCGCAGCACGAGATCGTCACGCCCGATGGTCCCGCACTCCTGATGATCCGAGACCCATGACGCTCGCCGCAACTCCCGCCGCCAAGACCACCTTCCCGCCGCTCGCCTGGGCCGGCATCGCGCTACTGCTGCTGGCGCTGCAGGCGGCGATCCTGCTTGCGATGGGGCGCGTGCCGATCTGCGCCTGCGGCACCATCAAGCTGTGGCACGGCGTGGTGAACAGCTCGGAGAATTCTCAGCAGATTGCAGACTGGTACACGTTCTCACACGTCCTGCACGGCTTCCTGTTCTACGGCCTGACCTGGCTGCTGTTCGCGCGGTTTCCCTTGCTGTCTCTCTCCTGGCCCGCACGGCTGGTCATCGCCATCCTGATCGAAGGCGCCTGGGAGATCGTCGAGAACTCGCCCTTCATCATCGAGCGCTACCGCGCCGGCACGATCTCGCTGGATTATTACGGCGACAGCATCCTCAATTCGGTCTCGGACAATCTGGCCATGATCTTGGGGTTCCTGGCCGCACGCGCGCTGCCTGTCACCACGACCGTGCTGCTGGGGCTGGCCTTCGAGATCGTGCTGGCGCTCCACATTCGCGACAATCTGACGCTCAATATCCTGATGCTGATCCATCCGATCGAGGCCGTGAAGCAATGGCAATCCGGCCCGCCGATCATCTGACCCAAAATGCGGCTTGTCCTTGGCCGTCTCCCGCCCTAGCTAATCAGACATGACAGACTTCTCCCCCCGCGAAATCGTTTCCGAACTCGACCGTTTCATCGTCGGCCAGGGCGACGCCAAGCGCGCCGTCTCGATCGCGCTGCGCAACCGCTGGCGCCGGCAGCAGCTCACCGGCTCCTTGCGCGAGGAGGTGCTGCCGAAGAACATCCTGATGATCGGCCCCACCGGCGTCGGCAAGACGGAAATCGCGCGGCGGCTCGCCAAGCTCGCGAATGCGCCGTTCCTGAAGGTCGAAGCGACCAAGTTCACCGAGGTCGGCTATGTCGGCCGCGACGTCGAGCAGATTATCCGCGATCTCGTCGAGGTCGCAATCGCGCAAGTGCGCGAGCGAAAGCGCAAGGACGTGCAGGCGCGCGCCCAGCTTGCCGCCGAGGAGCGCGTGCTGGATGCGCTGGTCGGCGCCAATGCGAGCTCGGCGACACGGGAATCCTTCCGCAAGAAACTGCGCGCCGGCGAACTGAACGACAAGGAAATCGAGATCGAGACGCAGTCGTCGGGCGGCGGCATGCCGATGTTCGAGATCCCGGGCATGCCGGGCGCTCAGATGGGCGCGATCTCGCTCGGCGACATCTTCGGCAAGCTCGGCGGCCGCAGCAAGACGCGCCGGCTGACGGTAGAGAGCTCGCACGAGATCCTCGTCAACGAGGAATCCGACAAGCTCTTGGACACCGAGCAGCTGACGCTGGAGGCGATCAGCGCGGTCGAGAACAACGGCATCGTGTTCCTCGACGAGATCGACAAGATCTGCGCTCGCGACGGCCGCGTCGGCGGCGACGTCTCGCGCGAGGGCGTGCAGCGCGATCTCCTGCCGCTGATCGAAGGCACCACGGTCTCGACCAAGCACGGCGCGGTCAAGACCGACCACATCCTCTTCATCGCCTCCGGCGCCTTCCACGTCGCCAAGCCGTCCGACCTGTTGCCGGAATTGCAGGGCCGCCTGCCGATCCGCGTCGAATTGCAGGCGCTGACCCGCGACGACATGCGCCGCATCCTGACCGAGCCCGAGGCCTCGCTGATCAAGCAATATGTCGCCCTGATGCAGACCGAAGGCGTGACACTCGACATCACCGACAGCGCCATCGATGCGCTGGCCGACATTGCGGTTGCCGTCAATTCAACGGTCGAGAATATCGGCGCCCGGCGGCTGCAGACCGTGATGGAGCGGGTGCTGGACGAGATCTCCTTCACCGCCCCCGACCGCAACGGCGAGACCGTCCGGCTCGATGCGGATTACGTGCAAAAGCACATCGGCGACCTCGCCAAGAATGCGGATCTGAGCCGCTTCATTTTGTGATTCGGAGCGGTCACGCTATTGATGCGGCGTGACCGTACGCATCCTGCAAAATCCCTGGCGGCTCCTGCTCGCGATCAACGCGGCGGTCATCGTCGGCGTGCTCATTCACAAGATCCAGCTGCCGCCTTACGTCCCCTACATCCACCTCCTGGTCGATTATCATTTCGGCTTTATCAAGCGCGCGCTGATCGGGGCAATCGTCGCGCTGTTCACCGACAAGGTGCCGGTCTGGCTGGTGTTCGCGCTCGGCGGGGCGACGTGGCTTGCAACGCTGGGCCTCTATGCCAGGCTCTTCCAGAACACGTTCGGCTTCTCTGCGAAAACGCTGCCGCTGTTCGTCTTCATCGCGGGTTCGCCGTTCTTCCTGAAGAACTTCATGCACACGCTCGGCCATTTCGATATCTATGGCTGCGCGCTGGCGATCGTCCTGCTGCTGATGCCGGCGAGCTCGCTCGCCTTCGTGGCGACGGCTGCTTTGTTCTCGATCGTTCTCGTGCTGATCCATCACATCCATCTCTTGATGTACGTGCCGACGATCATCACCATCGTCGTGATCCGGCATTACCTTGCTTACGGTTGTGACCGCAGCAATGTTGTCTTCGGCGGGGTCGCTCTCGCCATTGTCTCCGCGCTGTTCTTCGCCGCGCAGTTTCTGGGAACGATGCCGGTCCCCGAAACGGACTTCGTCGCCTATCTCAAGAGCCGGATGGCCGATCCTGCGCGCATCGACCTCTTGCAATTCGCCTACATCTGGTACCAGCCGCTGGCGAAGGAGGTTGCCGACACCTGGGGCCGCCTGCCGCACAACATTCTCGGCGTGCCCGTGTTCGCAGCTCTGATCTGGCTGCACGCGCCGCTGTGGCGCTTCTTTGCCAGCCTGATCGGCGCGCTCGCCAGCGATCTGCACAAGCGGCTCGTCATCGCAGCACTGGTCGGCATCAGTGTCGCCTATCTCGTGATGTTCGCGATGGTGTTCGACTATTCACGCTGGATCTCGAACTGGGCGGTCTGCATGTTCCTGATCCTTCACGCGGTGAAGGTGCTTCCGGCCGCACGGGAGACAGCGCTGATCCCGGCGGAGGATCGGAAGACAAATATCTTCGGTTTGATCCTCACGCTGATCCCGCGCGTCGGAATCATCCGGCCGTTTTAGCGCTCTGCTTAGGCGGCATCGGAGGTGCGCTCCCTCTCCCGCAAGCTTTGTGGGAGAGATGTAGTGCCATTACCCTCTCGCCCGCCTGATCCGCACATACAGCGCCCCCTCGCCGCCGTGGCCGATCGCGGCTTCCTCGAAGCCGACCACGAAGGCGCGGAATTCCGGCAGGCTGAGCCATTCCGGCACTTGGCGGCGGAGCACGCCGCTTTCGCCGCCACTGCGTCCCTTGCCGGTGATGACGAGCACGAAGGTGAGGCCGTCCTGATGGGCGCGGTGCAGGAAGCCGGCCAGCGCGCGATGGGCGCGCATCTGGGTCATGCCGTGCAGATCGAGCCGTGCCTCGATCTCGCTGCGGCCGCGCGACAGCTTGGTTCGCTCGCGCTTGCCGAGCGGCGCTAGCGGCGGAATCGACGGCTTTGCAGCGCGCGGCGCCGGTGCAGCGGCAACCGGCCTTGACGGTGGCGAAGTCCTCGTCACCTGGGACCCGGGCGAAGATTCGGCGCGCGGGGTAGCATGCGCCTTGGCCGCGCGATGCTTCCGCAGCGGCTTGACATGCTTTGCGACGAGATCCCACAGCTCGCGCTCCTCCTCGCTCAGCGCGCGACGGCGCGGCGAGGGGCGAGGCTCCAGCACGGGCGGACGGGACGGCCGTTTCATTGCGGGCGATGAGGACGATTCTTTGCCGGACGGCGCGGCTCAGGGGCAGGCTCGATCGCGGGACGCGGCACCGGCAGCGGAACCGGGCCGGCGACGGCGACTGTTTCGGTCTTGCCTTGCGCCGCCGCGGCGACGGGCGTGCCGGTCTTTGCCGGATCGGTCTGCGGAAACAGCTTTGCGATCTTCTCGGCGGGCCTTGGGTCCGGGATCGGCAGCTTCGCGGCGCGCGGGGCCGGATCGAGGCTCTTCGGCACCAGCATCACGAATTGCATGGGGTGGCGCAGCCGGCCGGAGACACGGCCGGCATCCGCGCCGGCGCCGAAAAACAGATCAGCCCGTGCGGGCCCGATGATGGCAGAGCCGGTGTCCTGCGCGATCATCAGCCGGCGGAACGGCGTCTTGGCGCGTTCTGACTCGATCGGAAGCTCGCCCTCGATGAAGAACGGCGTGCCGTAGACATGCAGCGATTTGTCGACGGCGATGGAGCGCCCCGCGGTCAAGGGAATGCCTTGCGCGCCGACTGCCTCCTCCTTGTCGGAGAGGTTGACCTCGCGGAAGAAGATGTAGGCGCGGTTCGCGCGGCGCAGCTCCTTGGCGCCGTCGGGGTTCTGCGCCATCCACTCCCTGATCTTCTGCATCGACATCTCCTCTCTCGGGATGATGCCGCGCTCGATCAGGATGCGACCGACCGCCGTGTAGGGATAGCCGTTATAGGCGTCGTAATTGAGTCGAACCGAGCTGCCGTCGTCGAACTTGATGCGGGCCGAGCCCTGGATCTGCGCGAACAACAGATCGGTCGGATCCTTCAGCCAGGCGATCTCGAGCCCCCGGCCGGCGATCTTGCCGTCCTCGATCTCGCCGCGGTCGTAATAGGGCACCAGCTTGCGGCGGCCGATCTTGCGATAGACCGGGCCCTTGTTGGGCAGGCTGAGCGCATCCTGCTTGTAGCCGCGCACGAATAGATTCGAGGGACGGCGATAGACCGGCACGTTGTAGACGTCGGTCTGCGTTCGCGATCCCTCCAGCACCGGCTCGTAATAGCCGGTGACGAAGCCTTCGGGCTCGCCGAGCCGCGAGATCCGCAGCGGCGTGAAATTCTCCTCGAAGAAGGTCTTCGCTTTGCCGTCGTCGGCGAGATCCAGCGTCTTGGCGACACGGCAGGGCTCACCCAGCGATGTGCCCAAAGCTTTGGGCTCGGCCTTGGCTTCGCCGTTCTGCGCATTGATCGGCTTGCAGCTGGCGCGAAAGGTCTTGTACGCGGCGAGATGATTGTCGTCGCCCCACCCCTTCACGTCCGCCCAGGCCAGCGGCAGATATTGCGCGCCGGGAATTTCGAAGGGCAGGGTGAGCTGCGGATAGGGCAAGGCTCGTGGCGGAGCGGCAGGCGTTCGCGGCAGATGGTGGTGGTGGCTGCGATGGTGACGCCGCGCCGCCTCGGCGCCGAGCGAAAACGACGACAGCGCGACGGCAGCTGCGCAAAGCGCCGTCGCGCCGTTCTTCAGGAAGATATTAATTCGCGCTTCCGGTGCCAACCAGCTTCCAGTTCGGATCGCGAGAGGAGGTGTCGCGGGCGAAAGTCCAGATATCGGTGATATCGGCGACCGTGTCGGCGCTGCCGTCGACGATGTTGCCGGCCTTGTCGCGGGTGGCCGAGATCATCTGCGAGACGAAGCGCACGGTGAGCTGCGCACTGCGATCGCGCAACTCGGCGCCGACGAGCTCGGCCTTGTCGATCGACACGAAGCGCGTCTCGGTCTTCTGCTCGTTCTTCTCGCGTTCCTTGATTGCAGCGTCGAAGCTTTCATAGACGTCCGACGACAACAGATCGCGCAGCGCGCGGCGGTCGCCATTGGCAAAAGCCAGCACGATCATCTCGTAGGCGCCGCGCGCGCCCGAGAGGAAATGGCGCGGGTCGAAGCTGGAATCCTTCTCGACGATGGCATCGAGACCCTGCGCCAGCGGCGTGCCCGGCTCGGTCAGCCCCTTCCAGCGATCGGACGGCGCGGTCGGCTCGGCCGTCGGCGCCAGCGGGGCCTGGTCGATCACCTTCCCCGGCATGGTCACGACGTTGTTGTCCTGGGCGCCTCCGAGCGCGTTGCGGGCGGCGGTGCGATCGAACGGCGGCCGCTCGTTGCCGGTGCGCTGCCCCAGCACGCTACGCAGCCGCAAGAAGATGAAGACGGCCAGCGCCAGGAATATGATGGTGTAGATGTCCACGTCGTATTCGCTTTCTGGTCTTTGCAGGGCTCGTTGCCGGGAAAATCAATCCGGCCAGTAGACCGTTCCTTACGGAAACGGCAAGTCTACATCACCATTTTGGGTCCACGTCAGGTCCGTGGGATGTAGGCACGAAATCTGGCCCGGCCAATGGCGCCTTTTGGCACAGCGCCAAGTGTAGCGCGTTTTATGCTTAAGGGGAAACCCGATCCTGCCTGGAAATGGCGCATCTTCAATCGTTTAAGGCGAAATTTCGCGGAAAAGGCAGGAGGAACGTCAAAGCCGCGATTGCGGCCCGAATTCCCGGTCCGGGACCGTTCGTCCTTGTGGAACGAGCCGGCCCTATGTTAGCCAACCGCCGCGAAATTCAGCCCCAATCGGGTAAGGAGACACTTTCATGACCAACGGTAACGGTACCCCTCCCGAGGCGGCCCAGGCTCCCCAGCTCAACGTGCTGGCGCAATACACCAAGGACCTCTCGTTCGAAAATCCCAACGCGCCGAGCTCGCTGCAGCCACAGAGCCAGCCGCCGCAGATCAACATCCAGATCAACGTCAACGCCAACAATCTCAGTGAACAGGAATTCGAGGTGACGTTGTCGGTCGAGGGCAAGGCCGAGACCGCCGGTAAAGTGATGTTCTCGTTCGAGCTCGCCTATGCCGGCGTGTTCCGGATCGTCAACGTGCCCAAGGAGAACCTGCACCCGCTGGTCATGATCGAGTGCCCGCGCCTGCTGTTCCCGTTCGCACGCGAGATTATTGCGACGGCGGTGCGCGATGGCGGGTTCCCGCCGCTGATGCTGGATCCGGTCGACTTCGTCGGTCTCTACCGCCAGAACATGGAGCGGCAAATGGCCGCTCAGGGCGGACAGGCCGGTCAGGCCTGAGCCGCCGCCAGCGCGACTGGAGCGGGCAGGTACTCGTTCCAGATCGCCTTGTCGCCGAGCGTTGCGATGAAGGCCCGATGAGCCTCGCGCTCGGCTTCGGAAATCCGCGGCGCGAGCGGCACCGGGCGTTGCCGCCGCGGCGCGTCGCCGGCGCTATTGACCCTGATCTCCTCGGCGTCCGAGGCCAGCAGCAGCTGCGACTGCCGCGCTCCGACCAGATCGACATAGACCTCGGCGAGCAGCTCGGCGTCCAGCAGCGCGCCGTGCTTGGTACGGTGTGAATTGTCGATCGAATAGCGCGAGCAGAGATCGTCGAGCCGGTTGGACACGCCGGGATGCTTGCGACGCGCCAGCAGCAGCGTATCGACCAGGCGCTCGCGCGGGATCGCGGCGCGCTTGATGCGGTCGAGCTCGGCGTTGATGAAGCCGATGTCGAACGAGGCGTTGTGGATCACCAGCGGGGCGTCGCCGATGAACGCCAGAAAGTCGTCGGCGACCTCGTGAAACAACGGCTTGGTCGCCAGGAATTCGGACGACAATCCGTGTACCGCAAACGCTTCCGCCGGCATGTCCCGCTCGGGGTTGATGTAGACGTGATACGTCTGTCCGGTCGGCATGCGGTTGAAGATCTCGACGCAGCCGATCTCGACCAACCGATCGCCGCGCAGCGGATCGAGGCCGGTGGTTTCGGTGTCGAGGACGATTTCGCGCATGTCTCTTGGAAGCCGTGTGAGGCGGCGAATCAGGTCCGCCGCTGCGGCATCTTAACGACCTCGGCCAGGATGTGCGCGATTTGGGCCCGCACGGGGTCAAGTCCGTGTGAGGTATCCACCACGAAATCGGCCCGCTTGCGCTTCTCGGCATCCGGCATCTGCTTGGCGATGATGGCATCGAGCTTGGCCTCGTCCATCGTGCCGCGCGCCAGCACCCGCTGGCGCTGCAGCTCGGGCGAGGTCGAGACCACGACCACGGCATCGACCCGCTTCTCGCCGCCGGTCTCGAACAGCAGCGGGATGTCCAGCACCACGACCGGCGCCTTGGCGGCCTCGGCGTCGGCAAAGAATTTCTGCCGGGACGCGCCGAGCATGGGATGAACGATCTGCTCGAGCTGCTTGATCGCGGCGGGATCGTGCACGACACGCGCCGACAGCTTTTGCCGGTCGACCTTGCCATTCGCGGTGGTGCCGGGGAAGGCCGCCTCGATCGCGGGGGCGGCCTCGCCCTCATAGAGCTGATGCACGGCGGCATCGGCGTCGTAGACGGGGACGCCGGCCTCCGCGAACAATGTCGCGGTGGTGGATTTGCCCATCCCGATCGAGCCGGTCAGTCCGAGAATTCGCATCAGCACCCAGCCTTCTCTCGCATCTACAACGCAATTAGCTGCTCGCTGCGCAGATACGCAAGCAGCGGCAGCAGCGGCAGGCCGAGAATGGTGAAATGGTCGCCCTCGATGCGCTCGAACAGATGGATGCCGAGGCCCTCGAGCTGATAGGCGCCGACGCTTCTGGTCACGTCGTCGCCCGCGGCGTCGAGATAGGCCGAAAGATCGGCTTCGCTCATGCCCCGCATGGTCATGCGCGCCACGGAAACGTCCTCGAAGAGAATCCTGCCATCCTGCGCCACGGCGACGGCTGAGTTCAGCTCGTGCGTCTGACCGGCGAGATCGCGCAATTGCACCAGCGCCTGGGCGCGCCCAGCCGGCTTGTTAAACAGACGGCCCCCGAGCGCCAGCGTCTGGTCGGCGCCGATCACATAATGTCCGGGATAGCAGGCAGAAACAGCCTTGGCCTTTTCGCGGGCCAACAGCAGGGCGATCTCGCGCGGGTTGGAGAGCTTTGACGCGGCCTGGATGCCACGCTCGTCGATATCAGCGGTGACGGCTTCGAATTCGAGCCCGGCATTGGCCAGCAGCATTTTGCGCGCGCTGCTTTGCGAGGCCAGGATCAACGGACTTTTGCCGCGCCACAGACTCATCGGCGACACTTACTCGGACGGCCGGTTGCGCTGGCGATCGCTATACAGCTTCATGATCGCCGCCGCGGTTTCCTCGATGGAGCGGCGCGTGACGTCCAGCAGCGGCCAGTCATGCTTGGCGCTCAGCTTGCGCGCGAACGCGACCTCCTCCGTGACCGACTGCTTGTCGGTGTAGGTATCGCTACCGCTGCTGGACTCGGCGCCCATGGACAGCAGGCGGTTCTGCCGGATCTGAATCAGGCGTTCCGGCGTCGCGTGCAGGCTGACCACCAGCGGCCGCGTCAGCGTCTCCAATTGCGGGGGCACCGGAATGCCCGGCACCAGCGGCACGTTGGCGGTGCGAATGCCGCGATTGGCGAGATAGATCGATGTCGGCGTCTTCGATGTCCGGGACACCCCGACCAGTACCACGTCGGCCTCGTCGAGCCCTTCGACATGCTGACCGTCGTCATGGATCATCGTGTAGTTCAAGGCATCGATGCGCTTGAAATATTCCGCGTTGAGCACGTGCTGGGCGCCGACACGGCCGGTGGTCGCTGCTCCCAGATAGGCCTCGAACAGCTGCATCACCGGTCCGATGATCGACAGGCTCGGAACATTGATCTGCTTGCACTTATCCTCGAGTCTGGCGACCAGATCCTTCTCGAGCAGCGTGAACAGCACGATCCCTGGCGCTTCCTCGATCTCATCAAGCACGCGGTCGAGCTGCTTCTGGCTGCGCACCAGCGGATAGACGTGCTCGACCGGCGTCACGTTGGCGTATTGGGCCGCGACCGCGCGCGCCACGGTGATGAGCGTCTCACCCGTGGAGTCCGAGACCAGGTGGAGATGGAAATAATTGTTCGAGGTCGGCACAAAAACCCTTTGAATTTCGTTTGGGTGGTTTGTGGATTTCTGTGGAGCTTAACCTCTCGGAAAGGGATGTGCGACACCAGGGGCGGGACAAGGCGTGATTTTCTTCACACCGCTGCCGGTCAGGACAAATCCGACGCCTCGCCGAGAGGGAAGCGGGATTGCGCGGACAAGTCCCTTGATAAGCTGCCGATACAATCGCGCAAGCCTTTGAAGCCGGCTGACTTATCGGAAGTCGACAAAGGCTGTCCGGAATATGTGGATGGATGTGAACAAGCGCGCGTGAACGCGCGGACGGAATTGCGTGAGTCCAATCCACGGTCACATAGACTCAAACCTTAAGAATCTAAGATTCTAGATTTGAGGAAGGCGCTACGGAGGGATATGTGTGCGGGGTAAGACCTTAACGGGTTCTTACTATCCCCAGCGTTCCCCGCGCTGGGCAGCAAGCCGGACCCCCGAAAATGTTCGAAGACGTCTATCTCTGGATCAAGGCGCTACACGTGATCGCCGTCATCTCCTGGATGGCCGGCATGCTCTACCTGCCGCGGCTGTTCGTCTATCACTGCGAGGCCGAAATCGGCTCGAAGCAGTCGGAGACGTTCAAGGTGATGGAACGCCGGCTGCTCAAGGCGATCATCAACCCCGCGATGATGGTCACCTGGCTCGCCGGGCTCTATCTCGCCTGGTCCGGCCATTGGTTCTCGTTCGGCTGGCTGCACGTCAAACTGGCACTGGTCCTAGTGCTCTCGGCGGTCCACGGCTATTTTTCACGCTGGGTCAAGGATTTCGCCGCCGATCGCCGCCCGCGAAGCCAGAAATTCTATCGGATTATCAACGAGGTGCCGACCGTCCTGATGATTTTCATCGTTATCATGGTGATCGTGAAGCCGTTCTAGGCAAACTGCGCGACGATTCGCTCAGCGCTTCGGCTTGCGGAGCGCTAGGCGATTTTCTATATTATCGATATCCCACCCAACGCAGGCGGATGTGGTTGTGTCCGAGCCTTCCAGAGGCCGGACCCCGCATCAGGATTGAAGCCTCACCGGCGTTCACCTTGCCAGACCTGCGGACCTTACCTGCACCTGCTCGCGTCCGCATTTCAGAGCCTCCTCGCACCCCCTCTTTTCAGGTTACCCCACAGGACCACCCCAATGCGGGAAATCAAACTCGAAGACCTCAAGTCCAAAACGCCGGCCGAGCTCGTCTCGTTCGCGGAGGAGAATGGGGTCGAGAATGCCAGCACCATGCGCAAGCAGGAGCTGCTGTTCGCCATCCTCAAGCAGCTGGCGCTCGCCGAGACCGATATTGTCGGCCAGGGCGTCGTCGAAGTTCTCTCCGACGGCTTCGGCTTTCTCCGCTCGCCTGACGCGAATTATCTGCCGGGTCCTGACGACATCTACGTGTCGCCCTCGCAGATCCGCCGTTTCGGCCTGCGCACCGGCGACACCATCGAAGGTCACATCCGCAGCCCGAAAGAGGGCGAGCGCTACTTCGCGCTGCTGAAGGTCAACACGCTCAATTTCGAGGATCCGGAAAAGGCCAAGCACAAGGTCAATTTCGACAACCTCACGCCGCTGTTTCCGAATCAGCGTTTCCGCATGGAGATCGACGATCCCACGCGGAAAGACCTGTCTGCACGCGTGATCGACATCGTCGCGCCCATCGGCAAGGGCCAGCGCGCCTTGATCGTGGCACCGCCGCGTACCGGTAAAACCGTGCTGATGCAGAACATCGCGCATTCGATCACGCACAATCACCCCGAATGCTATTTGATCGTGCTCTTGATCGACGAGCGTCCGGAAGAAGTCACGGACATGCAGCGCTCGGTGAAGGGCGAGGTCGTGTCCTCGACCTTCGACGAGCCGGCGGTGCGCCACGTCCAGGTCGCCGAGATGGTGATCGAGAAGGCAAAACGCCTGGTCGAGCACGGTCGCGACGTCGTGATCCTGCTCGATTCGATCACGCGCCTCGGCCGCGCCTACAACACCGTGGTGCCGTCATCCGGCAAGGTGCTGACCGGCGGTGTCGACGCCAACGCGCTGCAGCGTCCGAAGCGCTTCTTCGGCGCGGCCCGCAACATTGAGGAGGGCGGCTCCCTGACCATCATCGCGACCGCGCTGGTCGATACCGGCAGCCGCATGGACGAAGTCATCTTCGAAGAGTTCAAGGGCACCGGTAATTCGGAGCTAATCCTGGACCGCAAGGTCTCGGACAAGCGCACCTTCCCGGCGATCGATATCTCGCGCTCCGGCACCCGCAAGGAGGAACTCATCACCGATCCGCAGGTGCTCAAGAAGATGTACGTGCTCCGCCGCATCCTCAATCCGATGGGGACGATGGACGCGATCGACTTCCTGCTCGACAAGCTGCGCTCGACCAAGAGCAATTCGGAGTTCTTCGACTCCATGAACACCTGAGTGCACTGCAACAAAGAATTCTGGGGCGCCTTCGGGCGCCCCTTTTTGTTGCGGCTTTGCTGCAGCGAAGGTGCAGCATGAGTGGCAGCCGATGCCCGATCTGCGTGTCTACTTAATCCATTGATATATAGCACTAATCGTGGATTTTTGTCGGCCTCTCCGCCGATGCTCAGGCAATCTGCTGCAAAATTGCGCGGTTATGTTGCATCGCAATATACGATTTACCGCGGAACCTGGTGCAGCAAAGTGCCATAGCTTGATCGCAGCAATCGGATGTTTGCGTTTTCGGCAGCGGCTGGACAAATAGGACATGCATCCGCGAGACCAGACCATTTTTGCGCTGTCATCCGGCCGGGCGCCGAGCGCGATCGCCGTGGTCCGCGTCTCCGGCCCACAAGCAGGCCTCGTGCTGACGGCGCTTGCGGGCCGGCTGCCGGCGCCGCGACAGGCGAGCCGTCGGCTGCTCCGGGACGACGCGGGCCAGCCGATCGACGATGCGGTCGTGCTCTGGTTTCCAGGACCGGCCAGCGCCACCGGCGAGGATGTTGCCGAGTTTCACGTTCATGGCGGCCGGGCGGTGCTCGCGGCGCTCTTCGCTGCAATTTCCGATATCCCGAATACGCGTGCGGCCGACCCCGGCGAGTTCACGCGCCGCGCCTTCGAGAATGGCAAGCTCGACCTGACCGAGGCCGAGGGGCTCGACGACCTCATTCACGCCGACACCGACCGCCAGCGCCGCCAAGCGCTGCGCCAATTGCAAGGCCTGCTTGGCGACCGCGCGCGCGACTGGCGCGAGCGCATCATCGAGGCCTCCGCGCTGATCGAGGCCGGCATCGATTTTTCCGATGAAGGCGACGTGCCGGCGGAGCTGAGGGCACCGGCGGTGAAAGCGATCAGAGCGCTTCACGACGAAATCACGAAAGTGCTTGCGGCACAGGGGCATTCTGAACGGCTGCGCGAGGGCCTTGTCGTTGCCATCGCCGGCGAGCCGAATGTCGGCAAGTCGACGCTGATCAACCAGCTCGCGCGCCGCGAGGTCGCGATCGTCTCGCCGCATGCCGGCACGACGCGCGACGTCATCGAGGTGCAGCTCGATCTCGACGGCTATCCCGTCACGGTCATCGACACCGCTGGCATCCGCGAGACCGACGATCCGGTCGAGCAGGAAGGCGTGCGCCGCGCCCGCGCGCGCGCCGAGGACGCCGACCTGGTGCTGTGGCTGGTGGAGGGCGGACAAGCCATCGATCCGGATACAATGCGCTCGCGCTGGACATTGGCGGACGGTGCTGTTCCGTCCGGCGGCTCGGTCTGGATCGTGCGCAACAAGATTGATCTCGGCAGGGTCGGAGCAGCCAGGCCGAGCGAGTTCGGGATCTCGGCAGGCCGGGGCGACGGCATCCCCGAACTGGTCGAGGCCCTGGTGAAATTCGCTTCGGAGTTCTTCGGAACCACCGAGGGCGCCATGGTGACCCGGGCGCGCCAGCGCGAATTGTTGAGCCGGGCCTCAGCCAGCTTGCGCCGGAGTCTGGACCTTGTAGAACACGGTGAGGAGCTCGCGGCCGAAGAGCTGCGGGCGGCCGCCTATGCCTTGGGCCGGCTCTTGGGCCGGGTAGACGTCGAGGACGTCCTTGGGGCCATCTTCCAGAAGTTCTGCATCGGAAAGTAGCGCTAGTTCTTCATTGTAGAACTCGCGCTGGTTCCATTTCTTCTGTTTCACGTGAAACAGGGACCCCGGTTCCGCGCAGTGGTCTTTTTAGTTGTTTCACGTGAAACTGCGCCGGGGCGCGTGTCGGTCGGCCGTTCCGATTCCCGAAGAGAGCGTCAGGGCGACGACCGTGCTTCGAATCTCGTCATTGCGAGGAGCCCTTGTGGCGAGGCAATCTAGACTGTCTTCGCCGCGAGATTCTGGATTGCTTCGCTGCGCTCGCATTGACCTATGATGCAGCTGCCCGCGTTCGTCTCGCAGCTCCGGTAACCAGGCAAGGAGCACGTGATAAAGGCTTGTGTGCTTGGCCATCTGCCGCTGTGAGCTCCCGATCGTGTTTCACGTGAAACACCATATGGCTCGATGCCGCTCCTACTGTGCATGGGGTTGTTTTCGCGAAAGTGCTTCTGACCTGGACCGCGCTTGTTCCACGTGAAACACTTCACCCGAGTTTCTACTTCCGGCTTTCTCGCCGCTAAGCTAGAAGTCCGTCCATGCGAACAGAGCGAGAGAGCTTCGACGTCATCGTCATCGGCGGCGGTCACGCCGGCTGTGAGGCCGCGGCTGCTTCTGCCCGGATGGGTGCGACGACCGCTCTGGTAACGCACCGTTTCTCGACCGTTGGCGCGATGTCCTGCAATCCCGCCATCGGCGGGCTCGGCAAAGGGCATCTGGTCCGCGAGGTCGATGCGCTCGACGGCCTGATGGGCCGTGTGGGCGATGCCGGCGGCATTCAGTTTCGCGTTCTTAATCGTCGGAAAGGTCCGGCCGTCCGCGGTCCGCGGGCCCAGGCCGACCGCAAGCTCTACGCGGCGGCGATGCAGGCCGCGATCCGCCAGACCGAAGGTCTTTCCGTCATCGAGGGCGAAGCCGACGAGCTGGTTGTAGTCGATGGCCGGGTGTCCGGGCTTCGCCTGGCCGACGGCCGGGAGCTGCGGGCAGGGGCCGTTGTCGTGACCACCGGCACCTTCCTCCGCGGTCTCATCCATCTCGGCGAGAAGAACTGGCCCGCCGGACGCGTCGGCGAGGCGCCTGCGATGGGCCTTTCCAGCTCCTTCGAGCGCGCCGGCTTCACTCTTGGACGTCTCAAGACCGGGACGCCGCCGCGTCTCGACGGCACTACCATCGACTGGTCCGCAGTCGAGATGCAGCCCGGCGACGAGCCGCCGGAGCCGTTCTCGGTGATGACCGAGCGGATCACGACGCCGCAGATCCAGTGCGGGATCACCCGGACCACGGTCGCGACCCATGAGGTGATCCGGGCCAATGTCCATCGCTCTCCGATGTACTCCGGCCAGATCAAGAGCTCCGGACCGCGCTATTGCCCCTCGATCGAGGACAAGATCGTCCGCTTCGGCGACCGCGACGGTCACCAGATCTTTCTGGAGCCGGAAGGGCTCGACGACACGACCGTCTATCCCAACGGCATCTCGACCTCGCTTCCCGAAGAGGTCCAGCTCGCGATCCTCGCCAGCATCCCCGGCCTGGAGCGGGTGAGGATGGTCCGTCCCGGCTACGCCATCGAATACGACCACATCGATCCCGGCGAGCTCGATCCGACCCTCCAGACCAAGCGTCTGCGCGGTCTCTTCCTGGCCGGGCAGATCAATGGCACCACCGGATATGAGGAAGCCGCCGGGCAGGGCGTTGTCGCCGGCCTGAATGCCGCGCTCTCCGCCAGCGGTGCCGCGCTCACAGTGTTCGACCGTGCCGACGGCTATCTCGGTGTGATGATCGACGACCTCGTCACCCGCGGGATCAGCGAGCCCTATCGCATGTTCACCTCCAGGGCCGAGTACCGGCTGACCCTGCGGGCCGACAATGCCGACCAGCGTCTGACCGAGAAAGGGATCGCTCTGGGATGTGTCGGCAGCGCCCGGATCAGACATCATCGCGCCAAGATGGACGCCCTGAATGCTGCCCGGACGTTGTCGAAGTCCCTGACCATCACCCCGAACGAAGCCATCAAGCACGGGCTGTCGCTGAACCGGGATGGCCAACGCCGCTCGGCGTTCGAGCTGATGGCCTATCCGGAGATCGGCTGGAGCCAAGTCCGCGCGATCTGGCCTGAGCTGTCGGCCATCGATCCCGTCATCGCGACCCATCTCGAGATCGACGCCAAGTACGACGTCTACCTGGAGCGCCAGAGCGCCGACGTCGAAGCCTTCCGGCGCGACGAGGGCATGGTGCTGGCGGATGTCGATTACCAACTCGTTCCCGGTCTCTCCAATGAAGTGCGCGCCAAGCTGGAGAAGGCACGACCGTTCACCGTCGGCCAGGCCGGCCGGATCGACGGGATGACGCCGGCGGCGCTCGGCATTCTCGCGGCCTATCTCCGCCGCGAGGCACGGAAGACTTCCAAAGCAATCGCATAGGCGTTTCACGTGAAACAGCGCGGATCGGGCGGGGATCGACCGCCATCGCGACAGCCCGGCGGGGGTGAGGGTGCTGGGCGGCGAATTGAACTTGGGTCGGCCAGCCCGAAGATCAGCAAGGCCACAGCCAACGACAAGACGCTCGATTCCATCATCGCCGCGGACAAGATCGCCGCCCTCAAGCTCGCTCCCGTTTCACGTGAAACCGAGGAGCGGCTTGATCGCTACATCGCGCTACTCCGGGAGTGGCAGGCCAAGACCAATCTCGTCGCGCCATCGACTTTGCCAAACCTCTGGACCCGGCACATCGCTGACTCGCTCCAGCTCGTCGATCTCGCACCGGCTGCAAAACGGTGGGCTGATCTCGGGAGCGGCGGCGGATTTCCCGGCGTGGTGCTCGCCTGCGCCATGGCCGGCACGTCTGGCGCGAGCGTCCATCTGGTCGAGCGAATCGCCAAGAAGGCCGCTTTTTTGCGCGAAGCGATCCGCGTCACCACATCTCCGGGAGTCGTACATCTCGCTGAGATCGGGGATAATGTGGATAGAATCACCGGCCCCGTCGATTGCGTCACCGCGCGTGCGCTGGCTCCGCTACATCAACTCATCGGCTTTGCGGAGCCGCTGATGCGCCAGGGCGCAAAAGCGTTGTTTCCCAAGGGTCAAGATGTAGAGGCTGAATTGACCGAAGCCGCTAAATATTGGAATATTCGGCCGCAGCTCCACCAAAGCCGCACGGGCGACGGCTGGATCGTGGAGCTCAATGCCGCCGAACGGCGCAGCTGAGGCGTTGAGGGGTGAGTGGGGAATTGCGATGAGCGTGATTGACGAACCGCAGCAAGAACAGACGGCCCAAAAGACCGACGAGGTCCCCCACGGCCATCCGCGCATCCTCGCGCTGGCGAATCAAAAGGGCGGGGTGGGGAAAACAACCACAGCGATCAACTTGGGCACGGCGCTCGCGGCGATCGGGGAGCGCGTCCTGATCGTCGATCTCGATCCTCAGGGCAACGCCTCGACCGGCCTCGGCATCGATCGCCGCAACCGCTCCTGCTCGACCTACGACGTGTTGATCGGCGAAGCCGCCCTGCGCGAGGCGGTGGTCTCGACCGCGGTGCCGCGGCTGCACATCGCACCATCGACCATGGATCTCTCTGGCCTCGAGCTCGAGCTCGGCACTACGCCCGGCCGCGCCTTCAAGTTGCGCGATGCGATCGGCGCGCTCAACAACAACGTCTCCCCGGACGCCGACTACACCTACGTGCTGATCGACTGCCCGCCCTCGCTCAACCTGCTCACGGTCAACGCCATGGCGGCCTCGGATGCGATCCTGGTGCCGCTGCAATGCGAGTTCTTCGCGCTCGAAGGTCTGTCGCAATTGTTGCAGACGGTCGAGCAGGTGCGCTCGACGCTCAATCCGAACCTGTCGATCCACGGCATCGTGCTGACCATGTTCGACTCGCGCAACAACCTGTCGAACCAGGTCGTCGCCGACGTCCGCCAGTTCATGGGCGAGAAGGTCTACAAGACCATGATCCCGCGCAACGTGCGCATCTCGGAAGCGCCGTCCTACGGCAAGCCGGTGCTGGTCTACGACCTCAAATGCGTCGGCAGCGAAGCTTACTTGCGCCTCGCCACCGAAGTGATCCAGCGCGAGCGCGAGTTGCGCACCACGCATTGACAATGCCGTAGGGTGGGTTAGCGGAAGGCGTAACCCACCACGGTCTATCTCAATGGAAACAGAGGAGGTGGGTTACGCTTCGCTAACCCACCCTACGATTCGAAATTCAGTTCTGGAGTGCTGCACCGTGAATCCAAGGGAGCTGGCGATGGCCGACGAAGCGCGTTCGCGACTGGGCCGGGGTCTTGCAAGTCTGATCGGTGACGTCGGCGGCGAGGCTCAGCACGTCGATCGTCCGCGCGCGCAGCGCAAGGTGCCGATCGAATTCATCAAGGCCAATCCGCGCAACCCGCGCCGCACCTTTTCGGACACCGAGCTGAAGGAGCTCTCGGAGTCCATCAAGCAGCATGGCGTGATCCAGCCGATCGTGGTGCGTCCGGTGAAAGGCGCGCAGGACCGCTTCGAGATCATTGCCGGCGAACGACGCTGGCGCGCCTCGCAGATGGCCGGGCTGCACGAGGTGCCGATCGTCCCGGTCGACATCAGCGACAGCGATGCGCTGGAATTCGCGATCGTCGAGAACGTGCAGCGCGAGGACCTCAATCCGATGGAAGAGGCGCAGGGCTATCATGCGCTCGCCACCGAGTTCAAACGCAGCCAGGAGGACATCGCCAAGGTCGTCGGCAAGAGCCGCAGTCACGTCGCCAACATGATGCGGCTGACCAAGCTGCCGGCGGAAGTGCAGGCCTTCATCGCGACCGGCGAGCTGACGGCCGGCCACGCCCGCGCGCTGATCGGCGTGCCCGATCCACTCGCCGCCGCCAAGCGCATCGTCGAGGAAGGTCTCAACGTCCGCCAGGCCGAGGCGCTTGCGCATGAAGAGGGCGTGCCGGAGCGCAAGCCGCAGAAGGCGCGCGCCAGCGGGGGCAAGGAGAAGGATCCCGACACGATCGATCTGGAGAAGCGCGTCAGCGACGCGCTCGGCCTCAAGGTCACCGTCAATCACCGCGATCCCGGCGGCTCCGTGCAGATCAACTACCGCAACCTCGATCAGCTCGACGAGGTGATGAAGCGGCTGGCCAAGGGCGCGCTGTAGAGCCATTTTCACGCCACTCTCTCCACGCGTCATTGCGAGGAGCTCGCGACAAAATTGCGAAGCAATTTTGCGCTGAAGCGACGAAGCAATCCAGAATCTTTCCGCGTAGGGACTCTGGATTGCTTCGCTGCGCTCGCAATGACGTGGAGAGAGCGGAGGTCTAGCCCCGCCGTTTCGCATTCGCGGCGATCGCCATCAGCGCGCGTTGGGCGATGGCGGCGGCGAGGGTGGACTGCTTGCGCGTGTCGAGGGCGGCGGTCGCCAGCTGCTCGATCACAGCGGCGAGCCGCGCCGGGCTGAAATTGCGCAGCGCGGTTTCGACCGCGGGCTTTCGTGAAAAATGCAGGCGCGGAAAGCCGCCGTCGAGCACGGCGGAGGCAGGCGTGCCGTCTGCAATCGCCAGCGCGGATTTGTGCAGCCACGCGGCCTGGCGCTGCGCGGCCGAGATGATCACGCCGGGATAGGTCCCGGCGATCATCGCCTTTGCAAACTCGGTCTCGACGATGTCGGGCCGACCGGCAAACGCGCCGTCGACGATCGGATCGAGCTTCAGCTCCGAGGCATCGGCGACCACGGCCATGACGTCATCCAGCGTGACCTCGCCCTTGCCGTGGGCGTAGAGCGTCAGCTTGCGCAGCTCGTTACGCGAGGCCTGACGGTCGCCGCCGAGGAACGACATCAGCGCCGCGCGGGCGTCCGGCGCGATGCGCAAATTCGCGATACGCAGCTCGTCGTCCATCAGCTTGGCAAGATCGCGCTCGGTGTCGGGATAACAGCCGATCGCCACGGCGGTCTTGGCTTTCTCGCAGGTCTTGCGCAGCGGCGATTCCGGGCGGAGCTCGCCGGCCTCGATCACGATGCGGCAATCCTTCACGTTCATCTCGGCCAGGGTCTCGATGCCGGAGGCAAAGCTGCGCGAGCCGGCGCGAACGCGGATGGCGCGTCGGCCGCCGAACAGCGGCACGGTCATGGCTTCGTCGACGAGGCGCGAAGGCTCGGCGGAGAGCTCGTCGCCGTCGAGCTTGACCAGCGAGAACGGATCGTTGGGATCGTCGACGCCGGACGCGATCAGCGCGTCGGCGCGCTCGCGCACGAGGCCGGCATCGGGACCGTAGAGCAGGATGATCGGACGGCCCGCATCGGGGCGGGCGAGGAAGGCGTCGATCTCTTTTCCGCGCAGTGCGACCATATCGTCCGATACTCGTCATTCCGGAATGCCTCGTCAGAAGGCGAACCCGGAATGACGGAAGCGTATTACGTTCCCGCGGTGAAGAACGAGGCGAGCCGGGTGGTGATGTTCTCGGCGATCTCGTTGGCGGCCCGGTCTTCGGCATCGCGCACGGCGCGGGTGCGCGAGAAGCGCTGATAGGACCCCGGCATGTCATAGGACACGCGCGAGAAGGTCGAGCCGGTCATCACAGACTTGCCGGTTACGACTTCGACCAGATTGTACTGGGCGTCGATGCCGAGATTTTCGCTGGTCGGCAATCCCGTCGCGGAGCTGACGATCAGGGAGGAACGGCTGGTGGTGAAGCGGATGTCGAGCCGGTGGGTCGGCGGCATGCCCGTCGCCGTGCCGTAAAGCTTGAAGGCCAGCGCGTTGCGGATTTCGACGCCGACGCGGGCCTCGCGGGAGGCATTGGGCTTGTTGATCGGGGGCAGCTCGACCCCCATCAGCTTCTCGCGCAGGCCCGGGGTGCCGTCGCTGCGCTCGGCATACATCGGCTGGAAGCAGCCGGCCGTCAGCGCCGCCAGTGCGGCAACTGCCAGCAAGCGGGCTGCGATACGGATCCTAGCCGACAACATTCACGATCCTCTTGGGGACAATGATCACCTTGCGGACGGGCTTGCCGTCCAGGGCCAGCTTTACCGCATCGAGGGCCAAAACGGCAGCCTCGATTTCCGGATTTTGGGCCGCTGTTGCAACTGTGACCTCACCCCGCTTCTTGCCGTTGACCTGCACCACCAGGGTCACGCTGTCTTCAACCAGCAAATCGCGTTCGATTTGCGGCCAATCGGCCTCCGAAACCAGCCCCTTTTGGTCCAGAACCTGCCAGCACTCCTCGGCCAGATGCGGCATCATCGGCGAGAACAGCTGGACCAGGATCTGGCTGGCCTCCTGGATCGCCCAAGCCAAATCTGGAGCGAGGTCCGGGGCAGGCTGGCCGGGGCGCTGGAGCACCTCCGAGAAGGCATTGGTGAATTCGCGGATATGGGCGAGGCAAACGTTGAAGTGCAGCCGCTCGATGCCGGCGGTGACCTTGTCCAGCGCGCCGTGGGCGGCCTTGCGCAAGGCGGTGGCGTCCGGGCCGAAGCTGGCCGGCCGGGCTGCCGGCGCAGCCTTGCCGAGGGTGGCGGCATCGTTCACCAGCCGCCACAGCCGCTGCACGAAGCGCGAGGCACCCTGGACGCGCTCGTCGCTCCAGATCACGTCGCGGTCGGGCGGGGAGTCCGACAGCATGAACCAGCGGGCGACGTCGGCGCCATAGGTCTCGATGATGTCGTCGGGGTCGACCGTGTTCTTCTTCGACTTGGACATCTTCTCGATCGGGCCGATCGCGATGTCTTCGCCCGTCGTCAGCAGCGTGGCGCGGCGTCCGTTGCCGCCGACCTCGACCTTCACCTCGGCCGGCTGCACATAGCTGCCGTCGGCCTTCTGGTAGGTCTCGTGCACCACCATGCCTTGCGTGAACATGCCGGCGAACGGCTCGTCCAGCGCGATATGCCCGGTCGCTTTCATCGCGCGGGTGAAGAAGCGGCTGTAGAGCAGATGCAGGATCGCGTGCTCGACGCCGCCGATATATTGGTCGACCGGCAGCATCCGGTTGGCGACCGCAGGCGTGGTCGGCGAAGCCTCGTTCCAGGGATCGGTGAAGCGCGCAAAGTACCAGGACGAGTCCACGAACGTGTCCATGGTGTCGGTTTCGCGTTGAGCCTTGCCGCCGCATTGCGGGCAGGTGACGTGCTTCCAGCTCGGATGATGATCGAGTGCGTTGCCCGGCTTGTCGAAGGTCGCATCGTCCGGCAGCTTCACGGGCAGGTCGGCATCCGGCACCGGCACCACGTCGCATTTCGGACAGTGAATGACGGGAATCGGGCAGCCCCAATAGCGCTGGCGCGAAATGCCCCAGTCGCGCAGACGGAAATTCACCTGGCGCTCGCCGACCGGCGCGTTGCCGCGCAGCTCCGTCTCGAGCCGCTTCGCCACCTCTTCCTTCGCCTGCTCGATGGTCATGCCGTCGAGGAAGCGCGAATTGATCATGCGGCCGTCGCCGTCATAAGCGGTGTCGGTGATGACGAAGCTCTTCGGGTCCTGGCCTTCCGGGCATACGACGGGCGTGTTGCCGAGAGCGTACTTGTTGACGAAGTCGAGGTCGCGCTGATCGTGCGCCGGGCAGCCGAAGATGGCGCCGGTGCCGTATTCCATCAGCACGAAATTGGCGACATAGACCGGCAGCTTCCAGGACGGATCGAACGGATGCACGGCGCGGATGCCGGTGTCGAAACCCTGCTTCTCCGCGGTGTCGATGATCTCCTGCGCGGTGCCGATCTTCTTGATCTCTGCGATGAACTCCGCAAGCTCAGGGTTCTTTGCGGCGGCGGCCTGCGCCAGCGGATGATCCGCCGAGATCGCCATGAACTTGGCGCCGAACAGCGTATCCGGCCGCGTCGTGAAGATCTTCAGCTCGCTCTCGCCGGCCGGCGTCGTCGCCGCATCCAGCGCGAAGCGGATCAACAAGCCCTCGGAGCGGCCGATCCAGTTGCGCTGCATCAGGCGCACCTTGTCGGGCCAGCGGTCCAGCCCGTCGAGCGCCGACAGCAGCTCCTGCGAGTACTTCGTGATCTTGAAGACCCACTGGTTCATCTCGCGCTGCTCGACCACGGCGCCCGAGCGCCAGCCGCGGCCGTCGATCACCTGCTCGTTGGCGAGCACGGTCATGTCGACGGGGTCCCAGTTCACCTTGCGCTTCTCGCGCTCGGCAAGCCCTGCGCGCAGGAAATCCAGGAACATCTTCTGCTGGTGCTTGTAATAGGAGGGGTCGCAGGTCGCGATCTCCCTGGACCAGTCCAGCGACAGCCCGATCGAGCGGAGCTGCTTCTTCATCGCGGCGATGTTGTCGTAGGTCCAGGCCTTCGGGGCGACCTTGCGCTCGATCGCGGCGTTCTCGGCCGGCAGGCCGAAGGCGTCCCAGCCCATCGGATGCAGCACGTTGAACCCCTTGGCGCGCATGAAGCGGGCCAGCACGTCACCGAGCGTGTAATTCCGGACATGGCCGATATGGATGCGCCCGGACGGGTAGGGGAACATCTCGAGCACGTAATATTTCGGCCGCGGATCGTCGTTCTTGGAGACGAAGATCGCCTGCTCGTCCCAGAGGCGTTGCCAGCGCGGTTCGGCGTCGCGGGCGTTATAGCGTTCGGAGGTCATGGAATCGTTGGGTTTTCGTGGTTCGGCCGTCTCAAGACGGCGGACTAGGCCATAGAAGCCCTTAAGGGGTCAATGGGTTGCCGCGTTCTGGAACTTTGACCCCTCCGCATAACTACGAGGGTCCGCGTTGGGGTGTGATTAAGGCGTCGATGCCAAGTTGCAGCCCGACAAGGCCGCGTTACCGCACATGGGTTCCAGCTTCGACGATCCCGATTACGACTATGCCGCGTCCGTCGCCGGGCGGGCGATGCGGAGCATGGCCGAACAGCGGATTGCACCGACCCCGGCCAACTTTGCCGTCTGGTTCCAGTATTTCGCGGGCAGCCATGACGATCTGCGCAACGCGATCGATCTCCTGATCGACCACAATCGTCCCTTCGACGCCCAAACCAATCAGGATCTGTTCGAGACCTACGTCGCGCCGCAGGTGAGTGCCGTCGTGGTCGACACCTCCGAGCGGCTGCAGGCGCTGATGGGGACGGCGAAGGAGTTTCTGACGACGGCGATCGCCGACAATCATTCGCAAATGCAGGTCATCAGCCAGGTGGCTGACCAGGGCAAGGCCGGCGTCGATCCAAAGCTGCTGGTTGCCCAGCTCATGAACGAGCTGGCGCGGGCGGCCACGCGGGCGACGCGGCTGGAGGCAGGCTTTGCGGAAAAGACCCGCGAACTCGACGTGATCCGCGATTCGCTGTCGCGGTCCGAGCAGCGCGCCCGGACCGACACGCTGACCGGGCTCGCGAACCGGCGGGCCCTCGACGAATTCCTGCGCAAGGCGCAGACGACGGCGGAATGGGGCGAGCCGCTCAGCGTGCTGATGCTCGACATCGACTACTTCAAGTCGTTCAACGACAATTTCGGCCACGGTGTCGGCGACCAGGTGCTGCGCCTGATGGCCAAGGTCCTGCGCGAGAAGGTTCGCGCGCAAGATCTGCCGGCACGCTATGGCGGCGAGGAGCTGATCGCGGTGCTGCCGGACGCCGATCTCGCCGCTTGCGCCGAGATCGCCGAACGCATCAGGCGCGCGATCGCAGATTGCACGCTCACGCGTCGATCGACCGGCGAGACCCTGCCCGGCATCAGCGTGTCGATCGGCGTGGCGCAATACCGGGTCGGCGAGGCGATCACGGATCTGATCGAACGCTGCGACCGTGCGCTCTATCTCGCCAAGGGCGGCGGCCGCAATCGTGTGGTAACGGAGATCGAGCTCGATCGCGCCGGGGCTGCGGGCTAGCGGTCAGCGACGGTATGCTCCCTCGCCCCGCTTGCGGCAGGGCAATCGCATTTGAATTTTCGAGAGGCGTCAAGCTCGGCCATGACGACGTGGAGATAGTCGGTGCCCATGGCCCACATCTCATACGCGATAGCCTGCCGCAAGCGGGGCGAGGTGAAGAACCAGCGCTTTAGGCGCTCGCCACCATCATTATCTCGGCCGTGCTGGTCGCGATCGCCTGCACGCCGTGCTCGACGACATTGTTGCGGCCACGATGCTTGGCGGCGTAGAGCGCGGCGTCGGCGGCTTCGATCAGGTCGCCGGGACGCAAGGATTCGCTCGGCTTGGTCGCGGCGACGCCGATCGAGACCGTGACGATCATGTGGTTCGAGGTGATGTGAGGCAGGCAGAGCCTCAGCACGGCCGAACGCACCTGCTCGCCGATCGCGACGGCGCGCGTCACGTCGGTGTTCGGCAGCAGCAGGCAGAACTCCTCGCCGCCGTAGCGGGCCGCGAAGCCCATCGTGTCGGCGGCGATGCCGGACAGTGATTCGCCGAGTCGCGTCAGGCAGGAATCGCCTTCGAGATGGCCGTAGGTGTCGTTGAACAGCTTGAAATGGTCGACGTCGATCATCAGAAGCGCCAGCTCGCTGCCATATTGCTGCGCGCGCATCCATTCGAAATCCAGCCGGCTCTGGAAGCCGCGGCGGTTGGCGAGACCGGACAGCATGTCGATCGAAGCCATCACCGTCAGGCGGTCGTTGCTTGCGATCAGCTCGCGCTCGCGCTGGCTCAGCTGCGCGGCCATCGCGTTGAACGCGCGGGCCAGCGGCACGAACTCGGCGGGCAGGCGATTGCGCGCGGCGCGCGCCGACAGGTCGCCCTCGCCGAGCCGCTTGGCCATGTCTGCGAGCATCTCGATCGGCTTGATCACGAGCTTTTCGGCGGCGATCAGCGCGCCGAGCAGGACGAACATGAGCACGAAGGCGAGCTGCAGATAGGCGGTGCGGATGTCGCGGCTGACCGCTGCGGACACCTTGTCTTCGTCGATGCTGGCGATCAGGCGGGCATTGGTGCCGGCGATGCGGATATAGCTGACCGCGCGGCGGGAGCCGTCGGCGGCGAGGAAGGACAGCGAACCCTCATCCTGATCGGAGCGCAGCGCCTTGTCGGCGATCGCGGACATCAGCGGCATGTTGTCGAGCGGACGGCCGACCGCGCTGTGCTGATCGGCCGGGGCCGCCAGCACGGTGCCCGCGCTGTCGACCAGCACCGCAGTGATGCCGGCGCGACCGCCCAGATTGTTCATGACCTTCGACATCCAGTCGAGATTGACGGTGGCGAGCACGACGGCATCGGCCACACCGCTGAAGGCGGAGACCGGATAGACCGCCATCACCGTTGGCGACGGTACCGGTCGCGACATGATGAAGTCGCTCAGCACGAAGCGGCCGGTTTCCTGGGCCTGCTGGAAGTACGGTCGGTCGCTGAGATCGAGGCCGACATACATGTTGTTGGTGGCGCATTGGATGCGGCCGTCCTGGCCGGCGATCAGAAGCGTGCGGATCCAGGGCAGGCTCGACGGCAGGCTCGCGCGCAGCACGTCGCAGCTCTTGCTGATGCCGCCGGCGGAGGCGCGGATGAAGGCCTCCGATTTCAGAATGGTCTCGACTGACGAGATCACCTGGCGCTGCGCATCGGCGCTGTGCCTCGCCACCGTGGTGAATTCAGCCGCGGCCTGCGCAACTTGCCGCGCGCGCGTGTCTTCGAGGGAACGGATGCGCTCGATCATCAAGGGCGTCACAAGAATCACCGCGAGCAACGCAAGCCGCGCCCGGATACCGAGAACCTGCTTGAGTTTCGCGCGCTTGCGGTTGAGACTGACGCTTGCCATTTTCGCTACCCACCCCGCGGGCTAAGGTAAAGCGAAGGGTTCAAAAACTGTTTCTTGAACTCGGTAAAATTGGACCTAACTCGGGCTAAGGTCACAACCAAGAGACGTCATGACGGAAGCCAACGTCGCGCCGGCCACCGGCCATTCACCAAACGCGCTCGCCGCAGTCGAAGCCGAAATTGCACGCGCCTGCAGGGACGCGCAGCGTGACCGCGCCTCGGTCACGCTGATCGCCGTGTCCAAGACGTTCGCAGCGGATGCAATTATCCCGGTTATCGCCGCAGGACAGCGCGTATTTGGCGAGAATCGGGTGCAGGAGGTCAAAGCCAAGTGGCCGGCGTTAACGTCTGCTTACCCCGATATCGCGCTGCATCTGATCGGGCCGCTGCAATCCAACAAGGCGAAAGAGGCGGTTGCGCTGTTCGACGCCATCCATTCGGTCGACCGTCCGAGCATTTGCCAAGCGTTAGCCAAGGAAATCGAATCCCAGAACAGGCACCCGCAGCTGTTCGTCCAGATCAACACCGGCGAGGAGCCGCAGAAGGCCGGGATTGCCCCGGGCGAGGCCGATGCCTTCATTGCAAGCTGCCGCGACACCTACGGGCTGACGATCTCCGGATTGATGTGCATCCCGCCGGTCGACGAGCCGCCCGCCGCCCACTTTGCGCTCACGGCCAAGATCGCCGCGCGCAATGGCTTGACGAATCTCTCGATGGGCATGAGCGCCGATTTCGCGACCGCCATCATGCTGGGTGCCACCCATGTGCGCGTCGGCAGCGCGATCTTCGGGCATCGGTAATTGCCGTTGGCGAGGGCCGATGCCGCCCGAACGCTGTCAATATTGTCGCAAGGGCTCCTCGCAATGACGGCGGTGTGCCTCACCCGATGATGATCTTTGTGCGCGGGCCCAGGCGCCGCAGCAATTGCAGCATCGCGGATTTCGTCATGGAGACGCAGCCGGCGGTCGGGCCGAAATTGTCGCGGGCAAGGTGCAGGAACACCGCGCTGCCGCGGCCGGCGATGCGGGGTCGGGTGTTGTGGTCGATCTCGATGATGAAGTCGTAGAGATGGTCGGCGCGCTGGAGCCGGTCGCCGCCCTGCCCCTCGCCGAGCCGGATGCTCTGGTTGTAGCGGCGGTCCCGCGGATCCTCGCACCAGGCGTCCACGCCGGTGATCATCCGGGCCGGCAGGAACGTCCGGGGACGGCTGTGCCGGTCGCCCCGCCACCACAATTGCCTGGGCCGGAAGCTGCCTCTGGGGGTGCCGCCATCGCCCTCGCGCTTGTTGGCGAGAATGCCGCCTCGCCCCAGCGCAACCGGAATGGTCAGCGCTCCCGCCGTCAGCCAGCCTCGGCGCGGATTGCCGGCAGCAGGCTTAACGCGGATCGCCGAGAGCGGCCCGGGGCCTCGATTCCTGATGTAACCGACTGAAGCTGCTTTGTTTTTCATGTGAACGTGCAATGTCGAATTCATTACAGGACATTCATCAAAACGTCCTGCTATTCTGAGTTAGAGTGCTTCTGGCTTGTGAATCGGTAACAGCCCACTACTTCAACACGAACAACAATAATCACGGCGACCTTAAACTTCCCCTCGCGGCTGGGTGCGGCATGGATGTGCCGCCGAGCCGGACCCCAAAAGGATGACCCCCCATGGCCAATGCCCGCAAGATCCTGATCGTGGATGACGATACCGATCTGCGCGACACGTTGGTGGAGCAATTATCGCTACACGAAGAATTCGAAGCCTCTGCGGTCGATACCGGCGCCAAGGGCGCCAGCGCCGCGAAGGCCAATTCCCCCGATCTGGTTCTGATGGATGTCGGCCTGCCCGACACCGACGGCCGCGAGGTTGTCCGCTCGCTGCGGAAGGGCGGCTTCAAGGCCCCGATCATCATGCTGACCGGGCACGACACCGATTCCGACACGATCCTGGGCCTGGAATCCGGCGCCAACGACTATGTGGCAAAGCCCTTCCGTTTCGCCGTGCTGCTGGCGCGCATCCGCGCCCAGCTCCGTCAGCATGAAGCCAGCGAGGACGCGGTGTTCTCGGTCGGGCCCTACTCCTTCCGCCCCGGCTCGAAGATGCTCACCGCTGCCAATGCCCGCAAGGTCCGCCTCACCGAGAAGGAAACCGCAATTCTCCGCTTCCTCTACCGGGCCGGCCAGATGCCGGTGTCGCGCGAGACCCTGCTCCAGGAGGTTTGGGGCTATAATTCCGGCGTCACCACGCACACGCTGGAAACCCACATCTACCGCCTCCGCCAGAAGATCGAGAAGGACGCCGCCAACCCGGAGATCCTGGTGACGGAAGCCGGTGGCTACAAGCTGGTGCCGTGATACGCTTCGATCGCGTGCGAATCGTTTTAGATCGCACGCCTTCGAGCCTCGGACCTGAATGTCAATCGACGATGATGTAGCGCTTCTCGAGCGTGTCCCGACACTGCGCCTGTTGGGAGACGCCTCGTTGCGCATGCTGGCGATCGGCTCGGAGCAGCGTGACTTCGTCCGCGGCGACGTGCTGTTCAATCTCGGCGACGACGCCGACGCCGGCTTCGTGGTCCAGCGCGGCGCCTTCCGGGTTGAAGACGGCGCCGGCGCCGAAATGATCGCCGGCCCTGGCGCGCTGATCGGCGAGCTCGCGCTGGTGGTGCCGATGAAGCGGCCGTCGAGCGCGGTCGCGCTGGAGCATTCCTCCGTCATCCGCGTCGCCCGCAGCCTGTTCCAGCGCGTGCTCGAAAGCGATCCCGCTGCGGCGGTGCGCCTGCGCGACGAGTTCGCGGTGCGCTCCAGCCAGATCGCCAGCGATATTTTGATGGCGGGTGCGAAGCTGACGTCGTAGCTCTCTCCACTCGTCATTCCGGGGCGCGACGAAGTCGCGAACTATGGTGCGCAATTGCGCACCTGAGAATCCATTGAGCGGCAGAGTCAGTTGATGAATGGATTCCGGGCTCGCGCCAAGTGGCGCGCCCCGGAATGACGAGGGCGGCTCACACCTCCAGCGTCACCGTCACAGGCACGTGGTCCGATGGCCGCTCCCAGCTGCGCGCATCGCGCAGAATCCTGAAATCGCTGACTGCATCCTTCAGCGCGCGCGAGACCCAGATGTGGTCGAGCCTGCGGCCGCGATCGCCGATGGTCCAGTCGGCGGAGCGGTAGCTCCACCACGTATAGACCTTCTCCGACATCGGGATGCGCTCGCGCGCGACGTCGACCCATTCGCCGGCCGCGAGCGCCGCCTTCAGCTTCTCCGTTTCGACAGGCGTGTGCGAGACCACTTTCAGCAGCTGCTTGTGCGACCACACGTCGTTCTCGTGCGGGGCGACGTTAAGATCGCCGACCAGGATGTGGCGGTCCTCACCGCGCGGATGCAGCGGCTCGCACGCTTTCATCTCGTCGAGGAAGCGGAGCTTGTGGTCGAATTTCTCGTTCAGCGCGGGATCGGGAATGTCGCCGCCCGCGGGCACGTAGAAATTATGCAGCACCAGTGGTTTTGCGATGCCCGCCTTTTCACCGAACGACACCGAGATGTGGCGCGAATCCACCTTGTCGCAGAAGGTGCGGATGTCCTTCGATTCGAACGGGATCTTCGAGATGATGGCGACGCCGTGATAGCCCTTCTGACCGTTCAGCGCGACGTGCTCGTAGCCGAGCCGCTTGAAGCGCTTCAGCGGAAAAGCATCGTCGATGCACTTGGTCTCCTGCAGGCACAGCACTTCTGGCCGCGCGCTCTTGAGAAATTTCGCGACCAGGTCGATGCGTAGCCGCACCGAATTGATGTTCCAGGTTGTCAGGGAAAGACGCATAGGAAATGCGTCTTAGCATGGATTGGCGTGGGGAAAATGCTTGTCCACAGCGAGCTCTCGTAGGGTGGGCAAAGCGAAGCGTGCCCACCGTGATGGCCGTGAGGAGAGGTGGTGGGCACGGCGCAAGAGCGCCTTTGCCCACCCTACGGCAGCGGAGCGCTCAACCCCGCGACGGCGTGTTGTAATTGGTGAAATCGATCTTGAACATGTTGGGGTCGAGCTTCTTGCTCGAGTCCAGATTGTACACCGCAATCGTCGTGTCGTAGCCCTGCGGATCGGTGACGGTCCACTGCTTGAGCTGGCCGTCCTTGGCGCCGAACATCAGCAGCAAGCGGCTGGTGCCGACCAGGGCCTGCTTCTCCTCGATGGTGACGCTGACGAAGACGTCGTCGGCCGAGACGCCAACGACATTGGTGTCCCTCATCAGGTCGATGCGGTCGGACAATAGAAAGCGCAGCGGCGTCTGCGACAGCGGGTAGACGTCCTGGGTCGCGAGCTTGCGGTCGCGCACCACGAGCGAGGATCCGTCGGCGACGATGTCGATCGGGCTCGGCGCATCATATTCGAAGCGTACCTTGCCGGGTTTCTGGATGTAGAAGTCGCCCTGCGTCTTGCTGCCGTCGGGACCGACCTGGACGAAATTCCCGACCAACGTCTGCAGCGACGACAGATAGGCGCTGACCTTGGCCGCCTGCGCTTTCTGGTTGGCGTCGAAGGTCTGGAAGATGCTGCTCGGAACGTTGCGCCGCGGATCCGGGATCACCGGATTGGGCGGCGCCTGCGTCGCGCCGGTGACGGCCGGCCCACCGGCGGTCGAGCCGCCGTCACGCCCCTTCGGCGCGGGCTTCGGCACCGGCACGGTCTGCGCGAAAGACGCAGCGGTCACCATCGCGGCGGTGACGAGAAGCACGCCGGCCATGCGCGCGCTTCGCGCGGCGATCGTGGCAGCGAATCGAATGTCCGGATGTCTGATCAACGCGTCGTCCTGTGTGGCTGGGCGCCCTTTTACCGTGATTTCGGGCAAAAGCAGATATCGAATTTGCGTGAAATGTTGCTCAGAGGCTCCTCGCCTCACATATGGCTGTCTTCTTCCTCGACCAGAATCTCGCGCTTGCCGGCATGGTTGGCGGGACCGACGATGCCCTCCAGTTCCATGCGCTCCATCAGCGATGCGGCGCGGTTGTAGCCGATTTGCAGGCGGCGCTGGATGTAGCTGGTCGAGGCCTTGCGATCGCGTTTGACGATCGCGACCGCCTGCTGGAAGAGATCGCCGCCGCCATCGCCGCCCATGCCGGTGGCGTCGAACACGGCACCGTCCTCGTCCTCGGTCGGCTCTTCGGCGGTGACGGCTTCGAGATATTCCGGCTGTCCCTGGGTCTTGAGGTGACGCACCACCTTCTCGACTTCCTCGTCGGAGGCGAACGGTCCGTGCACGCGGCTGATGCGGCCGCCGCCCGCCATGTAGAGCATGTCGCCCTGGCCGAGCAGCTGCTCGGCACCCATCTCGCCGAGGATGGTGCGGCTGTCGATCTTGGAGGTGACCTGGAAGGCGATGCGGGTCGGGAAGTTCGCCTTGATGGTGCCGGTGATGACGTCGACCGACGGACGCTGCGTCGCCAGGATCACGTGCAGGCCGGCGGCGCGCGCCATCTGCGCCAGACGCTGCACCGCGCCTTCGATGTCCTTGCCGGCGACCATCATCAGGTCGGCCATTTCGTCGACGATGATGACGATGTAGGGCAGCGGATCGAGCGAGAGCTTCTCTTCCTCGTAGATCGCCTTGCCGGTCTCCTTGTCGAAGCCGGTATGCACCGTGCGCGTCGGCTCCTCGCCCTTGGCCTTCAATTCGAGCAGGCGCGTGTTGTAACCGTCGATGTTGCGCACACCGAGCTTGGCCATGTTCTTGTAGCGCTCTTCCATCTCGCGCACGGCCCATTTCAGCGCGACCACCGCCTTCTTCGGGTCGGTCACAACAGGCGTGAGCAGATGGGGAATGCCGTCATAGACGGAGAGCTCGAGCATCTTCGGATCGACCATGATCAGGCGGCACTGGTCCGGCCGCAGCCGGTAGACCAGGCTGAGGATCATGGTGTTGATCGCGACCGACTTGCCCGAGCCGGTGGTACCGGCGATCAGCATGTGCGGGGTGCGCGCGAGGTCGATAATGACGGGGTCGCCGCCGATGGTCTTGCCGAGGCAGAGCGGCAGCTTCGCCACCGTGTCGGTCGCCTCCTTCGCCACCAGCAATTCGCGCAAATAGACTTTCTCGCGATGCGCGTTCGGCAGCTCGATGCCGATCGCGTTGCGGCCGGGCACGACGGCGACGCGTGCCGACAGCGCGCTCATCGAGCGGGCGATGTCGTCGGCAAGGCCGATCACGCGCGAGGACTTGATGCCGGGCGCCGGCTCCAGCTCGTACAGCGTAACGACCGGACCGGGATTAGCCTTCACGATCTCGCCGCGCACGCCGAAATCCTGCAGCACGCCTTCGAGCGAACGGGAATTGTTCTCCAGCTCGGCCTTGCTGAGCGGCTGGCGATCGCCGGCCTTTGGTGCGGCCAGCATGGAGACGGACGGGAGGTCGAACTTGTCGGAGGATTTCTTGGAAGCGGGCTTCGGCGCGGCTTTTTTCTTCGGGGCGCGCGCGGCGGGCTCCTCCTCTTCCTCCTCCTCGTCCTCCAATTCGTCTTCGTGCTCGTCCTCGTAGTCCTCGTCTTGAGACTGCGGCGAGATCGACGGCGCCGAGCGGCCGCCGCCGAGATTCGGCTCCTGCCGGCTGAACTGGGCGGCCTTGGTCTTCGGTCCGCTCGAGACCAGCGAGCGGTAGGCGGCACCACACAGCCAGATCAGCCGCGCCTTGGCGCTCATCAATGCATGGAACAGCCAGCCCAGCGAGACCGAACCCCGATCGCTCTCCTCGTCTTCGTCGAGCGGCTTGTCGTCATCGGCGACCTCAGCGATCTCGTCGTCTTGCTCGCGCGCGCCGAGGCCGCAGGCGATCAGGAAGGTCGCTGTCATCGCGGCGAACAGGATCGTGCCCAGCACGATGCGATAGATCGTACCGGCCGGCCCGAAGATCACCGCGGGCGCGCGCACCAGCGCATCGCCGACCACACCGCCGAGGCCGGTCGGCAGCGGCCAGGCCCCGCCATGCTGAAAGCAACTGACGAAGCCTGCCGCGATCACCGTGCAGAGAATCCAGGAGCCGAGCCGCAGCGCCTCGCGGTCGAACGGCCGATGCGTCATCATACGCCAGCCCCAGACCGCAGCGGTCAGGACCAGCATGATCGCGCCGAGCCCCAGGATCTGCATGGCGAGATCGGCGCCGATCGCGCCGGCATAGCCGAGGATGTTGCGGATCGGCCGCGAGGTCGCGTGGCTGAGACTGGGATCCTGCACCGACCACGTCATCAGCGCCGCCGCGGCGATGCCCGCCAGCGCGATCAGGCCGAGGCCGGCGAGCTCGCGCATGCGCCGCGCCAGCCCCTCGCGGATCGAGGGCGGCAGATGGCCGACCAGAGGAATGACGCGTTCGATTGCCGACATGCTCACGGGCCCCGCCTAACCCAGAGTCTCGACCAGCCGGTGCAGCGCCTGCGCCGTGGTCTCGCCGTCCTGCACCAGTGCGAGGCGGATATAGCCTGCGCCGGGATTGAATCCGTCAGGCTGCTGTCGCGCCAGGAAGCTGCCGGGCACCACGCGCACGCCGGCTTCCTTGAACAGCTTGAGCGTCACCGACACGTCGTCGCCGATCTCGGAGGTGTTGAGCCAGACGCAGAAGCCGGCATCGGGGCGGCGATAGCCGTAACGATTGCCGATGATCTGGTCGGCGAGGTCGAACTTGATCCGGTACAGCCGCCGATTCTCCTCGACATGCGCCTCGTCGCCATAGGCGACCGTCGCGACATGCTGCAGCGGCACCGGCACCTGGGGCGCGGCGATGTTGCGCAGCTCGAGGAACATGCCGATGAACCTCTTGTCGCCGGCGGCAAAGCCGACGCGCAGGCCCGGCAGGTTGGAGCGCTTCGACAGTGACTGGAACGCAACCACGCGCGTGAAGTCGGGGCCGGCGCATTCCAGCGCGCTGCCGGGTGCCTCGCGGGTGTAGATCTCGGAATAACATTCGTCGCTGAGGATCACGAAGCCGTAGCGGTCGGCGAGCTGCTTCAAGCGTTTGAAATAGCCGGGCCTCGCGACCGAGCCCTGCGGATTGGCGGGCGAAGCCAAGTAGAACGCCACCGTGCGCGCCAGGGTCGCTTCGTCGATGGCGTCGAGGTCGGGCAGGAAGCCGTTCTCGACCGTGGTCGGCAGATGGACCGGCTCGCAAGCGGCCGCAAGCGCGCCCGCGCCGTAGACCGGATAGAACGGGTTTGGCATCAGGATCGCGGGCTTGCCCGGACGCGGGCCGACATAGCGCGCGGCCGCGATCGCGGCGAGGAACAGCCCCTCGCGGCTGCCATTGAGGACGAGAATCTCGCTCTCGGGGTCGAGCGGCCGCGGCAGCTTGAAGCGCGTCGACAGCCAGGCCCCGGCGGCGTTGCGGAACGGATCGGTACCCTTGTTCGCGGGATAACGGCCGAAATCGGCGATGTGCTTGGCCAGCACCGGGCCGACAAAGTCGGGTACGGGATGCTGGGGCTCACCGACCGCAAGCGAAATCAAGGGCTTGCCCGGCTGATGCGGGGCCAGCAGCTCGTTCAGCCGGACGAAGGGCGAGCGTTCGGAATCGGAGCCATTACCGCCCTGCGGCGCACGGGATGAAGCGGTCAGAGCCATTCGTTGGGCGCCAGTACTCTTGGAACGGCCGGTCGCTACCAAAGGCGCCGGCGGGAAGCGGTTCAGTTCACCATAGATAGGGCGAGGTTAAGACGCGATTAACCATCGGCCGCCGCCCGCGTCCAGAGCGGGAATAATGGGGCCGGAGACAGCGGCGTGCATGGACGGTCCCCCCTCCCCCGGAGGCGCCTGCAGGCGGAGCGATCAAAAGAAAGGGGCTCCAGCTTGCGCTGGAGCCCCTCAACGGTCAGGGCATTGCCGGGTATGTGCCCGAACCGTAGTTGTGGACGCGGTCCCCGAAGAGACCGCGCCCGGGAGGAGAGGGTCACATGTTGTAGGCGCGCTCGGTGTGCTCGGTGATGTCGAGGCCTTCACGCTCGCTCTCGACATTGGCGCGGAGGCCGACGATCACATCGACAACCTTGAAGAGGATCGCCGAGCCGACGCCCGACCACACCAGCGTGGTGCAGACGGCCTTGATCTGGGCGAGCATCTGCGTGGCGAAGTCGTAATCGGCGACCTTCGGCGGGATCGCCGAATAGTCGATGATGCCGGCGCCGCCGAGCGCGGGGTTGACCAGAATGCCGGTGCCGATGGCGCCGACGATGCCGCCGATGCAGTGCACGCCGAACACGTCGAGCGAGTCGTCGTAGCCGAGCGCGTTCTTCACCACGGTGCAGAAGAACAGGCAGACCACGCCGACCACGAGGCCGAGGACGATCGCTCCCATGACGCCGGAGAAGCCGGCGGCGGGCGTGACGGCCACGAGGCCCGCGACGGCGCCTGAGATCACGCCGAGCACGGAGGGATGACCCTTGATGATCCACTCCGCGAACATCCACGACAGCGCGGCGGCTGCGGTGGCGACGAAGGAGTTGGTCATGGCGAGCGCAGCGCCGCCGCTGGCCTCGAGATTGGAGCCGGCATTGAAGCCGAACCAGCCGACCCAGAGCAGCGAGGCGCCGATCATCGACATGGTCAGCGAGTGCGGGGCCATCAGCTCCTTGCCGTAACCGACGCGCTTGCCGATCAGGAGAGCGCCGACCAGGCCCGCGATACCGGCGTTGATGTGCACCACGGTGCCGCCCGCGAAGTCGATCGCGCCCATCTTGAAGATCCAGCCGGCGTCGGCGTTGAGCTCGTCGAGCTTGGCCTGCGCCGCGGTCTTCGCCGCCGCGTCAGTGGCGGCTGCCAGCGCCTTGGCCGCATCCTGGATCAGGTCCGGACCCTGCCAGTACCAGACCATGTGCGCGATCGGGAAATAGACCAGCGTCACCCAGAGCGGAACGAACAGCGCGATCGCCGCGAACTTCATGCGCTCGGCGAAGGCGCCGACGATGAGGGCGGGCGTGATCGCCGCGAAGGTCATCTGGAAGCAGACGTAGATCAGCTCCGAGATGTTGGCGTCGACCGAGAAGGTCGCCGCCTTCGTATCAGTGGTGACGCCCATCATGAAGGCCTTGGAGAAGCCGCCAATGAAGTCGGAGCCGCCGGTGAAGGTGAGGCTGTAGCCGTATACGGCCCAGATCACGCAGACGACGCAGACGGTGTAGAACACCTGCATCAGGACCGAGAGCATGTTCTTGGAACGAACCAGACCGCCGTAGAACAGCGCGAGGCCGGGGATCGTCATCAACAGCACCAGCACTGTCGATGTCATCATCCAGGCGTTGTCTCCCTTGTTGACCGTTGGCTCGGCGTAGGCTGCGGTCGCAGCGAACAGGCCGACTGCGAGAGCCGCCAGTCCCGCGCCATAGGGACGCTTGAACGTCATATTGTTTACTCCTGCTTGGATAAGGTTGAGCGCGAAATCAGAGGGCCGCGGCATCGGCCTCGCCGGTGCGGATACGCACCGCGTGGTCGAGGTTGATGACGAAGATCTTGCCGTCGCCGATCTGTCCGGTTTTCGCCGCGGACGTGATGGCATCGATGGTCTTGTCGACCTGGTCGGAGGCGACAGCGACCTCGATCTTGATCTTGGGCAGGAAGCTCACGGCATATTCGGCGCCGCGATAGATTTCCGTATGGCCCTTCTGGCGGCCATACCCCTTGACTTCCGTCACCGTGAGACCGTGAACGCCGATGGCGGTCAGGGCGTCACGGACTTCTTCAAGCTTGAATGGCTTGATGATCGCCATAACAATTTTCATGGGTCCTATCCCCGCTTGGGCCCGGTCCGGACGTGGCCGGGCGTTCTCGACTGGTTCGCCACGAGGGAGAAGTTTCACTACGCGGGCACAGCCGGACCCCTAGAATCAAATGCCGTGCCAGATCAGGCGGATTGCCTAACGGACTATGAAGACGGGGGTTTTCGCCTTTGGCGGGTGCTGCGATGCAGTGCGCTATTACGTCGCGCTCAAAACGTGGTCACGCCTGCTGAAAATAAGGGCAAGACAGGCTCCCGACACAATGTTGCTCACGTGTCGGGCAGCGAGGCGGTATTTACGTAGCGTCGGGACCTATTGCAGGGCTTCACCGTGCTGCGAAATATCCAGACCCTCGAGCTCGTGCTCACGGGATACGCGCAAGGGCACGAACAGGCCGACCAGCTTGAGCAGGATGAAGCTGACGCCCGCCGACCAGACGAAGGTCACGGCGACCCCATAGAACTGGATCAGGAGCTGCTGCGGATTGCCCTCCAGCAGGCCGGCGGTGCCGCCGATGGCGCTGGTGGCGAACACGCCGCCGAGCAGGGTGCCGGTCAGGCCGCCGATGCCGTGGACGCCGAAGACGTCGAGCGAATCGTCGTAGTCGAAGCGGTGCTTCAGCCAGGTACAGGCCCAGTAGCAGAGTGCACCGGCAATGATGCCGATGACGATGCCGTGCCATGGCGCGACGAAGCCCGAGGCCGGCGTGATGGTGCCGAGACCTGCGACCGCGCCGGAGATCATGCCGAGCACCGAGGGCTTGCGCCGCGTCGCCCATTCGATCGCGCCCCAGGTCAGCGCGCCCGCGCAGGCGGCCAGATGGGTCGCGATGATCGCCATCACCGCGCGTGAGTTCGCAACGAGTGCCGAGCCGCCGTTGAAGCCGAACCAGCCGACCCACAACAGGCCGGTGCCCATCACTGCGAGCGACAGATCGAACGGCGAGAGATTCTCGGTGCCGTAGCCGTGACGGCGTCCCATCACCTTGGCTGCAACGAGGCCGCCGGTGCCGGCCGACAGATGCACGACGAGACCGCCGGCGAAATCGAGCACGCCCATGCTGGCGAGGAAGCCGCCGCCCCACACCCAATGCGCCAGCGGAATGTAGACGAAGATGAACCAGGCGACCGAGAACAGGAGATAGGCGGAGAACCGCATGCGGTCGGCGACCGAGCCGGCGACCAGCGCCACCGTGATGATGGCAAACGTCATCTGGTACAGCATGAACAGCGATTCCGGAATCGTCTTCGCCGCCGGGTTGACGCTGTCCATGGTCATGCCGGCGAGAAACCAGCGATCGAGCGTGCCGATCCAGGGGCCGTCGCCGACGAAGCACAGCGAGTAGCCGAACGCCACCCAGAGAATGGAGATCAGCGTTACCGCGGCCAGGCTCTGCGCCATGGTGGCGAGCACGTTCTTCTTGCGCACCATGCCGGAGTAGAACAGCGCAAGCCCCGGGATCGTCATCATCAGCACCAGCGCTGTCGCGACGATCATCCAGGCGGTGTCGGCGGTGCTGATCTCGTTTGCCGCCGCGCGCGCCGGCGAAGCCATGGCGGACACAAATCCGATTGGCGCAGCCATTGCAGCTGCGCGGCGCGACAATCCCGCCATATCGTTCCCCCCGGCATCAATTGGCGTCGCACGCTGTGGCGTCGTTGCCCGGTGCGATCGAAGAATAATTTGTGTTAAAGCGCGTCGCTGTCGGTCTCGCCGGTGCGGATGCGCAGCGCGTGGTCGATCGGCGTGACGAAGATCTTGCCGTCGCCGATCTGGCCGGTGCGCGCCGTCGCGGTGATCACGGCGACCGCCTTGTCGGCGACGTCGGAAGCGACCGCGATCTCGATGCGCAGCTTCGGCAGGAAGTTCACGACATATTCGGCGCCGCGATAGATCTCGGTGTGGCCCTTCTGCCGGCCATAGCCTTTCACCTCGGTCACGGTCATGCCGTGCACGCCGATCGCCGTTAGGGCCTGGCGGACCTCATCGAGCTTGAAGGGTTTGATGATCGCGACGACGAGTTTCATGGTCAGGCCTATTCCCCGGGATGCGCCGCGCCGTATGTCCCCGGCGCTGCGTCAATCTGGCATCTTTCCGGGCAAATGGCACAAAAAAGTTGCAGATTGAAGCGGAAAAACGTTTGGCCAAGGGCGATCATGTGAACGGCCGCCTCTGTACAGGGCAGCTGTTCATCATTCACAATGCATTTTTGGCATGGATGCGGTGAACCCAGGCGTGAACCGAAGCGTCCCGGCCGGTACATACCTAAGTTCGAGGGGGACGTTCCATGGCGAGTTGGTTCTACGCATCCGAGGGTAAGCAGCAGGGGCCCTTTCCGGAAGGGCAATTCCGCGACCTCGTTGCCCAGGGCGTCGTGCGTCCGGACACCTTGGTCTGGACCGAGGGCATGGCCGGCTGGCAGAAGGCCGCCGAAATTCCCGGCCTGATCGGCGGCGGTGCGCCGCCGATGGTCCCGACGGGCGGAGGTGGCTATGGCGGCGCTGCCGGCTATGCAAGCGGTGGATCGCTCTCGGTCGATTTCAGCATCCTCGAATTCACCTGGCGCAGCATCGTCCTGCTGATCGGAATGATCTTCGTCATCCCGGCGCCCTGGGCCTTCGTCTGGTACACCAGATGGATCGTCTCCTGCGTGAAGGTCCCTGGGCGGCCGAACCTCAGCTTCACCGGCAATGCGATGACATTGGTGCCGTGGTATTTCGGCTTCATCGTTCTCGCCATCGCGCTCGGCTTCGTCGGCAGCGAGATATTGAGCAATCTGCTGTTCATCGTGCAGATCGTGCTCTACTGGCTCCTGATCAAATGGATGGTCGCGAACCTCGCCTCCAACGAGCAGCCGCTGGGCCTCAGCTTCACCGGTTCGGTCTGGGCCTATATCGGCTGGAATCTGTTGTTTGCGATTTCCATCATCACCATCATCGGCTGGGCCTGGGTGGCCGCGGCCCAGATGCGCTGGTTCTGCCGCAACGTCGAGGGCACCCGGCGCGAGATCGTCTTCAAGGGCAGCGGCCTCGATATCCTCTGGCGCGGCATCGTGGCCGCCATCCTGATGTGCTTCATCATCCCGATCCCGTGGGTGTACCGCTGGATCATGAACTGGTTCGCCTCGCAGACCGAGCTCGCGCCGCGCGGCTCGCTCGGGGCATGATCCGAACGCTTCAGGCGCTGCTTGAAGCGATCAGGCCTTCCGTTCGCGCACCGAGCCTTCCTGCGCGACGGAGGCGACCAGCGTGCCGTCCGGCTTGAAGATCGAGCCGCGGGTCAGCCCCCGGCCCGATTGCGCGCTCGGCGAATCCTGCGCGTAGAGCAGCCATTCGTCGGCGCGGAACGGGCGATGGAACCACATCGCGTGGTCGAGACTCGCCGGCATCATGCGTTTGTCGAACAGCGTGCGGCCATAGCGCGCCATGATCGCGTCGAGCAGCGAGAAGTCCGAGGCGTAAGCGAGCGCGCACATGTGCAGCGCCGGATCGTCGGGCAGCTTGGCGGCGGTCTTGATCCAGACGTGGATGCGGCCGTCGTCGATCTTCTGGCCGAAATAACGGCCGAGCTCGACCGGGCGCAGCTCGATCGGCCGATCGGATTCGTAGTAGCGGCGGATGAAGTCCGGCATCTCCTTGAACATCGGCTGCTTCGCCACCTCCTCCGCCGTGAGCTTTTCCGGCGGCGGCACGTCCGGCATCTTGTCCTGGTGGTCGAACGCAGTCTCCTCCTCGGCGTGGAACGACACCATGATCGAGAAGATCGCGTTGCCGTGCTGGATCGCGGTGACGCGGCGGGTCGAGTAGCTCTTGCCGTCGCGCAGGCGCTCGACCTGATAGATGATCGGGATCTGCGGATCGCCCGGCAGGATGAAATAGCAATGCAGCGAATGCGGCAGCCGGCCCTCCACGGTGCGGCAGGCCGCGACCATCGCCTGCCCGATCACCTGGCCGCCGAACACCCGCTGCCAGCTCGTCTTCGGGCTGTTGCCGCGGAACAGGTTCACCTCGAGCTGCTCGAGGTCGAGGATCCCGATGAGGTCGATCAGTCCTTTGGACATGATGGTGCTTTCCAGTGATGCCTCATTCCGGGGCGCACGCGGTGCGAACCCGAAAATCTCGAGCTGATAAACCTCCGGATTCCGGGTACGCGCGTTGCGCGCCCCGGAATGACGGAACGAAGGGCTAGCGGTCCTCGTTTCACCGCACTGTTTCGCCCAGCTCAAGTCTGCTAGCAAGACCGAGAATTGTCCGGGAAGCTTTGGTATGTCGGTACAGGGTAGCATTGTCATCGGTGGCGGCGCGTTTGCCGGCCTTGCGCTGGCCTTGGCGCTACGCCAGGGGCTCGGGCCCGAGATCCCAATCATCGTCGCCGATCCCGCGCTCGGCACGCGGCCGAGCCGCGACCCCCGCGCCACCGCGATCGTCGCCGCCTGCCGCCGCCTGTTCGAGACGATCGGCGCCTGGGACGACGTCCGGGGCGAGGCCCAGCCGATCCTCGACATGGTCGTCACCGATTCCAAGCTCGAGGACGCCACCCGCCCGGTGTTCCTGAACTTCGCCGGCGACGTCGCGCCGGGCGAGCCCTTCGCGCATATGATCGAGAACCGCCGCCTGATCGACGCGCTGGTGGTGCGCGCCGAGGCCGAGGGCATCGATCTTCGCGCCACCCCGGTCGCCTCCTACGATGCGCGCACCGACGGCATCGAGGTGACGCTCGGCGACGGCAGCGTGATCGCGGCGGGCCTCTTGGTCGCCGCCGATGGCGCGCGGTCGAAGCTGCGCGAGCGCGCCGGCATCGTCACTCATGGCTGGGAGTACGATCAGTCCGGCATCGTCGTCACCGTCGGCCACGAGCGCGATCACGAGGGCCGCGCCGAGGAACACTTCCTGCCGGCCGGCCCGTTCGCGATCCTGCCGCTCACCGGCAAACGCTCCTCGCTGGTGTGGACCGAGCGCCGCACTGAGGCCGCGCGCATCATCGCCCTCAGCGACGAGGAATTCCACGCCGAGCTCGAGCAGCGCTTCGGCCTGCATCTCGGCGAGGTCAAGGTGCTCGACAAGCCGCGGGCGTTTCCGCTGTCTTATTTCGTCGCGCGGTCCTTCATCGCCGAGCGCCTCGCGCTGGTCGGCGACGCTGCCCATGTCATCCACCCCATCGCGGGCCAGGGCCTCAACATGGGCCTGAAGGACGTCGCTGCGCTGGCGGAAGTGGTGGTCGATGCCGCGCGGCTCGGCCTGGATATCGGCGGGGCGGACGTGCTCGAACGCTACCAGCGCTGGCGCCGGTTCGACACCATGGCGATGGGCGTCGCCACCAACTCGCTGAACTTCCTGTTCTCCAACCAGTCGACGCTGTTGCGCACGGTGCGCGACATCGGCCTCGGCCTCGTCGACCGCGCCCCGCCGCTGAAGAACCTCTTCATCCGCCAGGCCGCAGGCCTCACCGGCGAGGTGCCGCGGCTGTTGAAGGGCGAGGCGTTGTAAGGGCGAATGGTGAGTATCGAGTGGCGAGTGGACCCATTCGCCATTCGCCACTCCCCACTCGCTGTTATCAATCGATCTTGCGCGCCTCTTCCGGCAGCATGATCGGGATGCCGTCGCGAATGGGATAAGCGAGCTTGGCGCTGCGCGAGATCAGCTCCTGCCGCTCAGCATCGAATTCCAGCGGGCCCTTTGTCAGCGGGCAGACCAGGATCTCCAGCAATTTTGGATCGACGCTGGCTTCGGGACGTTCGGTGGGCGCGTTCATGGAAGTCTCCGGCACTTGCTTGCCTTTAGCATAGAAATTCGCGCCCGCCATCGCGCTTTAGGCGGAGACCATCGCCAGGAGCTCGTCGAGCATGGTCCGCAGCCGCGCGGCCGGGATTGACGGGCCTGACAGGGCGAAACCGAGAAATGTCCAGTACAGGATCTGCGCGCGGGCCTGCGCCGTTGCCGGGGCGAGTCCCCGCTTTTGCAGCAGCTCCTCGATATAATCGAGCCTGCGGCGATCGATGGCACGCACCGCCCCTTGCGCGCTCGCATCGAACGCCGCCCAATTGCGCACCGCGCGTTCGAGGTCGAGCCGCGCGCCGAAGGATCTCCGCAGCAGCATCTTGACCGGCTCGTCGCCGGCGGCTTCGACGTCGGCGATGATCCGCTCGGCCGCGATCTCGCGCCAGCGCCTCAGCACCGCGGCGTGAAACGCGGCGAGATCGGCGAAATGCCAATAGAAGCTGCCGCGCGACACGCCCATGGCCTTGGCGAGCGGCTCGGCCTTCAAGGCCGTGAAGCCGCTCTTGGCCAGGGCCTTGAGGCCCTGGCCAGTCCAATCGTCAGCGGAGAGCTGTTGGTTCATGTCGTTTCCCGGAAGCGCACCATACACTAGTGTATTGACAAGCGCTTGGCCAGACGCTATCGAAACATACATGAGTGTATGGAGGCGTCGATGCGGGATCTGCTGCTCCAGTGTGCGGGCGTCGTGACCATCGCCGTTGCGCTCGTTCACGGCTACCTCGGCGAAGCCAAGGTCTTCGCCCGCGCGCGCATCGAGCCGGAGCGCCTCCGCACCTTGATCCGGCTGGTGTGGCAGGCCTCGACCGTGGCCTGGATCGGCGGTGGCGTGCTGCTGATCGCGGCGCCGTGGATGCAATCGGAGCCGGCTCGTCACTGGATCGTCGCGACCATGGCCTGCGTGTTCGGCTGCTCCGCCCTCGCCAACGCATGGGCGACGCGGGGCCGGCATTTCGGCTGGATGGCGCTCAGTGCGGTCGTCGTGATGTCGGTTGCCGGGTACTAGAACTCATCTAAAGCGGACCAGATCCGTTATCGATCGACCAGGCATTCTTCGGATGCCGTCATCGTCCTGGTCGTGCTCCACGTTGCTGGTGTGGCGCTGATAGGACTCCTGCAGCGTGATGATCACCGGACGCAAGCGCATCCGCGTCCATCTCCGGTCATCCGCAAACGCGCGCAGCGGGCTTCCGGCGCGACCGGCGCGCGGAACGTGTTAGCCCCACAGATCAAATTTTACGGACGGTGTTGGCAAGCCGCTAAGCATGCGATCAGGCGCGGCACAAAATTAACGCGAAGGGCGATTAGCCGGTCCAGCATCGACAAACATCAACAATATCGACGATGGGGCGAAACTGAATGTTCCGCGTTTTCTCCTGCCTTACGGCCGAACACGATTGGCGGCTCGTCGTGCTCGCTGCTCTGGTCTGCTTCGTTGCCAGCATCGTCGCGGTCAGCATCTTCCACCGCGCGATCGCAACGCGCGGGAGAACCCGGTGGATCTGGATCGCCATTGCCGGTGCGGCCATCGGATACGGCATTTGGGCTACGCATTTCGTCGCGATGCTCGCCTACGAGCCCGGGGTCACGACGGGCTACGGCATCGTGTTGACGGCGTCCTCTCTCGCGGCGGCAATGCTGCTGACCTCGGTCGGCTTCGGCGTCGCGGTCGTCACGTCCGGCCGCTGGCGCGCGGCGGCTGGCGGCGTCATCATCGGTGGCGGCATTGCCAGCATGCACTATCTCGGAATGTGGGCGCTCGAAGTGCCGGGCCGAGTCTCCTGGTCCGTGGACCTCGTGCTCCTCTCCATCGTTCTGGGCATGTGTTTTGGCTACGCTGCGCTGGCGGCAGCGCTCACCCGTCAGGGTTATAGCGGCACGCTGGCAGCCGCCACCCTGCTGACGCTCGCCATCGTGTCGCATCACTTCACGGCCATGGGCGCCGTGCAGATCACACCGGATCCGGCGCTCGCGACCGATACGCTTTCGCTGTCTCCGGCCTTCCTCGCGCTCGCCATCGCCGGCGTCGCATTGTCCGTGCTGGGCATGAGCCTGATCGGAGTGCTGGCCGATCGTCGTCTGGCGACCAGAACCGCTAGGTTCGAGGAGATCATCAGCCAGCTCTCCATCGCCCGGCAGCAGCTCGAAGGGTCGCAGAACGAGCTCAAGGAACAGAAGCTGAGGCTGGACACGGCCATCAACCATATGGTCGAGGGCCTTTGCATGTTCGACGCCGGGAAGCGGCTCGTCATCTGCAACGAGCGTTACGCCCGTTTGTACCGGCTGCCGCCGGAATTGCTGCGTGCGGGAACTCCGCACCGCGACATCATCCGTCATCGCGTTACCAGCGGCATACTCGAAGGCGAGGCCAGCGATTTCGCCGCCGAACGGCAGATCGCCAGGCTCGAAGCACTGCCGATCCATGCCGTCTCGAGCCGCATCGATGCGTTCGCCGATGGGCGGCTGATCTGCGTGACGCGGCAGCCGATGGCCGGCGGCGGCTGGGTGGCTACGCATCTGGATGTCACCGAGCAACGCCGGTCCGAAGCGAAGATCACCTACATGGCGGAACACGATGCGCTCACCGAGTTGCCGAACCGCGTGCTGCTCAAGGCGCGTCTGGAGCCTGCACTCGCCGATACGCGTGGCGGAAATCTCCATCTGGCGGTTCTCCTGCTCGACCTCGACCGCTTCAAGGAGGTCAACGACACGCTCGGACATCCGGCGGGCGACCTGCTGCTGCGCTCAGTCGCGGCGCGCTTGCTGGATTGCATCAGGGAGACGACGTTCGTCGCCCGACTGGGCGGCGACGAATTCGCAATCGTCGACTACGTGACCAATCCGGCTGCGGACGCGGCCTCTCTCGCCGAGGCGATCCATGGCGCGCTCAGCGAGCCGTTCGATCTCGGCGATCATCAGGTCATTGTCGGCACCAGCATCGGGATCGCCCTTGCGCCCCGAGACGGCGCCGATTCCGACACGATCCTCAGGAGCGCAGATCTTGCCCTCTACTCGGCCAAGAGCGGCGGACGTGGTGCATTCCGCTTCTTCGAGCCGGAGCTGGACCGGCTCCTGCATGCGCGCCGCAACCTGGAGCGGGATCTGCGGAAGGCGCTTGCGAGGAGCGAATTCGAGCTCCACTACCAGCCGTTCGTCAATTTGAAGAGCGGCGAGACCTGTGGCTTCGAGGCGTTGCTGCGTTGGCATCACCCCGAGCGGGGTCTGGTCTCGCCCGGCGAATTCATTCCCGTCGCGGAGGAAACTGGCTTGATCCTGCCGCTGGGGCAATGGGTGTTGAGAACCGCCTGTGCCGAAGCGGCAAAATGGCGTTCCGACCTGAAGATCGCGATCAACCTGTCTCCAGCGCAATTCAGGAGCAAGGAGCTCGTGTCGACGATCGTGAGCGCACTGGCGGCGTCGGGGATTGCTTCAGACCGGCTCGAGCTCGAGGTCACCGAAACCGTCATCATGCATGACAGCGGGACCGTATTCGCAGCACTCAGCCAGCTGCGCGAGCTCGGGGTGCGGATTGCCCTCGACGATTTCGGCACCGGCTATTCGTCGCTCAGCTTTCTGCAGAAGTTTCCCTTCGACAAGATCAAGATCGATCGCAGCTTCGTCAGCGAGCTGTCCAGTCCGATGGAGGAGCCCCGTCGGATCGCGCGGGCCGTGGTCCAGTTCGCCACGAGTCTCGGTAAGACGTCCACCGCCGAAGGCGTCGAAACCGCCGAGCAGCTGGACATCCTGCGCCAGGAGGGCTGCGTCGAGGCCCAGGGTTTCCACCTCAGCCCGCCGATACGGGCCTCGACGGTCGCACGGCTTGCGGATCGAAAGGCCGAGGCCGGCGAGTTTGCCGCATAGAGCATGATCCGGACCCGAAGGGCCGCGTCAGCGCAAAGTGTGTAGCGGTTTCCGAAAAGATCATGCTCAAACCAAAAAACCCAACGCGCGATGAGGATTTATCCTAATCGCATCGCGCTTTGGGTCGCTTGACGATCACTGCAGCGGCGGGTCGCCGCTAGTGCGCTTCTTGGCGAGGTCCATCTCGGTGACGGCGATCAGGATCTCGGCGCGGGTCTTCAGGTCGGGCGCCTCCAGCATGGCCTGCTTTTCCGCGGGGCCGTAGGGCGACATCATCGCGAGCGCATTGACGAGGGCTTCATTGGGCGCGCTCTCGACGCCCTCCCAGTCGACCTTGAGGTTGTTGGCCTTCAGGAAGTCCGCCAGCACCGCCAGCAGCGCCTCGCGGTCGACCTCCTCCTCGCCGCGGCGCGCGGTGAAATCGTCGACGTAGGCGAAGAAGTCCACCTTGCACTGCCGATAGGGGGTGAGCACCTCGAGCTCCTCGACCACCTTGAAGCGCGAAACGCCGGTGAGCTCGAGGATGTAGCGGCCGTCGCCGGACTCGGCGAGCTGGGTGATGCGGCCGACGCAGCCGACGCGGAACAGCGCCGGCTTGTCGGAATCCTTCCGCGAATGCGCGATGTCGGGCTGGATCATGCCGATCAGGCGATGGCCGTCGCGGAAGGAATCGTCGACCATCGAAAGGTAGCGCGGCTCGAAGATGTTGAGCGGCATCTGGCCGCGCGGCAGCAGCAGCGCGCCCGGCAGCGGGAAGACCGGAATGATCTCCGGGAGGTCGGCGGGCCCGCGATATTCGATGTTGATCGGCATCTGCCCGGTCCCCTGGCGTTGCTAGCGCATGATCCGGATCCGAAGGACCGCGTTAGCGCAAAGTGTGGAGCGGTTTTCCGAACAGATCATGCTCAAAAAAGGCCGTTACGAAAACAGGATCGTCGACAAACGTTTGCGGCCTTCGACGGTTGCATCATCCGTGCCGCCCCAGGCCTCGAAGAACTGCACCAGCTGCTTGCGGGCGCCGTCGTCGTTCCATTTGCGGTCGCGCTTGATGATCTCGAGCAGCTGCTCGGTCGCCGCCGCGCGGTTGCCTTGGGCGTTGAGCGCGGTGGCGAGGTCGAATCGGGCCTGATGATCGAGCGGGTTTGCGGCGACTTTCTGTTCCAGCTCGGCAACCGGTCCGAGCGATTTCGCCTGCTCGGCGAGATCGATCGCGGTCTGCACCGCCTTCACGGCCGGGTCGTTGCGCTTGGATTCCGGCACCATGGCCAGCGTCTGCTTGGCCTGCTCCATCGCGCCGGAAACGGCGTAGCACTTCGCAAGGCCCGCCAGCGCCGCGATGTTGGTGGAATCATGCTGCAGCGCCTCGGCATAGATCTGCGCCGCCGCCGCCGCGTCGCCCTCGGCGAGCACCGCGTCGGCCTCCTGCACGATCTCGGCGACGTTGACCTCGCCCGGCGCGGTGACGCCCTTGGTCAGCCGCTCGATGAAGGCTTTGACCTGGCTCTCCGGCACCGCGCCCATGAAGCCGTCGGCCGGCTGGCCGTTGACGAAGGCGATCACGGCCGGGATCGACTGGATGCCCATCTGGCCCGGGATCGCCGGATGATGGTCGATGTTCATCTTGACCAGCTTGACCTTGCCCTTGGCCGCCTTCACCGCCTTCTCCAGGACGGGGGTGAGCTGCTTGCAGGGGCCGCACCATTCCGCCCAGAAATCGATCAGCACGGGCTGGCGCTTCGATTCCTCGATGACGTCCTTCACGAAGGTCTGGGTGGTGGTGTCCTTGATCAGGTCGGCCGCAGCCGGGCCCGCCGCTCCGTTACCCTGGTCGATGATCGTCACGGGATTCCCTCGTCATGTCTGGAATGGCGGCTCTTTAGCACGCCGCCGCGTCATATGCTTGTGGTCGGCTCCTAAATTGGGCCGAATGGGCCGAATTTCAATCCAGGTCCCGCGATTCGCCGGTTCCGGGGCGTTTCCGGTCGATTTGCCCCAGCTTCGGGCTCCATATGGCGCCTCAAATGCGAAATGATGCCGCCCGTAGCTGTTGCATTCCCCTCCCGCTTTTGGCATACGACAGCCGTTGCCGGCGCGTCACGCGACCGACACAGGATGCGGGTGTAGCTCAGTGGTAGAGCACGACCTTGCCAAGGTCGGGGTCGAGGGTTCGAGCCCCTTCGCCCGCTCCAGTTTTTCCTAGGCTGGCCTAGGAAGCGCTCTCCAACCTCGGAGAGCATTGTATGAGCCTCAAAGACTCCAAAGGGCAAGCGCGAGCTGTTGTTGGGCATGAGCCGCCTCGTACGGCGATTTGCTGTCCGCGCTTGCGAGAGCGGCCTCAAACCGAGGCCGGAGCAATTTTGAAGGTCTTTCGGTAGTTTACGGGCAAGTGAAGACGCCGGGAAGGCAGCAACTCAATGGATTCTCCGGCCTTGGTTCACTATATTTGGGGAGAGGAGTTTCCATGTCTGCTCAGCGCTCCGCCACCAAGGCCCAGTATACCGCTGGTGTAATCCAGCGGTTGGCGGCCGCTAACAACGTGGCAGTGATCGCGACATCGAACGATGTCTTTGCCCATCACGTGACGCGGCTCTCCGGAGATGACGTGAATTTCGATCCTATCGAGAATACCATCGTCGCACTCCAGCGCGCCGGGATTTTGGATCGTGTCCAAGCGGTGCGTCTTCAAGCGCGCTATCTTCGCGAAAGCCGTCTGTGACGTTTGATCCGTTTGGAGATTTTGCGACGCGCGGTTATTTGCGCAACGTCGCGAAGGCCAAAGATCCCGGAATCGTTCAGCGCCTCCTGCACAATTCCTTTCTGACCGGCATCGATGCAGCCTTGGATCATCTCAAGGCGCAGCCTTCCCTAAGCTACGCCGATGTCCTCCAAACACACAAAACGCTCTTTGAAGGAGTGTTCCCCTGGGCTGGAGAGGACCGTCATACGAACGCGTCCCACATCTTCGTAAAGAAGGGCTCTGTGATCTTCGCCCATCCCAATGACATCCGCAAAGCTATCGACTACGCGTTGGAGAAGGGACAAGACGAGGCGTTCATGGCGGAAAAGCCCGGCGAAGTGATGGGCTATCTCGCCCATGGCCATCCATTCCTGGACGGCAATGGCCGCACTATCATGCTGATCCATGCGGAACTTGTGCGGCGTGCAGGCATCAGCATCGATTGGGCCGCCACGGACAAAGTTCAGTATCTCGCAGCCCTGACGCAGGAGCTCGAAGAGCCGGGCAAGGGCAAACTTGATGCTTACCTTAAGCCATTCATCCGCAAGGGCTCGGAGAGCAACATCGCCGACGGGATCAAGGCCGCGCCGGGCCTGGACGGCGGCAACGCAGACACAGTCGCAGGCGAGACGAGCAATCCAATGCTCCAGGCGCAATACGAAGAGCAAAAAGCCAAGCGCAACGGCGGGCGAGACTTGCAATGACAATCCTGGTCACCGGTAGCGCTGGCCATCTCGGGGAGGCGGTCCTGCGGACGCTCCGTGGGCGCGGGTCGCCCGCCCGCGGCGTCGATCTCAAGCCCTCCCCCTTCACCGATGCCGTTGGCTCCATCGTCGATCCCGCCTTCGTGCGGCGCCAGATGGACGGCGTCACCGCCGTGGTCCACACCGCGACGCTGCACAAGCCGCATGTGGCGACCCATTCCAAGCAGGATTTTGTCGACACCAACGTGTCAGGAACGCTGAACCTGCTCGAGGCGGCAGTCGCGGCCGGCGTGAAGAGCTTTGTCTTCACCAGCACCACCAGCGCATTCGGCTCGCAGCTGCGGCCCGAGGCGGGACAGGCGGCGGTGTGGGTCACCGAGGAGCTGCCATCGGTGCCGAAGAACATCTACGGCACGACCAAGCTGATGGCCGAGAACCTCTGCGAGCTGTTCTTTCGCGAGCGCGCGCTACCGATCGTGGTTCTGCGGACCTCGCGCTTCTTTCCGGAGGACGACGACGATCCGGCGATGCGATCGGCCTACACGCTGGACAACGCGCAGGCCAACGAGCTGCTCTACCGCCGGCTGGATATCGCGGACGCAGTGAGCGCGCATCTGCTCGCCGTCGATCGCGCGCCAAGCATCGGCTTCGCCCGCTACATCGTCTCGGCGACGAGCCCGTTCGAGCAACGCCATCTCGGAGCGCTGGCGCGCGATGCCGCCATTGTCGTGCGCGAGCTCTATCCGGAGTGCGCGCAGCTCTATGCAGCGCGCGGCTGGCGGCTCTTCCCCGCGATTGACCGGGTCTATGTCAACGCGCGCGCGCGGCGGGAGCTCGGCTGGCGACCCGAATTCGACTTCGCGCATGTGCTGCGCAGCCTGCGCGATGGCCGCGACGTCCGCAGCACGCTGGCGCGTGAGGTCGGATCGAAAGGCTACCACGACACGCTGTTCGACGACGGACCCTACCCCGTCGCCCCGTGAGCGCCGCGATTATTTTACTCGACGCTTCAAATGATTGTACGGCGTCACCGCGCGCGGATCAACTTGCGCAGTTCTACTGTGCATGGGGTTGTTTTCGCACTTTTGTATGCCCACCCCGGCGGACCGCCTGACGACGTTGCGCGCGCGCTGTTGATTCCGCGTTGCAGCGCGAGGCGCGGTCGTCGCAGCGTTCATCCGTTCATTGACATTCCGTCTCAATTTTTGCTGCGCTCAGCCGCGCTGCATCCGGCGCGCTTCTCACGATGGGCAGATGTGCTACCCTTTTTGCGTCTGTCGTCCCGACGGGCTCAAGACTTCGCCTCTCGAAAATAACGCGCAGCCCTGATGGCTGCCTTAGGGGAGTGATGCGATGACATCGATGTTCCATCGATCCGTGTTGGCGCTTGCAGCCGTGGCCCTTCTCGCGGGGACCGGCGCCGGCAACGCGCAGCAGCAGGACAAGAACAAGCCGCTGAAGAAATACGATTCCAGCACCAAGGAGTTCTGGACCCATCCGCCGGATGACTGGTTCCTCGGTGACGAGACCGAGGCGCAGAAGGGCCTCGCGCCGCCGTCGGGCCCGCCGACCGGCGCCTCCGACGCCGAGCTCGCCAACATCGTCAAGAAGATCAAGCTGCCGCCGGGCTTCAAGATCGAGGTCTACGCCTCCGGCGTGCTGGCCGCGCGGCAGATGGCCTGGGGTGACAAGGGCACGTTGTTCGTCGGCTCGTTCGGTCTCGGCAACGTCTATGCCATCAAGGACAACAACGGAAAGAAAGAGGTCAAGACCGTCCTCAAGGGCCTGAACATGCCCACCGGTCTCGCCTTCAAGGACGGCGCGCTCTATGTCATCGCCGTCGACAAGCTGATCCGCTACGACAACGCCGAAGCCAATCTCGACAATCTCGGCCAGGGCAAGGTCGTCTATGACGACATGCCGTCCTATGCCGCGCATGGCTGGAAATACATCGCGGTCGACAAGGAAGGCTGGTTTTTCCTGCCGTTCGGACCGCCCTTCAACATCGGCATTCCGCCGACCAGCGTGTCGCAGATCCGGCGCGTCGATCCCAAGACCGGCAATGCCGAAATCTGGGCGCTCGGCGTCCGCAACTCGGTCGGCGGCGACGTCGATCCGCGCACCGGCAAATACTGGTTCACCGAGAATGCCCGCGACTGGATCAGCGATGATCTGCCCTCGGACAAGCTGAACATGATCAACCGGATCGGCGAGCATTTCGGCTATCCCTATTGCCATCAGGGCAATCTGCCCGACGACAAGTTCGCGATGGGCCACAAATGCTCCGAGTTCACGCCGCCCGTGCTGAACCTCGGTGCCCATGTCGCGCCGCTCGGCATGAAGTTCTACAGCGGCGATCAATTCCCCGCCGACTACAAGAACAACATTTTGATCGCCGAGCACGGCTCCTGGAATCGCCACAAGTATCAGGGCGCGCGCATCGTGCGCGTGATCGTCGGACCCGACGGCAAGAACCCGAAGCGGGAGGTCTTCGCTTCCGGATGGCTCGAGGGCGACCAGGGCTATCTCGGCCGTCCCAACGACATCGTCATTGCCAAGGACGGATCGATCCTCGTGGCCGACGACTGGGCCGGCGCGATCTATCGCATCAGCTACAGCAAGAAGTAGCGCGACCGGACGGAGAAGCTGCGACCGGTGAGGACCGCAGCTTCGTTTGTTTCAACGCCCCAAACTGTCGTTCCGGATTGCGCGCCACTTGCGCGCAAGTCCGGAACCCATAACCCCGACGCGTGGTTATGGATTCCGGGCTCGCGCCAAGCGGCGCGCCCCGGAATGACGACGTCGAGAGATCGGAATCCCCATCATGCGCCGGCAGATTATCCCGCACGCAATCAGCGCGGTTGCGCTCCTGACGCTCGGCGCCTTCATCCCAGCAGAGGCCGCCGACAATGCCGCGATCAAGGAGAAGGCTGCCGCCTGCTCCGGCTGCCACGGCGAGAACGGCATTTCGCAGACCGAGAACATTCCCTCGCTTGCCGGCCAGCCCGATCAATTCCTGCAATGGCAGCTCGTGTTCTTCCGCGCCGGCGCGCGCAAGAACGATCAGATGCAGCCGATCGTGGAAGGGATCACCAACGAGGACATCCGCAATTTCGGCGCTTACTTCGCCTCGCTGGCGCCGCCGAAGGGACCCGAAGACGGGGATCCCGACCTGTCGAAGAAGGGGGCGCAGGTGGCCGCCGGCCGCCGCTGCGCCTCATGCCATACCGACAGCTATGCCGGCACAAAGGCGGTGGCGCGGCTCGCGGGGCAACGTGAGGAATATCTCGTCAAGGCGCTGCACGATTACAAGGCCGGCCAGCGTGTCGGCGGCGGCGTCGCCGCGATGGCCGACGTCGCCTATCACATGAGCGATGAGGAGATCACCGCCGTCTCGCACTATCTCGCGCACTTGAAATAGCGCTGAGCTGTTTCGTCAATCGCAGCTCGTCATCCCCGGGGCGCGACACAGTCGCGAGCCCCGGGACGACACCGAATGTGTGGTTACGCCCTACCCCGCCCGCTGCCTCTCATACGCCTTCAGATGCGTATAGGCGATGCGCAGCTTCGGCACCGGCACCTTGGCGGAGTCGGCGCGCGCGATGAGATCGCCAATGACGTGATCGGCCTCGACAGGCAGGCCGGCCTTGATGTCGCGGAACATCGACGCCGTCAGCGGCGAGCCCTCGGTGGTGAGATTGCCTTTGACGCGATCGAAGAACGGGCCGCCCGGCGGATAGCCGGACGCCGTGGCAACCGCGCTGGTCTCATCCAGCATGCCGAGCAGGAACTCCCGGCCGCCGGGCGCGGCGAGGATATTGCCGACGGACGTCCGCATCAGGCTGGTGCTTGCTGCGAGCGAGGACAGGAACACCCACTTCTCCCACATGTCCTGCATGATGTTCTGGCTGGCGCTGGCGCCATTGATGCCGCTCTTGAAGGCCTCGTCGATCGCCTTCACCCGGTCCGACATCCCGCCGTCGCGCTCGCCGTAGCTGAGCGACTGCATCGGCTGGAGCTGCACCACCTCGCGCTTCTCGTTCAGCGTGGCCGCAATGGCGCAGAGGCCGCCGAGTACGCGCTCCTTGCCGAACTTCGTGTCCAGCGTGTCGAGATGCTTCATGCCGTTGAGCATCGGGATGATTGCGGTGTTCGGCCCCACCGCGGGGACGAACGACTTGATGGCATCGTCGAGGTCGAATGCCTTGCAGCTGAGCAGCACGACGTCGAACGTGTCCTTGATTGCGTCGGCCTGAACCGTCGGCGGGTTCTTCAAGGTCACATCGCCGTTCGGGCTCTTGATGACGAGGCCGGCGCTCGCGAGCTCGTCGGCGCGGCGAGGCCTAACCAGGAAGGTGACGTCGCGGCCGGCCTGCAACAGCCTGCCACCGAAATAGCCGCCGATGGCGCCGGCGCCGACCACGAGGATGCGCATGAGAGACTCCGCTGTTACTATTGGCGAATGGCGAATAGGGAGTAGCGAATAGTGGGTGCGATTTCCACTCGCTATTCGCTACTCGCCATTCGCGCGCTTCACTTTCCCGACACCATTTCCTCGACCTCGCGCAACTGCTCCTTGCCGAAGAACATTTCATTGCCGACGAAGAAGGTCGGCGAGCCGAAGGCGCCGCGGGCGACCGCCTCCTCGGTGTTCTTGATCAGCTTGGCCTTCACCTCGGGTTCCCCGGCGCGGGCGAACAGCTTTTGCGCATCGAGACCAGACGACGCCAGCGCCTTCGCCGCGATCTCGGGATCGTCCATCTTCTTCGGCTCGCGCCACATGTGGTGGAAGGTGGCCTCGACATATGTCTCGAACACGCCCTCGAGCTGCGCTGCGATCGCTGCGCGCATCAGGTTCAGCGTGTTGACGGGAAAGTGCGGATTCCAGACATAGGGCTGGACATGGAAGCGTTTGATGAAGCGCTCGGTCTCGACCTGCTGGAACTCCCGCTTGTTCTTGATGCCGGCGAGCGTCTCGGCCGGCGACTTGTTGTTGGTCGACTTGAAGATGCCGCCGAGCAGGATCGGCACATATTCGAACTTGACGCCGATCCGCTGTTCGATGGCGGGAATCGCCAGATGGCTGAGATAGGCGTTGGGGCTACCGAAATCGAACAGGAATTGCGGGGCGGTGCGGGTCAAAATCATTCTCCCTGGCCTGGCTTTCTGAGCGGCTTTTTCTCATTGTGGCGCAGGCCGCGCCACAGGTCTATCGTTTAATGACGGTCATAATACTTTGACCGTCAGATCAGGCGCTGCATCGCCCGCTTGCGCCACACCAGATGGTAATAGCCCATCTGCAGAATCAACATGGCGCAGAACACGATGGGATAGGCGGCCCACACGCCGGTCAGGCCGACCGTGTGGCTGAGGATGATTGCAGCCGGCAGCTCGATTGCGGCGATCGCGAAGATCGACAGCAGCATCGGCGTCAACGCGACGCCGGCGCCGCGCATTGCGCCCGAGAACACCGTGGCGAGCCCGAACGGCACCGAGCTCCACAAGGCGATGTTGAGCAATCCCTTCGCCAGATCCAGCACGGCGCCCTCGGTGATGAAGATACCGAGCACCGCGCGTGGCGCGAGGTAGATCAGCGCCACCAACCCGCCGGTCAGGACGATATTGAACGCAAGGCCCATCCGCACGATGCCGTCAAGCTGGGCCCGGTCGCCGCCGCCGACGGCCTGGGCGCCGAGGATCGAGACCGCGATCGAAATCGACATCGCCGTGAACTGGGTGTAGCCCATCACCTGGTTGACGGCGCCATAGGCCGCGGTGGCATTCGAGCCGAAGCCGTTGACGAGGCCGAGCAGCACAAGCTCAGCGATCGCCATCACCACCATGCCGATCGCGCTCGGCAGGCCGATCCCGAGGACTTTGCCGAGCACGGCGCCGTTTAGTCGGAGGTGACGCAGCAGCGTCGCATCCGGCGCGAGCGCGTGCTTTCTCCGCAGCAGATAGGCAGCCAGCACGATCAGCGTCAGCGTGTTCGAGATCGCAGCCGCCCAGGCAGCACTGGTGATGCCGACGGCCGGCAATCCGAACGTGCCGCGGATCAGCATCGGCGTCAGGATCAGGCCGATCGCCGTCGACAAGGCCAGCGCCAGCAGCGGCGTCACTCCATCGCCGACGCCGCGGATCATCGCCGTCATCAGCAGGAAGATGAAGCCGAGCGGCATCGTCAACAGCATGATGCGCGCATAGGCGCTGGCTTCATCGAGAATGTCCGCGGGCGTGGCGAGCATCACCATCAGGGGCCGGCTGAAGATCCCGCCAACGAGTGCAATCGCTATCGAGAGCAGCAGGCCGACGGCGAGTGTCGTGCCGACGATGATCTTGATCCGGCCATGCTCGCCGGCGCCGAAGGCCTGGCCGATCAGCACGGTGGCGCCGGTGCTGAGGCCCATGACGAAGGCGAACAGGAAGAACATCACCGGGAAGAACGCCGAGACCGCGGCGAGCGCGCCGACGCCGACCATCTGGCCGAGATAGACGTTGCTGACGGTGCCGAACAGCGATTGCAGCGCGTTGCTCAGCATCAGGGGTGCGAGAAAGCGGAGGAATGTGGTCCAGAGCGGCTTTGCGGCAGACATGGCATTGGCCTTTCATCAGGGCGTGCGAAGCCGTTGCCGCGCAATGCGCGGCTCGGCCGTCGATGGGGCGTGAGAAGCGGCGCGCGGTTTAAGCGCGGTCGCTGTAGGCGAGCTTGACGATGTGGTCGCGGATGTCGGTCGGCCAGTCGGCGATCAGGCCGGTGAAGCGTCGCCGGTCATCCGCGAACAGGGCGCGCGAGGCTTCCTCGAACTGCGGCAGATCGCCGGCCATGGTCGACATGAAGTGGTAGGCCGCATCGCGCGCCTGCCGCTCGCGGTCCTTGTCGCCGCTGGCGCGCCTGGCTTCGTCGACGAGCTTGCGCAGCGCGACCGAAGCGCCGCCGGCCTGTGCGTTGAGCCACTCCCAGTGCCGCGGCAGCAAGGTCACCTCGCGCGCGACCACGCCGAGCTTCGGCCGGCCGCGACCGCGCGGCTCTGCGGGTGCTTCGGTCGCCTCAGCCGACGGCGGGACAAGCTTCGCCAAGCGCGCCAACACCTCGCGATCTCCACCACGCAGATCGAAGTCGATCGATCGGCCCGTGGCGTCCTCGAAGATGATGATTGGCTCGTCCGGCTGTGACGCCACCCGCTTGACGACCAGCGCGACCTCTCCAGCCGGCCCGGACACCAGGCGGCGTTGTCCCTGGAAAGCGGTGAAAAATTTCTGCATTGGAATCATTGCCATTTTGACGATGCTGGGTTTCTTAATACCCGGGTAAATTACTCGCGTCAATATACCCGGATAAAAATATCAGCAGCGACGGCTCGACAATGTGTTCCCGGGCTGGCACCAACGGCGCGGCCGATGACCAAGACCAAGCCTTGAGGACCCCGCGATGCTGACCGTTCACCACCTCAACAATTCCCGCTCGCAGCGCGTGCTGTGGCTGCTCGAGGAGCTGGGCGTTCCCTACGAGATCGTGCGCTATCAGCGTCAGCCGGACATGCGCGCGCCGAAGGAGCTGCGCGCCATCCATCCGCTCGGCAAATCGCCCGTCATCACCGACAACGGCAACACCATCGCCGAATCAGGCGCGATCATCGAATATCTCATCGCCACCTACGGCAACGGGCGGCTGATCCCGCCGCCGAACACGCCGGAGCGGCTGCGCTACACCTATTGGCTGCACTATGCGGAAGGATCCGCGATGCAGCCGCTGCTGCTCAAGCTGCTGTTCACGCTGATGCCGAAGCGTGCGCCGGCCCTGCTGCGCCCGCTGGTGCGCAAGGTCTGCAACCAGGCGCTGACCGCGCTGGTCAATCCGCAGCTCAAGCAACACATGGACTATTGGGAAGGCGAGCTCGGCAAGAGCGAATGGTTCGCCGGCAGCGAGTTCACCGCGGCTGACATCCAGATGAGCTTTCCGCTCGAAGCCGCCCAAGCTCGCGGCGGCCTCGAGCAGGGCCATCCCAAGGCGATGGCGTTCCTGGAGCGCATCCACGCCCGGCCTGCCTATGCGCGCGCGCTGGAGAAGGGCGGGCCGTATCAGGTCGGGCGGTAAGCTCCCTTACTCCGTCATTCCGGGAGCAGGTTACTGCCCCGCCGCCTCCGCGCCGCGCGTGCGCGGATCGGCTGCGCCCAGCGTTCCGTTCGGCGTCACCAGAATCGAGTTGGCAGATGTCTGCCCCATCGGCTCGAGGACGAGGTGCCCCCTCGCCTTCAGCTCGAGCAGCACGCCCTCGGGAAAGCCGCGCTCGACGCGCACTTCATCCGGCAGCCATTGGTGGTGCAGCCGCGGCGCTGCGACCGCGGCCGCAACATCCATCTTGTAGTCGAGCACATTCACGATCACCTGCAGCACGGTCGAGATGATGCGGCTGCCGCCGGGCGAGCCCGTCACCAGCACCGGCTTGCCGTCCCTCAGCACGATGGTCGGCGACATCGACGACAGCGGCCGCTTACCGGGACCGGGAAGATTCGCTTCGAAGCCGACCAGGCCATAGGCGTTGGAGGCGCCGATTGCCGCGGTGAAATCGTCGAGCTCGTTGTTGAGCAGCACGCCGGTGCCGTCGGCGACGAGGCCGACGCCGTAGCTGAAGTTCAGCGTGTAGGTGTTGCTGACGGCATTGCCGCGGGCGTCGACGACGGAAAAATGCGTGGTGTTGCTGCCCTCACGTGGCGCCGCAGGAGAGGTCACGAGCTCTTTTGACGGTGTGGCGCGTTCGAGGGAAATGTTTGCGCGCAGCTTCGCGGCATAGTCCTTCGCAATGAGGGTCTCGATCGGCGCGTTGACGAAGGCGGGATCACCGAGATAGCGGGCGCGGTCGGCATAAGCGCGCTTCATGGCTTCGATCAAGAGATGCAGCGACGCCGCTGATCCCTGCTTCAGATCGGCCAGAGGGAAGCCCTCGAGGATGTTGAGCGTCTCCATCAGCACGACGCCGCCGGATGAGGGTAGCGGCATCGACACGATGTCATAGCCGCGGTAGCTGCCACGCACCGGCGTGCGGATGACCGGCTGATAGGCCTTGAGGTCGGCCGGCGTCATGATGCCGCCGGCATCGGTCACGGCCTTGGCGAGTTTCTCGGCGACCGGCCCCTCGTAGAATCCCCGCGGCCCCTGTGCAGCGACGGCCGCCAGCGTTTCGGCGAGATCGCCCTGCACCAGCCGATCGCCTTCGCCCAGTGGCGTGCCGTCCGGACGCGAGAAGATCCTGGCCGAAGAAGGCCAGCGTGCCAGCCGCCGGTGCCAGCCCGGCAACGTATCGGCCATGTCGTCGCTGACGATGAAGCCATCACGTGCGAGTCCGATCGCGGGCGCGAGCAGTTGCGCCAGCGTGAACTGACCCGAGCCGTATTTCTCGAGCGCGAGCGCAAGGCCGGCGACGGTGCCGGGCACGCCGATGCCGAGCGCGGAATCCCGTGACTTCGTCGCGTCGGGCTTGCCGTCGACGCCGAGGAAGATCTGCGGCGTGGTGGCGGCCGGCGCGGTTTCGCGATAGTCGATCGTGATGTCTTCATTGCGATCGGCGGAATGGATCACCATGAAGCCGCCGCCGCCGATATTGCCGGCACGCGGATAGGTCACGGCCATCGCGAAGCCGGTCGCGACCGCAGCGTCGATGGCATTGCCGCCGCGCCGCAGGATGTCGGCGCCGATCTGCGCGGAGATCTTCTCCTGCGCCACCACCATGCCGTGCTCGGCGGCGACGGCGCGCACTGCCTCGCGTGCGGGCGGAACATAGCCCTGCCGTGCATCCTGAGCGGTCGCAGGGGCGAGACCGAGCACCAGGACGGCAATGGCGGCTAAAAATCTCCGCCGTGTCGAATGTGACGACATCATCAAATTCCCGCCGTGGCGTTGCACCGGTTCACACCCGTCACTGTAATGCTATACCGTTTGCTCTAAGAGAGGCAAAACTGTTCGTGATGGGTGCTGCGTGATGACGACAATCGCTCCGGATGCGCGCATGGCCGGCGTGGCGCGGACCTATCCGCCGCGCGCCGCCGTCGTGAGTTGGATCTTCTTCGATTGGGCCGCGCAGCCATATTTCACGCTGATCACGACCTTCGTGTTCGCGCCCTATTTCGCGACGGCCATTGCGCCAAATCCCGCCGCCGGTCAATCCTTGTGGGGCTTTGCGATGGCGGCCGCGGGCCTTGCGATCGCGCTGTTGTCGCCGGTGCTCGGCGCCATCGCCGACGCTTCGGGCCGCAGGAAACCGTGGATCGCAGGTTTCGGTACGGTGCTGGTGCTGGCGTCCTGCACGCTCTGGATCGGCAAGCCCGGCGATCATGCCGTCATTCCGCTGGTGCTCACCGCAGTTGCGCTCGCCAGCGTCGGTGCGGAATTTGCCACGCTCTTCAACAACGCGATGATGCCGACGCTGGTGCCGCCGGCGCGGATCGGTCGTCTCTCCGGCACCGGCTGGGCCACGGGCTACATTGGCGGCATCGTCAGCCTGATCATCGTGCTCGGCCTGCTCGCCGCCAATCCCGAGACCGGCCGCACGCTGCTCGGCGTCACGCCGCTCTTCGGCCTCGATCCCCTCACACGTCAGGGCGATCGTGCCGCGGGGCCGCTGACTGCGCTGTGGTTCATCATCTTCGTGACGCCGATGTTCCTGTTCACGCCGGATTATCCGGCGAAGCGCCCGCTGGGCGAGGCGTTGCGCGAAGGCCTGTCGGAGCTGAAGCAGTCGATCAAGAGTCTGCCGAGGCAGAAATCGCTCGCGGCATTCCTGCTCGCCAACATGATCTACACCGATGGTCTGGTGTCGCTGTTCGCCTTCGGCGGCATCTATGCCGCGGGCACCTTCGGCTGGCACACCATCCAGATCGGGACGTTCGGCATCATGCTCGCGATCGCCGGCGCGCTCGGCGCCTGGTTCGGCGGCAAGCTGGATGATCGTCTCGGGCCGAAGCGCGTCATCGCCGGCAGCCTGCTGGTCCTGCTGCTGTCGGTGGCCGCGATTCTCCTCGTCGACAAGGACAGCGTCCTGTTCGTCAAGACCGCGCCGCCGCAAGCGGGCGCTGCCCTGTTCTCGAGTACGGCCGAGCGCGCCTATCTCGTGCTGGGCTGCCTGATCGGTGCAGCCGGCGGCCCGCTCCAGGCCGCTTCCCGCACGCTGCTGATCCATCTCGCGCCGAAGGATCGCATCGCGCAATATTTCGGCCTGTTTGCGCTGACGGGAAAGGTGACGTCCTTCATCGGCCCGCTCCTGATCGGCCTGGTCACCGCGCTGACCGCCAGCCAGAAGGCCGGCATGGCCGTGCTGGTGGTGTTCTTCGTTGCGGGATTGGGGCTGTTGATGCGGGTGCGGGATTAGCATCCCCATCGTCATTCCGGGGCGTGCCACTTGGCGCGAGCCCGGAATCCATTTCTCCGCATGGGACCCTGCACAATGGATTCCGGGTTCGCGCTTCGCGCGCCCCGGAATGACAGCAACTCAATGCCTGAAGTGCCGCGTTCCCGTGAACACCATGGCGATGCCGTGCTCGTCGGCGGCCTTGATCACCTCGTCGTCGCGCATGGAGCCGCCGGGCTGCACCACGGCGGTGGCGCCGGCTTCGATGCAGGCAAGCATGCCGTCGGCGAACGGGAAGAACGCATCCGAGGCCACCACCGAACCCTTGGTGAGCGGTTCGGCGAGCTTCAGCTCGGCCGCCGCATCCTGCGCCTTGCGTGCGGCGATCCGCGCTGAATCCACCCGGCTCATCTGACCCGCGCCGATACCGACGGTGGCGAGATCCTTGGCGTAGATGATGGTGTTGGACTTGACGTGTTTTGCCACCCGGAACGCAAACTTCAGATCACGCATCTCCGCATCCGTCGGCGCGCGCTTGGTGACGACCTTGAACGTCATGTCGTCGACAACGGCGTTGTCGCGGCTTTGCACCAGCAGGCCGCCGGCCACCGTCTTGGCGGTCAGGCCCGGCGCACGCGGATCGGGCAGGCTGCCGGCGAGCAGCAGGCGCAGGTTCTTCTTGCCGCCGATGATGGCGATCGCCTCTTCGCTGGCGTCGGGCGCGATGATGACCTCAGTGAAGATCTTGGTAATCTCGCGCGCGGTATCGGCATCGAGGGCGCGGTTCATCGCGATGATGCCGCCGAAGGCCGAGGTGGAATCGCAGGCCAGCGCCCTGCGATAGGCCTCGACGAGGTTCGGACCTTCGGAGACGCCACAGGGATTGGCATGCTTGACGATGACGCAGGCCGCGGTGCGCTTGGCGTCGAACTCGCCGATGCATTCATAGGCGGCATCGGTGTCGTTGATGTTGTTGTAGGAGAGCTCCTTGCCCTGGAGCTGCCGCGCGGTGGAGACGCCGGGGCGCTTGTCCGGCGTCGCGTAGAAGGCGGCGGTCTGGTGCGGGTTCTCGCCATAGCGCAGCGACTGGATCAGCCTGCCGCCGAAAGCGCGGAAGTCGGGCGCGTCGATCTCGAGCTGACGGTTGAACCAGTTCGAGATCGCGGCGTCATAGGCCGCAGTGCGGGCATAGGCCTTCGCGGCAAGCCGCCGCCGAAGCTTCAGCGTGGTCGCGCCCTTGTTGGCGGCGAGCTCGTCGAGCACGGCCTGATAGTCCTGCGCCTCGACCACGACGGCGACGTCGTCGTGATTCTTGGCGGCGGCGCGGATCATCGCGGGACCGCCGATGTCGATGTTCTCGATGCAATCCTCGAAGCCCGCGTCTTTGTCGACGGTGGCTTCGAACGGATAGAGATTGACGACGAGCAGGTCGATCGGCGCGATGCCGTGCGCTTTCATCGCCTCGGCATGGTCCTTGTTGTCGCGGATCGCGAGCAAGCCGCCATGCACCTTCGGATGCAGCGTCTTGACGCGGCCGTCCATCATCTCGGGGAAGCCGGTGAGGTCGGAGACGTCCTTCACCTTAAGGCCGGCCGCTGCGATCGCTTTCGCGGTGCCGCCGGTCGAGACCAGCTCGACATCGCGCGCGGCGAGCGCCTTGGCGAACTCGATCAGGCCGGTCTTGTCGGAGACGGAGAGAAGGGCGCGGGTGACGCGGCGGGGATGGTCAGTCATGAGCAAGATCCTCTGTTCAGGGAGTGTCTATGCCCAGGCGCGCGGCTTATATGTCCCGCGCTTCCCGATGGTGCTCCATCCAAGGTCGCCAGTCGCGCGAGCGAGCGCTCGATAGCAGCTTTTGGCGTCGCTCTCAACGGGAAGATGGGGCCGATCGCGCCTGTTTACAACGGAAGTTCCGGCTCGCGCCGGGCGTTGCGGCGGGCATTGGTCACTGCGGGCGAGGCGGTGGAGCGGACAAAGCTCCAGCGGATCGAGGGGGCCTGGCGGGCGTTCTGACGGATCACGATCTGGGCGGTGCGGCGCGGGCCGTCATTGCCGGCCAGGAATACGCTGTCCTCGAGATCGACCTTGTCGTCCAATGCCTCGAAGGTCCAGACGTCGCGGTTCGGCAGCACCAGCATGACGCCGCGCGCATCCGACAGCCGGCTTGCCTTCACTGCGGGATGCAGATGGAAGCGCAGCGCGAAATCGGCATCGGCGCCCTTGAAGCGTCCGCCCTGCGGCGGCGACAGCGCGTCCTCGCCGTCGATGCGCGCGCCGTCATTGGCGATCATCAGCACGCGGCGGTGGATCGCGCCGAACTTGGCGAGATAGCCGTCATGCGAGGTCGTGAGCAGCGTGCCGTTCTGCACGACCTCGCGATAGCTCTCGACCTCGACCGGGCCGCTGGTGACGGGCGCGCCGTGCAGGAGCCGCTTCATCGCCGACATCTCGACGAACTGGCATGACGACGACTCGTGATAGGTCAGCGTCGAATGCGCCGCCGTGCTGCGCGCGAACGGCCGCCAATTGTCGCGGCCGGTGGTCGGCATGCCGCAATTGGTGACGATGCGGCTGATGCCGGACGACAATTCGAACGAGAGGCAGCCGGCATGGGCGTCGTGACTGACGCCGGCCGGCGGCGGCGGGCCGGTGTCGATGATCACAGTGGTCTGGCCGGCATCGAGGCGCTGAAAGCCGGTATGCGGCATGTTCGCCATCGGTGCGCCGTGGGTGTCGTCATAGGCAAGCAGCGTGGCGAGCAGGTCGGACGAGGTCGCGCTCATGCCGTTGAACAGGGCGAAATTGCCGTCGCCGTGCCGGAAGAAGCGCAGCATCGGCATCATGCGGTCGATCGCATTGAGCAGGGCCGGCGGCGGCGCGATATTGCGCGCGGCAAAAGTCTGCCGCAGCGGCAAGAGGTCGATCAGGAGCTCGATCAGCGCGCCCGGATTGCGCGAGATGTGGCCGCCATCGGGCAGGATCTGCCGCTGCAATTCGTCGGACAGCTTCTTGGAGGCGCTGCGGATGTGACGCGTCTGGTTGGCGAGGCACAGGGACGCATAGCACAGCGCGATCAGCACCTGCAGCTTCGGCACCCCGTCCGGAATGTCGACCATGGTGTAGCGCAGGAAGCGGATCTCGCGCGCCAGCGCCCGCAAGTAACGGCGGTAGAACTTGTTGTCGGTCTCGCTCAGCACCAGCGGCGCCTGCGAGAGCAGCGAAATCACGCGCCTCGCCAGTACGTCGGCGCGGCGCGCGACGGGGCGGCGCTTGTTGGCGGGATTCGAGATCCAGTCCTCGATCAGCGCGCGCGCATTCGCCCGCGTCAGCGCCGTATCGGCGGCGCGCAAGTGCCGCAGCCAGCCGAAGCCGAGCAGCGCAACCTCCCAATCCTCCGACGGCGGCTCGAGGTCGAAGATCGAGCGGCCATGGCAATTGACGATCTTGCCGGCGAAGACGAAGCGACCGGCATAGATCTCGGCAGCGCGAGTCGCATCCGCGGTCCGCAGGTCATGCGGCGCGATGATCAGCCGGTCGGTGCGGCCGGGCCAGACTCGCGACAGCACAACGGAACCGCCGCTCGCGCGCGCGAGCATGTTCCGCGCGAAGCGGTTCATGACCAGCGTCGAGATACGTCTGCGTTGAGCGACCGACACGCCTTGCCTTGATGGGGGAGAGGATCAGTGACGAATCCTTATTAATCCCAAAATCGGACGCCTGACACCACCTTGAACGGCGCGAATCAGGGTCGTGGTCGCAAAATCCAGTGCAAAATCAGGATTTAACGAGCCGGGCCGCGAAAAATCCGTCGAGCCCGCCGAGCCTGGGATCGGCGTTCGGCAGATGGCAGGGCAGGGTGCGCAGGTCGCCGTCCCGGTTGAGGATTTCGTCGAGGCCCGCAACCTCCGATGCCATGATCGGAGCGCGGCGAAGCGCGGGCTCGGCGGCGAGCAGTGCCGCCACCGCCTGCTCGCCCTCCTCGGGTTCCAGCGAACAGGTGCAATAGACCAGCGTCCCGCCCGGCTTGAGCAGCGACACCGATTTGCGCAGCAGCCGCTGCTGGAGCGCGGCCAAGGTAGCGATGTCGGAGTCCTGCCGCAGCCATGCGACGTCGGGATGCCGGCGGATCGTGCCGGTGGAGGTGCAGGGAGCATCGATCAGAATACCGTCGAACGCCTCCGCCGGGCCGGCCCATTCCACGGCGTCAGCGACGACGGTCTCGGCCTGCAGCGACAGCCGCGCCAGGTTTTCGCGCAAACGCGCCACCCGTGCCGGCGAGCGGTCGATCGCCGTGACCTGCGCGCCCGAGAGCACCAGCTGCGCGGTCTTGCCGCCAGGGGCGGCGCAGAGATCGGCAATGGACTTGCCTTTGACATCGCCGAACAGCCGGGCGGGCAACGCGGCGGCGGCGTCCTGTACCCACCATTGTCCTTCGGCGAAGCCGGGCAGCATGGTTACCGCACCATGCAGCAGCATCCGCACCGTTCCCGTCGGCAGCATCTCACCATGCAGGCGGCTTGCCCATTGGGCGGGATCCGATTTCACCGTGAGATCGAGCGAGGGCTCGTGGCCGAGCGCCGATGCCATGTCTCGTGCGGTCGCCTCGCCATAATGAGCGCTCCAGCGCGCGAGCAGCCATGGCGGCAGATCCAGCGATTGCGTCGCGACCTCCTCGACCAGCGCCTTGCCCTCGCGCGCACAGCGGCGCAGCACGGCGTTGACGAGCCCGGCATAGCGCGCGGCGCGGCGGTCGGATTGCACGAGGCGGACGGAGAGATCGACCGCGGCGTGATCCGGCACGTCCATCCAAAGGATCTGCGCGGCGCCGATCAAAAGTGCGCTCTGCGCGCGTGGCGCGTCGGAGGGAACGCCCTTGTCGAGCAGGCGGGACAGCACATGGCCGAGTGTGCCGAGCCGGCGCAGCACGGTGGCGACCAGGCGCCGCATCAGCGCGCGGTCGCGGTCGGCCAGCGTCTTCAGTCCGGGATGGGCACCGCCGCCGTCGAGCTGGTCGTCGAGCGTGCGGTGCTTGTGCAGCACGCCGTCGACGATGTCGGCGGCAATCCGTCGCGCCGCAAGGCCGGGCACTTCGGACGGAGGGACGAAACGTTGAGATGGCATGCGGAAGCAAGGTTCTGAACGAGCGGCAGTTCCGCCGCGATGGGCGCATGCCTTGAGAAGGCGATCTCTGACACGCGAATATGCCAAATGTAAGAATCGCTTGCGGGTTTTTCAGCGCTCCGAGCCGATTTCAGGAATGCGTTATTGGGCATCGCGTTGTGCGCGGTCCTGCGCTAGAAAGCGCGGCGATGAGTGACCCCGTTCCCGATCGCAAGCCGCTGTCGCCGGCTGCCCAGCGCGCGCTGGCCGAGGCCGAGGCGCGCCGGCAGGCTGCGGCCGCCAAGGCCAAGGATGAGGCCAAGAACGAGACCAAGGCGAAGGAGCTGCAGGGGCCGCAGGGGCCTGAGCCCACCCGCTACGGCGATTGGGAGCGCAAGGGCATCGCTTCCGACTTCTGAGCTTGCAGTCGGAGCGGCTGGATAACGCCGGCAGATCTCGTCCCGGTCGTCACAGGTAGTTGTGCGCTCGCAAGTAGCGGATGATGCGTTCGCAGGCCGCCTCGCTCGACAGCTCCGAGGTGTCGATGGTGATGTCGGGCGCCAGCGGCGCTTCGTAGGGGGCATCGATGCCGGTGAATGCCGGTAGCTGGCCCGACCTAGCCTTGCGATAGAGCCCCTTGGGATCGCGGCGCTCGCATTCGGCAAGCGGCGTCGCGACATGGATCTCGATGAACTCGCCCGCCTCGAGCCGCTGGCGCGCCAGCTGGCGCTCGCTGCGGAACGGCGAGATCAGCGCCACCAGCGCGATCAAGCCGGCATCGACGAACAGCCCCGCGATCTCCGCGACGCGCCGGACGTTCTCCGTTCTCTCCGCGTTGGAAAAGCCGAGGTCGCGGTTGATGCCGTGACGAAGATTGTCGCCGTCGAGCAACGCGGCATGGCGCCCGAGCTCGGCGAGCCGGCTGTCGACGAGATTGGCGATGGTCGATTTGCCGGCGCCGCTCAGCCCCGTGAACCAGAGCACGCAGGGGCGTTGCTGCTTCAGCCGGGCTCGCACGGATTTGTCGACCGCAAGCCGCTGCCAATGAACGTTGGTGGCGCGGCGGAGCGACATGTCGATCATTCCCGCCGCCGCAGTGCGATGACTGATCGGGTCGATCAGGATGAAACTGCCCATCTCGCGGTTGTCGCGATAGGCCTCGAACACCAGCGGGCGGTCGAGATCGAGATGGACATAGCCGATCTCATTGACGTCGAGCGTGGCGGCGCTTTCCCGCGCCATGGTGTCGATGGCGATCCGGTGCTTGAGTTCCGTGATCACCGCGCCGGTCGAGGCGGTACCGCACCGGAGCAAATAGCGCCGGCCGGCGACCATGGCCTCGCCATCGAACCAGACGAGATGGGCCGCGAGCTGATCCGCCACCGGCGCTGCAGATCCGGCGGTCAGCACGTCGCCGCGGCTGACGTCGATCTCGTCGGCGAGCGTGAGGGTGATGGACTCGCCCGACCTTGCGTGATTGCGCTCGCCGGCGGGCGTGAGAATGCGCGCGATGCGGGTCTGGTGTCCCGACGGCTGCGCGCGAACGGCATCGCCCACTGCGATCGTTCCACTCGCGATCCGTCCGCAGAAGCCGCGAAAATCCGCATGCGGCCGACTCACCCATTGCACCGGCAGCCGGAACGGCTGCTGCGAGGCGTCCCCGGCCACGTCCACGGATTCCAGATAGGCCGTAACGGTCGGTCCCTCGTACCAGGGCATGCGCGTGCTCGCGGCGACGATGTTGTCGCCGTCGGGCGCCACGACCGGGATGCACTGGACCTGAGAGATCCCGAGCTGACCGGCCAGAGTCAGGTATTCGGCGGTGATGGCAGCGAAGCGATCGCCGTCGAATCCGATCAGGTCCATCTTGTTCACGGCGAGCACGACGTGGCGGATGCCGAGCAGCGACAGGATGTGGCTGTGACGCCGCGTCTGCGTGATCACGCCCTTGCGGGCGTCGACCAGCACCACGGCGAGCTCAGCATTGGAGGCACCGGTCGCCATGTTGCGCGTATATTGCGCATGTCCCGGCGTGTCGGCGACGATGAAGCGGCGCAGCTTCGTGGCGAAGAAGCGGTAGGCCACGTCGATGGTGATGCCCTGCTCGCGCTCGGCCTGCAACCCGTCGACCAGCAGCGCGAAGTCGAGGTCGCCGCCGGTGGTGCCGGCGGTCCTGCTCTCCGAGGCGAGCGCGTCGAGCTGGTCGTCGAGCAGCGTCTTCGAATCGTAGAGCAGCCGACCGACCAGCGTGCTCTTGCCGTCGTCGACGCTGCCGCAGGTGACGAAACGCAACGTCGGGCGATCGTCTTGCTCGAGCTGCGGCGCATCGGCGGCGGCGATCGCCGGTGCCTCGTGATAGGACATCAGAAATAACCTTCCGCCTTCTTGCGCTCCATCGATGCGGGACTGTCCCGGTCGATCATGCGTCCCTGTCGTTCGGAGGTGCGCGACGCCATCATCTCCTGCACGATCTCGGGCAGGGTTGCCGCCGTCGAGCTCGTTGCACCGGTGAGGGGATAGCAGCCGAGGGTGCGAAACCTGACGGAGCGCGATTGCGGCTCCTCGCCGGGCTGCAGCGGCATCCGGTCGTCGTCCACCATGATCAATGCTCCGTCGCGCTCGACCACGGGGCGCGACGCTGCGAGATAGAGCGGAACGATCGGGATGTCCTCGAGCAGGATGTAGTCCCACACGTCGATCTCGGTCCAGTTCGACAGCGGAAACACCCGCATGCTCTCGCCGGGCGCGAGCCTCGTGTTGTACAAGCCCCACAGCTCCGGCCGCTGGTTCTTCGGATCCCAGCGATGCGCAGCGCTGCGGTGTGAGAACACGCGCTCCTTGGCGCGCGACTTCTCCTCGTCGCGCCGCGCGCCTCCGATCGCGGCGTCGAAGCCGTGGAAGTCCAGCGCCTGTCGCAGCGCTTGCGTCTTCATCACGTCGGTGTAGCGGGCCGAGCCGTGGGTGAAAGGGTCGATGCCCTGGCTCAATCCGTCATTGTTGGTATGGACGATCAGGTCGAGGCCGAGCTCGCGCGCGCGTCGGTCCCGAAACGCGATCATCTCGCGAAACTTCCAGGTCGTATCGACATGCAGCAGCGGAAACGGCGGCTTGCCGGGATCGAAGGCCTTCATCGCCAGATGCAGCAGCACCGAGGAATCCTTCCCGATGGAATACAGCATGACCGGCTTGCGGAACTCGGCCGCCGTCTCTCGCAGGATGTGGATGCTTTCCGCCTCCAGACGGCGGAGGTGGCTGGCGACGTGACGCTGCTTGCCGCCAGCACCTTCACGGAGTGCGGAATCGGCTCCGGTGGGAACGTCCAGCATGACCATCACGCAGCCGCAGCAAACCAGTCGCCGAACAGACGTTGCGACAGTGCCGCATTCAGGCCGAGATCGCGAACACAGGCGGCGACCGCGACGCGATAGGCATCATTGACCCCGCAGCGCTCCAGAGCCTCGCGTTGCGCTTCGCTCAGAGAGGCCGTCGCACGGCGCTGGTAGCGATAGGCACTGTCGGAGGTGTGCAAATTGGGCACCTTGTAGATCGTCGCTTCGCTCGGGAAGATGACGCGCGCATTGTTCGCGTGCGAGTCTCCCGGCTCACGCCAGGACGTCACGGCATTCTCGTTGAAGCTGCCCGAAAGGCCGATCCGTTCGAACAGGACACGAACCGAGGACACGGCCTCCTTGCTCACCTCGTAGACGTAGTGAGTGACGGCAACGCCCTGTCGCTGGGCGTAGCTTGCGACTTGAGCCGCGCTGAGCGCGGCGACGACATAGTGCCGCAGCAATACATCTTCAGGCGCGCGCGAGATCAGCTTGTCGAGCCACGATGCCAGTGAACTCGCCGGCTCACGGTCGAGCATGATGAGATGCAGCCGGTGCCGCGGATAGCCCGCCTCAATCAGCAGCTTGAGCGGATTGAACAGGCTCTCGGCGAGCACGTAGGGCCCGATCGTTTCCTTGCTGAAGATGTGCGGCTCGTCGTCTGCCGACGGCACGGCCCACGGCGCCGGCCTCTTGCCGACGAGCGCATCGCGCAGCATGGCCTTCAAAGGCTGATAGTAGGAAGGCATCCCGGTCATGCCGAACAGATTGCTCAGGGCCGTCGATCCGACGCGCGCCTTGCCGCATGCAAAATAGAGCATGGGAAAGTCTTGCGGCGAGCGATGCCGGAAGCCGTCCGCCAGGCACTCCGTCACCTCGCGCATCAGTGTTTCGAGCGCGACGGTCCTGGTTTGGAACCCCTCCACCGGCGGAAGCAGCGTGGTGTCGAGAGAACTATCTTGCTGACGAACGAGTTCGGCGATTCGCTCGAGCGAATCGGGGGACGACGCATCGATATTCATGGCGGGGGACTCGCTGAACAGGTTCCGCAAGCGAGTTGCTTACGGCTCAATGTTCAACCTAGTGTTGATTACGACCCCGGTCAAACCCGGGAAATCCCGGGGGCTTCATGAATGTCCGGCGAGCACGGCAATCGTGCTCGCCGCTCCGTTGCGCATTACGCGGCGCGCACGGTGCTGAGGAACTTCTCGACCTCGGTCTTCAGGAGGCTGCTTTCGCTCGACAGCGAACGCGCCGACGCCAACACCTGTCCCGACGCCGCGCCGGTCGCGCTCGCGCCATGGCTGACCTGGGCGATCTTGTCTGCGACTTCGACCGTTCCCTTGGCGGCTTCGCTGACGTTTCGCGCAATCTCGGCCGTCGCTGCGCCCTGCTGTTCGATCGTCGCGGCAATGGTCGTGGAAATATCGGAGATGCGGCCGATGGTCGTTCCGATTTCCTTGATCGCTCCGACGGAGTCCTGCGTTGCCGATTGCATGCCGGCGATCTGCGCGCTGATTTCCTCGGTCGCTCGCGCGGTTTGCGCCGCGAGCGCCTTGACCTCGCTCGCCACGACCGCAAAGCCGCGGCCTGACTCGCCGGCGCGCGCCGCCTCGATCGTTGCGTTTAGCGCCAGGAGGTTGGTCTGTTCGGCGATCGCCGTGATCAATTTGACGACGTCGCCGATGCGGCCCGCCGCCTTGAGCAGCTCGTTGATCCGGGCATCGGTGCGCTCGGCCTGCTTGACCGCATCGCCGGCGATACGGCTGGAATCGTGCACCTGACGGCCGATCTCGACGACCGACGTGCTCATTTCCTCGGCCGCGGACGCCACGGCCCCGACATTGGTCGAGGCTTCCTCCGAGGCGGCGGCGACCATTCCGGAGAGCTGCTGGGTTTGTTCGGCCGTACCCGACAACGTGCCGGCCGCGGATTCGAGCTCCTGGGATGCGGTTGACACCGAGTTGATGATGCCGCCGACCGCAGTTTCGAACGCGTTGGCAAGCCGCGTCATCTCCTGCTTGCGCTGAGCGGCCGCAGCGGCTTGATGGTTCTTCTGCTCGGCTTCCATCTGCTCGATGCGGATCAGATTGTCCTTGAAGGTCTGTGCCGCGCGGGCGTTGTCGCCGACCTCGTCGCCACGGCGGGTGTAGGGAATTTCGATCGCCTTGTTGCCTCCGGCGAGCTGCAGGAGCACATCGCCGATGCGACGGATCGGACGGGCGACGTTCAAGACGGAAAAGACTGCGGAGCCGACCAACGTCAGGACGACGAATAGGCCGACGATCAAAGCGAAATTGGCGACGCGGTCCAACTCGGCCAGCATCTCGCCCTTGCGGCGCGCGGCGAATTCGTTGGCGACGCCGACGAGATCGTCGATGCGCTTGCTGACTTCCTGCGCTGCCGGACGCATATGCTCTGCGAGAATACTTGCCTTGGCCGACTCTGCTGCAAGCTTGGCGCCACCCGCGGGGGCGGCGATGACCGCCTTTTGCGCCGCGGCGAGCTCGACGCCGCTGGCCAGATACGCATCGACGAACTTCTTGGCCTCGCGGTAAGCGTCCTGTGTGACCTTGCGGGTCGCCCGCTCTCTCGCGGCATCGATTTCGGTGCCGGCTTCGCCGGCCCGGGTACGGAGAAGCTCGAGGAGCCTGTCGACCTCTCCGGCTGACGGTGCCGAGCCGAGTTCGAGAGCGGCGAGCTGCGCGCGTGCCATCGCCGTCTGAGCCGCCTGCGCATTGCCCTTGTTGAGATAGTTGATCGTGACGAGGCGATTGGATTCGGCAATGGAGCGGTTGCCAAGCATCTGATTGGTCAGCATGCCGCCGACCAGCACGACGCTCACGCCCGTCACGATGCCGAGCTTTGTTCCAATGCGAAACCTGAATGACCTCACGGCAATCTCCCCTCGGTTTGTCGTATAACAGCTATTCGCAACCAATGATTGAGATTTGGAAAATATTCGCGGATCCCCAGTAGAACTACGGCTAACCTCTTTGACAAACGGAACTTTCGTGCATGGCCTCCGGCGCATTCGGCGTCGTTTATGGACGCGCTCGTGCTTGTGAGTTCCCCCGACTCAGACATAGCGTGAGTTGATGCGTTTCCAGGATCGCCCCAATTCCTACCGGCCGCAGTTCAGCGGCTCGCCGTTCGGCCGCCGCTTCTCCGGGCTATTGCCCTGGATGTTCGTGGTGGGCATCGCGCTGGCCGTCGTGCTCACATTCCGCCATGGAACGCACTGGCTTGTTCCCGATACCGATCGCACTGGAGATGCCGAGATCGTTCTTCAGCAGACCGGCCACGCGGATGTGCGTCCCGTCGAATTCATTCGCGCCATCGATGGCGACACTTTTCTCGCGCGTGTTCGCCTGCACGAGGGACGCGATCCCGTGGTCCGCATTCGGCTGCGCGGCATCGATGCACCCGAACTGAAAGCATCCTGCCAGGAGGAGCTGGACAAGGCCGAAGCTGCGGCCCGTGCCTTGCGCGATCTGCTCGGCCAGGGCGGCGTGACCATCACCAATCTCGCTCCCGACAAATACGGCCGAGTCCTCGCCGACGTTGCGACCCGGCGGACTGTGAACGTCTCGGCGGCACTGCTCGCCGGCGGCTTCGTGCGCAGCTACAATGGCGGCCATCGCGACGGCTGGTGCGCGCGCGGCTGGCGGTTCTGGCAATAAAAAGGCCGCGTCGAGGACGCGGCCTTTCATTTCATCTCGGCTGATTCAGGCGATCAGCGCGTCACGACCACCGTCGTGCCGACGGAGACGCGGCCGTAGAGATCAGTGATGTCGTCGTTGAGCATGCGGATGCAGCCATAGGAGACGAAGCCGCCGATCGAGCCCGGCACGTTGGTGCCGTGGATCGCATATTCGCCGCCGGCGAGCGTCATCGCCGCAACGCCCATCGGGTTGCGCGGCGAGCCGCCCGGAATGACGTCGGGGATACCAGGCTTGTCGCGCTTCACCTCGGCGGGCGGCGCCCAGGCCGGATTGAGATATTTGCCGTCGATCTTCGTGGTGCCGGCCCACTGCTTGCCGGCTTTGCCGACGCCGACCGGATAGCGCACGGCCTGGCCGTTCCCGAGGATGAGATAAAGCCGCCGCTCGCTGGTTTTGACCACGATGGTGCCCGGCGAATAGTCAGCCAGGTGTGCCCCCACCATTTCCGGCCGCGCCTGCGCCGCCGTCGACGTCAAGGCCCCAGCCGCGATGGTGGCGGCCAGCGCCACCGCAATCCTCATCGACATCGATGCTTCCCCTTGCCCAAAACGGATCGTCCAAAATGACGCAGAACCGGCAATCGTCGCCGCACCAAGCCCTCGTCGATGCTCATTCTTAACCGCGCCCGTTAACCCAATGGTTTCCAGCCGCGGCTGCCGAGGGCCGGCCAGCAGGGGGAACAAAGAAAATGTTCGAAATAAAGTAAATGACCTGAAAACAACACTCGGCGGGAAAGATGCAGGCGCGCTGCCGCGCCCGCTGACAACAGCGTGAGGGTGTGAATGGCCGTTGGTTGAGAGGGCGCGCTGACGCGAAAACTAATCGCGTGTCCCGGATGCGCTGCAGCAGGAAACGCTGCTGCGCAGAGCCGGGATCCAGGAAGCTACACGTTCTGACGTTTAGATGGGCCCCGGCTCAGCAGCGCACCGCTGAAGGAGCGCTGCGCTGCGTTCGGGGCACGAACTCGCCTTACGCCGACTTCTTGTTCTGCCGGTTCTTGACGAGATCATCGACAACGGCGGGATCGGCGAGCGTCGAGGTGTCGCCGAGGCTGCCCGGCTCGTCCTCGGCGATCTTGCGCAGGATGCGGCGCATGATCTTGCCGGAGCGGGTCTTGGGCAGGCCCGGGGCGAACTGGATCTGGTCGGGCGAGGCGATCGGGCCGATCTCCTTGCGCACCCACGTGACGAGCTCCTTGCGCAGCTCGTCGCTCGGCTGCACGCCGGCCATCAGGGTGACATAGGCGTAGATGCCCTGACCCTTGATGTCGTGCGGGAAGCCGACGACGGCGGCTTCCGACACCTTCTCATGCGCGACCAGCGCGCTCTCGACTTCGGCGGTGCCCATGCGGTGGCCGGAGACGTTGATGACGTCGTCGACGCGGCCGGTGATCCAGTAATAGCCGTCGGCGTCGCGGCGGCAGCCGTCGCCGGTGAAGTATTTGCCCTTGTAGGTCGAGAAGTAAGTTTGTTCGAAGCGGGCGTGGTCGCCGTAGACCGTGCGCATCTGGCCGGGCCAGGACCGCGTCAGGCAGAGATTGCCTGATGTTTCGCCTTCCAGCACCTTGCCGTCGGCATCGACGATCTCAGGCACCACGCCGAAGAACGGTTGCGTCGCCGAGCCGGGCTTCAGCTTGGTCGCGCCCGGCAGCGGCGTGATCAGGATGCCGCCGGTCTCGGTCTGCCACCACGTGTCGACGATCGGGCAGCGGTCGTCGCCGACGACGCGGTGATACCACTCCCAGGCTTCGGGATTGATGGGCTCGCCGACCGAGCCGAGCAGGCGGAGCGAGGCGCGCGAGGTCTTCTTCACCGGTTCGTCGCCGGACTGCATCAGCGCGCGGATCGCGGTCGGCGCGGTGTAGAAGATGTTGACTTTGTGCTTGTCGATGACGTTCCAGAACCGCGAATTATCCGGATAATTCGGCACGCCCTCGAACATCAGCGTGGTCGCGCCGTTGGCGAGCGGCCCATAGAGAATGTAGCTGTGGCCGGTGACCCAGCCGACGTCGGCGGTGCACCAGTAGATGTCGCCGTCGTGATAGTCGAAGACGTATTGATGCGTCATCGAGGCGAACACGAGATAGCCGCCGGAGGTGTGCAGCACGCCCTTGGGTTGGCCGGTCGAGCCCGACGTGTAGAGGATGAACAGCGGATCCTCGGCGTGCATGTGCTCGACCGGGCATTCCGTGGTCACCATCGCCGCGGCCTCGTGGTACCAGAGGTCGCGCGTGGGATTCATGTCGACCTTGGCGCCGGTGCGCTTGACCACGACGACCCAGTCGACGCCGTCGGCCTTGCTAAGCGCCGCATCGACATTGGCCTTCAGCGGCACCTTCTTGCCGCCGCGTAGGCCTTCGTCCGCGGTGATGATCACCTTGGATTGGCAGTCGTTGATGCGTTGGGCGAGGCTGTCAGGTGAGAAGCCCGCGAACACCACGGAGTGGATCGCGCCGATCCGCGCGCAGGCCAGCATTGCATAGGCGGCCTCGGGAATCATCGGCAGGTAGATGGTGACGCGGTCGCCCTTCCCGACGTTGCGGGTGCGCAGGATGTTGGCCATCCGGCAGACCTCGTCATGCAGCTCTTTGTAGGTGATGTGCTTGGACTGCGAGGGATCGTCGCCCTCCCAGATGATCGCGGTCTGGTTGGCGCGTTTGGCGAGATGCCGGTCGATGCAATTGTAGGCGACGTTCAGGATGCCGTCCTCGAACCATTTGATCGAGATGTTGCCCGGCGCGAACGAGACGTTCTCGATTTTCGTCGGCGCCTTCATCCAGTCGATGCGCTTGGCCTGCTCCGCCCAGAAACCGTTCGGGTCCGAGATCGAGCGGGCGTACATCTCCTTGTACTTGGCCTGGTCGATCCAGGCGCGCTTCGCCCACTCCGCGGGGATATCGTAGATCTTCTCGGACATGCTTCCCTCCACATGCGGCAAGCTCAGGCAATGCCGACATCATCATTTGATGGATTATGCGTCGGGCTAACCGGACCCGACAAGGAGCACAAGCTGGACCTTCGGCGGGCAGCTGGCCATGCGAAGGATCAAGGTCCCGAAGGCCCGCTGTCGCAAATCTGAAACAGGGCCGACGGGCACCTTCCGGCTCTCTACCCAAACCGCCAGAACAGAGACCGCAGAGCCCCCATGCGCCGAGGAGAGGTATTTAGCAACCTCTTGTCACTGATTCAGGACTCGCATTCGTGTTCGGAACACCCTAAATGGCCAACCCGGGTCCAAAGAGACTCCTCGGAACAAAAATCACAACAGCGGCATTGATCGACAACAGGACAGGGCTAAGGCGTAAGACCATGATGGATCAGCAGAATCTCGGGACGATACGGCCCGCTTCAGCCGATCCTGCAGCCATTGCCCTGGCCAAGGCCCTCGGACAATGGCCGAAACCGACCGGTTTCAGGCGCCCGAGCCCCAAGAAGACCTACGACGCGGCGCCTGCGGCGACGGTCGAGGCCCTCGCCAAGGAGCTCGGCTTGCGGCTCGGCGACCAGAACGAGCTGACCATCCGTCGTATCAGGCGCGGCAAGGGCTATTCCTTCGTCCGCCCCAACGGTGCGCATATCCGCGACGCCCGCACCATCCGGCGGCTGCATTCCATGGCGGTGCCGCCGGCCTATCGCGAGGTGCGCTACTCCGCCGACCCGAACTCGCATCTGCAGGCCGTCGGCCGCGATGCCGCGGGCCGGCTGCAATACCGCTATCACGCCGACTGGGAGAAGGTCCGCGAGCAGCGCAAGGCGCATCGCCTGGCAAAGCTCGTCGGCGCGCTGCCGAAAATCCGGCGCAAGGTCTCGGCGTTCCTGTCAGGGGACGAGCCGACGCGCGAGTTCGCGCTCTCGGCCGTGATCGAGCTGATCGCGCGCACCGCGATCCGCCCCGGCAATGAATCCTACGCCCGCCTCAACGGCACCCGCGGCGCGACCACGCTGCTGAAGTCCAACGTCACGCTGGAAGACGATTGTTTCGTGCTGACCTTCAAGGCCAAGGGCGGTAAGGCGGTGCGCAAGGAGTGCGACGCCGCCAAGCTGGTGCGCGCCATCGGCATTTTGCAGAGCGTTCCCGGCAAGCGCATGTTCCAGTATCGCGATGCCTCCGGCATCGTGCGCGCGGTCAGCACCACCCAGGTGAACGCATTTCTGCGCGAGATCGCCGGCATCAAGATTTCCCTGAAGGATTTCCGCACGCTGATGGCGTCCGCCGTCGTGGTGGAATCGCTGTCGCGGATCACGCCGGCGAGCAGCCAGCGCGGCCGCAAGAAGCAGGTGCTGGATGCGATCCGCGCCGCCGCCGACCAGCTCTCCAACACGCCGGCGATCTGCCGCAAGAGCTACGTCCACGACACCATCGTCACCGCCTTCGAGGAGGGCATCCTCGAGCGCTTCGCCGCGACCATGACGGGTCAGCGCTCGCAGGCCAGGCGCGAGCAGCTGCTGGCGCAGGTGGTGGCGACGGCAGCAGTGTAACGAAGCGCCGCTCTCGTAAGGTGGGCAAAGCGAAGCGTGCCCACCATTTGCCCAGGTGACGGGTGGTGGGCACGGCGCGAAGAGCGCGCCTTTGTCCACCCTACGAGAGCTACTTCTTATCTGACACACCCTTGTCAGGACCGGGGTCGCCGCCTGCGGCTGCGATCGTGAGCCGCTCAAGGTAGTGCGCCCAACCCGTTGCATGAGCGGCCGCCTGCGCTTCGTTCGGCAGGCCGCTATGGGTCATGCGCAGCAGCGTGCCGCCGTCCTGCTCGATCAGGTCGATCTCGATCAGGCTCGAGCCGGGCGGCACTTCCTGACCACCCTCCCAGCCGAACGTATAGGCCAGACGATGCACCGGCACGACCTCGCGGAACGCGCCGCGGGCGGCGGCGCCGTCCGGGCTGACGCCCTTGAGCAGGTAGAGCCCGCCGGGATAAGGCTCCGTGGTTGCGTCGGAGCCCATCCAGCTCAGGATCTTTTCGGGGTCGGTGAGGTAGGCGAAGACAGTGGCGCGCGGGGCCGCGATCTGGGTCTCGCGTCGCACTATGAATGGCTCGGGCATCGGCGATCATCCCTGGTCTGACGATGGGACATGGCGGCGGCCCTGCGCTCCGTCAAGGATTGCCCGTGGCAAAGACGGCCCTGTTTCGCCATGATCGCCTCATGCAGCTCTCCCCGACCCTCGCCTGGCTCCTCGACGCGGCCTCGGATTGTCGCGGGGCCGACCACCTGCTCGCGGAGCTCGGCGCGCATCTGGCCGCCGATGGCGTGCCGCTCGCGGCAGGCGCCCTGACGCTGGAGGTGCCGCATCCGCTGATCGCGAAGCGGACCTGGCTGTGGCGTGCCGACAGCGGCCAGGTGATCGAAGCGCTCGGCTTCGCGCCGGGCGGCCTCGCGCCCGATCCACCCGACGACGCCGGCCGCCGTTGGCTGCGCGATATCGCCGGCGGCGATGTGCATGAAGATGTCGCCGGACGGCCCGATGGCCCGCTGCTCGGCTGGATCGGGCCGCGTCCGTTCACGGCGGATGAGATCGAGCAATTGCGTCAGGCCGCGCGTTTCGCCGCAACGCCGCTGGCCGTGCTCGCCGCGCGCGCCACCTTGCGGGCAACGCTCGATGCATACCTTGGCACGCGCAGCGCGGAGCGGGTACTGGCGGCGCCTCTGCGCCGCGATCTCGGCGAGACCATCCAGGCCGCACTGCTCTATGCGGATTTGCGCAATTTCACGACCCTGTCGGAGACGACACCGCCGGCCGATGTCATTGCGGCGCTCGATGCCTGGTTCGATCGCATCGCCGGCGCGGTTCACGCCTTCGGCGGCGAGGTGCTGAAATTCATCGGCGACGGCGTGCTCGCGATCTTTCCGGTGCTCGAGGCGTCCCCGCGCCGCGCCTGTGACGCTGCTTTGCGCGCGGCAAGCGCAGCCGAAGCCGGGATGGCGTATCTCAACAAGGAGCGCCGCGCGCAAGGGCTGCCGCCTTTGTCGTTTGGCGCCGCGCTCCATCTCGGCGAGATGCTCTGGGGCAATATCGGCGCCGCGAACCGGCTCGACTTCACCGCGATCGGCCCCGCCGTCAACCTCGCCAGCCGTCTGGAGGGATTGTGCAAGCCGCTGGGCCGGACGGTGCTGGTGTCGGGCGCGCTCGCCGCCGAGACAGAGATGCCGCTGGTTGCGCTTGGGACGCATGAGCTGCGCGGCATTGCCGCGCCGTGCGAGGTGTTTGCGCTGGAGGAGTCGCAAGCCCGGATATCGTAGCCCGGATGGAGCGAACCGTAATCCGGGATCGGGCTTCAATCGAGACTTTCCCGGATTGCGCTGCGCTCCATCCGGGCTACGAAACGACGTAACTACATCCCGCCCATCTTGCAGACGAGCTTCCACTCCTCTGCCGTCACCGGCTGCACGGAGAGGCGCGAATATTTCACCAGCGCCATATCCGCGAGCTTCTTCTCCGCCTTGATCGCGGCCATCGTCACCGGCGTCTTCAGGGGCTTGTCGGCCTTGATGTCGACGCAGACGAATTTGCCGGTCTTGTCGGTTGGATCGGGATAGGCCTCCTTGATGATCTCGGCGATGCCGACGATCTCCTTGCCCTCGTTGGAATGATAGAAGAACGCCTTGTCGCCCTTCTTCATGCTCACGAGGTTCTGACGGGCGGTGAAATTGCGCACGCCGGTCCAGGCCTCGCCCTTGGCGCCCTTCGCAACCTGCTGGTCCCAGGACCACACCGACGGTTCGGATTTCACGAGCCAGTACGCCATGCTTATTCCTCTGCCTTGAAGGGGCGCGTCATCAGCGCCGAGATCGCGGCATCGATCGTGCTTTTGCCGCTCAGGATCGATGCGACCGCCTCAGATACCGGCAACTCGATGTTTTGCGAAGCGGCGAGCTCGATCAGCACGGGGGCGGTGAACTCGCCCTCGGCGAGCTTGCCGGCGGGAGGCTGCTCGCCGCGGCCGAGCGCGAGGCCGAGCGCGAAGTTGCGCGATTGCGGGCTCGAGCAGGTCAGAATGAGATCACCGAGGCCCGACAGGCCGGTGAGCGTCTCGCTGCGTGCGCCGAGCGCACGGCCGAGGCGCGTCAGCTCGGCAAAGCCGCGGGTCGTGAGCGCCGCCTGCGCGGAGGCGCCGAGCTTGCGCCCGACCGCAATGCCGACCGCGATCGCCAGCACATTCTTGGCGGCGCCGCCGATCTCGACGCCGCGAATGTCGGTGGAGTGATAGGGGCGGAATGTCCGCGAGCCCAGCGCCTGCACCAGGCTGCTGGCGAGCGCCTCATCGCTTGCCGCCAGGGTCACTGCCGTCGGCAGGCCGCGTGCGACGTCGTCGGCAAAGCTCGGCCCCGACAGGATCGCCGGCTGCGCGTGCGGCGCGGCCTCGGCGATCACGTCGGTCATGAACTTATGGGTGCCGTGCTCGATACCCTTGGCGCAGGCGACGATCGGCACCGCCTTCGTGATGTGCGAGGCCAGCATGTTGACCGCACCGCGCAAATGTTGCGCCGGCGTCGCAATCAGCAGCATGTCGGCACGCGCGGCGAGCGCCAGATCGCTCGTCACGACGAGCTCAGGCACGATCCGAATCCCGGGCAGCCGCGGATTGTCGCGCGTCGATGCGATCCGCGCGGCGTGCTCGGCATTGCGTGCCCACAGCGTCACGCTTCGCCCTGCTCGCGCCGCCACCGTCGCCAGCGCCGTACCCCAGGCGCCCGCGCCGATCACTGCGACGGATTGGAACGCGGTCATCCCTAGAATCCCGCCCGAGTCTTGCCGTAGCCCGCGGGCGCGGTCGCGTTGGCATCGAGCAGCCAGCGTGCGCGCGGCTGCGCGTCCATCGTGTCGGTCAGGCCAAGCGCCAGGCGCTCGGCGCCGGCCCAGGCGATCATGGCGCCGTTGTCGGTGCACAGCGCGGGCGGTGGCATGATCAGCTGCGTCCCGGCCTGCTTCGCGACATCGTCAAGCGCGCCGCGGATCGCCTGATTGGCGGCAACGCCGCCGGCGGCGACCAGCGCGCGCGGTGCGCCGAACTGCTCGCGGAAAAGCTTCAGGCCGACGCTCAGCCGGTCGGCCGTTGAATCGAGCACGGCGGCCTGGAAGCTCGCGCAGAGATCGCTGATGTCCTGCGGCATGAGCTCGGCCAGCCGGCTCGCTTCGGTGCGCACCGCCGTCTTCAGTCCCGACAGCGAGAAATTGGCATCGGGGCGCCCCTGCATCGGCCGGGGAAACGCAAAGCGCGTGGCATCGCCGCCTGCCGCCGCGCGCTCGACCTGCGGGCCGCCGGGATAGGGCAGGCCCAGCATCTTCGCGACCTTGTCGAAGGCCTCGCCGATGGCGTCGTCGACCGTGGTGCCGAGCCGCACATACTGGCCGACACCGGTGACTGCGACGATCTGGGTATGGCCGCCGGAGGCGAGGAACAGGCAATAGGGAAATTCGATGCCGTCGGTGAGACGCGGCGTCAGCGCATGCGCTTCGAGATGATTCACCGCGACCAGCGGCGTGTCGTGCACCATCGCGATCGCCTTCGCGGTGGTGAGTCCGACGATGACGCCGCCGATCAGCCCGGGCCCCGCGGCCGCCGCGACGCCGTCGAGCTGAGCATAATCGATGCCGGCCTCGTTCATGGCGCGGTCGATGATCCCATCGAGCACGTCGACATGCGCGCGCGCGGCGATCTCCGGCACCACGCCGCCGAAGCGGGCATGCTCCTCGATCTGCGACCGCACGATGTTGGACAGGATCTTGCCCTTGCCGTCGGCCGCGCGTTCGATCACGGCCGCGGCGGTCTCGTCGCAGGTGGTTTCGATGCCCAGCACCAGCATTGGCGAATGTTATCCAATTTGCGCCCTTGCGCTCATCCATAAAGCAGAGTTCTGGTACGTCCGGTAGCATCCCGGGGTCGGCTTGCGCAATCGTCACGCGCAGCGGTTCTGGTCAATGCGTCACCGCCAAATGGTCCGGGAACAGCAGCGATGTCCATTCTTGTCACACGGCCGCATCCCGACAATGCGGCGACGGCGGACAATCTGCGTACGCGCGGGCATACGGTACTGCTTGCGCCGGCGCTCAAGCTCGAGCCGGTCGCCTTCCAAGGCGAGAGCGAAGTTTCTTATGATGCCGTTCTCGTCACCTCGGCCAACGCGATTCGCGCCATAGCGCCGCAATTGCCGGACCTCGGTCTGCTGGAGCTGCCATTGTTCGCGGTCGGCGAACATACGGCTGCATCGGCGCGAGAGGCTGGTTTTGCCAAGGTGATCGTCGCCGGGGGCGACGCCGCGTCCTTGCGCGACAAGGTGATGCAGAGCGCGCGCGACAAGGTGCTGAAGAAAAACAGCACGCTGCTGTATCTCGCCGGCGCGGATCTGTCGCGCGACCTCGGCGGCGAACTCGGGGCGGAAGGTTTCCGCGTGGTGACGCAGACGACCTACCGCATGGCGCCGGTGAAGCATCTGCCGCGCGAGGTGTGCGAGGGCTTTGCCGCCCACGGGATCGAGGCGGTGCTGCACTACTCCCGGCGCAGCGCACGTGCGTTCCTCGATGCGGCGCGGGACGAAGGTGTCGAAATTTCGGCGCTGGCGATCCCGCATTGCTGCCTGTCCGAGACCGTTGCGGGCGTGCTGCGCGATGCCGGCGCGCCACAGGTTCTGGTGGCCGCAACGCCGGACGAAACTGCCTTATTCGACACCTTGGAGCGTGCGTTGCGGACCCGTTTGGCGTAAAGGTCGGGCCGAATCCGACGCAATCTAATCCATCCCTGGTATGAAAGTGTGAGGAACCGTCACGATGGCCGACGACAAGCCTGAAGACGCTGGATTGGCGCCCGATCCGGGTCGTGCCAAGCGCACCCCGCCCACCATCGACCTCGAGGCGACGGAAGTCTCGACCCAGCCGCAGCAGGTCGCGGGCGAGCCCGAGGCATCCGAGCATGTCGCGCAGGAGCAGGCCAGGGTGGAAGAGCCCGGCTCGGAACAGGTCAAGGCCGAGCCTCAGTCCGAATCTGCAGAGCAGCAGGCCTCCGCGGCGGTGCCTGTATCGGCGCCGATTTCGCCCTGGGTCATCGCGCCGTTCTCCGGCGTTGCCGCGGCTGCGGTCGTGATCGCAGTCGGCTGGATGCTGGGCTGGCCCGCGGTGCAGGCCCCGCCGGCCGCGCCGCAGGTCACCAGTGCGACCGTCGATGCGCTGAGCGGACGCGTTGCCGCGGTCGAAGCCAGGGCCGCGAGGCCGGCGGCCGATCCGGCCCAAGTCGCGCGGATCGACGCGTTGGAGAAAGCGGCGAGCGCACTGCGCGGCGACATCGCCAATTTGCGCGCACAGTTCGATAAGACGGCGAGCGCGCTGAACGATGCGAAATCCGCGCCGCCGAGTGCCGCGCCCGATCTTGCCGCGCTCACCGACCGCATCGCCCAGCTCGAGCGCGCGAGCAAGACCGAGCGGGCCGAGCTTGCGCAGCAGGGCGAGAAGATCGCCGAGGCCAAGACGATGGACGACAAGCCGCTCCGCTATGTGGTCGCGGCGTCCCTGCTCGACGTTGCCGTTCGCCACGGCGATCCCTATCAATCGCAATTGGCGGCGGCGCGGTCGCTGGCGACCAAGCCCGATATGCTCAAGCCGCTCGAGGCGTTTGCATCGTCCGGCATCCCGACATCGGCGGCGCTGAGCCGCGAGCTCCTCAATATCGTGCCGAAGCTGTCGCCGCCGGCTGAAGCTCCGTCGAGCGAGGCCGGCATTGTCGAGCGGCTCCAGGCCGGCGCGTCAAAGCTCGTGCGGATCGAGCGCACCGATGGCGTCGGCAACGATCGGGGCGCCATCGTGACGCGCGTCACGGCGGCGGCGCTCCGCAGCGATTTCGCCGAAGCGCGGCGCGAGCTGAAGACGCTGCCCGAGGCTGATCGTGCTCCGGCGCAGGCCTGGCTCGACAAAGCCGACGCCCGCGACGCCGCGCTCGCCGCGTCCCGCAAATTCGCCGACGATGCCATGGCGGATCTCGCCAAATCTACTCAATAAGATCGCGCAACAATCGGCGCGTATAGGGATCGACCATGCTTCGCATCGTCCTGTTTCTCGTCTTGATCGCACTGGCGGCGGCCGGCGCGGCCTGGGTCGCCGACCAGTCCGGCGATCTCGTCCTGACCGCGGGCAGCTTCCGCATCTCGACGACGCTGCCGAGGTTCGTGTTCTTGCTCGGCCTCTTCGCCGCTTCCGTCGTGCTGGTCTGGAGCATCCTGACGATGATCTGGCGCATGCCGGGGCGCTTGCGCCGACGCCGTCATGACAAGCGCCATGCCCGCGGCCGTCACGCCATCACCCATGGCCTGCTCGCGATCGGCCACGGCGATTCCGCGCTCGCGCGCCGGCACGCCGAGGCGGCGCGGCGGCATGCGCCGAACGATCCGCTCGCACTGCTTTTGCATGCGCAGTCGGCGCAGCTCGAAGGCAATCGCGACGAGGCGCAACGCGTCTTCCGCGCCATGGCCGAACGCGAGGACACGCGGCTGCTCGGCCTGCGCGGTCTCTTCATCGAGGCGCAGCGCGCCGATGATGCGGTCGGCGCCGTGATGATTGCGGAGGAAGCGATCAAGCTGTCGCCGTCCGCGACCTGGGCCTCGCACGCGGTGCTCGGCTTCCGCTGCGCGCGCGGCGACTGGAGCGGCGCGCTCGCGATCCTCGATTCGAATCTGTCCGCGGGCCTGATCGACAAGCAGACCTATCGCCGGCAGCGCGGTGTGCTGCTCGCCGCGCGTGCGCTGGAGCTGGAAACGATGGACCGCGACGTCGCGCGCGAGAGCGTGCTGGAGGCGGTCAAGCTCGCGCCGACCTTGGTGCCGGCGGCCGTGCTCGCGGCAAAATTCGAGAGCGAGGCGCATCAGGTGCGCCGCGCCATGAAGCTGGTGGAAGCCGCCTGGCTCGCCAATCCGCATCCCGATCTCGCGGATGCCTATGCGCATGTGAAGCTCGGCGATTCCGCATGGCACCGCTTGCAGCGGGTAGAAAATCTCGCCGCGAAGACCCCCGCCGACAAGCCCGGTTATGTCGAAGGGCAGCTCGCAATCGCGCGCGCTGCGATCGAGGCCTCGGAGTTCGCCCGCGCGCGCGAGGTGCTCGCGCCTTATCTCAAGGATCCGACCCAGCGCGTCGCGCTGCTGATGGCCGAGATCGAGCGCACAGAGCATGGTGACGGCGGCCGCGCCCGCGCCTGGACCTTGCGCGCGGTGCGCGCCCGGCTCGATCCCGCCTGGACCGCGGACGGCTATGTCAGCGACCGCTGGCGTCCGGTCTCCCCGGTCACCGGCCGCCTCGATGCGTTCCAGTGGCAGGCGCCGGTCGCGAGCCTGCCCTCGGATAAGGGCCCCACGCTCGAATCCTCGGCCTTCGAGGAAGCCATGCTGGCCGCTCCGCCGCCGAAGCGGGTGACCGCCGCTCCCAGCGAAGCCGCGGTGGAACCGCCGGAGGTGACCCCGCCGCCGGCACCGGCCGCGCAGGACAATTCACCCCCTCAGGCCAAGGACGTCGCGAAGGAGGCTACCAAGGAAGTGGCCAAGGAGACTGGGGAGCAAACTGCGAAGGTCGACGAGCCGGTCGTCACGCCCGCCGAGCCGGCGAATCCGGCTCCGGCGCCCGCCGAATCATCGCCGCTGGCGCCGACGCCGGTCTTCCGGACCCGGGCCGACCTCAGCAAGCCCGCCTCGGCGCCGACCCAGACCGTCATCCCGATCGTCCGCGCACCCGACGATCCCGGGATCGACGACGACGGCCCAAGCGACGAATTTACGGAACAAATCGGCACGCCCAAAGCCCAAGCGGGCGGCTGGCGCGGATTCTGGTCCCGCTGGGGCGCGTGAGCGGTATTTCGCCTCCCGCTTGTCCTTGCCAATTCGGGCCATGCCCGATATCAGGGGCGCGCGTATCGGGGCCGGCATTGCTTTGGTCCCGGCAGGTTCGCCGCAATAGCTCAGTCGGTAGAGCACGTCATTCGTAATGACGGGGTCGGGGGTTCGAATCCCTCTTGCGGCACCAGCGCCCCGGTTCATCCGACCCCAAGCGCTCCGATGACCAGGCATCAGCCTGCATCAGGGCTCGCTCGGCTGCGTGATCGCGATCACATAATCGCAGACATGGCTCCCCTAACGTCCTGTCACGCCAACACGGGGAGACTTCACATGCGCAAGATCATTCTGATTGCCGCCATGCTGCTGGCTTCGGCCTCCGCCCAGGCAGGCGGCTCCCGCGGTCTGTCGCTGGCGGCGGCAGGCGAACAGACCTCCACTCCGCAAACCACGACATCGGCGAGCACCGTGACGGCGCAGGTGAGCGAAGCCGCGCCGGCCACCGAGGTTCAGAAATATCATGATCGTCCGCCGGCGGTGTCGCTCTCCGCGCCGACAGTGGCGACCACTCCGACGGTCACCACACCGGCGACGGCCTCCGCGCCGGTCACGACGCCCAAGCCCGCCGCCAAGACCACGGCAAAGGCGGACAAGCCGAAGCCCAAGCGCAGCTGGACCGAGCGCCGCATCATCAGCGAGCTGCATCGCCACGGCATCTATTGGTGAGGCGCCGACCTGTACCCTGATCTCGCCGTCATGCCCGGGCTTGACCCGGGCATCCACGTCGTCGCGCCTGATCCTAAAACGTGGATGGCCGGGACAAGCCCGGCCATGACGCAAGAGTTTTGGATTTGGCGCTTATTGCGAGATCGTTTGCACGACGCTCGCGATCGGACGGGAGTTCGTGCCTGCGGTCGGCACCTTCATGTCCTTCATCAGCGCCTCGTCATATTCCGGCAGCGTCTGGAGGCTCGTCTTGGCCTTCATCTGCACGACCCTGTAACCGCCGGCCTTCAGCCGCGCGAGCAGCGTCGGCAGGGCGAGGCCCGTGTTCTTCTGGAAGTCGTGCATCAGGATGATGCCCTTGCCGAGCTTGTCCAGCCTCGTCATCACGGTCTCGACGATCTTCTCCGGCGTCGCGCCCTTCCTGAAGTCGAAGGAGTCGATTTCGGTCGAGAACATCGCGACGTTGCGGGTGCCGAAATAGCTCACCATCGCGGGATTGTGCTGAAGCTGCGGAAAGCGGAAGAACGGCGCCGGGTTGGTGCCGAGCGCGAATTTCACTGCGCTGAAGCCCTTCTCAACCTCGTCCTTGACCTGCTGCTCGGTCAACTTCTTGCTGTTCAGATTGACATGCGACCAGGTGTGCGTGCCCACCGTGTGGCCCTGGGCCAGCACCTGCTTCAGGATCTCCGGATGGTAGGTCGCGTGCTTGCCGACCGAGAAGAACAGGCCCTTGGTGCATTCGTCCGCGAGCGCCTTCAGCACCGTGGGCGTGTTGACCGGCCACGGACCGTCGTCGAAGGTCAGCACGACCTCCTTCTCGGTCAGGAAGTCGAACTGCTTGAAATGCTCGAAGCCGAAGCCGGGGCCGCCCGTCGTGTCGATCTCGACGACGCGGGACACGCCCAGCGCGTTCGGATTGGCGCAGGCCTGCTTCGGCTGCATCGGCATGACCGGCACGGGGGCAGGTGCTGGAGCTGCTGCGGCCGGCTTGGCCGCGACGGCCGCGGTGGTCTCGACGTCGTCCTTGGCGGCGAGCTTCGCCTGTGCCGGCAATGGGTCGGCGGCACGGGCGGCAACTGTCTTGGGAGCGCCCTGGTCGGCGCGCGCGGAATAATAAAACCAACCGCCGGCGGCGATCACGACCGCCGCAACTACACTGGCCAGCATCAGGCCCAACGCATTACGCATCGTTACTCTTTCCAATTACGCAACCAAAACGGCGGAGTTTCCCGCGCGACGAGCCATTAATGCGAAGTAAGAGTTAACGTGACACCAACACGACAGCGGTTGCGAAGGAATTTCAGTGGGCTGCGTCTGAGTGACTGAGATCACAGAGGACGGGTCTCCCGTGAGCGTCATCACAGTGGAAACGGTTTTGCCGGAGCATCGTAGCTCCCATCGACAACGGGCCCGCTGTGGCGGCGCCAATGGGAGCTTCAAATGACCAAGTCGTTTACCGGCAAGATCCGCGACGCCAGCCTGGCCCTGGGCTTTGCCGCGATCGTCTCCATCGCTTCGACGGGCGCGAGCTTCGCCTTCTCGGCCGAGGCGCAGCAGATGTGCACGGGCGATGCCTTCCGTCTTTGCTCGGCGGAGATCCCCAATATCCCGAAGATCACCGCGTGCATGATCAAGCATCGCTCGGACCTCAGCGCCGGATGCCGCGCGGTGATGGACAAGACCCTCGCCAAGGGCGCCTCGCGCAAGGTCGCTGACGCTCAGGACACACAGTAACCAAGACGCCGGCGGTTGCGCCGGCAGCTCCCCTCGCCATGTCCCCTGGCATGAAGCCGGGGTGATGGCGGCGGCGCGCTGCAGCTAGTCAACAAAGCCGTTGCAGGTGCGGGATCGTCGCACTAGCTTCGCCCGCACGTCTTTCCGGGTAAGAGGCAATTGCGCGATGACCAGACTGCTTTTCGTTATTTCCTTGCTCCTGTGCGCATCGAGCGCCTCCGCGCAACAGCAGCCCGGCCATGATGCCTGCGCGCGCGACGTCACGCGCTTCTGCCGTCCCGTAATGGACAATGGCGACGGTGCCGTGCTGGCCTGCCTGAAGCAGAACCGCACCAAGCTGAGCAAGGCCTGCGACAAGGTGCTGACCCAGCACGGGCAGTGATCGTCATTCCGGGGCGCGCGAAGCGCGAACCCGGAATCCATCGCGCGACCAACTCCTGCGATAAATGGATTCCGGGTTCGCACCTTACGGCGCGCCCCGGAATGACGAGAGGCCTACGTACTGCTTCCCGCCGCGGTCGCGACCACCGGCAGCACCTCGCTGTTGGCGCGGTCCGGCGTGTCGTCCTTCCAGCGCACCGAACCGAAGGGGCGCTCCAGCATGCGGCGGATTCGCACCGGCTCGGGACCGATGTGGAAATCGATCGCCTGCTGATGCAGCGCGCGTTCGGACTGGGTCGCACGGTTGCGCTGACGCAAATAGTCGAGCCAGGTCGGGCAGTGATAGCGCTCGGTCCACAGCTCGGGGTCGGCGATGTCGCGCGCGATCGACCAGCCATAGGCACCGTTGCGCTGGCGCGAGAGCTGCACGTCCTGCATCACGTTGTGGAACGCGCGCGCATTCTCTTGCGCAACCCGATATTCGATCTCGACCACGAGCGGGCCGCTGCGCCCTGTCAGCGACAGCCTCACCTCGGGATCGGCCAGCATGTCCGCATCCTCGTTGCGGGCGCCGACACGCGGCATCGTGAGCCAGATGCCGAGCAGCGGCGAGATCAGCATCAGGCCGGCCGAGGTCAGCAATGCGATCTCGACGCCGGCATAGTCGGTGAGATGGCCCCAGCCCCAGGCGCCGATCGCGATGCCCCCGGCGATCGCGGCCTGGAAGGCTGCGAGCGAGCGACCGGCGACCCAGCGCGGGGCCGAGAGCTGCACGCCGATATTGAACAGCGCGATCGCCGCCATCCAGACTGCGCCGCCCAGCACCAGCGCGGCCGCCGTCAGCACCGGCTCCGTGCTCAAAGCGAGGGCGGCCATGGTGAAGGCCATCGTGATGGTGCAGGCGCGGATCGCGGCCTCGCCGCTCATGCGCTTGCGCAATTCGTGGATGTTGAGCGCGCCGATCACCGCGCCCATGCCGAAGGCGCCGAGCATGATGCCATACATCTGCGCGCCGCCATGCAGGAGGTCGCGCGCGACCAGCGGCATCAGCGCCATCACCGCGCCGCCGATCAGGCCCATCACCAGCGTGCGCAACAGCACGATCTTGATCGGCGGCGAATTGGTGATGTAGCGCACGCCCGAGACCATGGCGCGGTTGAGCTTTTCCCGCGGCAGGCGCGACACCTCGGTGTTGCGGCGCCAGAGCAGCAGCACCACCAGCAGCGGCAGATAGAGGATCGCATTGCAGGCGAATGCGGCCACCGCACCGAGCGCAGCGACGATGACGCCGCCGACCGCCGGACCGAAGCTGCGCGCGATGTTGTAGCTGATGCCGTTCAGCGCCACCGCGGACGCCAATGCCTCGGGCGGCACTTGTTCGCTGACCGAGGACTGCCAGGCCGGACCGAACAGCGCATTGCCGCTGCCGACGATGAAGCAGAAGGCGAGCAGCAATTCCGGAGTGATCAGGTTGAAGCCGGCCAGCACGGTGAGCACGCTCGCGCCGATCAGCGCGATCGACAGCGAAATCACACTGACGATGCGGCGGTCATACATGTCGGCGATGGCGCCGGCCGGCATCGAGATCAGCATGATCGGCAGCATGAGCGCGGTCTGCACCAGGGCCACCTTGTCTGCCGAGGCCGCCATCTGCGTCATCGCCCAGGCCGCACCCACGCCCTGGATCAGGAGGCCGAGATTGGAGAGCAGGCTGGCGAGCCAGATCCGCCGGAACACGGTGTACCGCAGGGGCGCTGTGATGCCGTCGGCGGCCATTTTCGGGCGGTTCGGCTGCTCGGTCATATCCCCTTCCATGTCGGATGGCAGAAGTGGTCGTGGTGATTCCGGCCAATTCAGTGATGCCCGCGAAAGTCCTTCGCTGTCCAGTGCTTAGGCCGGTATAAGCAGTGCAAAGAGCTAGGTTTGCCGGGGAGGAACAGATGAAGCTGACGCGACGGACGATCTTGCAAGGGGCTGCGAGTGTGCCTTTCGCACTTGCGAGCTTGCGGACGGGCGCGCTGGCGCAGACCGCGCCCGCCACGGAGCTGCCGCCGATTCTGTTCGTCCACGGCAATGGCGATTACGGCGCGCTCTGGATGACGACGCTTTGGCGGATGGAGTCCAACGGTATCGCGCGCGATCGCATGATGGCGATCAATTTCACCGACCCGCTGGCGCGCAACGACGACAAGGTCGAGCAGGCGGGTCGCTCCTCGACCGAGGATCAGCGCCTCGAGCTCGCTGCCGCCATCACCGAGCTGAAGCGCCGCACCGGCGCAGCCCGCGTGGCGCTGGTCGGCAGCTCGCGCGGCGGCTACGCGATCCGTAACGTCATCAAGAACGGCGGCGCCGGTGATGTCAGCCATGCGGTGCTGTGCGGTACGCCCAATCACGGCGTGTTCGCAACAGACGACCAGCCGAACAACGAATTCAATGGCCGCGGCACGTTCCTGCGCGGACTGAACGAGGGCGAGAGTGAGGTGACGCCGGGAGTCGCTTTCCTCACGCTGCGCAGCGACGGTCTGGACAAATTCGCGCAACCCGATGGCCGCTTTATCGGCAAGCCCGGCATGCCGACCAATGTCACCGCCGAAGGGCCGGAGCTGAAGGGCGCCACCAATCTCGTGCTCGGCGCGCTCGACCATCGCGAGGTGGCGTTTCACCCGCGCGCGTTCCGCGAGATTTACAAGTTCATCGCGGGGCGCGAACCTGCGCGCATCGCGATCGTGCCGGAGACCAGCGTGAGATTGAGCGGCCTCGTCACGGGTACGCCCGGCGGCGTGCCGACCAATCGTCCGGTCGCGGGTGCAATCGTCGATGTCTTCCGTGTCGATCCTGATACCGGGGAGCGCAAAGACGGTGCGCTGTACAGCTCGACAACAGGCTCAGATGGCCGTTGGGGGCCGGCGCAGGTCGATCCCGCCTGGTCGCTCGAATTCGTGCTGATCTCGCCGGATGCGCCGACGACGCACATCTACCGCTCGCCCTTCCCGCGCTCGTCCGAGGTTGTGCATCTGCGGCCCGCGCGGCCGCTCGGGCCGGCCGACAAGGCCGCCGGCGCCGTCGTGATCATGTCGCGTCCGCGCGGCTATTTCGGCCTGCCGCGCGACGTGGTGCTGCTCGACGGCAAGGAGCCGGCCGACGTCAAGCCGGGCGTGCCCACGGATGCGGCAGCCACCCTGCGGCTTCCCGCCACCGAGGTTGGCCGTAACATCGTGGCCCAATTCGGCGAAGAACGGATTGTGGCACGCGCCTGGGCTGCGTCCGAGAACCGGATTGCCATCGCCGAGCTGACTTACTAGCTATTTACCTGCGTCCCACCTTGCGGGAGAGAGCCATGAATATCGCCAGCGTGCGTCGGCCCATCACCCCTCCGGCTCCTCCGCGAGCGCCCGACGATATGTCGTTCTTCGGCCGGCTCGCGGTCATCAGGCAGAATATGATCGCGACCTGGGGTCAACGCGCCTACGAGGAAGAGGTCATTTCTGGCCGCTTCTTCTTCCGCAATAGCTTCATCCTGAACCAGCCGGACGCGATCCGGCACGTGCTGCTCAGCAATTACGAGAACTACACGCGCACGCCGGCCGGCATCCGCATGCTGCGCCCCGTGCTCGGCGACGGCCTTCTGATCGCGGAAGGTCATTCCTGGACGTTTCAGCGCCGCACGCTGGCGCCGGCCTTCACGCCGCGCGCGACCGCAAACCTCGTTCCGCACATGACGGCCGTGCTCGACGAAACCATCGCCAAGCTGGACGCGCAAACCGGTGAGCCGGTCGACCTGCGCGCGATCATGCAGCGCATGACGCTTGAGATCGCCGGTCGCACGATGTTCTCGTTCGGCATGGACCAGCACGGCGCAACCCTGCGCAACTTCATCATGGAATATGCCGCGCGGTTGGGGCGTCCGTACTTCCTCGACATGGTGCTGCCGGTGTCCTGGCCGAGCCCGATGGATTTTGCCCGCGCCCGTTTCCGCAAGCGCTGGACCGAGTTCGTGGCCATGCTGATCGCCGAGCGGCGTAAGGCGGGCAAGAAGGACGGTGCGCCGCCGCGCGATTTGTTCGATCTCATGGACGAGGCACGCGATCCCGAGACGGGCCAGGGCTTCTCCGACGAGCAGCTGGTCGACGAGGTCGCGACCATGATCCTCGCCGGTCATGAGACCACGGCGACGGCGCTGTTCTGGGCGCTCTACCTGCTCGCGCTCGATCCCGATACGCAGGAGGAGGTGGCGTCCGAGACCCGCGGCGAGCATCTCGACAGCATGGCCGACATCGATCGCCAGAAATTCACCCGCGCGGTGATCGACGAAACCATGCGGCTCTATCCGCCGGCCTTCCTGGTCGCGCGTGCCGCGCGCGATAGGGACAATGCGGCGGGCGTCGAGATCGGCAAGGGCGACATCATCATGATCGCGCCCTGGCTCTTGCACCGGCACGAGAAGCTGTGGGATCAGCCGAACGCATTCATTCCAAAGCGCTTCATGTCGCAGGAGGCGCCGGACCGTTTTGCCTACCTGCCGTTCGGCGCAGGTCCGCGCGTCTGCATCGGCGCACCGTTTGCCCAAGCCGAATCCGTGCTGGCGCTGGCGCGGCTGATCGGAGCGTACCGAATCGAGCTTGCCGACCCCGCGACCCCCGTAATTCCGCTCGGCGTCGTCACCACCCAGCCGGACCATTCACCCCTGTTCCGCATCACGCGTCGGTGACAGGCTCGCGTCTGGCCGCTGGCGTGACCCGGCCTACATAGAGTTCCGCCATGAGCGACATCCAGGCCCAGTTCTCCGTTCTGAAGCAGACCGCCGATTCCGTTGTGGTGGAGGCCATCGCGCAGCTGATCGCCAACGGTCATGATCGCGATCTCAACCGGATCAATGCGCTGGATTTTGCCGACCGGACCGGGCTCGACCAGGAGAAGGTCATTTCCGGCTTCCTGCACGCCTCGCGGCTCGGCCTGTTCGACATGAGCTGGAACGTGCTGTGTCCCGGCTGCGGAGGCGTGCTGGGCGCGCACGCCACACTGAAGTCGTTGAAGCACGACGACTACAATTGCGCGCTCTGCGCCGCCGGATACGAGGCCTCCGTCGACGAGATGGTCGAAGTGGCCTTCACCGTCAGCCCGCGGGTCCGCCGCATCGGTGCTCATGATCCCGACACGTTGCCGATCTGGGAGTATGTGCGGCAGATGTTCTGGAGCTCAGGCGTCGACATCAACGACGAATCCTTTTCCCGCCTGATCAACCAGGTAACGCTCGAAGCCCTCGAATTGCCCGCCGGCGAGAAGGCGATCCTCTCACTCAATCTGCCGAGCCAGTTCATCATCGTGTTCGAGCCGGTCACCCATTCCGCCCATTTCCTGGACGTTCAGGGTGAGCCGACCAGCGAGCGTCAGCAGCTGTCGATCATGTTCAACAAGCTGGAGGCGCCGACGGGGACCACCGTGATGCGCCCCGGACCGTTGCGTCTCATGCTCGAGAACCAATCGGACAGTCGCGTATTGCCCTCGGTCTGGATTGCCGACCACGCGTTGCACGAGATGATCGGCAAGCGCAAGCCGATCCTGACCGCCAAGCGCATGCTGTCCAACCAGACGTTCCGCGACGTCTTCAAGGCCGACAACCTCAATGTCGACCAGCGACTGAAGATCACGTCCCTGACGTTCCTGTTCACCGACCTGAAGGGTTCGACGGCGCTGTATGAGCGGGTCGGCGACCTCAATGCCTTCGACCTCGTGCGGGCGCATTTTCGCGCGCTGCTGGAGATCATCGCCGCCGAGAAGGGTGCGGTCGTGAAGACGATCGGCGATGCCGTGATGGCGACCTTCGTCAGGCCCGAGCACGCCATCACCGCGGGACTGCGCATGCGCGCGGCGATGGACGAATTGAACAAGCAGCGCGGCGCCAACGACCTCATTCTCAAGATCGGGATCCACGAAGGCCCCTGCCTCGCAGTCATGCTCAACGAGCGGCAGGATTATTTCGGCCAGACCGTCAACATCGCCGCCCGCGTGCAGAGCCTGTCGACCGCGCAGGAGATCCACATCACCGGCCCGGTGCTGGACGCTCCCGCAGTCGCCGAGGTGCTCGAGCAGCGCGCCATCAAGCCGATCCAGAAGCAGGCCGCGCTCCGTGGCATCGCCGACAAGATGGTGGTGTACGAGATACCGTGAGGCATCATTCGTCATTCCGGGTTCGATGCTGGCGCATCGCCCCGGAATGACGCTGAACAGATTGCCGAAACGTAATACGCGCGCGGAACTGACGCACGTTGCGCCGGTTGGGTTTCTTGCTCATATAATGCTGGTAACGGCCGCGCTCCTTGCGGCGTCATCAATCTCGGTAGGACCTATGCTCGACGGCTTGCGCCAATTCATCGCCGACATTGTCGGTCCCCAAGCCCAGGACCGCGCATTTGGCGACAGCGATTACCGGCTGGCCGCGACCGCGCTGCTGGTCCATGTGGTCTCGCTGGACGGCCAGCCGAGCGCGGCCGAGCAGCGCAAGCTGCACAGCCTGATCGAAAGCCATTTCGGGCTCGACCGCGGCACCGCTGACCGTCTCATCGCCGACGCCACCCAGGTCGAAGGCGAGGCCGTCGACCTCTATCACTTCACCAGCGTCATCATGCGCTCGCTCGACGAAGCGGGTCGCAAGCGGATCGTGCAGATGATGTGGGAGCTGGTCTATGCCGACGGAGAGGTCAGCGAGTTCGAGGACAATGTGGTCTGGCGCGCGTCCGACCTGCTCGGCATCTCCCAGCGTGACCGGATCGAGCTGAAGCACGCCATTGCGGAGCGTGCCGGTGGCCAGGTCAAGGATCGCGCCGTCGGACCGGTCCCCGGCGGATTGCCTGGCCTGCGAGCCACATGACGAAACTTTAATATAAGCCGGCGGTCCCCCGCTTCTGCGGATTCGACTGCAAATACCGGACTTTCCTGCTTCCACTGTCGCTCTCACAAGCAGCCATGCTGCCAGCGCCGCTTGCCTGGCGCGCACGGCTTATGCTCTCGTTCTGGTATTGCCGGGACCACAGACTTCAATTCAAGAGACTTCGATCGTGAATGAGCGGGTAACGTTGATCACCGGTGCCTCGGCGGGCATCGGGATGGAGCTGGCGCGTGTGTTTGCCGCCAATGGACATCGCCTCGCATTGACGGCGAGACGGGTGGATCGGCTCGAAGCGCTCGCGAACGAGATCGCCGCCAAGGGTGGCAAGAAGCCGATCGTGATCGCCTGCGATCTCGAGGACCCGCATGCAGGCGAGAGGATCGCCGCAGCACTTGCCGCCGAAGGTGTCGAGCTCGATCATCTCGTCAACAATGCCGGCTTCGGCGTATTCGGCGATGCCATCGAGCGCGATCGCGTCGCGCAGCTCGGCATCGTCGATGTCAACGTCCGGGCCCTGACGGATCTGTCGCTGCGCTTCGCCGATCAGCTCATCCGGAACAAGGGCGGTCTTCTCAATGTCGGCTCGGTCGCAGGCTTCCTGCCTGGCCCCGGCATGGCCGTGTACTACGCGTCCAAGGCCTATGTGATTTCCTTCACCGAAGCATTGCGGGCGGAGCTCGCTCCCCGCGGCGTCCGTGTCACCGTGCTTTGCCCGGGCCCGGTCCCCACGGAATTCCAGGCCCGCGCCGGCGTCGGCTCGCAACATAACACGGCCTTTCTCAACGTCTCAGCTGCCGAGGTTGCGCGGGAGGCGTATCGCGCTCTGATGGCCAACAAACGGGCAGTGCTGCCCGGCCTCGGCAACAAGATTGTGCCGTTCGCGCTGCGCTTCTTCCCACGCGGCTTCATCCTGGCGGCCACTAGCCGGTTCCAGCGGCAGCGGCGCTGAACGCCGCCGCCCGCGTCCGTAGTGGCCCGGAGCTTGCTTCCAGACGTGCGCGTGTGTGCGCAAACTCACATGATGTTAACCATCGCTTAGCTATGCTGGCGGTCTGAACCGATAGCACTCGCAGAGGCCATGTCGTTCCGGACGGACAGGTTTGGTGGCGCAGAGGTGGTCGCCTTCCCACAGAGGGCGGCGAGCGTCGCCGCCGCTGAAACCCGGCTGCCGGTTCTGATCGTCCTGCATCAGGAATGCTCGACACCCGGCCGCGTCGGCAATGCGTTGCGCGCGCTGGGCCACCGCCTCGACATCCGCCGTCCTCGCTTCGGCGATCCCCTGCCCGAGACGCTCGATCAGCATGCCGGGGCCGTGATCTTCGGCGGGCCGATGAGCGCCAATGATTCCGACGACTACATTCGCCGTGAGATCGACTGGATCGAAATTCCGCTCCGCGAGCAGCGCCCGTTGCTCGGCATCTGCTTAGGGGCGCAGATGCTGGCGATGCAGCTCGGGGCCCGTGTCGCGCCGCATGCGCAGGCGCTGACGCAGATCGGGTACTACCCGATCAGGCCGACCGCCGCGGGCCGCGCGCTCTGCCCGCGCTGGCCGGCGCAGGTCTATCACTGGCATCGCGAGGGCTTTGAGCTGCCTGGAGGCGCCGACTTGCTCGCCGAAGGCGATGATTTCCCGGTGCAGGCGTTCCGGACGGGCAATGCTTTCGGCGTGCAGTTCCACCCCGATGTGACCTATGCGATGATGTGCCGCTGGACCACGCGCGGCTATGACGGATTCAGCGCGCCCGGTGCACGGCAGCGGCATCATCATTTCGCGGATCGCGCCGTCTACGATGTCGCCGAACGCGCCTGGCTCGATCATTTCCTCGACGGCTGGCTGGAGCGCCGGCCGATGCTGGCGCAAGCCGCCGAGTGATCGCGGCTTCGCGCAAGTCCTTGGCGCAGGTCCTTGGCGCAAGTCCTTCTCCCATCCCTGGGTATGCTAGGCTCGCTTCTAACGAGCGCGTGCGAACGCGTGCCGGCAAACAAGGGAGAGCGTCATGGCCTACGAACACATTCTCTATGAGGTGAGCGACAAGATCGCGACCATCACGCTCAACCGCCCCGATCGCATGAATGCATGGACGCCGGTCATGGAACGCGACGTGCGCAACGCGATGGAGGCATCGAGCGCCGACGACAATGTCCGCGTCATCGTCCTCACCGGCGCGGGCCGCGCCTTCTGTGCCGGCGCCGACATGGATGCGCTGAAGGGCCTCGATCCCAACGACGTCAGGCGCGCCTCGAACCTGCCGCCGTTCGACATGAATCGCCGGCCGGACTGGCAGACGCGGTACGGCTATTATCCTTCCATCAAGAAGCCTGTGATCGCCATGCTGAACGGCGCGACGGCAGGCATTGGACTGGTGCATGCACTCTATTGCGACCTTCGCTTTGCCGCCGACAACACCGTGTTCACCACCGCCTTCGCGCGGCGCGGCCTGATCGCCGAGCACGGCATCAGCTGGATGCTGCCGCGCATCGTCGGCCACGCCAATGCGCTGGATCTGCTGCTCTCGGCGCGGCGCGTGTCGAGCGAGGAGGCACTGCGGATCGGGCTGGTCAACCGGCTCTGTCCGCCGGAGAAGCTGCGTGAAGAGACGTATACTTACGCGCGCGATCTTGCCGATTTCGTCTCGCCGAGCGCGATGGCCGTGATCAAGCGCCAGCTCTACGAGGTGCCGTTCCAGACGCTGGCCGAGGCGACGATCGAGGCCAACAGGGAGATGATGGTGGCGCTGAACGGGAGTGATTTCAGGGAGGGCGTGGCGAGCTTCATGGAGAAGCGGCCGCCAAGGTTTACGGGGAGGTAGGGGGAGTTCACGGAGAGGGTCCGCCGTCGCCCTTCGGGCTATGGCGGGACAGCCTTCGCTCACTTCGCTACGAGAGAGCACGGCTGGCTTGCCTAGCCGTAGCTCGCGAAGCGAGCGAAGGCTGGTGGAGCCAGGCGGGATCGAACCGCCGACCTCGTCATTGCGAACGACGCGCTCTCCCAGCTGAGCTATGGCCCCTTTGCTGGCCGCTCTGGTGAACGCGGCCGACAACCGGGCGCCATTTAAGTCCCCGCCAAGGTCAAGTCAAGGACGGGCGTAACCCGGTTTTAGCTCTCAGGGTGCCGACTTCCCTTGTTTGGGCCTGACGGAACCGATATCTAGCAAACGGGGCGTCAATCCCGACCGAGCCAGAGTTTCCAAAAGCCAGAGGCCTCATAAGCCATGCGTGCCGTTCTCGACATCGTCATCATCGTGCTCGACCTCTACGTCTGGCTGCTGATCGCCTCCGCGATCCTGTCCTGGCTGATCGCCTTCAACGTGGTGAACACGCGTAACCAGTTCGTGTCGGCGGTGGCGGAGTTCCTCTACCGGATCACCGAGCCTCTGCTGGCGCCGATTCGCAATTTCCTGCCCAGCCTCGGCGGTCTCGACATCTCGCCGATCATCCTGATCCTGATCATCATGTTCATCGAGCGGGTGATCCTGTACTACATCTACCCGAACGTGGTCTAAGCGGGCGGGAGCGCCTTGGTTGCCAACAAGGAGCCTTGTTGTCAGGAGCCTTGCCCTAAGGACCCTTGGCGCTACTCGGCCGCAGGAATCAGCATCGCGCTGCGGGTGACGCCGCGCGGCGGCCGCGACGACATCGACGGGATCGAGCAGCTTTCGGATGGCCGCAGCGTGCTCAAGGTGCGGGTGCGCGCCATTGCCGATGGCGGCGAGGCCAACAAGGCCGTGCTGGCGCTGCTGGCGAAATCGCTCGGCGTGCCCAAGAGCAATGTAAAATTGCTATCCGGAGCCACGTCGCGGCTGAAGCAGATCGCGGTCGACGGCGATCCGGCGCGTCTCGGCGAAACCCTGCGCCAGCTCACATCGGCCAAACCGACAGATTGAGAGAACGGACATGACCGCTGATATCATCGATGGAAAAGTCATTGCGGCGGAGCTCCGTGGCCGCGTCGCCGAGGAGGTCGCCCGCGTCAAGCGCGAGCACAATCTGGTGCCGGGCCTTGCAGTGGTCCTGGTCGGCAACGACCCCGCCAGCGAAGTCTATGTCCGTTCAAAACACACCCAGACCCAGGCCGCGGGCATGGCCTCGTTCGAGCACAAGCTGCCGGCCGACGTCTCGCAGGCAGATCTGCTGGCGCTGGTCGCAAAGCTCAACCGGGATCCCTCCGTGCACGGCATTCTCGTGCAATTACCGTTGCCGAAGGGGCTGAACACCGAAGCGGTCATCAACGCCATCGACCCCGCCAAGGATGTCGACGGGCTGCATCCGAACAATGCCGGCCGGCTCGCTGGCGGCTTCGAGGCGCTGTCGCCCTGCACCCCGCTCGGCTGCATCATCCTGACCAAAAGCGTGCACGCCTCGCTCGAAGGCATGAACGCCATCGTCATCGGCCGCTCCAACCTGGTCGGCCGCCCGCTCGTGCAATTGCTGTTGAACGAGAACGCCACGGTGACGATCGCGCATTCGCGCTCGCGCGACCTGCCTGGCCTCGTGAAGAAAGCGGACCTCGTCTATGCAGCAGTGGGCAAACCAGAGATGGTGCGCGGCGACTGGCTGAAGCCGGGTGCGACCGTGATCGATGTGGGCATCAATCGCATCCCCAAGGAGGACGGCAAGACGCGCCTCGTCGGCGATGTCGCCTATCAGGAAGCGCTTGCCGTTGCCGGCGCGATCACGCCGGTGCCGGGCGGTGTCGGCCAGATGACGGTGGCGTGCCTGTTGGTGAACACGCTCCGCGCGGCCTGCGCGATCGCCGGCCTGCCGAAGCCGGCGGTGTAGTTGAGCGTCATTCCGAGGCGGCTCGCAGAGCCAAACCCGGAATCTCGCGCCCCGACTTCTGGATTCCGGGTTCGCTCTGACGCGCCCCGGAATGACCGTGCGGATCAGCCCTTCTTCTTCTTCTCGCGCTCGATGCCTTCTTGGATCAGCTGGTGCGCTTCCTCCGGGCCGCCCCAGCGCAGGATCTTCACCCACTTGCCCTTTTCGAGATCCTTGTAGTGCTCGAAGAAGTGCTGGATCTGCTGCAGCGTGATGTCAGGCAAATCGGAATACGACTTCACCTTGTCGTAGCGCTGCGTCAGCTTGGACGACGGCACCGCCAGGATCTTCTCGTCGCCGCCGGCTTCGTCCTCCATGAACAGCACCCCGACCGGGCGCACGCTCATGACGGCGCCGGGGATGATGGCGCGGGTGTTGATAATCAGCACGTCGCAGGGGTCACCGTCATCCGACAGCGTATGCGGGATGAAGCCGTAATTGCCGGGGTAACGCATCGGCGTGTAGAGGAAGCGGTCGACCACCAGCGTGCCGGCCTCCTTGTCCATCTCGTACTTGATCGGTTCGCCGCCCACGGGGACCTCGATGATGACATTGACGTCGTGGGGGACGTTCTTTCCGATCGAGACCGCATCGATACGCATTCAAGGCTCCGTTGTTGCCGAGGATAAATCGCGCCCGGCAGCGATTTTGGCGCTGTCATACGCGGGCTTGGCCCGCTGATCCATCGCGTTTTTGTGAAATAATGAATCCGGCGATCACCGGCGCAAGCGGCCTGCGGTATCGACGGATGGGAACGCTGCCCGGCTAGGGTTTCAGCAGCTCAATTGGTCCAAGCGAAGGCAACCTTGTCGAGCGCCTTCGGTCCGAAACGCTCCGACGAGCGCGCCACCATGCGGCCACCCAGGGCGCGGTAGAACTCGGTAGCGGGATCGTTGTCCGAGAGCGCCCACACCACCATGCTCTTCAGCCCGCTCTGCATCAGGTCGCGGCGGGCGGCGGCAAACAGGCGGCGGCCGAAGCCGAGGCCCTGAAACTCGGGCCGCAGATAAAGCTCGTAGATCTCGCCGTCGAAATGCAGGCTGCGGGCCCGGTTGCGGCCGTAATTGGCATAGCCCGCGATCTTGTCACCGAACACCAGCACGCTGACGCGGCTGCCCTTGCGGATCGCGCTGTCCCACCATTGCGGACCGCGGCGGTTGATCAGCTTCTCCAGCTCGGCGCCGGGAATGATGCCCTGATAGGCCGAACGCCAGGCTTCGTCATGGGTCGACGCCACCGCAGTTGCATCTGCGGCTTTGGCCGGCCGGACCTCGATCAGGGTTGTGCTCATGGACGCGATCAAACCAAGTCGCCGCGCCGGCGGCAAGACCTATCGTTAATTATCGGTTAACCTGTGGACTTTCTGCATCAGTATTTCAACCGAGTTGTGCCGAAAAAAGACAGGACGGCAACTCCGAGGGCACCTGCGTGCGTGCCGTCGGTGCAAAACTCCTGTTGCTTGCGGCAACGAAGGAACGGCAATGGGCACCGCAGAAAGTCCGCTCATTGTGATTCGTTCCTACTAGTGTGCCTGTCGCTGTTCTTGTTCGCCCTCGGCAATTCATGCGGCTTCTCAATACCATCGCGCTCCTGCCTCTGCTGGCCTTGCTGACCGCGCCGCCTCTGTGCGCAGAGGTCAGGTTCGGTCCATCGGGAGAGGAGGGCGAACCGTTTCGTCGGCAGGAATGGCGCGTGCCAACGCCGGATACCGATCTTGCTGCGCATGCTCTGCTGTTTCGCCCCTCGGGCCCAGGTCCGTTCCGGCTCGCGGTGATCGCACACGCCTCGACGCAGAACACGCTACGTCGGGTGCAAATGCCGCAGCCGGAATACCGCCCGCTCGCCGGCTATCTCGTCGCGCGCGGCTTTGCCGTGCTGGTGCCGGAGCGGCCAGGCCATGGTGCCACCGGCGGCCGCTACCTCGAGGATCAGGGCGGCTGCGGCGAGCCCGACTACACGCGCTCGGGCCGCGCAACGGCCGACGCAATCAAACTGGCGCTGGTCCAGCTGCAAAAGCAGGATTTCATCCGCAAGGATGGCGCGATCGTGATCGGCCATTCCGCCGGCGGATGGGGTGCGCTGGCGCTCGCCGGTGCCGATCCGAAGGTGATCTCCGCCATCACCGTGTTTGCACCGGGACGCGGCGGCCATGCCAATGATGAGCCGAACCGAATCTGCGCGCCGCACACCCTGCTCGCCGCCGCAGCGGAATTCGGCAAGACCGCGCGCATTCCCGTCACCTGGCTCGTTGCGCCCAATGACAGCTATTTCGCGCCGGCATTCTCGCAGAAACTCGTCGATGCGTTTCGCGGCACGGGCGGCAAGGCTGAGTTTCGCCCGCTGCCGGCCGTCGGCAGCGAAGGCCATTGGATGATCGAAACCGAAGCCGGCGTCAAAGCCGCCAGCGGCGAGCTCGCGCGGGCGCTGAACCCGCCCAAGCCTGTGGCGACCAAGAAGCCATGACGCTGTATTTCCTGTTCAAATTTGTTCACGTCCTCGGCGCCATCGTCATTCTCGGCACCGGGACCGGCATCGCCTTCTTCATGCTGATGGCGCATCGCACGCAGGACCCGGAGTTCATCGCCCGCACCGCTTCGGTCGTGGTCATCGCGGATGCGATCTTCACGCTGTCGGCCGTGATCCTCCAGCCGGTCAGCGGCGGCGTGCTGATGATGCTGTCGGCGACCTCGATCACGGAGCGCTGGCTGCTGGCCTCACTCGCGCTCTACGCGATTGCCGGCTTGTTCTGGGTGCCGGTCGTGTTCATGCAGATCGAGATGCGGGACCTCGCGCGCAAGGCTGCTGCGCAGCGCAGTGCGCTCCCACAGCGCTATTTCGTGCTATTCCGCCGCTGGTTCGCGTTCGGCTTCCCCGGCTTCGGCGCGACGATGGCCATCCTGTGGCTGATGATCGCGAAACCGTTTTGAGAGAAGCGATGAGTGAGCGAACCGTTTTGGTGCTCGGCGCCTCCGGCCTGATCGGCCGCTTCGTCACCGACGATCTGCGCACGCGGGGCTTTCGCGTCGTCGGCGTGGCGCGGAGCCTGTCGCCGGCGCAGAGGATGAGCGCGCTGGACATCGAGCTGCCGATCCTCATCCTCGACACGGCCGCGCTGACGCGTCTCCTCAGCGAGCACGCGGTAGACGTCGTCGTGAACTGTCTCGGCGTGCTCCAGGATGGCCCCGGCAGCAACACGAGCGCGGTGCATCGCGATTTCGTCGCGCGACTGCTTCGGGCGATCGGCGGCAGCGGCCGCGCAATCCGGCTGGTGCACATCTCGATCCCCGGCTCCGCGGAGGCGGACCGCACCGCCTTCGCTACGACCAAACGCGAGGCCGAGCGCCTGATCGGGGCTAGCGGCATTCCTCATGCCATCCTGCGGCCCGGCTTCGTGGTCGCACCGTCAGCCTATGGCGGTAGCGCCATGCTCCGCGCGCTTGCAGCCTTTCCGATCGATTTGCCGGCCAAGGACATGGCAACGCCATTTCAGCCCGTGGCGATCGAGGATATTACGGCGACCATCGCCTGGCTCGCCGCGCGCGACATCGACGATGCCTCGTTGAGGGCGGTGAGCTGGGACCTGATGCAGGCCGAACCGATCACCATGGCCGGCGTCATCAAGCCGTTTCGCCATGCGTTCGGCACGGACGGCTGGCCGCGCATCGCGATGCCCCGCTTCCTGCTCGATCTCGGCGTGAAACTCGGCGATGTCGCCTGCTATCTCGGCTGGACGCCGCCGATGCGCTCGACCGCCATTGCCGAGCTGCGTCGCGGCGTGACTGGCGATCCGTCAGCGTGGAGCGCCGCGACGGGTATCGCGCCGAAGCATCTGGCTGAGGCGATCGGACGCCATCCTGCCAGCATCCAGGACAAATGGTTCGCGCGCCTGTTCCTGGTCAAGGCGCTGATTTTCGCAAGCCTGGTCGCGTTCTGGGTCGTCTCCGGTTTCATCGCCTTGTTCGTGTCCTACGGTGCCGCCGCCGGCATTTTGACCGCGCACAACTTTCCGCCCGCGCTGGTTGATCCCATCACCATCGGCACCAGCCTGATGGACATGAGCATCGGTGTCTTGATCGCCTTCCGCCGAACGGCTGCGATCGGCTTGGTCGCGGGTATCTTCGCTTCGCTCGGCTATATGCTGGGCGCGGCGATCCTGACGCCCGACCTCTGGATCGAGCCGCTTGGCGCGCTGGTGAAGACCGGGCCGGCGATCGTCTTGATGGTCGTCGCGCTCCTGATGCTGGATAACCGATAGCGTTTTCGAGCGAAGTGGATTCCGGTTCGCGTGAAGAAAACGCGTCAAAAAGAGAGTCTGATGCCCAAATGGCCTGAGGACGACGTCATTCTGTTCGACGGCGTCTGCATCTTCTGCTCACGCTGGGTCCGCTTCGTCGCCAAGCGCGACACGGCGAGGCAGTTTCGGTTCACGCCGATCCAGTCGGATTATGGCGCCCGGCTCGCGCGCACGTTCGGCATCGACCCCGATGATCCCGACACCAACGCGGTTGTCCACGGCGGCGAGGTGTTCATGAAGTCGGATGCTGTGCTGACGGTGCTGTCGCAACTCCCAGGCTGGCGCTGGGTGCGCGCATTATTCGTGTTGCCGAAGCCGCTGCGGGATGCGGTCTACAGCCTCGTCGCGCGCAACCGCTATCGCATCTTCGGAAAGTATGACGCCTGCTTCGTGCCAGATGCGGATTTGCGAGCGCGAGTGATCGAGTAGCCCGCAATGACGGAGCTTGCAGCTAAGGCTTGCCCAGAGCCGCCAGCACTTCCTTCGCCGCCCGCTCGCCGCTGTCCCGTGCACCATGCGCGGTCGTGAAGAAGGTCGGCGACGTCGCCTCGCCCGCGAAGAACAGACGTGCATCCACCGGCGCAGCCAGCACGGCACGGTCGCCGGCATGGCCGGGCAGCGCATGCGAATACGACCCCCGCGCAAAGGGATCGCGGGCCCAACGCGATTCATACAGCGGCTTCAGCTTGCGGCGGATATCGTTGCCGAGAAAACCCGCGATCTCGCTGATGGCTTGGGCGGCGATGGCACCGTCGCCGGCATCTTCCAGCGCGCGGGCAAAGCTGCCGCCGAAAAAGCCCTCGATGCAGGGCTGGCCGAACGGGCGGATGTGATAGGTGCCCATCTCCGTGCGCATGGTGGCGCCGCGTAGATTGCCTTCTGTCGGAAAGGTCTCGGCGTCATCGAGGGCCAGCGTCACCTTATCGTCGACGCCGAGCGGCAGGCCCGCCGCTGCGTTCACCTTTGCGGGGAGCGGCGGCGAGAAGCGGATGGCTTCTTCCGCGATGAGATTGGTCGGCACGGTGACGATCGCCTTGTCCGCGGTCAGCGCGCCCCGCGACGTCTCGATGTGGACGCGTTTGTCCGAATGATCGATCAGCGCGACATTGCAATTCAGCGCCACCGGGCAGGGCGCACCATAGGCCGCAATCAGCGCGCCATAGCCGCGGCGGACGCGCCAATTGAAGTTGGTGTCCTCATAGGCGTCCCAGTCCAGCGTCGACATATCCTTCAGCTCGCAGCCGTTGATATAGGTCGAGATCGCGTCGATCATCGGATTCCAGCGATTACCGGGCTCCAAATGCGAGCTCGCGGCCTCGTCCTTACCTGTTTGCGCCGCTTCCCACAGACGCTCATAGAACGCGTCCATTGCGCGCATGAAATCGTCGCGCTCGCTTTCCGGAAAGGCATTGCCGTAGGCCCGCTCGCGCCAGGGCGGCAGGTCCTTGTTGAGCTCGAAACCGAGCTGTCGCGCGATCGGCACGAAAGAGTTCTTGTCGGCCGAATGCAGCCAGCCGCAGCCGACGTCGAACGTCACCTCGGGTGAGGCCTGCACCGTCCAGGCCCGGCCGCCGAGCCGGTCACGTGCCTCCAGCACGATCACCGAGAGGCGGGAGCCATGCAGCGCATGCGCTGCGCCGAGGCCGGCGGCACCGGCGCCGATGATCGCGACGTCGACGGAGGAGGGGAGGGAGGTCATGGGCGGGCTCTAGCACGTTCGCGAAGAGTGCTGAAGCCGGGCCGGCGCATACCTTCCGCAGCGCACGCGGATTCCGGATGCCACCTTGTCTCCGGTTGCGCGACTTTTGTGACGAAGATCGCTAAGTCATCGGATCCGAACCGCCTTGTTTTTCGTGCCAAGGTTGTATTCAAATTTCGCATTCTCTTCAATCCATTCTTCGAGGAATTTCCCCATGCCGAACATCGACCCGGGTGTAGAGCACAAGCGAACCGCAATTCTGGTAGTTCACGGTATCGGCAGCCAGCGCGCGCTGGAAACTGTACGCGGCGTCATCCGCGGCGTTTGGCACAACGAAGGCAATCCCGACGACAAAGCCAACAAGCTCTGGACGCATCCGGAGAAGAGCGGCGTCGACATCGATCTGACGGTGATGACGACCAGCGAGGTGCCGGGATCGGCGGACAAGCGCGTGGCCGATTTTCACGAGCTCTACTGGGCTCATCTCATGAGCGAAACCAAGGCGGTCGCCGTGCTGCTCTGGCTCTACGAGTTGTGCCGCAAGGGGCCGGTCATGAGAACCGGACTCAATGCGCTCTGGTGGACCGCGTCCATCTTTCTGTGCCTGATGAACCTCTCGTTTGCCGTGCTGGCAATCAGGGGCGTGTTGCTGTTCTCGGAAACCAGCGCGCAAAATATCCTGATTGCGCCCTTGCTTCTAATTCTATGCAGTCTTGTGTTCGGCCTTTGCGTCGCACTCAAATGGCAGGCTCTTCGTCTCGTCCCGTGGCTGGCTGCCTTCTGCGTCGCGGGTTTCGCCGCTGGCCTCGGCTATCTTTGGCTTGAGGGTACTTTCCCCGGCGGAAACGGATTCCTCGACGGCGCCGAGATCTTGACGCTGATTGGTCTTCCGACCTTGTATGCGTTGCTGACGACGTACCTTGTGATGGGACAGCAAGGATTGCGCGCGTTCTGGCGTACACTCGCGGTCTCGCTACTCATGTCCCTTGCCTTCATCTGGGCCGATCAGTACTGGTACGACAGATCACTGGCCGAAACGGTGCTCAAGGCTTGGCCCTGGGGATTGAATTCGCCCTGGAGCGCTCCGATCGCATTTGGTGTGATCGGCATCTATCTCGCCGCCAACGGTGCGTTCCTCCAGCCCTATCTCGGCGATGCCGCGCGTTATTTCCGCGGCTCACCGGCCAATGTCGCCGTTCGTCGGGCCATCCGGAAAGAGGCCGTAGACACGCTGGCGCGTCTGCATGAAAGCGGCCGATACGACCGCATTGTCGTTGTCGCTCACAGCCTAGGCACTGTCGTCGCCTACGATATGCTGCGGGCCTATTTCAGCAGGATTAGCGACGAGTTGCCGCCTGTCACGTTGCTCGGCCAGGAGTTTTTGGACGTCGATGGTGCGCCGTGGCAGCCCGAGAAAGTGGCCACCCATGAGGAGAAAGTGGAGCTTCGCCGCAAGGCACGGCAGTTGATCGCAAACATCGCCGACGTGACCGTCAGGCGGCCTGTCGAACAGCGGGAGTTCAAGAGCTGGCTGGTGACCGACTTCGTCACGCTCGGAAGCGCACTATCCCACGCTTATTTCTTGATGTGCGAAGAGGCAAAGGATCCCGATACCGCCGAGAAGGATGGACACGAGAGATTGCGCGCAGATTTCAGGCGTCGTGTCGAAGAGCGCGAGTTTCCGACCTGTCCGCCGAAGCGGCTCCAGCAGGATGGCTTGTTGGCCTTCGACAATCCGAGGAAGAAGATTCGGCAGATCCACCACGGTGCGCTGTTCGGGTTAACGCGCTGGACCAATATCTATTTCCCGATCGAACAGATCTTCTGGGGCGACGTGATCGGTGGACCGTTAGCCCCGATCTTCGGCCGGCACATCGTTGACCTCCCGGTCTCGACGAGATTGGCCGGCGGTGCGGACTTCTTCACCCACACCGCCTATTGGAATGTCGACCGGAAACCCGATACCTGGAAGGCACCGCATCTTGCGGCTCTGCGGGACGCGATCAATCTCTCCGACGAGACAACGACGATCGGCTTCATCAGTCGCGGCGAGGATGCGCCGGGCGAACCCGGGTAACTCCTACGCCACCGCTTCCTTGGCCTTTTCCGCGCGCTTGCGCTCGTTCGGGTCGAGGTGCTTCTTGCGCAGGCGGATCGACTTCGGGGTGACCTCGACGAGCTCGTCGTCCTCGATATAGGCGAGCGCCTTTTCCAGCGTCATGCGGATCGGCGGGGTCAGGCGCACCGCCTCGTCCTTCGAGGTGGTGCGGATGTTGGTGAGCTGCTTGCCCTTGAGCACGTTGATCTCGAGATCGTTGTCGCGGGTGTGCTCGCCGACGATCATGCCGCGATAGACCTTCCAGCCCGGCTCGATCATCATCGGGCCGCGGTCTTCCAGCTTGAACATGGCGTAAGCCACTGCTTCGCCCTGGTCGTTGGAGATCAAGACGCCGTTGCGGCGGCCCTGGATCTCGCCCTTGTACGGGGCATAGCCGTGAAACAGGCGGTTCATGATCGCGGTGCCGCGGGTGTCCGTGAGCAATTCGCCCTGGTAGCCGATCAGGCCGCGGGTCGGCGCGTAGAACACCAGGCGCTGGCGGTTGCCGCCGGACGGCTTCATCTCGATCAGCTCGGACTTGCGCTCGCTCATCTTCTGCACGACGACGCCGGAATGCTCCTCGTCGACGTCGATCACGACCTCCTCGATCGGCTCCATGGTTGCGCCGGTCGCTTCGTCCTTCTGGTAGACGACGCGCGGACGCGACACCGAGAGCTCGAAGCCCTCGCGGCGCATGGTCTCGATCAGGATCGCGAGCTGGAGTTCGCCGCGGCCCGACACTTCCATCGCGTCCTTGTCGGCGGATTCGACGACGCGCAGCGCGACGTTGCCCTCGGCTTCGCGCAGGAGACGGTCGCGGATCATGCGGCTCGTCACCTTGTCGCCTTCGGTGCCGGCGAGCGGGGAGTTGTTGACGATGAACGACATCGACACGGTCGGCGGATCGATCGGCTGCGCCGGCAGCGGCACCTCGACGGTCGGGTCGCAGAAGGTGTCGGCGACGGTGCCCTTGGTGAGGCCCGCGATCGCGACGATGTCGCCGGCTTCGGCTTCATCGAGCGGGGTGCGCTCGAGGCCGCGGAACGCCAGGATCTTGGTGATGCGCCCGGACTCGACCAGCTTGCCGTCGGCGTTCAGCACCTTGACCTGCTGGTTCGGCTTCAGCGTGCCGGAAGAGATGCGGCCGGTGATGATGCGGCCGAGATAGGGGTTGGCTTCGAGGATGGTGCCGATCATGCGGAACGGACCTTCCTCGACCTTCGGCGGGGCGACGTGGCGCAGGATCAGGTCGAACAGCGGCTCCATGCCCTTGTCCTGCGGACCTTCGGGGCTATCCGCCATCCAGCCCTGCTTGGCCGACCCGTAGAGGATCGGGAAATCGAGCTGCTCCTCGCTGGCATCGAGCGCCGCGAACAGGTCGAACACCTCGTTGATGACTTCGGTCGGGCGCGCGTCGGGGCGGTCGACCTTGTTGATGACGACGATCGGCTTGAGGCCGACCTTGAGCGCCTTGGAGACCACGAATTTGGTCTGCGGCAGCGGGCCTTCGGCGGCGTCGACCAGCACCAGGGCGCCGTCCACCATGTTGAGGATGCGCTCGACCTCACCGCCGAAATCGGCGTGGCCGGGGGTGTCGACGATGTTGACGCGGGTGTCCTTCCACTGCACCGAGGCCGCCTTGGCCAGGATGGTGATGCCGCGCTCGCGCTCCAGATCGTTGGAATCCATGGCGCGATCGGTCACCTTCTGGTTCTCGCGGAACGTGCCGGACTGCTGCAGGAGTTTGTCGACCAGGGTCGTCTTGCCGTGGTCGACGTGGGCGATGATGGCGACGTTACGAAGATTCATGAGTGAGCTTCTTTGCGGTCGAACAATGGGTTAAGCGCGATCTCGCCGGTCGGACCGGGACCTCTTCTCGAAACAACGCTGGAAGACTGGAAACGGGGCGCTTTCCGCCCAAAAAGGAAGCCCGGCCATATCAGACCGGGCGCCCTGCGCGTTGCGGCGCAATATATGCAAAAACGGCCAAAAAACAATGTGTTCTTTGGCCGTTGGTTGACTGAATTTTGTCCGGGAATCCCCGGGGCTTAGGGCTGGGTCGGGGGATGAGCGGGGACCCTGCGCCCCTTGATCGCCGCCCAGATCATCGCGACCCCGGCGATCCCCACGACCAGCCCCAGAAGGACGAACGGCGCGATGTCGCCAGCTATCTTGCCGTCCTCGAACATCGACACTCCGCCGAACAGCAGCGCGCAGACACCCGGCAGCAGCATGAAGATCCCGGCGATCGCCATCAGGGCGGTGAGGCAGCCGCTGCGAGCTGGGCCGGGCGTTGGTGCGGGTGGTAGAACCGGCGGTGGCGTGTCGCTCATCGTGGTGCCTCCTCGGTTTGCCTCGCCTCGTGATAGGTCTGCCCCTCGAGCCCGGCGCGAATCCGGGAGATGGCGCCATTCCGATAGAACAGATTGTAGGTGTCGAACGGGATGATCGCCCCCTGCTCGGTCACGAAATGGATGCAGCTGCGCTTGACGTTGCCGACGCAGAAATTGAAGCGGTCGAGAAACTGCACGATGGTGACGCGGAAGACGTTTTCGTAGGTGAGGCCGTCCGGCACCTGAAAGCTCGGCAGGCAGCACAACAATTCGCAGACGCGCTCGGACGTGTTGAGGGGCCCTGAGGAGAGCGAGAACAGGTCGATGAACTTTTCCCGCAGCATCGGATACTTTTCCGGGCTGATCGTGTTTGGCATCACCGCAACCAGCTGCTCTTGCGGAATCAACGAGGTCAGCGGCAGCACCTTCTCGCCGTTGCGCAGGCCATAGCCGATCGAGATGCTCTCGGGGTTGCAGGGCAGCGGGATCATGTCCTTGTCGCCGAACACGCCGGTTTCGATCACGCGCTTGCGGATCTCCGACAGCATGATGCGGTCGGTATTCTTGTCGAAGCTCTCGTTGCGGCCGGCATCCTGGACCGGCTGCAATGTCACCCCGCGCACGCACGTCCAGGTCAGCGCGTGGCGCACGATGTCGCCGATCTCGGAATCGTTGACGCCGCGCTTGATGGTCGCGACCAGCGTGGTCGAGATGCCGTAATGCTCGAGATTTTCCAGCGCCTGCTGGCGGATTTTCCGTAAGTCCGCGCCGCGCAGGTTGATCAGCGCATCGCGATGCAGCGAATCGAACTGGAGATAGATCTCCAGCCCGCGCCTATTTTTGGCGAGCCGCGCCACGAAATCCTTTTCGCGGGCGATGCGCAGGCCGTTGGTGTTGATCATGACGTGGCGGATCGGCCGGGCGCGCACCGCGTCCAGGATCGCGAAGAAGTCGGGATGCAGCGTTGGCTCGCCACCGGAAATCTGCACGAGATCGGGCTCGCCCTCGCTCGCGACCAGCGCGTCGAGCATCTTCTCCACCGTCGCGAGCGGCGTGAATTTGGTTCGTGCCGGCGAGGACTCCGCAAAGCAGACCGGGCAGGTGAGGTTGCAATGCTCGGTGATCTCGATCAGCGCCAGGCAGGAATGCTGCTCGTGGTCGGGACAGAGACCGCAATCATAGGGGCAGCCGAATTGGGTTCGTTCCTGGAATTGCAGCGGCCGGTCGCCCGGCTTGATGAAATCCTTGCACAGCCGCCAATAGGCGGCATCGGTCGACACCAACGTCGATTGCACGCCGTGCTCCCTGCAACGCTTTTCGTACCAGACCTCGTTGCCGAGAATCTGGATCTTGGTCGGAACCAGCTTCAGGCAGGTCTCGCAAAGAGATTGGGTCTGGCCCCAGAAGATGTAGGGGCGCGACTTACGCAACGGCGCGTTCATGCAAGTGACTCGTTTTGTAAGCGTCTCGCTTGGGGTGCCGTCGCGAGCATGAATGCGGCGTAGAGCAGGACGGACAGCGACAGTAGGTGAAACAGGGTCAGGGGCCCGACCAGCGTGCCATAGGGCTTGAGGAATTCCCATAGGAAGCGCTGCATTCCGTAATAGGCGAGCACCAGGTAGAAACCATTGGTGATCGTGAACGCGTTCCGGTTCAAGACCGCCACCACATAGGCGAGCGCGAACAGGGCCATGGCCGCGCTCTCGTAGAGCTGCACGGGATGGCGGCGAACGCCGTCGCCGAAATCATGGCCGAAGGGCAGCGCCGTCGGCGTGCCATAGGTGAAATCGTCGAGCCCTGCGAAGTAACAGCCGATCCGGCCGATCGCGATGCCGAGCGCCAGCGGCAGCGCGAAGCGCGCGCCGGTTCGCACCGTGACGCCTGCGGACCATTTGTAGAGCTCGATCGCCACGATGCCGCCCGCCAGCCCGCCCTCGACCGAGCGCGCAATGCCGCTTTGCCCGGACAGCCACAGATTGGCGGAGCCGAACAGATAGGCGCCAAGGCCTGCGCCAAACACCAGCGTGGCGATATAGGGCAGCGCGAAGGATTGCGAGGGAAACTGCAAGCCCCGTCGCGACAGCCAAAAGACGGCGGTAGCCGCCGCCAGCCAGGCCAGGATGTCGAAGAGAGTGTGAAGGAAAGCCCCGCTCATGCGGGGCCAGTATAGCACGGCTACGTTCAAACAGCGCGATGCGCATGATTGCGCCCTCTCCCCTTGTGGGAGAGGGCATCACCGCTCGCAGACACAGGCTCACTGGGGTGAGGGGTGTCTCTCCGCATCTCATTTGCAAGTGTGAGCGCGGAGAGAAACCCTCATCCGGCGCTTCGCGCCACCTTCTCCCACAGGGGGAGAAGGAAGAAAGCAAGAACCGCTTACCCGGCCTCCCGCTCCTCGGTCGGATAGACCCCGCGCAGCACCTCCTCGAAATGCATCTTCACCGCATCGTTGCACAGGCAGGCGCGCAGCCTCAGGCCGTCGCGGTTGCGGACGAGGATCGAGCCGCGCCGCGTGTCGAGCACGCCTTCGGCCTTGAACGACTGAAGCACGCGGCTGGCATAGGAGCGGCCAACGCCGAGCAAAGTCGCGAGCTGTTCGTGGGTCAGCGGCACACTGGTCTCGTCGCCGGTCCGCTCCATCGCCGCCAGGATCCATTTGGCGGTGCGCTGCTCGATCGAATGGATCGCGTTGCAGGCGGTCGACTGGAAGATCTGGGCCAGCATGCAATCGGCATAGCGGGCAAAGACGTTGCGCAGCGACGCCGAGCGCAGCTTGGCCGCTTCCAGCTTGGCAACGTGAATGCGCGCAAACGGTCCGCCGAATTTGACGCAGATCCGGGTATAGGCCGGCAGAAACCCCTCGCTGACGATGCCGCCCACCGCGCCTTCGCGGCCGACCAGAATGGTTTCGACGTCGCGGCCATCCTCGTTGGGGACGAGGAAAGTCGCGAGCGACGGGCCGCAGGGGAAGTGGACCACCTGCACGTCATCGCCGGGATTGTAGAGCAAGTGCCCGGCTGCAGAGTCCTCGACGGTCACGTGCGGCGCCACGAGGCCGTAGTCGAGCTGACTCAAACGCCGCAGCAGATTGTTGGCCGGCCGGCTCTCGACCTCGGTGATCTTGCCGATACGCGCATCCATTCTGAACTCCCACCCTTCCTCCCACCTTAGCGAGTTCCATCCGTTTCCTGTGTGCACAAGTGGACAGACCAGAGAACGATGATGTGGTGAGTTTCGTTCCGGGAACCCCCGATGCGCTGCGCGCAGGCATCGTGTCGCGGCAGTCCTGATCCAAAAACCCCCAAACCAAGATGCGATCATGGTACCTGCACACTGCAATGGCACAGGCTGGCCGGCCGATGTTCTGATCGTCGAGGACGATCCGATCATCGCGATCGATTTCGAGGATCGCCTGCTCGGATTTGGTGTCGCCGCCGTGCGGACCGTGGGTTCGGTGACGCAGGCGTTGAACGCCATCGCCAAACGGACACCCGATTTCGCGCTGCTCGATGTCGAGCTGATCCGCGAGACGAGCTTTGCGATCGCCGAGCGGCTGATCGCGCTGAAGGTTCCGTTCGTGTTCGTCACCGGCTACGGCGCCGAGGTGCGCATCCCGCCCGAATTGGCGGGCCGGCCCCGGCTGCAGAAGCCGTGCTCGAGCGAGGCGCTGGAGGCGGCGCTGCAGAGACGGGACACCTGATCGCCTATTTGCCGGAGCGAATGCAGAGCTCGGCGAGGTCAGTCTCGACGCCCTTGAAGAAGGTGTGCGGAGACGGCGCCGGCGATGAGGCCTTCCTGATCGCCGCACTCTGCGCAATCGCCTCTTGATCGGACAATTGCAGGAAACGTTTCAGCGCCTTCGAGCGACTCTTCCTGGCGAATGTCTCCAACCGCTCTTCCGTTGCATCGGTCGGATTGAGACGGAGCAGACCTTCGTTGCCTGTCTGCAATGGATAGACCCCTCCAAGTTTCACGCGGGCGATCACGTTGTAGCGGTCGAAATGCTCGAAGATCAAATCCAGGATCTTCGCCTGACGTATCGGCTCTTCCATCGCGAGATAGCGCTTTACGTCTGGATTGCTCTTCAGGCTTTCCAATTCGGCTGCGCCGGCAAATGGATTGTCGGAGGTCTGCCGGTCGATGAACGCCGATGCGCCTTCCAGCATATGCGTGCCCCATCTGATGACGATATCGCGGCCGCGCGGTTCGAGCTGGTCGGCAGCCAACCCCTTGTCCGTCAGACATGCCGGGTCGGCGCTTGCGCGCAGTGACTTGCCGAGCTCGGCGGTCAGCGCCTTACCGTAAGGCGAAGCGAGGGCCTCGCGCACCAGCGTCGCTTTGTCCTGAGCCTTCTCTTGGGTCTGCGCGCATGTGGGGGATGCTGCGCTCAGCAGCAGCGCAATAACGATCGTTGGGCGGCTGAACGGCACGGCATCAACTCGAAAACGGCTCGGACGGCATCACGCCCTCGAAAATGCGCGGGCGCTCGCAATTGTCGTCCGGGCCGGCCGGATGGTTCATCCGGCTTCGAATTGGCCGTCACGCAAGCTTCGGATCGAGCGTGGTCGACCACAGCGCGACGTCGGCGCGATCGCGCAGGGTCACCGTCATCCGGCCGGACGCGCCGTCGATCTTGACGTGACCAAAGAACTGCATGCCGGCGGACGGCGGCAGGTTCTGGCTATCCTTGCCCGGCGCCTTGACGAAGCGCACCTGGGGGCCAAAGGTATTGTCGAGCGCGTTCGGGCCGAACGTGCCCGCGTGCACCGGGCCCGAGACGAACTCCCAGAACGGCTCGAACTCCTGGAATTGCGCCTTGTTCGGATCGTAATAATGCGCGGCGGCGTAGTGCACGTCCGCGGTCAGCCACACCGTGTTGCTAATCGGCGCCACCTTGATGAAGCGCAGGATGTCGGCGATCTCGAACTCACGGCCACGCACCGGGCCGTCGCCCTGTGCAACGGCTTCCGAGCCGCCCTTCGGCGTGTCGGAGACGATCAGGCCGATCGGCATGTCCGATGCGATCACCTTCCATGTCGCGCGTGAATTCAGCAGGCCGCGCTTGAGCCAGGTGATCTGGTCCGGGCCGAGGAAATAGCTGGCGGGGCCATAGGCGGTTTCGAGATTGGCACCGTTCGGTGCGCGATAGCTGCGCTCGTCGAGCACGAATACGTCGAGATGCGGGCCGTAGGAGATCTGGCGATAGACGCGGCCGGGTTCAGTGATGCTCTCCCGCATCGGGTACATCTCGTGGAAGGCCCGGCCCGCGCGGGCTGCGAGCAGTGAGATGTCGCGCACCTTGTAGGCGGCCGGCAAGTCTTTCGACAGCGACCAGTTGTTGGTGACCTCGTGGTCGTCCCACTGCACGAAGACCGGCACCTCGGCATTGAAGGCGCGGAGATTGTCGTCGGTGAGATTGTATTTGTACGCGGCGCGAAACTCGTCCAGCGTCTCGGCGACCTTGGCCTTCTCCGGGATGGTCAGATTCTTCCAGATCTTGCCGTCGGCGAGCTTCACCTCGGGTTGGATCGGACCGTCGGCATAGATCGTGTCGCCCGAGTGCAGGAAGAAATCCGGCCGGTGCTTGCGCATGGTCGAGAAGGTGACCATGCCGCCGTCGTCGGGATTGATGCCCCAGCCCTGCCCTGCGACGTCGCCGCCCCAGACGAAGCTGACGTCGCGGTGGTCGGCCGGCGCGGAGCGGAAGCGGCCGGTCACCGCCTCGCCCTCGATCGCGCTGTGGGAGAGATCGCGGAAGCGGACGCGGTAGAAGATGTCCTGGCCGGCGGGTAGATTTTCGACCAGCATCTTGGCGGTGAAGTCGCTCTCGGGCAGCGCCGCGATCGGCGGCAATGCCCGGGCGTCCTTGAAGGACTCGCTCGTGGCGACCTCGACCAGCATCTGCGCGGGCCGGTCGGTTCGCGCCCACACCACGCCGCCGTCGACGGTGATGTCGCCCGCTTGCACGCCGTGGGTGACTGCCGGCCGGTCGGCCGCGCGCGAAAGATAGGGCATCGCCATTGTGCCGAGCGCACCGGCGCTGCTGGCGAGGAAGCGGCGGCGGGAGAATGTGATGGTCATGAGGCTCCGACCCCGGGGCTTGGGGGGGAGTCCGTCATTCCGGGGCGCGCGTAGCGCGAACCCGGAATCCATGTCTCCCCGCGAATGCTGCGCAATGGATTCCGGGTTCGATGCTTCACATCGCCCCGGAATGACGTTGGGAGCTATATTGAGACAATGTGACGCAGCAATAACGCGCGCGGGCGCTCACGCGTTGCCGGCGGCCCGGAACTGCGCGCTGGCACGTTGCAGGTTCGGCGGCAGGCTGAACAGCACAGCCTTGCGGTCGGCGACGGCGGCGTGGAATTGGTCGAGTGCGATGTTGAAGGCGGTGAGCGCGGCTTCCTCGATCGCGCCGTGATCGAAGCAGCGCAGCGTGTCGCGCAGGATCTCGTCGGCCTCGGTCTGCATCTGGTCCAGCTCTTCGGTCGTCTCGCACTTGCGTGCCGCGGCGATCATGTCGAGCAGGCGTTCGCGCTGGTGATTGTTGTTGTCGCGCTCGTCCTTCTTCAGATAACCGGCGAACCAGGCGCCGACCGAGCCCATGGCCGAGAGCGCCATCAGGCTCCACCAGATGTAATCGCTGTACTTGTCGAGGAAGGTCTTCTCCTCGCCGTCGACGAAAGCGGCCGCACCCGGATGCACCGGGATCACTGCATCCTTGTCGGTGTCGGGCGTCTCGATCTTCGCCGCCAGCGGGAATTCCGTCACCAGTTGCTGGCGCACGGCGAAGAGCTGGCGCGTGAACGCTGCGATGTCGGCCTCGGACACGCCTTTGCGCGCTACGATGTGGTGCGCGAAGCTGATGGTCTTGACCTCGTCCTCGGGCCGGTCGGGCGAGCCGCCGTAGGTGCCGGCGGGGATCTCGCCCGCTTCATAGACTGGATGGTTTTGCGCGATCGCATCGGCGGAATCGATGGCGAGGAAGGTTGGCGTGCCGCCCTCCCTGACCGATGCCGAGATCGCGTCCGCCGTGATCTTGCTGTTGACCGGGCCTGCCGCGAGGTAGACGTCGGCCTTCTGCGCCTTGATCGCCTCGGCAACTTCATTGACGGGAAATTGCACGATCTCGACCTTTGCCGGGTCGACGCCGTATTGGTGCAGGATCACCTTGAGCAGATTGACGTTGGCCTGGGTGCGGCCGACGACCCCGACGCGATGGCCGGCGAGCTGCGCGATCTTGGTGATCTTCGCGCCCTTCTTCTTTCCTTTGGCGGGCACGGACCACAGCACCACGACGTTCTTGCGCAGGGTCGCGACAGCCTGCGCGTTCTTCGGCACGTCGAGATCGCCGCGCACGATGGCGAGATCGACCTTGCCTTCCGCGAGCGCATTGGCACTGGCGGTCGCGCCGTCGGTCTGGATCGGGCGCAGCCGCACATAGCTCTTGTGCTGCGCGAAGCCTTGCGTCAGCGCCTGCACGACCTTGACGTCGTCGCTGTTGGCGGGGCCGACCGCGATTCTGAGCGTCACGGGACGCATCGCGAAGTAATAGCCGCCGGCGACCACGCCGACGATCGCAAGCAGGAACGCCAGAGACACGAGCGCCGTCTTCCGCGCCGCGGATCGCGGCGAAGGCGGAGGGGGCGTTTCGGCCAGGTCCAATCCCCCGGTCATCGGTCTCCCAAGAGGCGCTTCAGGCTCGGTTTCATCTTGGCCGGCGATTTACGCCCGCAATTGTAGCAAATTTCTTGTCCGGCGGGGTTACATCTCCGTCATGGTTAGCGGATGGACGAAATTCCCGCGTGAACCCGGGCGTCGGCACGGTGTTAGGGTAAAGTTCCTCCGAAGGGTGGAGATGGAGATGGTGATGGCAGAACGGCTCTCGGCGGAGGCGCGCAGGCAGGCGCTGGGCGGACTATCCGGCTGGACTGACGTCCAAGGCCGCGACGCCATCGGAAAAACCTTTGTCTTCAAGGATTTCAACGAGGCGTTCGGCTTCATGACCCGCGCCGCGCTGGTCGCCGAGAAGATGGATCACCACCCCGAATGGCGCAACGTCTACAAGACGGTGGAGGTGGTGCTGTCGACCCACGACGCCGGCGGCGTCACCGCGCGCGACATGGCGCTCGCCAAGGCGATGAACGCCATCGCAGGCTGACACCAAGCAGACGTCTTGAAGCAGACGTCTTGCAGGGACCGGCTGCATCCCCATCTTGTGATCAGCCGGGATCGGGCGGTCCTCCGCCTCCCGCAGAACGGGGAGTGTTTGAGCATGGCTGCCGAGCACAGCGTTGGCTTCGAGCCGGCCGATCGGCTCGCGGAAGATCGCGAGAGCGTGCGCCGCCGCTTCTGGCGCAAGCTGAAGCGGGTCGCTGCGCATCTGCCGTTCGCGGAGGATCTACTTGCCGCCTATTACTGCGCGTTCGACCGGCAGACGCCGCGTCACGTCCAGGCTTCGCTGCTCGGTGCAATCGCCTATTTCGTCCTGCCGTTCGATTTCGTCGCGGACGTGATGCCTATGCTCGGCTTCGCCGATGACGCCGCCGTGCTCGCCACTGCCATCCGCATGGTTGCCGGCCACATCACGCACGAGCATCGCGAGGCCGCCCGCGCCGTGCTGAGGCGCGGCATAGATGAGGCGGACGTCGAGGCAGCGTAACAGTTTCGCCACGCTTCCGCTGTCATTCCCCGCGAAGGCGGGGAATCCAGTACGCCGCGGCCTCCCGGTTCAATCGCTGACGTCACGGAGTACTGGATCGCCCGCCTTCGCGGGCGATGACAGTGAGTGTGTGGTGTGCAGGTCGCGACAAACGCGTTTCCGTCTCGCATCCTCACGGATGCAAGATCACCTTGCCCATGGCCTGACGTCCCGCCAACACCTTCAACGCATCGGCCGTCTGCGCCAGCGGGAAGGTGCGGTCGACATGCGATGAGATCTTGCCTTCCGCGGTCCACTTCACCAGCTTCTCCAGATTGGCGCGGTTCTTGGCCGGGTTGAGCCGGGTCCAGGCGCCCCAGAACACGCCGCGGATGTCGCAGCCCTTCAGGAGCGCGAGGTTCAGCGGCATCTTGGGAATGTCGCCGGCGGCAAAGCCGATGACGAGGAAGCGGCCTTCCCATGCGATCGAGCGCAGCGCCTGTTCGGCGTAAGCACCACCAACGGGATCGAAGATGATGTCGACGCCCTTGCCGCCGGTGAGCTTGCGCAGGCCTTCCTTCAGATCTTCCTTGGCATAGTTCAGCGTCAGCTCGGCGCCGTGCGCCTTGGCGAATTCGAGCTTCTCGTCCGACGAGGCGCAGGCGATGACCTTCAAGCCCATCAGCTTGCCGAGCTCGCAGGCCGCAAGGCCGGTGCCGCCGGCCGCGCCCAGCACAGCGAGCGTCTCGCCCGGCTTGGGGCTGGCGCGATCTTCCAGCGCATGCAGCGCGGTGCCGTAGATGATGATGATGCCGGCCGCGCGGTCGTAGTCGAGATTGTCGGGGATCTTCACGATCGATGCCGCCGGCAGCGCGATCTTCTCGCGTGCGCCGTTGTGGCCGCAGGAGGCGACCACGCGATCGCCGACCTTGAGATCAGTGACACCAGCGCCGATGCTCTCGATCACGCCCGCAACTTCCGCGGCCGGCGAGAACGGGAACGGCGGCTTGATCTGGTACTTGCCCTGGATCATCAGGATGTCGAAGAAATTCAGCGCCGCCGCCTTGATCGCGATCACGGCTTCGCCGGGCCCCGCCACCGGATCGGGCACCTCAGTCAGGACGAGGTCGTCGGGCTGGCAATATTGCGAGCAGAGGATGGCTTTCATGGCGGCACCTTGAGGGCGTTTCGGGTGGAATTATAGTTTGGCCGTTTCTGCCGGATTTAGGCAGTGGCGACAATCCGGATTCTTTGTCTGGGGTCAGCGACGGCCTATCCTCCGTCGTTGCGAGCGCAGCGAAGCAATCCAGAGTCCGTCCTGCGGAATAGTCTGAATTGCTTCGCGAAGCCCGTCATCGGGCCGCGCTTCGCGCGGACCCGGTGGCTCGCAATGACGAAATCCGCGGAGAAAGGATTCAAACGATGTTTGAAACAAGCCTGCTGAAGAACAAGCGCATCCTCATTACCGGGGGTGGTTCGGGTCTCGGCGCTGCGATGGGGCGTCGCTTCCTCGCGCTCGGCGCCGAGCTCGTGATCTGCGGCCGCAAGCTCGAGCGGCTCGAGGCGACGGCGCGCGAGATGCGCGACGAGATCGGCGGCACGGTCATCACCATCGCCTGCGATATCCGCGACGGTGCGGCGGTCGACGGCATGATGGATGCGATCTGGCGCGAGGCGCCGCTCGACATCCTCGTCAACAATGCCGCTGCCACCTTCATCGCACAGAGCGAGCATCTCTCCTTCCGCGCCGCGGACGCGATCCTGGCGCCGACACTGCATGGCGCGATGTATTGCACGCTCGCCGCCGGCAGGCGCTGGATCGAGGCTAACCATCGCGGCGTCGTGCTGTCGATCCTCTCGACCTCCACCATTACCGGCCGCGCCTTCACCGTTCCCTCGGCGATGGCGAAATCCGCACTGCTGGCGATGACCAGGAGTCTTGCGGTGGAATGGGGCCCGAAGGGCATCCGGACCGTGGCGATCGCGCCGGGCCCGTTTCCGACCGCAGGGGCCACCGGGCAGCTCCGTCCCGAAGGCCGCGACGAAGGCTGGACCTCGCGCAATCCGCTCGGCCGCACCGGCGAGCACGGCGAGCTCGCCGATCTCGCCAGCTTCCTGGTCTCGGATCACGCCGCCTACATCAATGGCGAGATGGTGGTGATCGACGGTGGCGCGCATCTGCGCAGTTCCGGCGCCGAGGATTTGCTCGGCTGGACCGAGGCGCAATGGGCCGCGCAACGCGCCGCCCGATCCAGGGCCTAGCCGCCGAAGATACCGCTAACTGCCTTCCCAAATTGAACTTTCCCGGCTATCCCTGCCCGGGGACAAAGCGCGCTCGGGCCATCTTCCAGTCACAATATTGAGGGAACCAACGCGGCATGTGGCGGGTGCTGATTTTAGCTTTGATGACTGGCGTGGCGGCCGGGGGAATCGCCGTGTCTGCGCGGGCGCAGACGGCGCAACCGACGCCCAAGTCCAGTCCAGCTCCAAAAGAGGCGGCACCGAAGCCGGCGGCGCCGCCGGGCAACACCAACGCAAAGGCGGCCCCGAAGCCCGAGAGCAAGCCGGCGGCCCCGGCTGCGGCCGTTGCGGGGGGCGCGGAGCCGACCCTGATCGGGCAGTTCGGCACCTGGGGTGCCTATTCGGCGACGCCGAACGGCAAGAAGGTCTGCTTCGCGCTGGCCAAGCCGTCATCGTCGAAGACCAATCCGCCGAACCGGCCGCGCGATCCCGCCTATGCCTTCGTCTCGACCCGGCCGGCCGAGAAGGTCAATAACGAAGTCTCGGTCATGATCGGCTATGCGCTGAAGCCGGGCTCGGAATCGACCGCCGAGGTCGGCGGCGCCTCCTTCGCCATGTACACGCAGGGCGACGGGCTCTGGATCAAGAACGCGGCCGAGGAGGAGCGGATGGTCGAAGCCATGCGCAAATCCGCCGATCTCGTCGTCAAGGGCGTCTCGGCCAAGGGGACCGAGACGACCGACACCTTCTCGCTGAAGGGCCTCGCCCAGGCGCTCGACAAGATCGCGCAGGATTGCCGGCGTTAAGACTGCGGGCGATAAGGTCGCAATCGGCGGTTCCGGTTGCTATATAGGGGCCGTTCCAAGTTTTTCCGTCATTCCGGGATGGTCCGAAGGACCAGACCCGGAATCTCGAGGTTCCAGGTTCGACGCTTCGCGCCGCCCCGGAACGACCACGTAATCAGGTCCATTCAATGCAACCGACGACCGAGCCGCACAACGGCCTCCTGGTGGAGAAGACCCCGCTCGAAACCTATGTGCCGCCGGCCAAGCCGTCGCTGATCGGCCTGTCGCGCACCGAGCTTGCCGATCGGCTCGGCGAGATCGGTGTCGCGCCGGCCCAGCGCAAGATGCGGGTGCAGCAGCTGTGGCACTGGATCTATTTCCGCGGCGCCCAGAGCTTCGACGAGATGAGCTCGATCTCCAAGGGCATCCGCGCCGAGCTCGCCCAGCATTTCACCGTCGACCGGCCGGAAGTCGTGGCCGAGCAGATCTCCAACGACGGCACCCGCAAATGGCTGTTGCGCCTGCCGAGCGGCGATAATGTTCAGAAGGCGCATGAAGTCGAATGCGTCTACATCCCCGAGACCGACCGCGGCACGCTCTGCGTTTCCTCGCAGGTCGGCTGCACGCTCAATTGCGCCTTCTGCCACACCGGCACCCAGCGCCTGGTGCGCAATCTCACCGCCGGCGAGATCGTCGGGCAGGTGATGGTCGCGCGCGATCGTTTGAATGACTGGGCCGATCGCGAGGACGGCACGCGCCGCGTCACCAACATCGTGATGATGGGCATGGGCGAGCCGCTCTACAATTTCGACGCGGTGCGCGATGCGCTTCTGATCGTCGGCGACAACGAAGGCATCGGCATCTCCCGCCGCCGTATCACGTTGTCGACCTCGGGCGTGGTGCCGAACATCGTGCGCGCCGGCGAGGAGATCGGCGTCATGCTCGCGATTTCGCTGCACGCGGTGCGCGACGAGCTGCGCAACGAGCTGGTGCCGCTCAACCGCAAATATCCGATCAAGGAGCTGCTGCAGGCCTGCCGCGACTATCCCGGTGCCTCCAACGCGCGCCGCATCACCTTCGAATATGTGATGCTCAAGGGCGTCAACGATTCGCTCGACGATGCCAAGCTGCTGGTGAAGATGCTCAAGGGCATTCCGGCCAAGATCAACCTGATCCCGTTCAATCCCTGGCCCGGCACCGCTTATGAATGCTCGGACTGGGACCAGATCGAAAAGTTCTCCGAATACATCTTCAACGCCGGCTATTCCTCGCCGGTGCGCACCCCGCGCGGCCGCGACATCCTCGCCGCCTGCGGCCAGCTCAAGTCGGAGACGGAAAAGCTCTCGGCGCGCGAGCGCCAGGCGCTGCGCGCCATGGCGATGACGGATTAGTGTGTCATGCCCGTGCTCTCGCCTCCTCGTCATTGCGAGGAGCGTAGCGACGAAGCAATCCAGACCGTCTCCGCGGACGTATGTCTCGATTGCTTCGCTCCGCTCGCAATGACGACAATCGGGACTTCTTCGTCATGTCCCTGATCGGGCGCCTCGTCGTCATCTTCATCGGCTTCCTCGCCGCCTGCTTTGTCGGCGGCATGATCGTCGTCGTCGCGCTGCTGTTTCCGGAATTCGCCGATCTCGGCGCCGGTCCGGTCGACCAGGGCACGATCGACATCCTGCTCGGCTTCGGCTTCATCTTCGTGTCCGGCTTTGCGGTGGTGCCGGCGGCGGTGATCGTCGCGATCACCGAAGCGCTCTATATCCGCAGTGCGATCGCCTATGCCGTCGGCGGCGGCCTTGTCGGGCTCGCCTGCTATCTCGGCCTCGTCCCGTTCCATTCCGACACGTTGCAGTTTGAGGGCATCGTCCGGCGTCACCTGGAGATCATGACGGGCGCGGGCATTGTTGCCGGCTTCGTCTACTGGCTGATCGCCGGCCGTAACGCCGGCGCCTGGCGCATCCCGCCGCCCCCGCGGAAACCACCGCCGCCATTGCCGGCGAATTCAAGGCCGGGCCCGCGGTGAGTTTCCTACCCTCCCCTGGGGTTTCCATCCCCGCCCCACTCCGCTAAACCGCGCGCCATGAACAGGACTGGACTCTTCATCGCCCTGGCGCTGTGGCTCGTGATCGGCGTCGTCTTCGGCCTCTATCCCGAGCTCGACCTCAAGCTCGCTTCGCTGTTCTTCGACGCGGAGACCAAGACGTTTCCGCTCAAGCTGAACGGGTGGGCCGGCTTTGCGCGCGATGCGGCGATGTGGATCGCCTGGGCCTTCGCCCTTCCCTCGATCGTCGCGCTCGTGGTCAAGATGATCCGGCCCGACCGGCCGCTGATGGTGCCGGGGCGTACGGTCATCTTCCTGCTGGTGACGATGACCATGTCGGCCGGTATTTTGACCAACCTGACGTTCAAGAATTATTGGGGCCGTCCGCGTCCGGTGGTGGTGACCGAGTTTGCCGGCGATCAGCAATTCGTGCCGTGGTGGGATCCGCGCGGCACTTGCGGGCGCAATTGCTCGTTCTTCTCCGGCGAAGGCGCGACGGCGTTCTGGACGCTGGCGCCGGCCGCGCTGGCGCCGCCGGCGTGGCGGCCGCTCGCCTATGCCGCCGCCGTGGTGTTCGGCGCCTTGACCAGCGCCCTGCGCATGGCCTTCGGCGGGCACTTTTTCACGGACGTGTCGATCGCCGGCCTCGTCACCTTCGTCGTGATCTGGTTCGCCTACGCGCTGATTTACCGCTGGCCGCGGACGCGGTTCTCGGACGAAGCGGTGGATGCCGCCCTGACCCGGTTGAACATGCCCGCCTACCGGCTCCGCCAGCGCCTGTTCGGCCGCAAGACCGGCCCCGAGCCCTCGGTTTGAGCTATTAAAGGGGTGCCGAGCCCCGCGAAATTTGATATTCGCGCGGTCGAACGCACCCATCACATCAGCTTGAGACCCGATTGGAAGCCCCATGACCACGATCCTGAAAAGCCTGCCCAAGGGTGAGAAAGTCGGCATCGCTTTTTCGGGCGGCCTCGACACCTCTGCGGCGCTGCTCTGGATGAAGCAGAAGGGGGCGCGCTGCTACGCCTACACCGCCAATCTCGGTCAGCCGGATGAAGCCGACTACAACGAGATCCCGCGCAAGGCGATGGAGTTCGGTGCCGAGAACGCGCGGCTCGTCGATTGCCGCACGCAGCTGGTTCACGAGGGCATAGCCGCGATCCAGTCCGGCGCCTTCCATATCTCGACCGGCGGCATCACCTATTTTAACACCACGCCGCTCGGGCGCGCCGTCACCGGCACGATGCTGGTCGCAGCGATGAAGGAAGACGGTGTCAACATCTGGGGCGACGGCTCGACCTTCAAGGGCAACGACATCGAGCGCTTCTACCGCTACGGCCTGCTCACCAATCCCGACTTGAAGATCTACAAGCCCTGGCTCGACCAGCAGTTCATCGACGAGCTCGGCGGCCGCGCCGAGATGTCGGCGTTCATGACCGCGCAAGGCTTCGCCTACAAGATGAGTGCGGAGAAGGCGTATTCGACCGACAGCAATCTGCTCGGCGCCACGCACGAGGCGAAGGATCTCGAAAGCCTCGACAGCGGCATCAAGATCGTCAACCCGATCATGGGCGTCCCGTTCTGGCGCGACGACTGCAATGTCAAGGCCGAGAAGGTCGTGGTGCGCTTCGAGGAAGGACAGCCGACCGCGCTCAACGGCCAGACCTTCTCCGATCCGGTCGCGCTGTTCCTCGAAGCCAACGCGATCGGCGGCCGTCACGGCCTCGGCATGAGCGATCAGATCGAGAACCGCATCATCGAGGCCAAGAGCCGCGGCATCTATGAGGCGCCTGGCATGGCGCTGCTGCACATTGCCTATGAGCGCCTCGTCACCGGCATCCACAACGAGGACACGATCGAGCAGTACCGCGTCAGCGGCATGCGCCTGGGACGCCTGCTCTATCAGGGCCGCTGGTTCGATTCGCAGGCGTTGATGCTGCGCGAGACCGCACAGCGCTGGGTCGCCCGCGCCGTCACCGGCCAAGTCACGCTCGAGCTGCGCCGGGGCAACGATTATTCGATCCTCAACACCGAGAGCCCCAACCTTACCTATGCGCCGGAGCGGCTGAGCATGGAGAAGGTGGAGGACGCCGCCTTCACGCCGGCCGACCGCATCGGCCAGCTCACCATGCGCAACCTCGACATCGCCGACACCCGCACCAAGCTCGGTCTCTATTCGAAGACCGGCCTGTTGTCGGGCAGCGAAGGCTCGCAGATCTTCCGGCTCGAGAGCGATAAGGGCTGAGGCTTTCCGGAGCCCGGATTGCGCTTCGCTCCATCCGCGCTCCGAGCTTAATGACGCTGTCATTCTCGACCGCTACGCTTCCACTGTTGGAAACGGGATTGCGGAGCATCGCACATGGTCAGGGGATCGGCACTCGCCTCTCTCATTGTTCTCTGTTGGGCATCATCATCGTCGGCGCAGACGATCTATCCGATCGACCGCGCCGAGATCCTGGCGGGAGCCAAGTTCGACTTCAAGGTCGAGCTCCCGGGGCTGGTCGATCCCGCCAAGTTGAAGGTGACGGTGAACGGCGCCGATTACGCGGCCGCGTTCGGCCGCTCCGGAACCTTCGTCGAGCGCGAGGACGGCAAGGAGCAGTCGGCCCTGATCATGCGCGACGTCACGCTGTCCACGCCCGGCAGCGTTGCCGTCGAGGTAAGCGACGGCACACGCCAGCGCAGCGTCACATGGACGGTCTACGACACCGGCCCGCGCAAGGCGAAGAACGTCATCCTGTTCATCGGCGATGGCATGTCGCCGGCGCATCGGGTCGCCGCGCGAATCCTGTCCAAGGGCATTTCGGAAGGCAAGAGCCGCGGCAAGCTCGCCATCGACGACATGCCCCATATGGCGCTGGTGGCAACCGCCGGCTCGGACTCGATCATCACGGATTCCGCGAACTCGGCGAGCGCCTATGCGACCGGGCACAAGAGCGCCGTCAATGCCCTCGGCGTCTACGCTGACCGTAGCGCAAGCCCGCTCGACGATCCCAAGGTCGAAACCATCACCAGCCTCGCCAAAAGACGGCTCGGCATGGCGATCGGTGTCGTCACCAATACCGAGATCGAAGACGCGACGCCGGCGGCGATGGTCGCGCACACCCGCCGCCGCGCCGCCTATGACGACATCGTCGAGCAGTTCTTCGCGGCAAAGCCGGATGTGATGATGGGCGGCGGCAGCGCAAATTTTCTGCCGAAGTCGGCTGCCGGCTCCAAGCGCAAGGACGAGACCGACTACATCGCGAAGTTTCGCGATGCCGGTTATCAGGTGGCGACCACCGCGGGCGAGCTCAGCGCCTCTGCCGCCAAGCAGGAGACGAGCAAGCTGCTCGGCCTGTTCGCCACCGGCAACATGGACGGCGCGCTCGACCGCAAATTCCTCAAGGGCGGCGGCGTCAAGAAATTCCCCGAGCAGCCTGATCTGACCGAGCAGGTGCAGGCGGCGTTGAAAATCCTCTCGAAGAACGAAGCCGGCTTCTTCCTGATGGTCGAATCCGGAATGATCGACAAATACGCACATTTGCTCGACATGGAGCGTGCCGTCTACGACACGATCATGCTCGACAACGCGGTGCGTCAGACGCGCGAATGGGCGCGCGCCCGCGGCGACGACACCCTCATCCTGGTGCTGGCCGATCACAATCACCCCAACAGCCTGGTCGGCACAGTGAATGACGACATGGCCACCGTGCCCAACGTTCCCTTACGCGAGCGCGTCGGGGTTTACGACAAGGCCGGATTTCCGAACTATCCGGCCCCAGACGCGGAAGGCTACCCGTCACGCATCGACGTGAGCCGCCGGCTTGCCATCTTCTCGGCGAGCCTGCCCGATCATTACGAGACGTTCCGTCCGAAGCTCGACAATCCCAACGAGCCGACCGTCAAGGCCGGCGACGACGGCACCTTCAAGGCCAACGACAAATACAAGGAGGTCCCGGGCGCGGTGCTGCGCCCCGGCAATCTGTCGTCGCTGGTCGGCGCCAGCGTGCATTCGGGCGAGGACGTCATTGTCACGGCGGCGGGCCCGGGGAGCGAGCGCGTGCACGGCTCGATGGACAATACCGAAGTGTTCCGTGTCATGGCCGATGCGCTGGGATTGGCTGCGCGAGAATGATGGGGCGACTGCCAACCTGGGCCCAATCACATTCCTGCCGCAGGCGAGCGCGGCAGGCCGGGCCGCCCTGGTCCGCTCACGTTCCATCAATTCACGACGAGTGAGGCGGCGTGAAGACCAGCTTCACGCAGCTGCGGAAGAGCAGGATCTGTCGCTCCAGCCGCTTCGGGTCGTTGAGCGTCTTCGACATGATGATTGCGCCGTCGACCACGCACGAGATCATCTCCGCGAGATCGTCGAGATCGATCGGCTCGCGGGGCGGATAGATGGCGGCGATGCCGTCGAGAATCTCGCGGAAGTGCGCATTCCAGCTCCGGACCGATTGCGCGGTTAGATCGCGAACATCGCGGTCGAACAGGCGCTCCTGATAGCAGATGCTTGCGATCAGGCAGCCGGGATGGCCGTTCGGCAGATCGGCCATGACTTCGGCGAGTAGTTTCAGCGAGATCAGGAACGACTGCAGCGGGTCGTCGGAGAGCTCGCGTCCGCGCCTGAAGATCTCGTCGAACAGGCGGTCATTCGTATCCACGTAGCGACGCAGCATCTCCCGTGCGAGCGCGTTCTTGTCCCTGAAGTGATAGAAGAACCCGCTCTTGGTCAGTCCGGCCTCGGCAATGACCTCCTCGATCGAGGTGGCGCCGAAGCCCTTTGCAAGCACCGCCGCTTCCGCGATCTCCAGAATGCGCTCGCGCGTCGCTTCGCCCTTTCCCATCGATGTCTCCAGAACTGTACCGACGGTGCGGAAATTGGTTCTTGGGGCTAAGGCCCACTCCGCGTGACTCGTGCAAATCATTGATTTGTCTCCGCTTGCGGGTGGAAGTTCAGCCGCACCACGGGGCTTCTAGAGCGACGCGACATTATGCGGCACCAAATGCCGCGACCGAACACGGGCCTAGCGCGACCGAGTGAAGAGAGCGGGCCCGTCCAAATGATGGAGCGATCGATGGCCAGATACAGACATGGTCTGCCGCAGCGCGGCGGCGGCATTTTCCTGACCGACGGCGGCATGGAAACAACCCTCATCTTTCAGCACGGGCTGGAGCTGCCCCACTTTGCGGCATTCGTGCTGCTCGACAGCGCGGATGGCCGCGCGCATTTGAGGCAGTACTACGAAGCCTACCTGCGTATCGCGCGGCAGCATGGGCTCGGCTTTGTCCTCGACAGTCCGACCTGGCGCGCCAACCCCGATTGGGGCGCCAAGCTCGGCTATGATGCGGCCAGGCTTAAGGCCATCAACATGCGCGCCATCCGCTTCCTCGACGAGTTGCGCGGCGTCTGGGAGTTGCCCGGCACGCCTTGCGTCATCAATGGCGCGATCGGTCCGCGAGGCGACGGCTACAAGGCCGGCAACATGGACGCGGCGGAGGCGGAAACCTACCACTCAGGCCAGATTGCGGCCTTCGCCGAGGCGGGCGCCGACATGGTGACTGCATTCACGCTGAACAGCATCAACGAAGCCGTGGGCGTGGTCCGTGCAGCCAAGAGGCAGGACATTCCGGTCGCCATCTCTTTCACGGTCGAAACCGATGGCCGCCTCGTCCGGGGAGAGTCGCTGCGCGAGGCGATCGAGGCGGTCGACGACGCAACTGAACGTGCCTGCGAATACTTCCTGATCAATTGCGCGCACCCAACTCACTTCGAGAGTGCACTCGCCGCAGGCGAGGCGTGGGTGCAGCGCATCCACGGCATCAGAGCCAATGCATCGGTCAAGAGCCATGCCGAGCTCGACGAATCGGAGGCGCTGGACAGTGGTGATCCCCAAGATCTCGGCCGCCGCTACCATTTGCTCAGGCGCGCATTCCCCGGCATGCGCATTCTCGGCGGCTGTTGCGGCACCGATCACCGGCATGTTGCCGCCGTTTGCGAGGCATGCCTGCCATCGGAAGCAATGACGGCGTGACAAGAAAAATGGCCGGGATCGCTCCCGGCCATTGTCTTCTTGCGAAGGTCTTACTGGCGCGGCGGAGGCGCCGCGTTGGCCTGGTCGCCGTTGAGCAACGGCGTGATGCGACGGACGGTGACGCGCCGGTTGATCAGGCTCGCGCCTTGCGTCTGCTCCTTCAGATACTGCTCGCCATAGCCCTGCGACGTCAGGTTCTCCGCGGGCACACTGAATTGCTGCGTCAGCAATTCGGCTGCGGCCTGCGCGCGGCGATCCGACAGCGACAGATTGTCGACCTCGTTGCCGACCGCATCGGTGTGGCCCTCGATCAGGAACACCTCCTGCGGGTTGGCCTGGAGCGCCTGGTTGATGCCGTCGGCGATCACTTGCAGCCGCGCCGCCTGATCCGGCGGAATGGTCCACGATCCGGTCTCGAAGTTGATCGTGTTGACGTCGATGCTCGGCATCTGCATGCGAACATTCGGGCTGTAGCGGATCTCGTCGAGCGAGTAGCGCCGGTCGATCCGCTGCACCGGCGGAGCCCGCATCGTTTCGTAGATCACCTGCGGCGGCGCCTCCTGGGCGTCGACGATGTAGCGATCGTAGGGAATGTTGACCACCGGCGGCGGCACGTCGACGTAGAAGCCGCCGACCGCCCGCGGATCGCGGTAGGTGTTGTCGATGATCACGATCTCGCGTCCGCGCGGGTCCCGGCGGATACGACGCAGCAGCGAGCCGTCCGGCCCGACCACGGTGATCACCTCGCTGCCGTCGGGACGGATCACGACGGTGCGGGTTTCGCCGCCGACGGTGTCGGTGCGGATGTCGCGGGCGCCATAGCGGAAGCGATAGAGATCGTTGCCGCGGACGTAAGCCTGCCCGCCCGGATCGCGGATGATGATGCGGTCCGGCTCGGTGTAGACGGTGCGGCCGCCTTCGACGACCTCGCGCCGCTGGTTATGGATATCGGCGATGGTGGCGCCGATCACGGCGCCGGCCACCACGCCCGCGCCGATCGCGAGCGGCGTCAGGTCACGCTGCTGCGGACGCGGCGGCGGCGGCAGGGGCGCGGCGACTGTCGGCGCGGCGCGGAAAGCCGGCGCGACCGTCGGCGGTCTGTATTGTGCCCGGTCGGGCGGCGGCGCTGCGGCCGGCGTGCCGGGCACCACGGTCGGAGCCGCGGCGCCGGCCGGAGGTGCCGGCGGCCGGGCGGGCGCACCAGCCTGCGGCGGCGCAGCCGGAGTCCCGGCGGCGGGCGCGCCGGCAGGAGGCGTTCCACCCCGCTGCCCCGGGGCTGGCGTCGCTGTCGGGGCCGGGGTTGCGCCGGGCGCGGGCGTTGCCGACCCCGGACGTCCGGGCGGCGGGGGTGGCGGCGTGCTGCCGGGCGCGGGCGTTGCCGTTGGAGCGGGCGTGGCGCCGGGTGCGGGTGATCCCGGCGGGGGCGGCGGCGCGCCAGGACGTACGCCGGGCGGAGGTGCGCCGGGGCGACCAGCCGGCGGTGCGCCGGGCGTGCTGCCGGGAGCCGGCGTTGCGGTTGGCGCAGGTGGCGTCGTCGGTGTTGGTGTCGCCGTTGGAGCCGGCGTGACTGCCGGCGCAGGCGCGCCGGGGCGGGCCGGGGGCGCGGCTGTCGGAGCAGGCGGTGTTGCCG
>NZ_JADYVF010000079.1:0-379 GCF_020193625.1 Bradyrhizobium sp. IC3123 | reverse complement strand
CCCCAGTTCGCAGAAGTACTGATACAGATTCCAGGTGAAAGAGTCATAGTTATCGATAAGCAGGATCATAGCGGCTCCGGAACAATCAAAACCGGGCTATTCTACTCAGATTCCCGCGCTTCGCTTACCACTTTGCGAAAGATCGCCACCAGCGGGGCCAGATCGCCCATCGCGCTCTGCTGGCAGGCCGCACTCCAGCCGGCGGGGTCAACGTCACGCCAGTTAAGAAGGTAGCCGGCATGTATCGCCAGCTGTTCAAAGAAAATGCGCTGGGTCAGGCCATTGCCAAGACGAAAAGGGTGCAGCACATTAATTTCACCATAGAACCAGCTCAGGCGTTCGATGAAGGTATCGCGCGGCAGGCCACTGAGATAATCCT
>NZ_JADYVF010000078.1:0-381 GCF_020193625.1 Bradyrhizobium sp. IC3123 | reverse complement strand
TCTCAAGCACAGCCTGACCTTCGATCTTGCGGCGGATATCGCGGATGATCCGGCCCAGTCGGCTGCGCAGGATGCGCAACTGCCGCTGATGCCGCTTGAATTGCTTGGCATGGCCGTAGCGTCCCGCAATCATCGCCGCGGTCTTGGCAATGCGAAGATAGGACTGCCGCAGCTTGACCCCGTGCTTCCTCGCCAGGCGGTTGAGCCCCTTGATTGCCGCGTGCAGCAGCTTGGCATCGGTCGGGAAGGTGATGGCCTTCGGCTGCACGGTGGTATGTGCGCCATGACGGCGCGAAGAAGGAGGTTGAGTATGTAGACCATCTTCCGAGCAGCCTTGCTGCGCAAGAGATGAGGGCAGGCCCCTCGGACTCGGATTGCAGG
>NZ_JADYVF010000077.1:0-381 GCF_020193625.1 Bradyrhizobium sp. IC3123 | reverse complement strand
ACTTAGACGTGACTGTTCGAAAGCCTCGTAGCATACATGACCCCCACTCCTGTCGATAGCCCGCGCCGTTTGTCGCCGGGGGCGGTTCAGCCGAACGGGAACGCTAAGCTTGCCCTATGGGCCGTCGATGGCTGGCTGCCCAGTGGTACCTTCAGAGGTGTTCGATGGCTGAGCTGCAACGCGCGAGTGTGACGGGAGGTGGGCTGTACGAGAGGCTGCTGCAGCGTCTCGCCCTGGCTCTGGATGAAGCGGATACGGCCGAGCGCCTGCGTGACGAGCATCCCACGGAGCTTGAGTTGCGTGGTTTGAGCGAAGCGGAGATGGGGCTGATACGCGCCTATCTCGACCAGGACCTGCACTGGTTGCGCGGCTGGCATGCGG
>NZ_JADYVF010000076.1:0-388 GCF_020193625.1 Bradyrhizobium sp. IC3123 | reverse complement strand
CCCTGCACAATATTCCGGAAGGACTGGCGGTTGCCGGACCGGTGTATGCCGCCACCGGCTCGCGCAGCAAAGCGGTGCTCTGGGCCGGGCTTTCCGGCATGGCGGAAATTTTGGGCGGCGTGCTGGCGTGGTTGATTCTGGGGAGCCTGGTCTCGCCGCTGGTGATGGGCGCGATCATGGCTGCCGTCGCCGGGATTATGGTGGCGCTGTCGGTCGATGAACTGATGCCGCTGGCGAAAGAGATCGATCCGCAAAGCAATCCAAGCTACGGCGTCCTGTGCGGGATGTCGGTCATGGGGCTGAGCCTGGTGGTACTCCAGACGATGGGCATCGGTTAAAGCGCAGAAACAACACAGCCCACTAACAAGTGGGCTGTGCTCGGGCATAG
>NZ_JADYVF010000075.1:0-396 GCF_020193625.1 Bradyrhizobium sp. IC3123 | reverse complement strand
GGTGGTGCTAAACGTAGCAAGCATAGGTTCGGTCCCGCAATCACTGCCTTTACCCTGCTTGACCAGACCATAGGTGACGGTAAAGGGGCGTGTTTTTTCATAGTAGCCCGGTCGGGCGTTACCGGCAGGAATATCGCCAAAGTTAATTTCGCTTGGCGAAATAGATACCGTGGGGACGCAGGCCATTGTTCTGATACGGGTCAGGCCGGTAATGAAAAGATTATAGTTGGCGCCAGCGGTGCCGTTGCGTAGACCGCCTTGGCCATCTACCTGAAAAAGCGACAATTTTAGGTTATCGTCTATTTTACCTTCCCCGGTCACTCTGCGGCCCGTCGAGATGATATAGACCTGGTAAACCAGGCTGAATGTCTGCCCAATGGCCGGGGACTTACAGGT
>NZ_JADYVF010000074.1:0-400 GCF_020193625.1 Bradyrhizobium sp. IC3123 | reverse complement strand
AATCGGTCCTTCCAATTTAAATTGAATCATTGCAATGGCTTGATGAATTTTTGTAATCTGTAAAATTTCTGACTCTGATGGATTTTTCTCAGGATGTTTTTTCGGACGAAATGCCTCATTATCATCGTAATACTTTTCGGCTAGCGTTAATAATGGACGCAAGTTAATACCGTAAGCATCTTCAATAATGTCGAGATTGTCGTAACGTGCACAAATGCGGAGTAAGTTCGCGAGGCACACCTTTGAACCAGAGTAGGCACCCATCCATAAAACATCATGGTTCCCCCATTGAATATCGACAGAATGGTAATCAATGAGTGTATCCATAATTTTGTCTGGGTGAGGACCACGGTCGTAAATATCACCAACGACGTGGAGATGATCTACAACTAATCTTTGT
>NZ_JADYVF010000073.1:0-401 GCF_020193625.1 Bradyrhizobium sp. IC3123 | reverse complement strand
AGGCAACCCTGGCCGAGAAGATCGACGGGCTGCGGCGCTTTCGCAAGGACCTCGCGCTCGACGGCTAAGGCCGCACGCGATACTCCCAGCATGGCTTTCACGGTCGTTTTCGCCAACGGAGAGGCGCGCGATTACGGCGCGTTCGACGCCTTCGAGGTGACAGACGCAGGCGTCCTGATCATTTCGATGAAGCGTGAAGATATCAGCCGGCACTTCGTGGCCCCGGGAGCCTGGCTGGAGGTCGTCGAGGTGGTGGACGGGACACCGGTGCGGATGTCGCGCGGGATCATCGCGCACCGGCCCAAGTTCTGACGTCACTGCCGCCGGTATGCGGTCGCGATGGCCAGCCAGTCATCGGCGGCCAGCCGGCTGGTGTTCGTCGGGTCGTAGCGCCCCAGCAG
>NZ_JADYVF010000072.1:0-408 GCF_020193625.1 Bradyrhizobium sp. IC3123 | reverse complement strand
GTCAGATGCTGCTCGGTCTCATGGCCCAACGGCAATATCACCCCCACAGCGCCGGTGCGCTGGAGCCGGAAATTGCGCGCGGCGACATTGATCTGGAAATCATGCTCGCGCGCCAACTGCTTGATCTTGTCGCGGGTAGCGACCGCGACCAGCGGATTGTCGGCCAAGGCGCGGGACACCGTGGAGATGGACACGCCAGCAAGTGCGGACAGGTCGGCAAGGCTGGAGGCTTTCTGGCGTTTCATCCACATATCCCAAATCGACCACACCCATGCTTCTGGGCGTCATCGTCCCGCTACAGGCGTTTGCGCTATAGGGCGATTTGTCGGATCGGCGCAAATGGCGCTTTCCTGCCCTGCGGCCGGTGGGTTTGCTCACGCAAGCCGCAGAGTCGCCAAACTGTAAGAG
>NZ_JADYVF010000071.1:0-408 GCF_020193625.1 Bradyrhizobium sp. IC3123 | reverse complement strand
GGCAGGATAACAGCGAAGGCGCCGGCGCGGCGCGTCCTGACCGGGTCACAATGAAGCTGGATAAACCGAGCTATAAACCGGGCGACACCATCAGGCTGCACATCGCCGCCCCGGCGGCGGGTAAAGGCTACGCAATGGTGGAATCCAGCGAAGGGCCGCTGTGGTGGCAGGAAATTGACGTCCCGGCGGAGGGGATGGACCTGTCGATCCCGGTGGATAAAACCTGGAATCGCCACGACCTCTACCTTAGCACGCTGGTGGTTCGTCCCGGCGATAAATCGCGCTCGGCAACGCCGAAACGCGCGGTGGGCCTGCTGCATCTGCCGCTGGGCGATGAAAACCGTCGCCTGACGCTGGCGCTGGGGGCCCCGGACAAAATGCGCCCCAACCAGCCGCTGACGGTGAAAG
>NZ_JADYVF010000070.1:0-410 GCF_020193625.1 Bradyrhizobium sp. IC3123 | reverse complement strand
GACATGATTTGTGCGCCAACACAGATCATCGTCACAACTTTCAAGTCGCTGATTTCAAAAAACTGTAGTATTCTCTGCGAAACGATCCCTGTTTGAGAATTGAGGAGGCGAGATGTCGCAGACAGAAAATGCAGTGACTTCCTCATCAGGCACCAAGCGTACATACCGGAAAGGTAACCCTGTTCCGGCCAGAGAGAGGCAAAGAGCTTCTCTGGCTCGCAGAAGCAACACTCATAAGGCTTTTCATGCGGTTATTCAGGCCCGGTTAAAAGACAGGCTGAGTGAACTGGCGGATGAGGAAGGTATTACTCAGGCGCAGATGCTTGAAAAACTGATTGAATCAGAGCTGAAACGCAGAGCGACTTCGTAAATATTCACATTCTTGCTTATCTCAGGAGTGAGTGGTAGAT